>JAZDJU010000001.1:0-35780 GCA_043803685.1 Candidatus Omnitrophota bacterium
TGAAATCGTCTCATTGCCAGAAAAATCAACCCTGGAAGATTTAGTAAAAACAACGCTTGTCCCCTGCGTCTACAACAAGTATCCTCTATACTAGCAAAGAAGTTGTCAGGACACCGCCAAGAAATTATCAAGAAGTTGTCAATTCCAGCGGTTAGCGCAGAGCGGATAGCCTAAACGCTCTACGCTATTAAACAAACTTATACCCAATCCGGTGCGCGGTCAGGATATGCTTCGGGGCGGATGGATCTTTCTCCAGTTTTTCTCTCAGGCTCCATATATGAGTGTCGATCGTCCGCGTCGTCACCTTTTCATCCGTCCAGATCTGGGCCAGAAGCGTATGCCTTGAGACTGGCTCCCCACGGTTGGACACGAGCATTTTCAGGATCTTGCATTCCGCGGCCGTCAGAGGGATCTCTTGGCCGTCTTTGAAGATCATATATTTCCGAAAGTCGATCCTGAGCCCATCCCGCTCCCAGAGGTCCTCGACCTGGGCCCCGTAAGTCGCTCGGCGCAAAACGGCCTTGACCCGGACCACCAGCTCACGGGGGCTGAAGGGCTTCGTGACATAATCGTCGGCACCGAGCTCCAACCCCAGCACCTTATCCTGCTCCTGCGCCCGGGCGCTTAAAATAATGATCGGCGCCTTGTTCCCCTGACGCCGGAGTTCCTTGCAAACCTCAAGCCCATTCATTTTGGGAAGCATAATGTCCAGGATCATGAGATCCGGAGAATTTTCCTTTGCCTGCGTCAGCGCCTCCCGACCGTCCCGGGCCATGAGAACGCTATAACCTTCGGACTCGAGATTATCCACGAGGCCCGTCATAATGTTCCGGTCGTCTTCAACGATAAGGATTTTTTGTGGCATAGGTCAGTAAGTGTCCGGGTTAACCGGTAATACCAGTGTAAACTTCGATCCTTGGCCCATGGTGCTTTCCACAAGAATTTTCCCATGATGCGCCTGGACCGCATGTTTGACAAGGGCTAGGCCAAGACCGGAACCTTCCACATTCGTCTCCTTTTGAGGAACACGATAAAACTTTTCGAAGATCTTCTTCTGCTCCCGGCGCGCGATCCCGATGCCGTGGTCCATGACCTCGATCACGACTGCGCGTGGTTTTTTCACAACATTCACTTTAATCTCATTCGAGACGGGCGAATATTTGACGGCATTCGCTAAGAGATTGGTAATCGCCCTGGAGATGGCTTCGGCATCCACTTTCAACGCCGGAATATCCGGATCCATGTTCAAAGAGATCCGGTAGGATTCCTGGACCGTAGAGGCTTTGAAACGCTCGACAGCATTCCGGACCAATGGGGTGATCTCTTCCGTTCTGAATTCATACTGTTTGCGGCCGCGCTCGATGCGCGCAAAATCAAGGATATTATTGGCCAGGTCGGTGAGCTGTTCGCTCTGATTCGAGATGATGTGGTAATACTCCTGTTTTTTTTCTTCGGTGGGGACGCTGTTATTTTTGAGCATCTCGGAAAACATGCGAATCGAGGTCAGCGGCCTTCTCAAGTCGTGCGACAGGCTTGCCACAAATTCACTTTTCAACTGAGTCAGGCGCCACTCGCGCGAAAGAATTCCGAGGGTGAAAAAACTCCCGCCCAGGACAGACAACGCGGAGAGAAAGATCATCGCAACATACAAGGCAAGGCAGCTTTTTCTTCCTTCAAGTCCTTTGATAAGCACGGGATACTTTTCATAAACGGCGATCGTGTAAGGAAGTCCTTTGAGTTCCTGCCGAAGGACGGGGGCCCCAAGCTCCGGAGAGGCTTTCCCTCCGAGCGGTTTCCCATAGCGGTCCAGGATTTTCACCTGGTACTGAAACAAGGAAGCTTGTTCGGTGAGGACGGATTCTACTTGGGAGGGATCCTTGAGGAATGGCTTCGGTTTTTCGGCCAAGGCGCTCTTGATCTCGTCTTCGACCACATCCGCCATCGATTCATACACGCGCCGGATATTGGACTCCAGGATCGCCTTCTCGCTCCTGACCGCCTGGAACCCCCAAAAGGCCAAAAGCGCCGTGGGGATCAGCACCGACAGGATAAAGATCAAGACGATTTTTATGCGCATCTCACCGCACCGTACTGCCAAGGCGTTTTTCCAATTCCGCCCTCAGTATCCAGTCTCTGACGATTTCTCCCGACTCCCCGATAGGCCGGCAAGCAAGGAACTTGTCATAATGCTGCTGCGCCTTCTCGTTCTCGTTCAACCGGTCGTCGTAAAGGATCGCCAGATTATAATGGACGTCTGCATCCTTCGGGTCGATCTTCAGGCATTCGAGATACTCTCGCTCGGCGTCCTGATACAAGCCGTCCCTTTCATAAACGACAGCGAGATTGAAATGCTTATCCAGCATCTCTTTGTCAAATTTCGCCTTAAGCTCTTTATTGAGCAACAGGGATCGCTCGGCTTTCCGTTTGAGGTCCACAACCTCTTTTTCAGCGCGCTTGAGCCTTTTCTTCATATTCCTTTCACCGACATCGGCTCCTCCCCCTTGAGGGAGCAGCTCCTGTTCCTTCTCGCTTTGAACGACAAGCGCGGATATCCGGATCTTCAGCTCACCGGTCTTCTCCTCAAGATCCTTTTCAGCCTGAAGTTTATCGGCGGAGACTCTCCCAAGGTCCTGATCGATCTTCTTTAGCGCGGCCTCCGCACTGAGCCTCTTGGAGCCTGCCTCTTCGGTGATCTTTTTTAATCCTTGGATCTCCCGGCTCTTCTGCGGGTCTTCGCTTTCGATCTTTTCGGAATTCCCGATCCTCGAACGCAGTCCTTTTGCCGTCGAAGAATCTTCGTTCTCCAAGGCCGAGCTATCTTCTTCCAGGGCCCGGATCTTTTCGGCAAAACTCAGGATCTCGTCTGACAGTTGCTGTCTCAGGGGCTCCACCACCTGAGCTTTCATTTCGAGTTCATTCATCCGTTTTTTCAGATCCGCTGATCCGGTTTCAGCCGCATCTTTCCCGCCCACAGAACTTTTTCCTTTAAGCTCCAGCAACCTTTTTGAAATATCCTTGTACTCCGAATCCCGCGCGGCGATCTCGGTTTCCATCTTATCCTTCTTTTTTTGCAATTGCGCCTTCTTGTCCGTGGCATTTTTTAGATCCGCTGTCAGCTTTTCGGTCTTTCTCCGACGCGCCGCGCTTTCTTTTGCAACCTTTTCGGCCCTGCGCTTCATTTTCTCGCCCTCGGCGGAAGCGACCCCGAGAGCCTTTTTAACATTTTCCTCGGCGATCTCTGACTCTTTGGAGCGTTTCGCAAGATCGGTCTCAACCCTTTTCTTTTCGGCGGAAAGTTTCTGTTCCTGGACGAGAAGTTCCTCAATGCGTCCGCTAAGCTCCGTGATCTCGCGCATCAGCTCTTCATACTTTTTCATTTTCATAGCGCTGATCTTGTCGTATTCCGCGCGCATCCCTTGCGTGTCCGGCTCCTCGGCAAAACATAGCGGAGAGCGTAGGGCGAATAGCGTACAGAAAATCAGAATAATCAGCAGGGAGCGGAGAGCTTTTAGCGTATAGACAAAAGGCCTGATCTGTTCCGTTGCAAGGTATTGTTTACTCTTTCTCATAAATGCTCCCTCTCCTGATCTTTTCTATACGCTCTACGCTGTCTGCGATCCGCTCTTTTTGTTTACTTTCGGATCCCCTTCAACGGCTTGGGCCGATCTTTTTCCAGAAGGAATGATTCCTCTCCCGTGACGATCCTCGGGGTCAGAAATACGATGGTCTCTGTCCTTGAGACTTCATCGTTGATCCTCTTGAATGCCATCCCCAGCCACGGAATATCTCCCAACACCGGTATTTTGCTCTCTCTCTTTGTTTTATTATCCTTCACGAGGCCTGCAATAATGATCGTCACTCCGTCTTTGATCGTAACCGTGGTCTGCGCATTGGCGGACTTCACAACAGGAACAGCTCCCGCGGCCTGCGGTTCTCCTCCATACCATGCGGAAATGGAACTCATCACCGGTTTTATCACCATACTGATGAACCCATCCTGATTGATGTGGGGTGTCACACTGAGCGAAACGCCGATTTCGACCCATTGATAGCTCTTGGCATTGGTCACGGTGCCCCCCGTAGCCGTCGTAGTCGTGTCTTCTTCGTAGGGCTGTTTTTCGATGACTTCGACCTTCGCTTCTTTTCCTTCTTCCACGGTAATATGAGGATTCGAAAGCACCCGGGTCTCCGCCAATGATTCGAGGGCCTCCAGCACCACGTCCAGCTTGTTCTTCGACGAAGTGGTTGAGACCGTCATCTTGCCCATGCCTGTCACTTTATCCAGAAGAAGAGGGAACGCGGCCTGCGGCACGATCGTCATCGCGCTGAATTTCCCGGCAACGGTGATCACCCTGGACCAGTCTATCCCCCACTGGAATTTATCATTGAGCGTCACTTCGACGATCTTGGCATCGATAAAAACTTCCCGGATCTTGCGATCGAACGCGTTGACCAAGACATCCACTTTTTTGAGAACGTGGGGCAGATCCGTCACCACAAGCGTGTTGGTCCTGATGTCCGTACGCATCGACCCCACCTCCGGCGTGAGCACTTTGCTGATCTCATCCTTGATCGTCTCTACCTTCGCGTACCGAAATTCATACACCTGAACCTCGGTCGGCAGGACCCTCGACACGGTGGGCAATTCCTGTTTCTGGATAATGGCGTCCATCTCCTTCACCTTCCCCGGAGTATCGATCAAAATAAGCGTCCCGGTGCTATCGTCAAATACAATTTTTCCGACCTCGCTTTTTATATTGCCGAGGATCGCAGCCACGTTCTTGGGGGAAGCGTACTTTAATTGATAGATGGCCGTTTTCCTCTGATCATAGAACTCGACCCCGAACAGGGTCTTCGATTCAGCATTCGTCATGACCGTAATGACATTGCCCTTCACCTGATAAGCAAACCCGTTCATGGCAAGCGCAAGCTCCAGAACATCTCCGATGGTCACCTCGTTGATCAGCAGGCTCACGGGCCCCGTCACCGCCTTGCTTGTGATAATATTCAAATTTCCTTCGCTCGCCAGGAACTTCAGGAACTGAGCTATGTCCATCTCCCGGACATCCACCGAGATCTTTTTATGGAGTCCGGGAAAGGAATACCCGGATATGGGTTTGCGCGTAAGGCCATCGCTCTCGGGGATATCGGTGACTGAATAGGCCTTGATCGCAAAAAAGGACCCAAGGATCATGAGCGCCACGGCGGATCTGAACAGGAAATAGCGCCTCATAACAGCACCGTCTCTTCTTTCCCATCACTGATCTTGACGTTGCTTCTGGAGATCTCGGTCACTCTTAACCCGGTGGTTCCGATGGCTTGACCTTCGACGAGAAAATACATTTTGCTGTCTTTGTCGTTCTGCACAAGGATCATGGCCTTCGGCACATCCCCCCAGGAGATCCCCTGGAGTTTCATACTTTCGGTGGTTTTGCTGAGTGATTCAGATATTTTTTGCACATTCGAAGCGACGGGTGCCCCCGTACTCGCGCGGAACACATCCCTTTTCCGGATCGCGTTAAGGTAAAAAGAGAGTTCTTTAAGGGTCTCTATCTTTTTTTCGCCTTCCCCGGGCAACGCGCCGATCTTCGCCGCCGCATCCGTAATCATCGCGACATCCTTATGTTTACTCGAAGCGACATACACGACAAACACTAAAACAGCCCCGAGAACAACCGCTAGGACCTTGTTAATATTCTCCGGTTCCAACTCCGGCCATTTGATACGAACAAGAAAATCCTCTTTCGCGATTGCCCCCGCAGTGCCCACAGCCGACGATGGGATGAAACGTTTGAATCCTTCAAGCCAGCCGCCGTTTTTTTTCTCAGGGTCGCGACGGCCCTGACCCGCCACGAGCTTCCCCTGCTGGATAACCTTAAAGAGCCTCTCCTCCGGAGATATCATTTCAGACATTAGCCCGCATCCCTACCATGCATCTCGAATGATCATCCGAACTGCTTCCAGGTCGACCGACTCCTTGTTGTACATAAGCAGGTATTCCAAAGCGTCATGGCAGATCATCGCGATCTTCCGAGGATAGCCTTGGGTAAAATGAAAAATACTTTCAAAAGCTTCGTCCGTAAACAGCGGCTTGCGACCCTGATATCCCGCTTGCTGCAAGCGGAATTCAATCATTTTTTTGACCTCGTCTTCTTCCAGAGGCTTCAAAAGATGCTTCAAGGATATCCTGTCCCAGAGATTCTTGATCTGTTGGATACGCGGCAACAATTCCATCTGTCCCATAAGGATCACCTGCAGGGTCTTATATTCATTCGTCTCATAGTTCAAAAGAGAACGCAAGACTTCCAGACACGGATCACTCAGCTTTTGGGCTTCGTCGATCAAGAGAACGACCGTTTGTTTCTGGGTGATGCTTTTTTCGAAAAGAAATTTTTCGATCCACTTCATATAGTCTAACGTCCTGACCTCGCGCCCGACTACAGGCTCCGGTGAAATATTGAACCTTTCGACGATCTCTTCCAACATTTCCTGCTCCGAATGATAATCGGGATTCAGGATCACTTTTAAAAGCACTGCGGGTTCTTCGCTCAGAAGCTGGGAAAGCCGGCGACTCAGCGTGGTTTTACCCACTCCGACATCCCCCAACACCGCACTCAAACCCCGCCGGAGCCCGACGGCGATCCTCAGACGAAACAGTGCTGCCTTGTGCCCTTTGGTTTCATAAAAGAACCCGGGGTCCGGGCTGGTGGAGAAAGGCTCTGCCTCCAAGCCCAAAATTTTATAGTAGCTCATGTTTTGCCTGCGCCTCATTGAGCGTTTTGGAGATCAATTGGAGCGGGTATCCCTGCAAAGCCAGCCCCTCGATCTTGGAGAGCCTCTCGCGGACTTCCCGCGCGTCATAAAGCCTTCGGTTCCTCCGTTTGATAACGACTTTCAGAAGACCGAGATTGGTGTAGTGATTAACCGTATGGTAGGTCAGATTGAATTGTGCGCAAATGTCCTGAGGACTAATACCTTCATTTTTGATCATGATCGGACGCCTCTCCCTAGCCCCCGCAGGGGTGCTACTCAGTCAGTCTAGTTAGGGTAACTACTCTAATTTAGCTACACCCGATGTATCGACCACGAACGCATCAAGTTAACAGGCTTTCTTCAAACGTGTGTCCTGGAGCTCCGCACCTTTCCTGGCTGCATGGATGTCGCTGCCCTTGATATGCGGCTCAAAAAATTGAGGCGGAAACGTATCCGCTACGATTACCGGTAACTTTATGAGCTCATGCGCCGTGAGGGCTTAGATGGACATTTTGTTCTTATATGTATGTTTGTATTAGCGAATCGCCAGAGATCGGATCAAGACCTTCCCTTTTCGATGCTTCCCTGCCGCGGAATTCTCGATCACAAAAGTAACTTCGTCCACTTTCCGGCTATTGACCGGCAGCAGGATCTGCGCGTCAGTCCACGCCGATTTTAAAGGAATGTGCTCAGCTGTCGGGCTTCACATACATTACGAGAAAAGATTTCGGCAGATATCTTCGCCACAAATTCCCTGATGCCCAAAAAGGGTTCAAAATGACTCTCATTTCATCAAAAAAAATGAAGACGCATCAAACCGGAAAAACATGGAAATCCCTAAATTTATTGAGGTAAGGAAAATCGCAGAGGGAAAGCGAGATTTCCCGGAAGGGCTTTGAAGTCCGCTGCATTACCACCAGTTGATGCGTTACAGACGGAATGCGACAAAAAAAGGTGCTATTCCTGAATATATTTTCGTGCCACTATCGTGCCTTAACTTATGACAATTACGCCATTTTGATGAATCTTATTCAACAGGAGATTTTTTTGTAAGTGTAAGCGAGGAAACGAAATACGTGGAATTTCAATGGGTTACAGAAACAGGCGTTTTTTCTCCCAAAGCAAGCGCTCTAGCCCCTGAGCTACACCCCGATGTGTCCTATTTATAAAAAATCAATTGAGACATCCGGGAGTCTTGATTTCCTTAGAATCATTTTAAATAAAAATCAAGGCACCCCGATGCCGTACACGTAGTTCTTTAAAAGTGACGGCATCGTACTTGCGCATTGGGCGCAAGTGCGTCACTTTTAGGAACATCGCTACTTTAAAACATGATTATTCACACTAGCTCCTCATGAGCTAGCGCGGCTCGTCCTGGATCTTGATGATCCTGGCGAGACCGCCCCGACGAGGACGCCATTGTATCGGCAGGACTTATGGATGGCAAATCTTTCTCAAAAAATGGATCTTTCCTTATAAACGCTCAAAACGAGCCCCAGACACATGCAGGTCATGATGAAGGAGGACCCTCCGTAACTGATCAGAGGAAGCGGCACCCCAGCGATCGGCATCAGCCCAATGGTCATCCCGACATTGATCATCACGTGGGAGAAAAGAAGCGCGAGCACTCCCCCGCAAAGCATTTTCGCCTTCACGTCCGTCGTGTGCTGCATGACCAGAAAGATCGAATGAAAAAGGAAGCCGTAGAGGCAAAGAACGAGAAGACTTCCGAGAAACCCCAATTCTTCCCCGATGACGCAAAAAATGAAATCCGTGTGATGCTCGGGAACGAAATGAAGTTGGGTTTGCGTTCCCCCCAGATATCCCTTTCCCCAGAACCCTCCTGACCCGACCGCGATCCGGGACTGGAGCGCCGTATAGCCGGAACCCAAAGGGTCCAGATTTGGATTGAGGAACACCATGAGACGTTTCTTTTGATAGGCCTTCAGGAATCCCCAGGCCAGAGGCGCGGCCAGAACAAGCGCGCTAAAACTTGCGATCAAAAAACGCTTTCGCACACCCCATAAAAAAAGGATCACGACCGACATGGGAATAAAAAGAAGCGCTGTTCCAAGATCAGGCTGTTTCACGATCAAAAAAAGAGGGACCGCCAGCAAAAGAAGCGCGATACTCACTGTTTTCGTCTGTCCCTCCCAGGGATGGTGCGAACCCAAAAAATTGACGCCCGCCAGAAGCGCTCCGACTTTCGCGAATTCCGAAGGCTGGATCGCAATCGGGCCCAGCACCAACCACCTTTGAGCTCCCATGACCTTACTCCCAAAAAAATCGACCATCACAAGCAAGGCCAGCGTCAGGATATAGAAGGGATAGGAGAAACTCAGAAAAGGCCGGTACCCGATGAGAGGCACCCCCAACAACACCGCCAAACCGGCGAGGATCCAGAAAACCTGCTTGGCCTCGTAATTCCCAGGGTCCCGGTAGGACGCGCTGTAGATGAAGAGGATCCCGATCGCCGCAAGAGCCACCACGGAGAATACGAGCGGAAAATGGATCCCGTTAAGCCACCGGCGTAGCATGCAGGTCCCTCCAGGTCTCCAGCATTTGTTTCACGAGCTTCGCGCCTGTAACGCCGCCCGACCCGCCATGTTCCACAAACACGACAAAAGCAAGCTTGGGATTCTTGTAGGGGAAAAACCCGGTCATCCAACTGTGAGCCTTCAAGGGGGGCGCCTGCGCCGTCCCAGTTTTTCCGGCCAGCTTATCAAAATCCACACGCGCCAGTTGTCCGGTCCCATAGTCCGATTCGACGACCTGGAGCATGGCTCTTTTGATCACATCAAGATTCTCCTCACGAATCGCAACCCGGGAAGGTTCGGGCATGGACGAAGGATCCTGAACGACCAGATGGGGCGCGACGACCTTGCCGTCCTTGGCAATGATCGAAGTAAGCCGGAGGATCTCGAACGGAGTCACCAGCATATACCCCTGTCCGATCGCCATGTTCAGAGTCTCCCCTTGATACCACGGCTGGTTGAAACGCGCCTTTTTCCATGCGGAATCCGGAATGAGCCCGGGAGCCATGCGCGAGATCTCGATCCTCAGCGGTTCGCCGAGTCCGAGTTCGTGGGCATAATGGGCGATCTCATCCGGCGATAATTTCCTCGCAACGTTATAGAAATAAACATTGCAGGAACGCTCGAGGGCTTCATAGAGATTGAGGCTTCCATGCCCTTCATGCAGCCAGCAACGCGCGGGTTTTGACTTCGGCCCCAATTGAAAGGAGCCCTTGCACCGGAAGCGGGTCTGGGGCGTGATCTTCCCAAGATCGAGTCCGGCAAGCGCCGTCACCAACTTAAAAATAGAACCGGGAGGATAGGCGGCATTGATCCCGCGATCCAGCATTGGAGAATTCTCATCCTTAAGGATCTGAAGCCGTTGCTCACTGGAAGCCGGAGAAACAAAAATGTTGGGGTCATAAGCCGGCGCGCTGGCTAGCGCGAGAAGTCCGTTCGTCTCAAGGTCCAGGACGGCAATGCTCGCGTGCATCCCCTTGATCAACGCCATGATCCTTTTCTGGAATTCAAGGTCCAGGGTCAGTTGGATGTCGGAGCCCGCCTCAGGTTTGCGATCCGAAAGGACCCGGACCATTTGACCGCGCGCATCCACTTCGATCTGTTGGCCGCCCCGCCACCCGCGAAGCGTGTCGTCGAACGCCTTTTCGATCCCGACTCGCCCGATCTTGGAGTTCACTCCAAAGCGATCATGATCCATGGCCTCGTACTCGGCACGCCCGACCGTTCCAATATATCCAATAACATGTGAGGCTGTTTCTCCGTAGGGATAATAGCGAATTCCCTCCACGCGGATGCTCACACCTGAAAGTTCCGGACGACGCTCTTCGATAAGGAACGCGAGCTCTTGAGGAACGTCTTCCTTGATCACCGCGGGCGCGAACGGATACTCCCGGCCCGAACTCATGCGACGGCGAATCTCTTTCTCAGGCATCTCCAGGATCTTCGCAAGCCTCGGATAAACCTCGGGCGTGACGTCCTCCGGGATCGCGATGACGTTATACGAAGAACGGTTCGCGGCCAGAAATCGCCCCTTTTGATCGAGGACACGCCCACGCGGGGCCTCCAGAGGGATCAGCCGGACACGATTCCGTTTGCTGAGTTCGTAGTAGTAATTCCCGCGCAGGACCTGGGTCTGAAAGAGCCCCAGCCCCAGGAGTACCATCAGGACAAGCACAAAACCTTGAAAAAAATGGAACCGTGTGAACATCAGCGTTTGAAACCTCTAAAAATTAAATGTCTTATGAATCAGCGGAAGAGCTCGTATTGTTTGGTCGCCACACGCCCGAACCACCCATTCGCCAAAAAACTGAAAAGCGGCAAAAAAACACTCGTGTAAAGAGCCGTCAGGGCCATCATTCCGAGATACTCTCCGAAAAGGGACGCCGGAAGCCCCGCCGCAAGGCCGACGAGGCACCGCAGGAGCTCCGAAAAAAGAACAAAGAGAAAAGTCATAATGAAATAGATCCAGGGCACCTCACGCTCCATTTTCTGGACGAGAAAATCAAGGCCCAAGGCTAAAAGAACCCATAAGGCCGCATCAAGACCGATCAGCCCGCCACCCAAAAGATCCCGCAAGAGTCCGGCCCAGAACGCAATGTAAACGGTCTTGGGCGCCCCCCATTGAAATGCGGCATAGCACACAAAAAGCGCCAGAAAACTGGGATAGACGGAGAGAATCCGGAAAGCCGGCATCACGGTCCCGTCCAGAACCGTGAGCAGACAGAAACAGAGGATCACTTTGGCTGTGGCGAGACGAGACATAAGACTTCCTCGATCTTGGAGAATGACACGGAGGGTTTCACAAGCGCCAACAGATGCAATCCGTCACTATCGCGCTCGATCGCCTCGATCTTTCCGATCTGTAACCCTTTGGGGAAAATGCTTCCGACACCGGACGTGGTGACCTCCTCCCCGATCGCAACCTCGGCGTCGAGGGATAAATATCTCATTTGTAATTTATCGGTCCCGATCCCGGCGATGATCCCCTGGGCACGGCTTGTGGCGGTGAGGGCACTCACGCGGGAATCAGGATCGGACAGAACGATCGCATGAGCCGTGTGGGACTCCACATCCAGAATACGCCCCACCAGTCCTTCCGGCACAACAACGGCCATATCTTTTTTGAGCTTATGACGGCTCCCCTTGTCGAGCAAGATGACCTTTTTCCAGGGCGTCGCGTCCTCCCCGATCACCCGGGCGCCAATGGTACGGGTCGCAAGCGGTAGACTGAAATTGAGAAGTTTCTTGAGCCGCTGATTTTCCCGCTCGAGCTCCCGCGCATTGAGAAGTTGGCCCTCAAGTTCCTGGATACGAGCGAGATATTCCTTCTGTTTCGCGATGGCATCCAGAAAATTCCCGGATCGGTAGCGGATCGCGTAGAGACCATCCCGCAAACTGCTTCCGAATTCGAGCGCGGGTTTGGCAACCGTTGAAAAAAGAGAGTGAACGGACCGGTTTAAATGAGGAAATTGGGAAAAAGCGATCAGCACCACGACAGGGACCACGAGGAAGTAATACGAACGCCAGCGCCGCATGGGGGCGAATTCTCCGATCACCGATAAAAAGAAAAAACCTTGAAAAAACGAAAGTTAAAACAAGGATACTGCTTTCGGAGGGACGCTAAAAAAGAGAAAAACTATCAGTATTCCCGGGTAGCGTTACTGTTCACCGACAAACGCTTCAAAAGGTGGAAATCGCTCAAATAACGACCCGTCCCAAGCGCCACGGCGGTGAGAGGATCATCCGCGATGTGAACGGGGAGCCCCGTTTCCTCGCTGATCAACTTGTCAAATCCCCTTAAAAGCGATCCCCCTCCTGCTAAAACAAGACCCCGATCAATGAGGTCGGCGGACAACTCCGGCGGCGTGCGCTCCAACGCGATGCGGACAGCCTCGAGAATGGTGGAAAGCGGCTCCGAGAGGGCTTCCCGGATCTCTTCGCTCGTGACGCTGATCGTCTTCGGCAACCCGGCGAGAACATCACGGCCTTTGACGTCCAGCGTCGTTTCCTCGTCGAGAGGATAGGCAGACCCGATGCGGATCTTGATCTCTTCAGCGGTGCGTTCCCCGATCATCAAATTGTAGGCTTTTTTCAAGTGCGAGATGATCGACTCATCAAATTCATCGCCCCCGATCCGGATACTTTTAGCGAAGACAATGCCGGACAGAGAGATCACGGCGATCTCGGTCGTGCCGCCACCGATATCGATGATCATGTTGCCGGCCGGCTCATGGATCGGAAGTCCCACGCCGATCGCCGCGGCAATAGGTTCTTCCACAAGATAAACCGGCGTACGAGCCCCAGCCCGTTCCGCGGAATCTTTCACGGCGCGTTTTTCAACTTCCGTGATGCCGCTCGGGACCGCGATCACCACACGCGGACTGATGCCGGTCTTGCGGCGATGGACTTTGCGAATAAAATAACGGAGCATGGCTTCGGTAATATCAAAATCGGCGATCACACCGTCCTTCATGGGACGAATGGCGGTAATGTTGCCCGGCGTACGGCCGAGCATGCGCTTGGCCTCTTCCCCGACGGCAAGGACTTGATGGGTCGAACGGTCGATCGCCACGACAGAAGGTTCACACAACACAACGCCCTGACCTTTGACATAAACAAGAGTGTTCGCGGTGCCGAGGTCGATACCAATATCGCTTGAAAAGAATCCTAACAATCGATCGATCAGGAACATGGGCTTTGCCTTTTTGTATCTGTTGTGTGGGCTGGCTGTTACAGAGGCCGTAGTATATCGAAAGCTTTTTTTACTGTCAAACCAAAACGCCCTAAAGACCCTGAACGGAATGCCGTCCCGTTTCAGCCTACGTTTTTAAAAGCGCCCGGTAATGTTCCATAAAGGCGGGATAAGAAGTTGCGATGCATGCCGTATCTGTAACGGTGATCGTCCCGGTTGTGACAAGACTTGCCACTCCCATACTCATCGCGGTCCGGTGATCTCCAAAACTCTCCACGGTCGCTCCATGAAATCTTTCCACGCCGCGGATCAGAGAACCATCCGGAAGCTCCTCGACCGAAGCCCCGATCGCTTGAAGGTTCCGGACCATCGATTGAATGCGATCGGTCTCCTTGACGCGAAGTTCCGCCGCGCCCGAGATCAAACTCTCCCCTTCCGCGAGGGCCATCGCAACCATCAAGACCGGCAATTCGTCGATCAAGGAAGGGATCTCTTCGTGCGTGATCCCCGTCCCTTTTAATCGGGCACCCTCGACATGGATCGTCCCCATCGGCTCGGGCACGGTCTGAGTCACTTCGGTTTCGATCTTCGCCCCCATGCGCTTCAGCACTTCCAGGAGTCCGGTACGCGCGGGATTCAACCCGACATCCCGGACAGTCAGCTCAGACCCCGGAGTCATTGCGGCTCCCACAATAAAAAAAGCGGCTGACGAGATGTCGCCCGAGATCCGCGCGTGCATCGGTAAAAGCATTTCCGTCTTTTCAATGATCAGATGATTGCCGACTTTCTGGAATCGCGCCCCGGAGGCCTCCAGAAATCGCTCCGTATGGTCGCGGGACGGAATGGCCTCACGAACGATCGTTCTTCCTTCGGCGTACATCCCCGCAAAAAGAAGCGCGGACTTGACCTGAGCGCTTGAAAGTTTATTGTCGAAATCGATCCCGCGAAGTTTCCCACCGCGGATCGTGAGGGGCGCGAAATTACCGTTCTCTTTACCTTTGATCTGTGCACCCATCTGTTTCAAGGGATCGGTCACACGACGCATGGGTCGGACCGAAAGAGATGGATCACCGGTCAAGACAGCCTCAAAACGCTGCCCCGCCAGGATCCCGAGTAAAAGCCGCATGGAAGTCCCTGAATTCCCGAGATAAAGTTCGCGGCCCGGAGCGACAAGCTTTTGAAGTCCCTTCCCAAGGATCCGGACCCTGCCCGTCCCCTTTTCGTGTTGGATCCCGACGCCCATTCCACGCATCGCTTCCAAAGTATGGAGGCAATCCTCGGCCTCCAGAAAATTCTCGTAAACGCTCTCGCCCTCCGCTAAAGAGCCGAAGAGGATCGCACGATGGGAAATGGATTTATCGCCCGGAGGGGTATAGGTTCCGAGAAAGCGGCCGGGGCCTGTAAATGAAAGGGAGGACATGTAAAGAAACTACTTCCGATGGACCCAGATACGGATCCGGTCGAGCTCAGCGAGGATCTTGTCTTCCTTGTCGAGGATCTCTTTCTGACGCTCCTCGATGGCCGTCAAGCGAGCTTTGACTTCGCTCAAATCACTGAGCGGGTCCGCTGCCAAAGCAAAGGGACTCGGGGAGATACTCGCCCCCAACAAGGCTGCTACAAGGACCAGCTTAAGCCCTGCTGATTTCATCGCCTTCAACGACCTGCTGTTTGGGGTTCTCTTCCACAAGAGTCGCCGCGGAGAACTTATCGTAGAGTTTTTCGACCTGGACCGTCGCGCACTGTTGACCTTGTTTGAAGACTTTCAGCCGGTCCCCCATCTTAAGACCGTCCTGCATGCCCAAATTGACCACCACAAAATTAAATTTCCGGTTCACCGTCAGAACTTTAGGACCTGTAGTCGTCTCGAGAACGGCCAAAGCACTGGCAGTCTGCGTCGCAGCACTCGAAGTCTGAGAAGCGGGTTGAACTTCTTGTTTGAAGTCCGACCTCGAAGTCGATGTCGTCGAAGAAGAAGGGGGGGGGACGCTCGTCCCTGAGCCTCCCGACACGACAGGTTTAAAAACAAGGGGGGCCTTTTCGACCTCAGCGGCATCAATCCCAGGAGCCGGAGTGTTGGAGACAGTCTGGGCCGAAAACGGGTTAAGGGTAAGATCCGCCGGAGTCACTCCACAAGCAGCCTGTGCATCCTTGGCCTTTTGCTCAAGCTCTACCATTTGAGTCTGAAGCTCCACGATCTTTTGCTGCTCGGCTTCGAGTTTCTTTTGAAGCTCTGTTTTTTCGGAAGCCACACGGCTCTGGTCGACCTGGAGTTTCTTGACCTGGAGCTGCATCGCATCGGTCTTAGCCCGGTATTCCTCACTTTTCGCCGAAAGCTTCGCGTTTTCAGCAGCGACCTGTTCCTTTTCGGACTGGACCGTGATCATCTTTTCTTTGACCTGGTCGTACTTCGCCTCAACGACGCCCCTCACAGTGCGCGCTTCGACCCAACCTTGATAGAGATAATAAGACCCGCCTGCGGCAACAACGGAAAGAAGAAACGCTAAAATGATCCCAAGCTTCCCCATAAAAAACCCTCTTCCCTGTTCTATGATCTAGATGATATACCGACTACCCAGTTGGACAATCCCAAGACACTTCCAACACCGAACGCTCTGCTGAACCACTTTCTGGCTGAAGGGAACCCGGAAATTTTTATTCCGGGCCCCCTCCTTCCACAAGACTTTTTACAGAGACATCATCCGCCGCCGCTTCGCGAAGGATAAGCGATGAAAAACGAAAGAGGCCTATCCTTATCTAAATTTCATTTTCAAAATGGTTGATAAGGACTGCCCCATCCCGCCTTTGTGACGGCGGGATGATAGCCATTAAGACTAAGAAAGGTGCTTGCTGACGAGCTTGGTCATCTCGAACATATTGACGACCGACTTGCCGCCGAACACGACCTTGAGCGAGGCGTCCGCGTTGATGTTACGCTTGTTCGCCTGGTCCTGAAGATTGTTCTTCTTGATGTATTCCCAAAGTTTTTTTACGACTTCACTGCGAGGGATCGGCCCCTTACCCACAACCACCGCAAGTTCCGCGCTCACATTCATCGGCTTCATAAACGCTGCGTTCGCTTTCGCCATAATACATTCTCCTTTTGGTTTAAACCGAGTTCCCGCATCCGATGCCCCGGATTCGTATCCACGGCTTCACTAGGTTAGTATCCTACAATACAGTCTCAAAGACAACAATAAAGCTCTATTTCGGCTTCGCGAGCAGAAACTTCAGCTCTTTCATAAAGTGGCTCACGTCCTGGAAATCGCGATAGACACTTGCGAAACGCACATAAGCCACCTGATCGACCTTCGCGAGATTCTGCATGATGAATTCCCCGATAATCCTGGACGGGACCTCGCGGTCATATTTCTCCCGGATGGTCGTCTCAAGATCGTCCGCGATCTTTTCCTGTGCCGCGAGCGGGACGGGGCGTTTCTCACAGGCCTTGTACACTCCGGCAAGGACCTTGGAACGCTCATACGCCTCACGCCGTTGGTCTTTCTTCACCACGAACATCGGGATCTCTTCGACTCGCTCATAGGTCGTGAACCGTTTGTCACAGGCCGTACACTCACGCCGACGACGAACGACTTCGCCCTCATTCGCCGCGCGCGAATCGATCACCTTATCGGAATCCTGTTTACAGAAAGGACAACGCATGAGATCTCTTTTCTTCTATTGAAGTTCCGGATAAAGAGGAAATTCACGGGTGAGCGCCTCAACCCGCGAACGAACTTTCGCAAGGCTCGCTTCGTCAGCAGGAGCCTTGAGCGTTTCATCGATGAGCTCGGCAATGAGCTCCATTTCTTTTTCTTTCATTCCGCGCGTGGTCACAGCAGGTGTCCCCAAACGAACCCCGGATCCCTTGAAGGGCGATTCCTTGTCGAACGGGATCATGTTCTTGTTCACCGTGATCTTGACCTTGTCCAAAAGTTCCTGGACCTGTTTCCCGTTAAAACCTTTGACCGTCACGTCCACAAGCATGAGATGATTGTCCGTACCGCCGGAGACGATCCTAAACCCGCGCGCGGCCATGGCGCTCGCAAGGACTTTGGCGTTCTTCACAACCTGTGCGCTGTATTCCTTAAATTCGGGGCTCAGAGCCTCCTTGAACGCCACGGCTTTCGCCGCGATCACATGCATGAGCGGCCCGCCCTGGATACCGGGAAACACTGCGGAATCGATCGCTTTCCCGTATTTTTCCTTGCAAAGGATCATACCGGCACGAGGACCGCGGAGGGTTTTGTGGGTCGTCGTGGTCACGACATCGGCGTAAGGCACGGGACTCGGGTGATGTCCCGTCGCCACAAGCCCCGCGAAATGTGCCATATCCACCATGAGGAGCGCGCCCACCTCGTCGGCGATCTTTTTACCACGGGCAAAATCAATGATCCGCGGGTACGCAGAGGCACCCAAGAGGATCATTTTGGGCTTGTGTTCTTTGGCTAATTGCTCCAGGGCATCATAATCGATCCTCTCATCCTTGGGACTGACCCCGTACGGGATGATGGTGTAGAACTTACCGGAATAATTCATCTTATGGCCATGCGAAAGATGGCCACCATGCGTCAGGTCCATACCCAGGATCTTGTCGCCCGGTTCCAGGAGGGCCATAAAGACCGCGATATTGGCGGAAGTGCCACTGTGCGGTTGGACGTTCGCGTACTCGGCCCCGAAAAGCTGTTTCGCGCGATCGATCGCAAGCTGTTCGACCACGTCCACATTTTCGCAGCCACCGTACCAACGCTTCGTTGGATACCCTTCCGCATATTTATTCGTCAGCACAGAACCCATCGCCTCGAGAACGGAAAGCGAAGTGAAATTCTCGCTCGCGATCAGCTCGATATTCTCGTCCTGACGGCGCGCTTCCGCCCGGATGGCGTTATAGATATCCGGATCGGTCTCTTTAAGCTGGGTTTGATCGATGATGCTTTTTTTCATAAGCCCCAATTTTGTTAACACGGACCTCATGGCGTCCCCTTTCAAATGGTGTATTGAGCCAGGTATCGACGAGCGGAAAAATAATATCCTGCGGCAAAAACCCGGAACCGAGGATCAGCATATTGGAATCGTTATGACCGCGAGAAAGACGCGCCTGTTCGATGTTCTGACAAAGCGCCGCGCGAACCCCGTCCACCTTATTGGCCGCGATCGCGCTTCCGATCCCGGTGTAGCAGATCCCGATCGCGCGATGACATTCCTTGCTAGCCACTTTTTCAGCGGCGGCAAAAATAAAATCCGGATAGTCGCAGGACTCGTCGGTAAAGGCGCCGCAATCGATCACTTCAAAATTCTTGTTCTTGAGAAAATCACTCAGCGCTGCTTTAAGTTGAATGCCGCGATGATCGGTCGCGATGGCGATCTTGGGTTTCATCATGATTTCCGCCTCTAGGGTTGCTCCCGTTGAAGAATCCTGTTCATATATTGTTTCATTTTCGATTCGATATCAAGCAGCGTCTTCTCGTAGACCTGCACGCCCATCCCGATCGGGTCTTCCACATCCAGGGTGATCATTTTTTCTTTCACGGACGGAAGCATCGTTTCCATCATCTGCGCATGTTGCGCGGCCATGGCGATCACCAGATCCGAACTCCACAGATCCCCCTTCCGGCAGCGCCGGCTCCGGAATCCGCGCATGTCGATCTCGCGATTGCGTAACACAAGCTCCGCCTCCGGCGAACAAGAAAGCCCGTCACGCGAATGGGTCCCGCAAGAACGAACATCGATCTCGGAGGACAACCCCTTTTTTTCGATCTCGTGCCTGAGCCATCCCTCCGCCATCGGTGAACGGCAGGAGTTCCCGGTGCAGACGACTAAAACGCGCTTGCGCGGGCACTTTCCGGAAGAGATCTTCTCAGCCGCTTTTTCCACTTCCGCTCCCTGCGCCCCTTTACGGAGAATGACCGGCACTTCTCCTGTGACATCGACCACGGTCGAATCAAGCATCAGCTCGGTCTTGCCGCCGTCGATCAACTGGTCAAAAGAACCCTGCAATCCTTCGATCACGTGCTTGGCCGTGTGAGGGGAAGGTTTTCCGCTCCCGTTCGCGCTAGTCGCGATGAGCGGCTCCCCCACTGCCTGGATCAGCGCGAGCGCGATCCTGTTGCTCGGAAATCTTACGCCGATCTTTTGCCCGTTCAGGTCAAGGGCTACCAGCGTCACGGGACCCGGCCAGAACTGCCTGGCCATAGCGCGAACAAGCGGCGTCTTTTGGATCTTGAGCCGGTCGAGCATTTCCCAATCCCCAACATGATAGGCAAAGGGTTTTGTTTCCAGCCGTCCTTTGATCTCGCAAAGCCGCTTCTCGATCTCCGGAGCGCTCATCTTCCCGCCGATCCCGTAAACCGTTTCCGTGGGAAATGCGACGATCTTGCCTTCTTTACAGAGATTCGCCACGTCCCGAATGCGGGCCATATCGGGATCATGATGATCGATCTTGATCACTCCGGAAGTCACCGTCACGATGGATCCAATCCTCCGTATGTTTCTACGAGAACCATTACACTGTTTGGCAAATTCGTACCGGACTTCCCCCTCTTTTCCGCCACAAGATGCTGGACGGATCCGTCCTTCGGCGGAGTAAAAGAGGGGCCAGGGGAGATTTTAAAAATCCCCCTCAATCCCCCTTTGCGAAAGGGGGAGCCAACAAATCGCACGCCGTACTATTTTCGGAGCTTTTCCTGCAACTTCTTGTTCTTTTCCCGGCTGCTTTCCACCAAAGAGTCTTTGAACTTCCTGAGCTTTTCCGCTAACGGTGCGTCCGAAAGCGCCAGGATCTGCACCGCCAGAAGACCGGCATTGCGCGCGCCCGGTTTTCCCACGGCCACCGTCGCCACCGGAACTCCGGCAGGCATCTGGACCGTCGCCAGAAGCGCGTCCAAGCCGTTCATCTGCGTCGCCGCGAGCGGCACGCCGATGACCGGCAAGATCGTATTCGCGGCCACGGCCCCGGCCAAGTGCGCCGCGCCACCGGCGCCTGCGACAATGACTTTGAGACCCTTCTGCGTCGCCTGACTCGCGAAATCCGCGACAAGGATCGGCGTGCGGTGGGCCGAGAGCACCTGCATCTCAAACGCCACTCCGAATTCTTTCAGCACGTCCGCGCATTCCTGCATCACTTCCAGGTCTGAATCGCTTCCCATCACGATCGAAACAAGTTCTTTCATCGCAACACCTCAATAGCTTTTTGACCGATGTCCCGGCGGCAAAAACCGCCTTCGAAATGAATTTGCGCCGTCACTTGATAAGCTCGTTCATGCGCTACTTTAAGCGTGTCCCCCCAAGCCGTCACGGCCAGAACGCGCCCCCCCGCCGTGACCACCTGTCCCTGCTCATTAAAGGCCGTTCCTGCGTGGAAAACCGCCACGTCCGGCTGTCCCTTCGCGATCTCCAGCCCCTGGATCGGAAAACCCTTGGTGTAGGAACCCGGATAACCTCCTGAAGCCATGACGACCGTGATGCATGCTTTATCGTGCCACTCGAGGCTTTCAACTTCCAACTTTCCCTTGGCGATCTGCATCAGAACCGGCAAAAGATCGGACTTCATCCTCGGAAGAATGACTTCCGTCTCCGGATCGCCGAACCGGCAATTATATTCAAGAACGAACGGACCCTCCTGGGTCATCATGATCCCCGCGTAAAGCACGCCGCGATAGGGCATCCCGTCCTTGGCCATCCCTTCGATGATCGGACGCAACGCGATATCGATAATGCCCCCGATCTCGGAATCGGGGATCTTCATGCTCGGCGAAAACGCCCCCATGCCTCCTGTGTTCGGGCCCCGGTCATAATCGTAGGCGCGTTTGTGATCGCGCGCGCTCGCAAGAGGAATGATCTTTTTCCCGTCCGTCAGCACCAGAACCGAAAGCTCCTCGCCTTCCAGCTTCTTTTCCACAATGACCTTGGCGCCCGCGTCCCCAAAGATCTTTTCTTCCATCATTTGCGTCAGCGTCGCGACCGCGTGCTCGGAACTCTCCGAGATCACCACCCCTTTGCCCGCCGCGAGCCCGTCTGCCTTGATCACCACGGGCATCTCGGATTCGATCACGTAATGTTTAGCTTCCTTGACGTTCGTGAAGACCTCGTAACCAGCCGTCGGCACACCGTACTTCGTCATGATGTCTTTGGAAAAAGCCTTGCTGCCTTCCAGAAACGCCGTGTCGCGCGAAGGGCCAAACACTTTGAGTCCATTTTCATGGAACAAGTCCCAGACCCCTTCCACCAGCGGCACTTCGGGACCGACCACAGTCAGATCGATCTTTTCGCGCAGGGCAAATCCCAGAAGCCCCTTGAGATCATCGGATGCGATCGAAACACATTCCGCATATTGACTGATCCCGGCATTCCCCGGAGCCGCGTAGAGTTTGGTGAGAAGAGGACTTTGGGCGATCTTCCACGCGAGCGCGTGTTCCCTGCCGCCGGAACCGATCAAGAGAACTCTCATGCGAGGGTCACCCCGCTAGAGCGGACGATTCTCCCGATCTCCCAAGAGTTCAGCTTGAAATTCTTCAAGACCTTTTGCGCGGAAGGGACATCGCGTTTCCCGAGGATCACCACCATCCCGATCCCCATGTTGAAAGTTTTGTACATTTCATGATCCGAAATGCCGCCGGCCTTCTGGGCCACGCGAAAGATCTCCGGCACTTTCCAGGTATTGCGATCGATCGAGGCGCCAAGCCCCTTCGGGATCACACGCGGCAAATTGTCATAGAAACCGCCGCCGGTGATATTGACAATGCCTTTGACCAGCACTTTTTTTGTTAGCTCCATCACCGGCTTCACATAAATGATGGTGGGCGTGAGAAGCTTGCGCCCCACGGGCCCCTGTAGCTCCTTTTCGGAAAAGATCTTCCTGATGAGCGAATATCCATTCGAATGAAATCCCGAGGATTGAATGCCGAGGATCACATCCCCGGCCTTGATCTTCTTGCCCGTCACGACTTTCTTGCGGTCCACCGCGCCGACCGAAAACCCGGCGACGTCATATTGCGCCGCAAGCGCCGTTCTTTTGTCGGTATAGAAACCCGGCATAATGGCCGTCTCGCCACCCACGAGCGCGCAGCCGGACTGACGGCAACCTTCGGTAACACCTTTCAGGACCTCGCCGATCACGTTCGTCTGAAATTTCCCGGAGGCGTAATAATCCAGAAAGAAAAGCGGCTGAGCTCCGGAGGTGATGAGATCATTCACGCACATTGCGACAAGATCGATCCCGATCGTGTCGTGCTTATTCAGGAGTCGCGCGAGCTCCAACTTGGTCCCCACGCCGTCGGTCGAGGCCACAAGCAAAGGATCTTTGATGCCAGTTTTCCGAAGGTCAAAAAGTGACGCGAACCCGAGCGTGTCACCGCAAACGCCCGGAGTGTGGGTGGAACGGATCAGTCCCGAGATCTTACGGTTGTACGCGGGGTCGCCTTTCAGGTGCGGCACTCCGGCTTTTTCGTAGGTCCAGGCGCTCATATCTTGCAGCAATTCCTTTTGTGTTCCAGTTTGTACTTGTCATCCGCGTCGTAGATCTTGGTCGGGTATTTTCCGGAAAAACACGCCGCGCAAAAATCCTTCGGGTCCTGCGTCGTCGCGCCCAGCATCCCTTCAAGACTCAGGTAGCCGAGCGTATCCACGTTAAGGAATTTTGTGATCTCCTCGAGAGTTTTATTGGCCGCCAAAAGCTCCTTTTTCGAAGGGAAATCGATCCCGTAAAAACAGGGCGAAATGTGCGGCGGGCAGCTGATCCGCATATGCACTTCTTTGGCGCCCGCGCTCCTCAGAAGCTTGACGCGATTCCTTGCCGTGTTCCCGCGCACGATCGAATCATCGACCACGATCACGCGCTTGCCGTCCACGAACTGCCGGATCGGATTCAATTTGATCTTCACTTTAAGCTGACGGCCCGCTTCCGAAGGGCTCAGGAACGTGCGACCGATGTAATGGTTACGGATGAACCCGTGCGAGAACGGGATCCCCGATTCCCGGGAATAACCCAGGGCCGCGAAACTGCCTGAGTCCGGAACCGGGATCACGATGTCCGCGTCCACAGGATGCTCCTTCGCGAGCTGGCGTCCCAATCTTTCGCGAACAAGCCCCACACTATCATGAAAAATGGTCGAGTCTGGGCGCGCGAAATAGACGTGTTCGAAAATACACTGAGCCTTCGCGATCTTGTCATCCTTAAAAGGAAAATGACTGCGCATGCCCTTGCTGTCGATCACGATCACCTCGCCCGGTTCGATCTCACGGACGAATTCGGCTTCGATCAGATCAAAAGCACAGGTCTCGGAGGCAAGCACATAGCTATTCCCCAGTTTTCCGAGACAGAGCGGACGGAACCCGTGCGGGTCGCGGACCCCGAACAAATGGTCTTCGGTGAGAAGCACGAGACTGAACGCGCCCTTCGCGCGCTTGGCCGCCTCGATCACGCCCTCTTCATGAGAACGGTAGGACGGCTTGGCGATCATGTGCACAAAAACCTCGGAATCGATCGTGCTCCCGAAGATGGAGCCGTAGGCCTCGAGTTCCGCACGCAAGATCTGCGCGTTCACGAGATTTCCGTTGTGCGCGATCGCGATCTGACCACGCGAATAATCGACCTTGTAAGGCTGGGCGTTCAAAACGGTGGAGGACCCGGTCGTGGAATAGCGGACGTGACCGATCGCGTTCTTTCCCGGAAGCTGGGCGATCGAGGCCTCGTCAAAAACCTCTCCCACACGCCCCATCTTCTTGACGAGATAAAGGTCGGAGCTGTCGCTCGTGCAAATGCCGGCCGCTTCTTCGCCCCTGTGCTGAAGCGCGAAAAGCCCGAGTTGGGTGATACGCGCCGCGTGGGGATGGTTATAGATGCCGAAAATGCCGCAGTGATGCTTGATATTTTCGCCGCCCATTTATTGACGCTCCATGATATGAGGGATCATGTTCTCGAAAAGCTTCACCATATCCCCAACGGTTAACCGGATCCGGTCTCCCAAAACAAGTGCGTCCCCGCCTACTGTTCCGATCTCGCAAAGCTCGACCCCGGACTTCTGGGCCAAATGCATGATGTCTTTCTGGTGCTCGGGCTTGACCGAGAGAACGACACGCGACTGACTCTCTCCGAAATAGAGCGCGTCCGCGCGAAGCTCCGGCTGTCCCTTCAAAATACCCTCAATCCCCTTCACCACGGCGCCGAGTCCGCCTTCGCTCTTGAGACAGCATTCGGCAAGCGCGACCGCGAGGCCCCCTTCCGAGAGGTCGTGACAAGACGCGAGCTTCTTTCCGTCGGCGGCGGCAAGGATGAATTGCTGAAGCGCTTTTTCGCGCGCGAGATCAAGCCGCGGCGGCAAACCCTGTTTCAAGCCGTGCTCGATCATCAGATAATGGCTTCCGCCGATCTCGTTAAAGGTCTTCCCCGCGAGGAAAACAAGATCGCCTTCATTCTGGAAAGCTGAAGAGACACGCTTTTCAATATTCTCCAAAAGACCCACGATACCGATCGTGGGCGTCGGGTAAATGGCGCCCTGAGGGCTCTCATTATAGAAGCTGACATTCCCGCCGGTGACCGGGATCTCGAGCGCCTTGCAGGACTCGATGAGCCCTGAGACCGCGCTGTGGAACTGCCAGAAGATCTCGGGTTTCATCGGGTTGCCAAAATTAAGGCAGTTGGTCATGCCGACTGGCCGGGACCCGGAGCAAACGACATTGCGCGCCGCTTCCGCGACGGCGATCTTGCCCCCCTCGAAAGGATCAAGATAAACGTAAAGACTGTTGCAGTCGGTCGAGACCGCGATCCCTTTTTGCGTTCCCTTGACGCGAATGAGCGCCGCGTCGTGACCCGGATAAAAGACCGTGTCGGTACGGACCATGTGATCATATTGCTGCCACACCCAGGCCTTGGAGGCGATCGAAGGATAAGCGAGCAACCTCTTAAGCACCGCACTGAAATCCTTGGGTTCCAAGATCGTGGCAAGGTCCAGTTTCTGGGCCTCAGCAAGGTAAGCCGGTTTTTCTTCTTCGCGGATGTAGATCGGTCCATCGTCAGCAAGCGCCTTGGCCGGGATCTCCGCCGCCAGTTTCCCGTTGTCCAGCACCCGGTATTTGTCACCCGAGGTCACTTCGCCGATATTCACGGCATGGAGGTCCCATTTATGAAAGATGGCCTCGACTTCTTTTTCTTTTCCTTTTTTGACAATGACCAGCATGCGCTCCTGAGACTCCGAAAGCAGCGTCTCATAAGGGGTCATCCCCGGTTCGCGGCGCGGGACCTTTGCCAGATCGATCTCAACTCCGGTGCTCGCACGGGACGCGGTTTCACAACCTGCGCAAGTCAAGCCCGCGGCGCCCATGTCCTGCATCCCCACGAGCGCGTCGGTCCTGAGAAGCTCGAGACACGCTTCCATCAAAAGCTTTTCCATGAAAGGATCCCCCACCTGAACGGCGGGACGGTCCTCATGACTTTCCTCTGAAAGTTCCTTGGACGCGAACGCCGCGCCGCCGAGTCCGTCACGGCCGGTCGTGGCCCCCACGTAGTAAACCGGATTGCCGATCCCGTGCGCCGCCCCTCGGACGATCTCATCTTTTTTGATGATCCCAAGCGCCATCGCGTTCACGAGAGGATTTCCTTCGTAGGACGCGTCAAAATAAATGTCTCCGCCCACAGTGGGAATGCCCATGCAATTGCCGTAATGCGCGATCCCTGCGACCACGCCGCGGAAAAGCCGCTGACTCACCGGCTGCGAGAGATCCCCGAACCGGAGAGAATTCATCAATAAAACCGGCCGCGCGCCCATGGTAAAAATGTCACGGAGAATGCCGCCCACGCCCGTCGCCGCGCCCTGAAAGGGTTCGATGGCCGAGGGGTGGTTGTGGCTTTCGATCTTGAAGCACACCGCGAAACCGTCGCCGATATCCACGATCCCGGCGTTCTCCGTCCCGGGCTTCACAAGCAAATGTTCCTGGCGCGGAAGTTCCGCGTTCATTTTGGAGAAAAGCTTGAGGATGGGCTTGGAATTCTTGTACGAACAATGTTCGCTCCACATCACACTGAACATGCCGAGCTCGGTGATATTGGGATCTCGGCCCAGGATCTTCTGGATACGCTGATATTCGTCAGTCGTGATCCCGTGCGCCGCGATCAATTCAGGGGTGATGGGTGTTGTCGAGTCCAGTGCCGGCATTCATTACTCCAGTGCGTTTAAAATGCTTTCAAAGATCTTTCGTCCATCCGAGGAGCCGAGGATCTCTTCACTCGAGCGCTCGGGATGCGGCATCATGCCCAGAACATTTTTCTTCTTGTTCACAATGCCCGCGATGTGGTCTTTGGAACCGTTCGGATTGAAGGCATCGCCCACCTCCCCGTCCTCGGAGGTATAGCGGAACACGATCTGGGAATGGTCCTGTAAGGATTTCAGCGTGTCGTCATCGCAATAATAATTCCCCTCGCCGTGCGCGATGGGAACACAAAGCGTTTCGCCGGGATTCATCTCCCCCGTGAAGATCGTGAGATTCTCTTCGGTGCGGATCCAGGTGTGTTTGCAAATGAATTCGAGCGACTTGTTCCTGAGCATCGCGCCTGGCAAAAGCCCCGCTTCGAGAAGAATCTGGAACCCGTTGCAGATCCCGAGCACCGCGCGACCGCTCTGCGCGTGCTGGATCACGGCTTCCATGACGGGTGAAAAACGGGCGATCGCACCCGTCCTGAGATAATCCCCGTAGCTGAACCCGCCGGGGATGACCACCAGGTCCACCTTCGGCAAGGTCTTCTCTTTGTGCCAAACGAACTCCACCGGCACTTTGGCGACGTCCTTCAGCGCGTGGAAACAATCGGTATCACAATTGGAACCCGGAAACACAATGACTGCGGCTTTCATGATCAAACACCTCGGGGAACGGGAACCGTTGAACGTGGAACGCGACTCGTTCCCCATTCCCCGTTACCCGTTCAACGCTTTTAAGTTAGGATGGCATCTCTTGAATTTCGAACGAATACTCTTCGATCACGGGATTATGGAGCAGTTTGTCGCACATGGCGTGAATGCATTCCTCCGCCTTCGCGCGCGTCTCCGCCTCAAGCGCCAGATCGAAATATTTTCCAATCCTGAGACTCTTCGCTTCCTTGAACCCCATCGACTCGAGCGCGTGAAGCGTCGTCTGCCCCTGCGGGTCCAGGACCGATTTTTTCAAACTTGTATGAATACGCACTTTAAACTTCATGGTCTTTGAGCCCTTTCCAGTAGATTCCATTTTTCCGCCAAGGCGAGCGGCGGATTTTTTCTATTTCCGGCCGCGAATATCTTTTCCGGCCAACCGTTTATAGATCTCGCAATAAGCTTCCGTGGTCTTTTCAATAATGTCACCCGGAAGCTCCGGCGCGGGAGGACGCTTGTCCCACGAGAGCGTCTCGAGATAATTCCTCACGATCTGTTTATCGAAACTCGGTTGGTCATGTCCTGTCTCGTACTGAGCGGCCGGCCAAAAACGCGAACTGTCAGGCGTCAGGATCTCATCGATCAACATGACCTTGCCGTCATGGATCCCGAACTCAAATTTCGTGTCCGCGATAATGATCCCCTTTGCCGCAGCATACTCCTGCCCCTTTTTGTAAAGAAGGATGGAGAGGTCTTTCACCTGTTGGGCGACGTCTTTGCCCACGATCCGGATCGCTTCCCCAAAATCGATATTGACGTCATGCCCGGTCTTCGCCTTCGTGGACGGCGTAAAGATCGGTTCCGGGAACTTCTGGCACTGTTTCATTCCCGACGGGAGCGTATGCCCGCAAACCATCCCCGTCTTCAGATAATCTTTCCAACCGGAGCCGGTGATGTAACCCCGGACCACGCATTCGATCGCGAGCGGTTCCGCCCGTTTCACGAGCACCGAGCGCCCGACCAGTTCGTGGCGAAAGTTCGTGAGCACGTCCTTCGAAAGTCCCATCGCGTCCACATCGGCGGTGATCAAATGCTGAGGAAGAATGTCCTTGAAATGCTCGAGCCAGAAAAGTGTGATCTGATTGAGGACTTTCCCTTTCATCGGGATCGGGTCCGGAAGCACCACGTCAAAGGCGCTCAGCCGGTCCGTGGTCACGATCAATAGTTTGTCAGCCCCCACACCATAGATGTCGCGCACCTTCCCCACCGCGACGCGCGGCAGCGGCAAATGCGTTTCCAGGATCGCTTCGTCCCTCTCGAGATCGCTCACCATATTTTTTCCTCTATTTAGATGATGAAAGAATTCCGGCGCGCTTCAGGATGACCGGAACATTCTTCAGATGCCTGTCATAACTAAAGACCGCTCGGACTTCCTTGGGCGTCAAGATCTTCAGGATCTTCTCGTCCTGCGACACCACTTGCTCCAGATAAAGGCTTTCATCTTCCCAAAGCTTCTTGGCCGCGTCCTGCACAAGCTTGTAGCCTTCTTCGCGCGTCTGGCCCTTTTCTACGAGCGCGAGGAGCAGACTCTGTGAGAACACCATGCCCCGGCTCGACTCAAGGTTTTTCAGCATACGGTCCTTATTGACCACGAGGTTCTCGATCACGTTCTGCATGAGCCCCAACATATAATCAAGAAGGATCGTGCTGTCGGGGAAAATGACGCGCTCCACCGAGGAATGCGTGATGTCCCGCTCGTGCCAAAGAGCGATATTCTCAAAACCCGCGAGGGCGTTCCCGCGAAGAATGCGCGAGAGTCCTGCCACGCGTTCACAGGTAATAGGATTCCGTTTGTGGGGCATGGCCGAAGAACCCTTCTGCCCCTTCGAAAAGAATTCCTGCACTTCAAAGGTCTCGGTCTTCTGGAGACCGCGGATCTCGGTCGCTAGTTGCTCAAGAGATCCACCCACGATCGCGAGCGCTCCAAGGTATTCCGCGTGACGGTCCCGTTGAAGGACCTGCGTCGACACCGGCGCCGGGTTCAGCCCGAGCTTCTTACAAACAAATTCCTCGACCTTGGGATCCACATTCGCGAAAGTCCCGACCGCGCCCGAGATCTTGCCATAACGCATATTCTCTTTGGCCGCTTCAAGGCGCACAAGACCGCGCTTGCAGGCTTCATGAAAAAGCGCCATCTTGATCCCGAACGTAATGGGTTCAGCGTGCACGCCGTGAGAGCGACCGACCATCAGGGTGTTGGCGTATTCTTTGGCCTTTTTCCCGAGCAGGGAAATAAGTTTCTTCAGTTCACGGATAAGAATGTCCGAGGCTTCCTGGACCTGGAGCGAAAGTCCGGTGTCCAGAATGTCGGAGGAGGTCAGGCCAAAGTGCACATAACGGCCCACGGGACCGACGTTCTCGGAAACATTAGTAAGGAAAGCAATGACGTCGTGGTTGACGACCTTTTCGATCTCTTTCACGCGCTCGACGCTGAATTTCGCGCGGGCACGGACTTTGGCGGGAACATCCTTGGGAATATAACCGTAACGCGCAAGCCCTTCCAGCGCGGCCAACTCTACCTCCAGCCACTTTTGAAGCTTGTTCTCTTCTGTCCAGATCTTCGCCATTTCCTGGCGTGAGTAACGACTGATCATAACGAACCTCAGTGAAGAGTTAAGAATGAAAAGTTAAGAACTCGAATCTTGCGTCTTTCCTCACAAATTACTTTAATGGTAGCGCTAACGGGATTTAAACCCGTGTTTCTGCCTTGAGAGGGCAGCGTCCTAGATCAGGCTAGACGATAGCGCCCTGATATATGTCTTATATTCGATCGATCTTTAAGGCGCCTTAGAAAACACGTGCCCCGTGACAGATCAAAACTACGATTGAAAAACAAATTGCGGGGGAAATAAAAACAAACGGAGTATATCTGTGCCCCTATGGAATGTCAACGGACACAAGATATAGCCCTTCCGGAAAATCCAACGACCGGGAAACCCGCCAAAAACCGCACTATTTAAAAACGACGATCGACCTTGTCCTTCAGATCGTACACCGATTTCTCAAGCATTTTCACGCGTTCCGCCAGGAACCGGTTCGCCTGTTCCATGTCGGAAAGACGCCGGTCAAGCGTGTCCACGCGGTCCTGTTTGAGGGTTTTTTCCATATCGGAAAAATCCTGTTTGGTGCCGCTCATCCCCGTCTCTGTCGCCTCGTCGTCAATGGCCCACAAAAGCGGAAGCGCCATTGAAAAAAACAACATGCCCAATACTGCAATGGTTGCTAGCTTTTTCATAGGAGTCACCTCGGGCGGGAGTATATCACAATCCAGGGCCACGGGCCAAGAGCCAAGGGACACGAAAGAACGTGGTGCGTGGCACGTGGTTCGTGGTACGTGGTGCGTGGCCCGCTTTTCCTCAGCCTCGCGGATGGAATTTCGCGTGGACAGACTTGAGGCGGTTCCCGGAAACGTGGGTGTAGATCTGGGTCGTGGAAATGTCGGCGTGGCCGAGAAGCTCCTGGACGACGCGCGGGTCCGCGCCGCGCTCCAAGAGATGGGTTGCAAAAGAATGCCGGAAGGTGTGCGGCGTAATATCCTTGGTAATACCCGCCAGCCGCGCGTACTTTTTGATCATCTGCCACACAAATTGCCGCGAGAGCCCCTTCCCGCTCCTGCCCAGAAAGAAATGCCCGGTCTTGGTCTTCAGCTTCGCGCGGACGCGAGTGAGATAAGTCTGACAAGCGGCGACCGCCACACTTCCAATAGGGACGAGCCGCTCCTTGCTCCCCTTGCCGCGGCACTTGATGAACTTGTTGTCGAGATACACATTTTCCGCCGTGAGCTCCGTGATCTCCGAGACCCGCATGCCGGTGGCGTAAAGACATTCGAGGAGCGCCCGGTCACGAATGCCTCCGGAAGTCTTAGCGTCCGGGATCTTGAGAAGGCCATCCATCTCTTGCGCGGTCAGAAAATGCGGCAATTTCTTCCAGAGCTTCGGCGACTCCAGAACACTTGTGACATCGTCAGTGACGTAGCGCTCCTTGGTAAGAAAACGGTGAAAGAGCTTTACCGAGACAAGCCCTCGGGCGATCGAGGAAGATTCGAGGCCGCGTTTGCTTTCCGCGTTCAGGAATTTCAGGATGTGTGTCCGCGTCACCTTGCTCCAGTCCGTGACGTTTTCTTTCTTGAGGAACGCGTCGTAATGCGAAAGGTCCTGACGGTAGGCGTCGAGCGTGTTCTGGGCCAGCCCCTTTTCTACGGAAAGGTAGTTCAGGAACTCTTCAAAGAGAATCTGGTTTCTGTCCTTGGGTTTTTCGGGAACGGTTGTGTTTTCCATCGATTTGGGTATCGACAATTCACCTCCCGCACTGGAGGCTCCGGCACGACTCAAAGATGAGACTCCGAGGGCAGTGCCTGGATAAGCTGTCTTACAAGATCACTTCGTTTGCTTTTCGGGTCCAACTCCACCAGCTTCGTCCACGCGCCGCGAGCCTCACCCCACCGTTCCGACTTCACGCCCATGACTCCAAGATTGTAGTAAAAATCGAGGCCTTTAGGATCGATTGTGATCGCTTTCTTGAAATATTCGATCGCCTGAGCGTAGTAACCCTTCTTCCCGAAAATAAAACCCAGGCGACCGTAGATGTCAGCCCCCTGAGGATTCAAAGAGAGCGCTGTCTTGTACTCGCGAACCGCGGGACCGAACTGTCCCCTCAAGTCGAGCTCCTCCCCGAGGTTCGTGTGGGTCACGGGATAGTCAGGATAACTTTCCACGAATTCGCTCCAAAGCGAGACATTGTCCTTCCACGTCCCGTTCCGCAGGAACGTCAGCAACATAAAAAACACGATCATCATGATAAGAAAACCCTTGGCGCATCGTGTAAGCACCCCACTCAAAGGAAGCCCGTGCTTCAGGTCCGCCAACCGGAGAAGCGCGCAAGGCAACGCGATCGCGAAACCGATCATGGGAATATACAGAAAGCGGCTCGCCATAATGCAAGAGAGAGGAATAATGTTCAGGACGGGAAGCAACGCGATAAAGAACCAGAAAATGGAAAACGATATTTCCTTCGCCTTTTTCCGGAGCGCCCAGGCGAGCGCCACGCAAAAGACCGGGACCGCGCATGAAACGATCGCCTCTGCGCTCAGGATCGTCATAACGGGAAGCACAGGTTCCAACCCGGCGAGCGCCACGTGAATTCCCACCGGCCAACAAAGCCACCCGAGGTAAATCGTGACGATCTTCGACATCGTGAGCCCATTCGTATAAAAACTTCCTCCCGGGAAAGGAACCGACGCCCCGAGTTTTTCGCCGCCATTCATCGTCATCCAAACCAGGAGATAAAAGAACAGGACCGCGAAGTAGGCTCCGTAGCGGGACACCGACTGTTTGAGGAGCTCCCGTCCTTTAAAATTAAAAACAAAAAAATAGTCGCAAAGGATCAAAAGGAGCGGCAACGTCACCGCCATCTCCTTCGAAAAAAGCGCCAGGAAAAACAGCGCCAGGGAAACGAAATGGTCGCGCCTCTTTTGCGAGTCCGGAGCGCGGTCTTTCCGGATGAAAAATATCATGGAGGACAAACCGAAGAAAACAGCCAGCAACTCCTCCCGGAACGACACCACGCTAACGGCTTCGGAATTAATGGGATGAATGGCAAAGACGAGCGCCGCCAGGAACGCGAGCCGCTTGTCCGCGAGGAGAAGGCCCAGGAACACAAAGAGCAGACAGGCATTCGCCGTGTGGAGCAGAAGATTTGTAAGATGATACCCGAACGGGTTGAGCTTCCAGACGGCATAATCAAAAAAATACGTCAGGGTCACGAGCGGCCGGTAGGTCACTTCCCCGGAACCCGGGACCCCCGGCTGTCCGACCTGCGCGAGAGGCGTCAGGTAGGCCTTACTGAAAACCTCCGGAAGATTTTTCCAGGATTTAATAAAACCATTATCGACGATCACCGCGTAGTCGTCCCACACGAAACCATTCGCGAGTGAACCCGAATAGACAAAAGCAGTGATCAGAATCAGGAAGATCAGATAAGTTTTGGCCTTACACCGCCCAGGGAGGACTTCGCAGGTCGTCATCGATTCTTAGGGGTTCGCGCAAACGACGCGAAACACATCTTCGACCTTGATCGCGTGAAGACAATGATTGAAGCGGCAGGCGGAATCGCGGTGGTTCAGGGCCGACAGACATGGTGAACACGGCCAGTCGGCGTAGGCCACGCGCGCGCTCTCGGACAGGGATCCGAAGATCCTGGGACTCTCGGGGCCAAAGATCGTCACTGTCCGGACCGGCGTCAGCATCGCGAGGTGCGCGAGGCCGCAATCATTCGAGATCAGTCTGTGGGACATGGTGAATAACTCCAGCAATTCCTCGAGGGTCGTTTGTCCGATCAGGTTCACGCAACGCGGGTCCGCCACCGCGGAGGCCAGTTGTGTCGATTTTTTTTCGGCACTGCAGGTCCCCACGATCACAAGGGCATGTTCCTTATTCTCGAGAATGCGCTTGGCCAGCGCGACAAAGTTCTCGATCGGCCACTCCCGGAGTGGCAACATGCCTTCTCCAGCGTTCATGAGAAATATCTTTTTTTTCCCGGAGTCGATCCCGAACCCACGTAATTTTTCAAGAACCGACTGGCGCACCGTCTCCTGTGAGGCGTATTCAGGAAAAATGAGATCTTTAGGATCGATCGTTTGCGACACTTGCGGCTCTTTTTTCTGAGGCGCCCCGACCTCGGACTCCATGGCCAAGTAGTTCTTGGTGATATGCGCGGTCGGGTTGTAGAGAACTTGATGGGTCAAAAGATCGCCGCGGTAAAGTCCCTCGAGCGTGTACCGGTGAAACCCGATCCTTTTCGGGGCGTGGACACAATATGAAAAGATCGCGGACACACGGGAAAAAAATTCCAGGTCAAAAATGACATCGATCCCCTGTCCACGGAGCCGGAAAATAGCGGCGAGGAAATCCCAGACAAACCCCAGAGGGTCTTCCCGCACAAGGAAAACGTTCTTTGCCGGAACAAGACCGTTCATGAGCTTCAGGAGTTCGCGGTTCCGCTCAAAGGTCACGAAATAAAGGTCGGCCCCGGGACACATGCGTTTGACGCGAGCCATTAAAGGATAGGCCAGCACAATAGCGCCAAGCTCGGAGAATTTGAGGAAGAGGATCTTCTTGGGCGCGAGAGACTGCGCCAAAGGCGGACGAAACATCCTGAGGGCACGTTCCAGCAGACTCAACAAAAAACAGAGCGGGGTCCCCACCCCCTGGTCCACTTTCCGCACAAGATCAATGTTCATAACACCCTGATTCCATTTTGTTCTGTCATTGCGAGGAGCGATTTTTGCGACGTGGCAATCTCGCTCTTCAAACGACCGTGATCTTCGTTAAAACGAACCTCCCGCAGCCTGAACAGGGCCTTACGAAACAGCGGGAAGAGGCTCTGGCTACATCCCTTCGTTCGCAACAGTCGCGTCTTCATTCGAAGCGCTCGCCTCAGACGAAGCTTGAGCCGCCGAAGTCACGCCACCCACAACGGCACTCGCCGCACGGACCCCGTCCTGGGTTGCGGTCTGGGTTGAAGCCATCACACCACCAACAATAGTGCCTGTTTCCCGAGCCACAGCCTGCGCTGAGGATTGCATCGCAGAAGTCACGTTCCCCGCGACAGCTTTTGCATCCGGGCCCGTAGCCGCGTCCAAAACCGCCGAAGCCGCAGAGTCCACTGCCGCGGCGACCTTGACCGGCGTTTCAACAACCGCCACGGATTCATTCTGCGCGGGCATTTCTTCTTTGGCGCAACCGGTCACGCCCATCGCCACAGATCCAAGGAACAAAGCCGTTAAAAGAATCTTCTTCATGGAACACCCTCCCTTGTTTTTTAAGAACTTTTTGTTTCCAAAACTCTCTGGAGTATGCCGAATTCCCAGGCAGCGAACAACTATGATCTTTATTTCATCTTCTCAGGATTTGCAGACCTTGCCCTTGCAAACGCAGCTACCGATAAGCTCTTTGACAATGATCATCGCTCCAAGAACCGTCAATGCGATTGGCGCCCAGGACACCTTCCACCAGGCCAAGACGATCACAGCCACTCCCAGAACCGTCGAACAACAGCAACATTTCGATTTTTCTTCCTTCACCACTTCCTTGGATTCTTCCATGTCGCCTCCTTTTTTGCATCTGTCATTGCGAGCCCCGTTTTGTGGGGCGCGGCAATCTTCCTTGTTCACTCAACGCCGTCAGTCTACAGAAGCTTTTCCATTTTATCCACCCCCCGATTCCAAGACCGGGTTCTAGAACCGGGTCTTGGAAGGGGTTCACTAATCTGTCATTGCGGGTGTAATAGTCAAAAAGTGTTGCTATTTTGGAAGTAACAATACCAATTAAGGTAGCTCAATCTGTGTTGTTTCGATAAGCCGCGATGCCTCTGGTAGTTGGATTTTAAGCGGGAATAAAAGCCTTCCAG
>JAZDJU010000002.1:0-2778 GCA_043803685.1 Candidatus Omnitrophota bacterium
AAAGCGGTGTCCGATGTTTACCAGGATTTTTTCTTTGAAGGGTCTTTTATCGGGAAAGGGCTTTATGATGTGGATGCGTTTGAAAGATCCATGGAAGGCCGTTTTCCGGAAAATTTTATATTGAGCCATGATCTTTTGGAAGGGTGTTACGCCCGGTCGGGGCTTGTGACGGATGTCCAATTCTACGAGGGGTATCCCTCGGGGTATCTTAAGGACTCAAACCGCAGGCACCGTTGGATCTGCGGAGATTGGCAGATCATTCCCTGGCTGTTCGTTTCGGTCCGCGGTCCCAATGACGTAAAAATCAAAAATCCGATTTCTTTCCTGTCGCAATGGAAGATCGCGGATAACTTGAGGCGCAGTCTCGTTCCTTTAGCGACAGTTCTGCTGCTTTTATTAGGATGGATGTTTTTTCAGCCGTCCTGGATATGGTCGGCTTTCGTTATCGCTCTCCTCGGTTTTCCCCTCGTGCCGATGTCCTTGGCGGAGGCTCTGAAGAAATCCGAGAATTTGACTTTCAAGACCCATTTTGGATCGGTGTTATCCTCATTTAAGAAGAACACGCTCCGGTTCTTTTTCTCGCTTGTTTTTTTGCTGCACGAGGCATTCTATTGTTTGGATGCGATCGTGCGGACTTTGTGGAGAATGTTTGTGTCACGCAGGCGTTTGTTGAAATGGAGGACCTTCCTTGAAGCGGAAGTCTCCATGTCGAATCATATCTCAGGCTGCTACAAGAGCATGCTGTTCGCGCCGGTTGCCGCTGTTCTGCTGCTGCTGTGTTTCCTGGTGTTATTCCCGCGTTTCGACGGATTGGCTTTGATCTTTTTAAGTTTGTGGTTCGTTTCTCCCGCGGTGGCTTATGGGATCAGTCAACCCTCTATTCCCCGGAAGATCCTGCTTTCCAAAGCGCAGACCCTTTTTCTCAGGAAACTTGCCCGAAGGAACTGGGCGTTCTTTGAGAATTTTGTGACCGAGAAGGATCACTGGTTACCGCCGGACAATTTTCAGGAAGAGCCGGTCAGCGTCTTGGCCCATAGGTCTTCGCCAACGAATATCGGCTTATTGCTTCTTGTGAATTTAACGGCTTATGATTTTGGTTATGTTTCGATGGGTATGATGTTCCACAGGACGGAAAAAACATTCAGCACCCTGAATCTTATGGAAAGGTTCAGGGGTCATTTTTACAACTGGTATGATACCCAGACACTTAAGCCTCTGGCTCCTCTTTATGTCTCATCGGTAGATAGCGGAAATTTGACCGGTCATTTGATAGTCCTGCGCTCGGGGTTGGCGGAAATGAATTCTCAGAAGATCATCTCCGGGAAGATATTTGACGGACTTGGAGATACCCTGGAGATACTTCTTCAAAGCGTGACGGGGCTTGAGAAAAGCCAAAAGAGCAGTATCGGCGGATCCCTTCGGGGGGTTTACGAAAGGATCGAGCAATTTCAGGAAAAAAGTAAGATTTCTCCCGCGCGCCTTTCGGAGATCTATACGTTTTTGCGCCAGCTTTCAACGGATATTTCAAAGATCCTAACGGGTTTGGATCAGAAATACTATGAGCAAGGTAAAAAATGGGCTCGCGCCTTCGAGCGGCAGTGTTACGACTTTCTAGAGGATATGTCTTTTATCGCTCCCTGGATCTTGCTCGCGCCGGAAATGCCGGGGATGTGGGACGGGGGGGATGAGGAGCAGCAGGAGCGGCTTGTTCAGCTCCGGGAGTCTCTGCGGTATTTGGACGAGATCCCCGCGCTTGGGGAAGTGGCGAGGCTTGAGCAGAAGCTGGTCCCGCTTATCGAGGAGATCACGGGGGCCATGCGTGTCATGGATGATGAGTCGAAAAGGGTCTACGAATGGTTTTTGAAACTTCGAGACACGATCAAGGATGCCGGGACACGTTCCGCCGAAAGGATCGAAGCGATCGATTATATCGTGCTGCGGTGTAACGAAATCTCAAACATCGAATATGAATTCCTATATGATAAGGGCACCCACCTTCTTTCCATCGGATACAATGTCAGCGAGCACAAGGTGGATCGGGGTTGTTATGACCTTCTGGCGTCCGAGGCCCGGTTTTGCAGTTTTGTTGCGATCGCCCAAGGGAAAATGCCTCAGGATCATTGGTTCAAGCTCGGCCGGATGATCGCAAAATTCGAAGGAGACCCTGTTCTAGTCTCTTGGGGCGGGTCGATGTTTGAATATCTCATGCCTCTATTGGTGATGCCGACCTATGCGGGGAGTCTGCTGGACCGGACCTATAAGGCCGCGGTCAGCGGTCAGATTCGGTATGCGGCCAAGAACAATATTCCCTGGGGGATATCAGAGTCCGGTTACAATAAGATCGACGCGAACATGGTATACCAATATCATTCGTTCGGAGTCCCGGATATGGGTTTCAAGCGGGGCCTTGTGGAGGATTTGGTCGTGGCCCCATACGCTTCAATGCTGGCCCTGATGGTGGAGCCGGAGAAGGCCTGCGAAAATCTCGAGCGTTTATCCGGGGAAGGGGCCGCAGGGACCTACGGCCTTTACGAAGCGATTGATTACACACCCGCGCGCCTTGCTCCGGATGAAACCCGGGCGATCGTGAAATCCTACATGGCGCATCATCAGGGCATGAGTTTGTTGTCTCTGGCCTATGTGCTTCTGGGCCGCCCTATGCAAAGACGTTTTCTTGCGGAGCCGATGTTTAAATCAACTGAACTTCTTCTTCAAGAGCGAGTTCCGACCACCGAGCCGTTTCTTTACGATTTTGAAGTAACCGGAATGCTTAGAAAA
>JAZDJU010000003.1:0-2705 GCA_043803685.1 Candidatus Omnitrophota bacterium
AAGAGCGGGATCTTTGGCGTATTGGCGGAGAATATCCTTCGTGACAGCCCGGAGCGCCTCTTCGGTGCCGGGATTCAGGTTTTGGGGCGGGTTAGCCCCGGAGACACCCGTAATGCTTCTGGTGTAAATATGTTCGCCCAAGCCATCGAACACTCTTAATTGCAGCGTCAGCCGGATCCCAGAGGATGGGTCAGCGATACTGATCTCCTTGATTCGCATCACAAGTAATCCACCCAACTTCTCAGGAGCCGCAAAAACATACGGCGATTCCCCCTCTTCCGTAATCACTCCGGCGATCTTGAGTCCGGCATTTTCCTCGAGGTTCTCCGCGATGCACTTCATCACGATCCCAAGGTGGTCAGGCGGAGCCTGAGCAACGGATTTAACATGTTCGGCGCGAGCATCCCCCGAAAAGACAGGAAGAGGCACCGGCGTTGTTCCGCAGCCGTTCAGCGCCGCAAGAATAGCGAATGAAATAAGCGCTTTAACGGATCGGCGCACGGGAAACATGTTTCGTAGCTTCTTCATAAGATTCCTTACTGCCAATGTCAAACCAGGCCCCTTCGAAAACCACCCCGAAGACAGGTTCCTTGTCAGTCAACCAGGCAAAGAAATCTTCAATGCGGTCAGGGTTCCGTTTTTCGATATCGAGGTACTCACGAAGTCTGAGGCGTGCCTCCGGGGACATGTAATAAACGCCCACACTCACCTTCGTAGAGACCGGAGCGGTCGGTTTCTCGTCAAAGCGGATGATCTTTCCGGTCTCGCCCATTTCAAACACACCGCATTGGGACGCTAAGGCCTTCTCCCCGACATCATAAAGGCCCATGAATGTGCACCGCGAATGTCCCAGACACGGCAGCAGAAAATACCCAATCGGAAAGTCGAAATAATTATCCCCGCAAAAGACAAGAAAACTCTCCGGCGTTCCCTTGGACGGTCTAAGCGCCAACTCCAGGTCCCGCACAGTCCCCTGGCGCTTTTCCGGATCATTAACCCCGTTATGAATGATGCGGATCGGCTTTTGATAGAAGGCTTCTTTCTTCCATCTCTTGAAATTTTGGTAGAAGCGTTTACTGCTAACGATGACGATCTCATCAATGATCGGAAAACGATCAAGCTTCCCAACCAGATGATCAAGCAAAGTCTTATCCCCGAGCTTTAAAAGAGCCTTGGGGATATTCCGCGTAAGAGGATAGAGTCTTGTTCCAAAACCGGCGGCGAGAATGATAGCTTTCATAGAGTGAAAGATTCCTCCTGGGGTTCGAATTGGATTGGCAGACACCAGCACATGCTTTCCTTGACTGAATTTAAAGACACTCTCAAATCCTGTATCCGCCGCCCATCGCTCACCTTGTGAAAGAGCATCGCAAGCTCGCTTTCAAACGACCGGTCGTTCTCCTCATGCAGTTCTACGGGATTCATTTCCGCCACCCGTCCTTCGCGGGCGTTATCTCCGCCTCCGCCCGCATTCCGTATTTGATGTCAGGAGGCATTTCCTTAAGACGGATCGCGCAAGCGACGACATGCTTGATCTTGAAGACCTTTTCAACTTCGTCCCTTGCCCGCGGCGCAATGCGGATCACTTCCCCCGAAAAGGTTTTGCCGCGGAATGCGCTAAATTTCGCTTTTACCGGATCACCGAGCGAAACTTTCGGGATCATGATCTCGAGGATCAGCATCTCAAGAAAATAGGTCTCCGGATCCGCGAACTCGAGCACGAATTCGCCTTCCTTAAGCGGGCTTCCGATCTGTTCGCTCGGGTCCGTAAGCAGTATCCCGTCAAACGGCGCGTTGAGCACCAAAGCTTCCACTTGGACTTTGAGAAAACCGATCTCAGCCTCGACCGATTCCATTTCTTTCGTCTTGATCGAAACCGTCTGCTCCAACTCCTCAAGTCCATAAACGGAGCGTTCATGTTCCGTCTGTCCGATCACTCCGTTCTCAAAGAGGATGCTGCTGCGGTCCTTCTCCTGCGTCAGAAACCCCGCCTTCTTCGCAAGCCGATCCTTATCCAGCTGTAAAATCTCAAGAGCGAGCTTCTTCTCTTCCAAACGCTGCTTGATATCTAGATTCTCGAAGCGGGCGATCACTTCCCCTTTTTTCACCCGGTCACCCTTCTGGTAAAGAAGTTCCTTGAGCATTCCGGGGCTGGAAAGACCGATCCTCGCGAACCGCTCCGCCTGCAGGATGGCTTCCCCCTTAATGACCGGTTTTGGCCAGAAGAAAGCCCCTAAAAGAACGGCCAGAACGAAAACCAAGATCTTCACCCTCCCTTTTTTAGAAGGTTCTTTTTTCTCTTCAAAAAGAGCGGGTTCTTTTTCCTGAGTATGGATTTCTTTCTGCGTCATATTCTTGATCTCTCCTTATTTGAATTAGATCCATGCCTTGCACCGTTCCGGAACCGGCCTTGCGGTCCAGTACGCAACGGGAATGGAAAGGATCAGGCTTGTCAAAAGGGGCGTCGCCTGCCAGATGAAGTAAGGCGTTAGAAACAAACAGAAATAAAGACCCAAGAGACCCGCCGCGGTCCCCGGCCAAAGGACCTTCGCGGAATTTTGAAGGTTCACCTTGGCGAAAGGATCTTTCGCCATGGGCTTCCAGTGAAGTTTCCCGAGCGGGATGCTTGCGATGTCCAGAGGCGTGTAGAAAACATTGTTCAGGGTGAGGAACGTCGAAACAACCAGTTCGTAGAGAAAATCCTT
>JAZDJU010000004.1:0-3278 GCA_043803685.1 Candidatus Omnitrophota bacterium
CCTCCTCAAGAGGATGCCGCGACTGTTTTAAAAGGGAGGCAGGATTTCAACAAACTGAGACTTTCCAGCAGAAACATTTACAAGGTCACCATGCGTTCCGGCGTTGTTTTCAAACTTCAGACCGCGATCGGCTACGTTTCCACGATCGATCTGCCGGAGAAAGCGCTCAAGGTGTTCATCGGGGATCAGGAACTCTTCAAGGTCGGGGTTTATGACACCCAAGTCCTCATCAAACCGGTCTCGGACGAAAAAGACGCCAGGACGAATCTCGTGATCGTGACAAGTTCCGGGCGACTTGCTTTTGACGTTTCCGTGGGGGCACCTGACTCCGCGGATTTCGTGCTCGATTTCCGGTTGCCGGAAAATGACGAAATTCTCGTTCAAAACGCGTTTGACAAAAAAATCGAGGAGAAGCACCGCGAACTTGAAAAGGAGTTTAAGGCGAAAGAAAAGGGACTGGAGAAGAAAGCGGACGAGCTGTCTGAAACGAAACTGAAGGAGAAGATCACCGCGCAGTCCCGGAGCGTTCCCTTGAAGGCATCCCAAGCAAAAGACGGTGTTCAAGTCAACCTTCTATCGCTCTCCCAAGTGGGCGATAAGGCCTATCTCCGGTTTTCCATCCTCAATTATTCGAAGATCCCGTACAAGGTCGCGAGGGTCTTCGCCGGTGTGATTACGGAAGAAAGACGGCTTTTAACGAAACACGACACGGGGCGGATCGAATTTCAAAGCGAGCTTTCCCTTGAGAATGTGATCGCTCCGGACAGTTACATTTACGGTGTTCTTGCGTTTGATTTCCGCAGCCTTGGCAAAAATGAGAAACCTGTTTTCAAAATCGAAGAGGAAGGAGGAACCCGGGCGATGGAGATCAAGGATTTCGCCTGGCTCAACTAAATCATGAGTGAAAACGCAGAAGAAAACTCAAATTTAAAGGAAGATCCCCAGTCAGTAAAACCGGAGGTGGAATCAGGTCCCGGCAGTCCTGTTGCTGGAGTTGACGAGTCCGCAAAGGCAGGGGTATCTGAAAACAAGACAACATCCCATGCTCCGGAAAAGGAGTTTGATGACGAACTCACTCCGGAAGAGCAGAAGAAATTCTCTTTACAGGAGTCTTGGACGAAGCCCCGGTTCAAATGGCTTGTTGGTATTGGCGGGCCGGTGATCCTGAGCATCGTCTTAGTCGTTTATTACGGTTCCTCCGCACCGAAAAGGCAGGTTCCTGTGCGCCAGGAAGAGACTCCTCAAATGATTACGGGAGCGGCGATGGACCGTGCCATTGCCGCTGCCGGAAAAGATGACAAAAGGGTGAAGGATCTCGAGGGTATCAGGAAACCCTTGCCCGTTAAGAAAAGGAATTACGCGACCGAGATTGCAGTTTACGTCGAGACGCCTGTAAAAACGGAAAACCATGGCTCTCGTCCAGAAGAGCCTCGCGGCAAGCAAAAGCTTTTAGGACTTCCTTCCGGAACGAAGATCCCCGCGCGTCTTTCAAACCGCATTTTCAGTTTTAACGTGGCAGCGCCCGTGATCGCGCAGGTGATCCGGGATTTTAAGTGGCAGGAGAAAGTCGTGATCCCCAAGGATTCGAAGTTCCTGGGGGAAGCAAGCGTTCTTAAAACCCTCGACCGCATCAACGTCAAATTCGAGACTTTGATTTTCCCGGACGGCCGCGAAATGCGCGTTCGGGCGATGGCCTTATCTGAAGATGGGTCCGGGGGAATAAAGGGCAAGGTTGATAAACACCGGGATATGAAAACTCTCAAGGCGATTGGGGAAACGCTCCTGGGAGGCGCTAGCCTCTTTGTCGGGGGGTCGGGGCAGAGCCCTTACAGCCTTGAAGACCAGCTCCGGGTCAACCTTGCCACGAATCTTACAGGGCAGGCGGCTCAGGATCTTCGCAGTGTCAAAACCGAGGAATCGGTCACTGTGGAGACTGATACGTCCATCCAAGTAATTCTTCTTGAGGCAACCTAAAAACGAAAGGAAAAAGGGAATGGAGAAAGCGAACAAAGAAACGGAATTTAAGGATGAAGTCGTGGGCGTGGTTCCGGTCAAGGAAGGGGAACTCCGGATCACGGTTTCCGAAAGGAAGGGCTGGCGTCGTGTGGATTTCAGGGTGTTCGGCGTAGTGAAAGGCGAGATTCGTCCGACCCGGCAGGGTTTTGTGATCGAGCAATCCAAATGGGGGGATTTCCTCAAAGGGATCGAGAAAATCAGCGAGAAGATCGCGAAAAAGTAGAACTCAAACCAAATTCAGGGAAGCCCGGTTCCAGAGATGGGACAGGGCCTCCCTGATCGGGGGAACCGAATGAAGAAAAATAAAAAGATTTACCATGTTGCAGTTTTTTTGTTAGCGGGACTTATGACTGCCCGGACGGTTTTAGCGGTGCCGGAATTGCCGCAAGAAAATTTCGGCAGTCTTCTGACGCTTGAGCAGGCTATATCGAGGACGCTTCAGGAAGACGCGAAGGTGAAACTCGCGATCGAACGTCTCGAAAAAGAAAAGGCCCTTTACAAAGGAGCTCAAGCGGAGTTTTTCCCAAAGTTTGGGACCGAGTATTTTGGGGCGGTCGCAACGGGTGGAAGCAAAACGGTTGGTTACGTTGACGCATCCCTCGAACAGCCGATCTTTGAGGGCGGGAAGTCGGTCTTTAACAAGAAAAAGCAGAAGACTCGGGTTGAAAGCGAATCCCTCAGATTTGAGGAGGCAAAACTCGACCTCAATCTTTACGTGCGGATTCTCTACGCGCAGGTCTTGGAGGAGAAGGAATTAACGAGGATCGCACAGGGAGAGATTAAGGAACTCTCTGGGGCGTTTGAACGAACGTCCACACTTTTTCAAAAAGAGGTTGTTACTCGCAGTGAGCTTATGCGCGTTGAAACCTTGCTTCAGAAATCTAAAACTGGACTCGTCAAGCACAAGGAATCCTACGACTATTATCTCGGGCTCTTGATGGAGACGGTTGCTATGGGTGCACAGGAATCCCTCGAACTTGAGCCTCTGGGGAAGATCCCGGAGCTTTCGGAGGATGCGAGTGCCTACCTCGAAATAAGCCGTAAGCACGACCCGCTTTATAAGATTACGGGTCTTCAGATCCAGGAGAAGGAATTCGAAAAGAAAATGCTTCGGGCGGAGCGATGGCCCACTTTGAATCTTGCCGCCAAATGGGACCTTAACCGGGATATTTATGTCAACACCGATCGCGTGATGGCGGGTGTTTCCGGGAAATGGAACATCTGGGATTTCGGGAGGCTCGGCGCCCAGATCCATGCCAAAG
>JAZDJU010000005.1:0-75578 GCA_043803685.1 Candidatus Omnitrophota bacterium
CCAGGAACAACATCCGGGCCGCGTTTTTTACAGAAGAAGGAAAGAGCCTGTGGAGCGAAAACAAGGCAATATTGCCGAGTTCCTGCACACGCATCCTGAATACCTTCTTCTATATATATGCGATGCGGACGGTATGGTTCCAAAGGGGACACTCTTAAAGCTTCTGAAGAAAGCCCTTCATCCTGAAAACCGGGATATCGCCATTTTTCAGGCCTTTGTCAAAATCGCGCATGCCGCGACCTGGTACGCGCGTCTTGAGAAAATTGGAGCGGAGCTCTCCCAGCGATTCAGTTTTACGGCGTTTCAAGCCGTCTTCGGAAGAACGATATCCTTCGGGCATCATCACCTTGCCCGCGCTGTGCTTCTCAAAAAAATCCGGCTTCCCAAGGGACTGCTCTCTCATGATAACTGGGATACGGTACTTCTGGATCAGATGGGATATCGAGTCGCGTTTTGCCCGGACGTGCATGCTTTTGATGAGGCACCCACGAATTACCTGGAAGCAAGGGCCCGTTCCCGGCGCTGGTCGCAGGGGACACTGCAAGGTACTCCGCTTGTACTGAAGCCAGGGATAAGTCTTGCGTCCCGGTTTCTCGCCTTCTACGGCATTTATGTTTATTGGGCAGACCTCGTGTTCTTCCTGTGGGTGATTCTGGGAGTCCTTGCGCATTCGGAGCCGGTCGGAGAACTCATCCATTTTGAGATCGATTCGATCTGGTTCGGCTTTTGCACCAATAGCGTTCTCATGGGGGTGCTTTTCTTCAGTTTTATCGTGGTCGTGTTTCACAAAGTGACGATCTTGAAGACCTGGCGCGATTTGAGATCGTTCTTCTACGAAGCCGTTTTTTCCATGCTGATCACGCTGAATAATTTCGTCTACGCTCCTCTCGATATGATCACGATTCCGATCAGGAAGCTTCAATGGAGCCCTATGAAAAAAGACCCGTTCACGAAGATTAACATCGGAAGCGTTGTTCGGAATCTCTGGCTTGGTACGGCGCTCGGTTTCTACGGATTCTATTTTTGCAGTTTCAAGACCCCGTATTTCGTGTGGCAGACAGCTCCGTTTCTCGCAAGTCTCAGTCTTTCAATCCTTACGGTTTATCTGACCTCGAAAACCATCCCTGAGAGGTGGCGGCAATGGATCTAATCCAAAGAAAGGCAAAAAATATGAACGATGTGAAGACCTCGGAAAAAATGCGAGAAAATGCACCGACCGAAGAACCGATGCTCTTTGAGGAAAAGGCGGAAAAGAAAAACGCGGGATGGCGGCGACTGGTTTGGATGGCCGGATTATGCGCGGGTGTTTTCTTTTTCTGGCCGAGAGGGGGCATTCAAGGGGATGCGGTGTTGCAAGCCTCGAAGTTCGTGAAACTCGAGGTTACGAGCCCGGGGATTTTAAAAGAGCTGCATTATGAAAAAGGCGCTTCGGTTAAAAAAGGAGCGGTCATCGCTCGTTTCGAAAATCCGCAGATCGTAAGAAACCTGGAAGAGAAAGAGCAGTCTCTTGAGATCGCGAGTCACGATAAAGTCCGTTTACAGAACCGCACGGAATTCCTGCAAAAAGAAAAGGAGCGAATGGGCATTCTGTATGAGAACGGCGCTGTAGGCCGTGATACTTGCGAAAAAGCGGATTTTGAACTTCTGGATGTCCGGGAAGAGCTCGCTGGGAAGGAGCAGGAAATAAAGTCTCTCGAAGGAGAGATTCGCTTTCTGAAGGAAAGGATCGAAGCGCTGGTGCTAAAGGCTCCTTTTGACGGGGTTCTTCTGAACGATCCCAAAGATCGTCTCGGTGGATTCTTCAGGGAAGGGGATCTCGTGCTCGAGATGGCGGACCCGCAGAGCTATTTCCTTGAGTTGTTAGCGCTGGAAAAAGATGTGAAAAAAATCAAGGCTGGGAATAAGGTCCGGGCTCGTTTTTATGCCTACCCCAAGCGGTGGATTACGGGGGAGGTGGTTCGTGTTGCGCCGAGGACGATCGAGCAGGTGGAAAAAGTTTTTAAAGTCAGGCGCGTGATCTCTTGCGAAATCGAACTCTCGGACCTTCCCCCAGATGTCCGGTACGGGATGCTGGCGTCGGTCAGGATCGATACGAACTCTCCCGAAAAAATCATTCAATCAAGAAAGGATATAACCACATGAAAGCCATTATTTTAGCCGCCGGGTTTGGAACCCGGCTTTATCCACTGACGTTGGATCTGCCGAAAGCACTTCTGAGGATCGGAGAGAAAACCATTCTGGACCATTTGATGCTGAAGTTGGAAATGCTTTCGGCGGTGGATGAGGTGATCCTGGTCTCAAGCGGCCGGTTCTATCGTCAGTTCCTTGATTGGCAAATGACCGCCGTGTATGTGAAACCCGTTCATATTCTTTCAAACAGGGTATGCGAGCACGAAAAAAGCTGCGGCGCCGTGCGGGACCTTTTTCTCGCTCTGCGGTCGGGTTATTGCGGTAGTTCCGATTACCTCGTCTTTTGCGGAGACAATTATTTCGACTTTCCGCTTGGGTTCATGCTTCTTCCTGCTCTGGGGCACCGGGAATCGGCGTTTGTGGGAGTTTATGACGTAAAAGACAGATCCCTTGCCAAGGAGTACGGCGTGGTAGAGATGGATGAACATCACCGGATCACGAAATTCGAAGAAAAACCCGAAAACCCGGGGTCCACTCAGGTGAGTACCGGCGCATATTTCCTCCCCGGAAGTTACCGGTTACGTGTTTATGAATATCTCGAGATTGAAAAACGCGACCCCAACAAAATCGGAGATTTCATCGCGTGGCTCGCGGGCAAAGAAAAACTCTACGGGATTGAGTTTGGCGGCGCGTGGTTCGATATCGGAAACAAGGCGTCGTATGACGCGGCGCGGGCTTATATTGAGAGAAAAAATACGAAGGTTTTATCTTCCGTAAAGGAGGTTCCTCGTGCCCGAGCTTGAAAAACAGGGTTTGCTGGTTCCAAGGAACGAAGAGTATAAACAACTCCTCGGAAGAGTTTCGAGACTGATCGAAGAGAGCCGGAAAACAGCTGTTCGCCAGATTAATGCCACCCTGGTGGCGAATTACTGGTTAACGGGGCAGGAGATTGTGGAACATGAGCTTAAAGGAAGAATCCGGGCGGAATATGGGCAAGCCATGTTGATGACACTGTCGATCGATTTGACGAACCGCTACGGAAAAGGGTATGGCTATTCAAATTTGAATCTCATGAGGCAGTTTTATCTGGCGTACCCGTCGCGTAAAATTCTCCAGACAGCGTCTGGAGAATCAGGCAGAACTCTCCCAAGGACGGATTTCCTAACAGCTCAGAGCGCAATCTCCAAAGTGCTGCCCTTGTCGTGGTCGCAGTACTGCATTCTCATCCGAATCAGTGATCTCCCGAAAAGAGACTTCTATGAAAGTCTATGTTGCCGGGAAGGCTGGGTTGTGAGACAGCTTGACCGCGAAATTCGGGCTATGCTTTATGAAAGGACCGCACTTTCCAGAAGGAAAGACCTCGTTCTGAAAAAGGCTAGGGAAAATCCGATAGTCAGCCGGCCTGAAGACGAGATCAAGGATACTTATGTTCTCGAATTTCTCAATTTGAAAGATGAGTATTCCGAAACGGATCTTGAGGACGCCATGATCCAGCACATGGAGCGGTTTCTCTTAGAGATTGGATATGGCTTCACTTTTGTCGCTCGTCAAAAGAGATTTAATCTCGACGGGGATGATTATCGGATAGATCTTATTCTATATAGTATCCCGTTAGCGCGATACGTGATCTTGGAAATTAAAAATTCGAGATTCTCACACGCACACGCCGGTCAGATTAACTTTTATCTCAATTGGGCAAAGGACCACCTTCTTCCGAAAGCGGAAAATGACCCTTTGGGAATTATCCTTTGCTCGGATAAGCATGGTGCGTGCGTTAAATATGCCATGGGTGGTATGAGTAATAAAATATTCGTATCAAAATACCTCCTAAAGCTTCCTAAAACGGATGAGCTGCAGAAAGAGTTGGAGCGTGGCCGAGATTTGTTTCTTCAGCGACAAGCTTCACAGAATACGTCTGTGAAAAAGGAAACAGATGTCGCTTAGGAAAAGTGCAAATACAAAATCAGTAGAACATGAGCTGCTAACGGCGGATCAAATAGCCGGGATTTTGAATGTTCCGAAGTCTTGGATTTATGAACGGACGAGGCAGGGGCGGAAGGCGATTCCTTTTATCCGCCTTGGCGCTTACGTTCGTTTTGATCAGCAGGAGGTAATAAACTTTTTCAAAAACAAACAAGATGGAGTATCATAATGGGCTATGGGGAACGACTTAACGACAATCGAAGCAGCCGAGCTGTACGGGCTGTCCGCCGTTTATATCCGCAAACTAGCTGCGCAGGGCCGCCTGAAAAGTCGCCTTGCCAAGCTCCGCAAAGGAGTCACCCTCTGGCTCATAGATGCCCCAGCCCTTCATGCCTTCATGAAGAACCGAGCTGCTCCCGGGCGTCCCAAGAAATAAGCTTGGACAATAGTATCGCTATACGATACTATTATACATCTTTGATGAGGAGGTGGAATCATGGGTGTATTTCCAAAGCACGGTAATTTCTGGATCGATTATTACGCGGAAGGGGTTCGCCACAGGGAAAAGGTTGGCCCCTGCAAATCCCTTGCGGTTAAAGCTCTCAAAAAGCGCGAGATAGAAATCGCTGAGGGGAAATTCCTTGATATGAAGCGCGAGAAAAAAATCCTCTTCAAGGATTTCGCGGAGATTTACAACGAGACCTACGCCAAGAAAAAACGCTCGTGGGAATCAACGGACAAGTTCTACATAAAGAAACTCGTCTCTTTTTTCGGGGGCAAGCATCTTCAAGAAATAACGCCATTCCTTGTGCGTCAATATCAGGCCAAAAGGCGTGACGAAAAAACGTTCAGAAAAACTAAAGTGTCCGTAGCTTATGTGAACAGGGAATTGGCATGTCTCAAATGCATGTTTCATCTCGCTGTTGAATGGGGCTATGCCAAGGAGAACCCTGCTCAGAAGGTCAAGCTTGAAAAAGAGAACAATAGCAGAACCCGATTTCTCGAAAAAGAAGAACTGAAGAAGCTTCTCGGTTGCTGTGGCTCAAAATTGAGCGCCATTGTGCTTTTGGCGGTTAATACAGGTATGAGGAAAGCGGAGATCCAGTATTTAAAGTGGCGGGATGTGGATTTTCAAAGGGGATTTATTACTTTGCTTAGGACGAAGAATGGGGAAGTAAGGAATGTCCCTCTTAACAGGACTGGAAGGGAAGCGCTTATGTCAGTTCGTAAGCACCCAGAAAGCTCATATATCTTTTGCAATTCTGACGGAATTCCATATAATCCCAGAAAGTCGTTTTCGACGGCTCTAAGGAATGCAGGAGTTACAGACTTTCGTTTTCATGATTTAAGGCATACTGCGGCTTCTTATTTGGCTATGGCAGGCGTTGATTTGAACACTATCAGGGACATTTTGGGCCACAAATCGCTTGATATGGTTCTTAGATATGCGCATTTGTCACCGGCACATCAGGCTAGTGCGGTGAGCCGTTTAGATGTTCAAATGGGCACCATATGGGCACCAAAGGCAATTGAAGCCCCAGGGCCTAGAATTGCTGAAGCTGTAACTTGTTATTTGAATTAGGATTAAGATGATTTCGCTGGTGTAGCTCAGTTGGTAGAGCAACGGTTTCGTAAACCGTAGGTCGTCGGTTCGACTCCGACCACCAGCTTTTCTCCTATCCTTACGCTCCGTGGCGCTTTAAGTTAGGTGTCAGGGGTGCCGAATAATCATCCATGACAATCATGGATCATCAGAAATCGTCCTGGGCCATTCTTGGGTTCGCCTGTCTCTTCTTTGGGGCTGTGCTAAATCCTGGCGTTTGCAAGGCCGCCACTTCACCCATACCGGATCGTTCTCAAGCTTTCGTGGCTATTCGCAGCGTCAGCGTGGTCAGGGCCGGTGATAAAGCTGGCGGCGTGGCAGCCCTTCTTTCGACTCAAGACCCAAGACGGTTGGCGAAATATTCGCGGAGTGGCAGTGGTGTGATCATAGACGCGAGTGGCATTATTGTTACCAATGCTCACTTGGTCCAAAATGCGGCTGGAATTTCCGTAGAGCTTTTTAATGGGACCCGCCTTGAGGGGCGCATCATTCGTATTCTTCCAGAAAGTGATCTTGCCTTTGTTTCCGTCAGACCGTTCTTTCCGCTTTTGTCTGTGTCTGTCGCTGACTCCAACCGGATGGTTCCGGGGGATATGGTTTATTGCATCGGTCGCGCGTTAAACCACAACGGTGCGCTTATGGGCGGGAAGATCACCGCGCTCTTGAAATCGTCGCTTTCTCGAACACCTCGGACTGAATTCCTGCAAATTCAGTTTGGATTTCATCTTTATGGCGGGGATAGCGGCTCGCCGATCCTCGACCGGAAAGGGAATCTGGTAGGGCTTGTGAGCGGCGGTCGCAGAAGTGGGGATATGGCGACGATAGCCATTGCTTCAAATGTGATTCATAATGCCTTTTCGGATATCTCGAAATAAAAAAATGGAGTTTTCTCGTTAGCGCTGTCTTCTCAAATGGGTCGGAAGGATCTTGAGAATGTCTCGATATTTGGCGACGGTGCGGCGGGCGAGCGTGATCCCTTCATTTTTCAGACTGCTTACGATCGCTAAGTCACTCAGGGGTTTGCGCGGGTCTTCTTTTTCAATGAGTCCCCGGATCCTTTCCTGGATGCTTTTTTGGGATTCTCCCTCGCCATTCTCAGTCGCTACTTTCTGCGAGAAAAAACTTTTGTAAGGGATCGTGCCCTGTGGGGTCTTGAGATATTTCCCGTGGATCGCGCGGCTGATCGTGGATTCGTGAAGGTTCACGCGCTCGGCGATGTCCTTCAAACGCAACGGGCGAAGATGGGCGAATCCTCGCGTGAAAAAAAGAGGTTGGGCGCGGACGATCTCGTCGGTGATGGCTCGGAGCGTGGAGCCTCGCAGCTGAATGGCTTTTAGAAAATCCATGCCGCTTGATAAACGTGTTTTAAGGAATTCCTTGGTCTTATCGTCCAGGTTCTTCTCGCGCATCATGCTGCGGTACTCGGCGTTGATTCGCAGCTCGGGGATGAACTCGTTGTGGATTTCGATCTCAAGACCGTCGTCGGTGCCGTCCTTGATCGAGACTGTGGCATCGGGAATCACGGCCATGGCGTCCTCGGCATAAAAACTCCGGCCGGGCTTGGGATCCAAGCGTGCGATGAGAGCCGCTGCTTTTTTGATCTCCGGTTCACTGGAGCAAAAAAGCTTGGCGAGCATTTTCCAGTCCTTTTTCGCGAGGAGCGCGAGATGCTCCCGCACGATCTCGCGGGCTAGTGCCGCTTCAGCGCCTTTTCGTTCCAACTGGATCAATAAGGCCTCACGCAAGTCGCGAGCTCCGATCCCGGGAGGGTCCAGGCTTTGAACCTTTTTCAGGACCTCTTCAGCGGCGGGGATCGTGGTTCGCGCGGCGGTGGCGATCTCTTGCAAGGTGGCTTTGAGATAACCCTCCAAATCGATATTCCCGAGGATCTCCTCGGCGAGCTTTTTTTGGGATGAATCCAAATCGAGAAAATGGACTTGCCACTCCAGGTAGTCGAAGAGACTTTCAGGGCGGGTGATGAGTGTTTCCTGAAAGTCTCTGATCCTGCGCGTGTCTTCAGGTTTGCGCCGGGAAAGGTCGAGGGGGACGTTTGTGGAGGTAAAGAAATCCTTGCGGGCCCCGTCTTCCGAAGACGGCGTTGTCTCGTCGTTCGAATCCGTGGCTGCCGTTGATGCCGTAGCGTCTTCGGGCTCACATGTAGGAGAAACTTCCTCGAGCATGGGATTCTCTTCGAGTGCGTTCTCGACCGCCTGACGAAGATCCATGACCGGGAGGTGGAGTAGGTGCAGATAGACACGCATCTGCGGGGAGAGAGACATTTTCTGAGATAGGCTCTGATGAAAGCCAGGTTCCATGGAAAAGAACATATCACGGAGGAAAAATGTTGTAAAGTCAGGAGATTTCGGGACTTAGGTGGAAGAAAGCAATTGACACTCCGTGCTATTTTTTTATAATGCTCTCTAAGTCTTTGGTAACATTCGCCACGGGGTGGACTTGGGGAAGATCGCTCTCGTGGCATTTTTGTATCAGCGAAAATCTCGCTTCTTCAATAAGGGAAATATTCCGATGCCGCAAGCGCCCGCACTCTTAGTGACAAAAGGTCTTCGCAAGAAAAGTATGCCTGCCGGTCTCTGGACAAAATGTCCCAGCTGTCAGGCGGTCATGTTCAACAAAACTCTCAAGGAAAATTTCCTGGTATGTGCCAAGTGCTCCTACCATTTCATTATGGGGGCGATGGAACGCGTACACCATCTGGCCGACGAGGGTTCTTTCGTGGAGATCAACGCCAATCTTCTGTCGGAAGATCCGCTCAGGTTTTCAGCCGTCAAAGCCTATCCCGAGAAGATCAAGCAAGACCAGAAAAAGACCGGTCTGAAAGAAGCTTGCATCACGGGGTCGGCGAAGATTCTTGGAAAAGCTTGCGCGTTGGGAGTGACGGATTCCCGCTTCATCATGGGTTCCATGGGATCCGTGGTTGGCGAAAAGATCACCCGGTTGATCGAATACGCCCTCGAGAATAAGCTTCCGCTCATCATTGTTTCTGGTTCCGGGGGCGGTGCGCGTATGTATGAAGGGGCGCTCAGTTTGATGCAGATGGCCAAGACCTCGGTCGCGCTTGAGCGGTATCAAGGAGCGGGACTTTCATTTATCTCGGTTCTCACGAATCCCACGATGGGTGGCGTCATGGCGAGTTTTGCGTCGCTGGGAGATATCATCGTCGCGGAACCGCGAGCGCTTTTGGGTTTTGCGGGCCCGCGCGTCATTGAACAGACCATCCGACAAAAGCTTCCGTCCGATTTTCAGACCTCGGAATTTTTGCTTGAACACGGCCTGATCGATATGGTGGTCGAACGCCAGGATTTGAAACCGAAGCTCGGACTTTTATTGCAATATCTTTCTTGATCGTACGTAAGGGGAATCTGTGGCGAATGTTACCTTAAAGAATCTTTCGAAGGTCTATAAAGACGGCGTTCGCGCGGTCAATAATGTCTCCCTGGAAATAGCCGACCGGGAGTTCGTGGTGTTGGTCGGTCCCTCGGGTTGCGGAAAATCCACAACACTTCGTATGGTCGCCGGACTTGAGGATATCACCGAGGGCGAAATCTTTATCGAAAACGTCCTGGTCAATCATGTTCCTGCGAAGAATCGTGATATTGCGATGGTGTTCCAGAATTACGCGCTTTATCCCCACATGACCGTTTATGAGAATCTCGCCTTTGGCCTGAAGCTCCGCCGCTATCCGAATAAAGAAATCGAGCGACGCGTCCATGAATCCGCTGAGATCTTGGGGTTGACCATGGAAATGCTGAAACGCCGTCCCAAAGAGCTTTCGGGCGGAGAACGCCAACGTGTCGCGGTGGGGCGCGCGATCGTCCGCAAACCGAAGGTTTTTCTCTTTGATGAACCGTTGAGTAATCTGGATGCTAAATTGCGGGTTCAGATGCGTATGGAACTTCAGAAACTGCATAATCGTCTCCAATCGACCATGATCTATGTGACCCATGATCAGGTTGAGGCTTTGACTCTCGGGGACCGGATCGTGGTGATGCATCACGGATTGGTGCAGCAGGTGGCGGATCCCGTCAACCTTTACGAGCGTCCTCATAATAAATTCGTGGCCGGATTTATCGGTTCTCCACCGATGAATTTTCTCAAAGGTACGATCCTTGCGGAAGATGGGGACTATTATTTTCAGGACCGGAGCATTAAATTGCGTATCTTGCCGCATTTTTATTCCCGCATTGCCCAGTATAAGGGCCAAACTCTCACGATGGGCATACGGCCTGAGGACATCTACGATAAAATTTTTGCCCAGGACGCGCGTCCGGAGTTTACGATCACGGCAACGGTCGATGTGGTGGAGCCCATGGGTTCCGAGATCTATCTGTATTTGACGTGCGGCGCCAACAATTTTGTGGTGCGCGTTTCCAATCAAGATACGGCGGCCATGAATCAAGATCTCCAGGTGGTGTTTGACATGAGCAAGGCGCTCTTTTTTGATCCTCAAACAGGCGTTGCTATTTCATAAGTGACAAAGATCTAAACTATGGGCTCACGGACCCGACGTCAGATTGCGTTTGCGTTCGGCCTTGGAACTGTTTTTCTTCTCACCTATCTTCTCATCTACTCGCTGGTCCAGCTCAAGAACTCCGAAGTTCCCGAGATCTATTTCCAGCGGATCGCAGTGCTTTTGACAGCTTTTTCGATCCCCTTGTTCACGACCTGGTGGCGCTTCAAATGGCCCGGTGTGAATATCCTGCTATGGGTCTTTCTTGTGCCGCTTGCCTTTTTCGTCGTTTCGATCACCAAGACACCTGTGTTTCTATGGATCTTTTTGCCCTTCGGGCTCATTCTGGCGGTCCTTTTCCGCACCGAACGCCAATTTGAGAATCTCATCGCGATGATCGGGATCGAACAGGAGAAATGCGAGGATGAGTCCAATAATCTCGCAATTGCCTTTAAGGCCAAAGGAGAGGGGATCAGCACTTTTTTTGAAAAGTATTCCACTTATTATAATCTTCGCAAACTGGCCGAGGAGCTGACGGTCAGTCTCTCGTGGGCCGACCTTGCGCAAAAGACGGTCGATCGAGCGATGGATTTCATTCCGCGCGGGGATTTCTCGAAGGTCGCGTTTGCGCACGGGGAGGAGCGGAAACTTCCGATCGTCGCACGGCGGCGTCTCCGTCCAGTCGGCAACTGGAGTGCGAAACAAGGGGATATGTTCGATTTTTGGTGTATCAAGAACCGCAAGCGGTTGATCATCATGGATACGCAAGAGGATTTTCGATTTGCCCTGACGGATGCCGAAAAGAAAGACAACGTGCGTAGCTTGATCGTTGCGCCGCTTTTTCACGAGGGGCGTGTTGCCGGGACGCTTGCCATTCACGCGGCGCGTCCGAACATTTTTAGTCATGATGACCTGCGGCTTCTGGACGCGATCGCGACCCTGGCGTCTTCCGCCATCTCGAACGCGATGTTGTATGCGAAGACTGAAGAGCTAGCGATCAAGGATTCTTTGACGGGACTTTTTGTGAGGCGATATTTCTACGAACGTCTGAAGGAAGAGCATCGTCGCGCGCTGCTGAATCAAAAGAACCTTTCGTTCCTCATGTGCGACTTGGACCATTTTAAGGAATGCAACGATCATTTCGGTCACCAGGGCGGTGATCTTATGCTGATCCAGTTTGCGGAGATCCTCCGGCAGAACCTCAAAGGATCGCTCCTGGCGCGTTATGGAGGCGAAGAATTCGCCATTCTGTTGCCTGAAACGACCAAAATCGAGGCGGCAAAAGTTGCGGAAATGATCCGTAAGGCGGTTGAAAAATCTTCGTTCAATATCCGTCGAGAGGCCGTGACAATGACCGTTTCGATCGGTGTCTCCAATCTTCCGGATGACACGTTGGATTCCGAGAACCTTGTGCTACAAGCCGATCAGGCCCTTTATCGGGCGAAACGAGAAGGGAGAAACCGCGTATGCGTCGCTCCGTCCTGATCCTTGTTTCGCTTGGCGTGGCGGTACTCTTTGTGGTTTGGCAATCCCAAGAGGTCTCTTTGTCTTATTATCTTCTCTCGACACTTTGGTTGTTGCCGCTCTATTATTTTTTTAAAGAAAAAACTTACGGTCTTTTGGCGGCTGCGGTGTTGGGGGTTTGCGCGCTTCACGCGTGGTTCTTTGTCGGCAATCCGCATCTTCGGGTCGCCGGACTGTGGGTTGTTCAAGTGCTTCTTTTTTTGGGGTTTTGTTATTACTACGAAGAGTTGAAACGTTTTCTGGACCGCGCTCAGGAGTCCAAAGAGAGTGTTCGGAAAAGTCTGGAATCGTTTCAAGTCAAATATCAGACCCGGTTGAGTAGTCTTCGTCATCTGGAAGTCCAAGTGAGCAGTCTTATGAATCTCTTCGAGATCGCCCGCGATTTTAGCGAGTGCATGGATTTTTCTACTTTGGCGGAATTTCTCCTGAAAAAACTGCGTTCGGAACTTGCGTTTGAAAAAATGCAGATATTTGTTGTGCCGCATTTTATTCTCGGGAAGGATTCTGGACCAGTGAAGGTCTATTCGATGTTGCCCGAAGGTGTGCAAGAGGAGGCGCGAGCTCTCACAGACCAGGAGACAGAGGATTTTATGGCCATGACCCTTGCCAAAACCATGGTGCGCCGCGAGGAGCGTTGGTGTTTTCCGATCATGGAAGGCAACGAGGTTAGTGCTGTTTTTGAGATCCACGGGATCAAAGAAGAGGATCTGGCGCGTGTGGAGGTCTTGACCGCTTATCTCGTGCTGTTGATCAAGAAGATCACGCTTTATGAGACGGTGCGGGAGTTAGCGATCGTGGACGAATTGACGCAAGTTTTCGTGCGCCATCACTTTCTTGAGCGTTTGGAGGAAGAACTGCGCAGAAGTATCCGTTTTCAGTTGCCCTTGACGGTATTAATGTTAGACATCGATCATTTCAAAAGATATAATGACGACTTCGGGCACTTGGTCGGGGACGCTACGCTGAAGGAAGTGTCGGATTTGCTAAAAAAGAATTTGCGTCGCGTCGATCTTGTGGGCCGCTATGGTGGGGAAGAGTTCGTGGTGGCCATGCCGGAGACCCGGGTCGCTAATGCCGCCGAAGTCGCCGAGCGTATTCGGTCCAGTATTGCCCGGCACGATTTCCAGGTCTACAATGTCAGGACCAAAGTGACTGTCAGTCAGGGGATTACGGTATTTGGGGGCGAAATTGCATCTCAAGTCGATCCCGTCGATGTAAAAGCTCTTGCTGCTGAGTTGATACGGAAAGCAGACGAAGCCATGTATCGTGCCAAAGATGAAGGCCGTAATCGGGTTTGTTTGGATAAAGATATTAAGGGATCGTGAGATGCTTCCAATGATGACCTCCGGAAAATCAAAGTCCGTCGCCATAGTTTTTTTTCTTTCGTTGCTCCTGTCGATTCCTTCCGTGTGCGCTGCAGAATCCACTAAAGACGCGGTGCCTTCCAAGAGCTCCGGAAAAGCCGCAAGTCGAGATCTTCCCATAAAGAATATTTTTGATTCAAGCGATTCGAAGGTCGAAGCGGTGGCAGATAGCCTGGAATATTCTAAAGATTCCAAAAAAATGATCGCCCGCGGCAATGCCGTCATCACTTACCAGAAAACCCGCATCCTCGCTGATTATGCAGAAGTTGAGACTGACGCCAAAAAGGCTTACGCAAAAGGGCACGTGATGATCTTCCAGGGGGATGCGCCGCGTCTCCAGGGCGAGGAGATCTATTATGATTTTGGAAATCATACGGGGAGTTTTCCGAACGCACGAGCCATGAACGATCCTTGGTATGCCAAGGGAGCGGATATTCGCCAGATCCGTGAAGGCGTGGATAAGATCCAGAATGGAAGTGTGACGACGTGTAATCTTGAAAAACCCCATTACGAGATACGTAGCAAAAAAGCGACTCTTTATGTCGATGAAAAGATCGTGATGTATAGTGTCACCATCCGCGTGTTGGGCAAGCCGGTGTTCTGGCTTCCTATGCTGAATGTTCCTCTGAATTGGCCTAGCATACCCGTTCAAGTCAACCAGGGGTATAGCAAAAAGAACGGTGTTTATTTTGGCCTCATGAAGGGCGTGACCCTGAATAAGCACTTGTGGGGCAAGGCGATGGTGGATTGGCGTCAGAAGCGGGGTATTGGAGGCGGGTGGAAGCAGTACTATCATTACGGAAAGTGGGCCAGGGGCAATATCAAGCTTTACTGGACGCAAGACAAAAAAGCGCCGACGATGAATTACATTGATCCGGCGACTGGGCAGGCAGGCAATCCCTTTGACCGGCTTGAAGAGCGCAAACACGGGCGTGGAGAGATCACCTGGCGTCACCGGACAGATCTTGATGATAAGACGAGCGTCTTGCTCCGCTATCAACGTCTTTCCGACCCCTATTTTTTGCAGGAATTCTTTGAAAGAGAATATCGCGGGGATATCCAACCTCATTCCTTTGTGACGACCACGCGTAATGCCGAACGCTATGGGGCTATGATCCATCTTGAGAAAAAGATGAATAGCTATGAGACCATGGTCGAGCGCCTGCCGGAAGTGAGGCTTGATTGGAAAAATCAGCCTTTCTACAAACAGCTTGTCTACAACGAAAGTCGAGTTCAATTTGACAGTCTGAAGTTGTTCTCGACGCCTTATTCCAACAATCACAAGTCCGCGGTTCGCACAGACGCTTACAGCCGCTGGTACATGCCGCTCAAGTGGAATGATTTTAGTTTCACTCCCTATGCAGGATATCGCGGAACGGAATATAGCCAACAATACAGCTCCAATGCTTCACGGTACCGGAATGTCATTGATTACGGTGCTGATCTCCGCACACATTTCTACAAGACGCATGATGTCTCTTTCGAAAAGATGGGGATCGAGATCAATCAATTGCGTCACATCGCGGTGCCGAGCCTTGGGTTCCAGGGAGCGACTTCGACCGTCAATCGTGAAAAACTGATCCATTTCGATACGGTCGACATGGTCGACGATGCCGCAAAACTCGTGTTGGGCTTGGAGAACCGGCTTCAGACGAAAAGGGTTGTCGGTGGAAAAATGCGGCGCGTGGATGTCGTGAGTTTGAACACCTATCTTTTTTATGACATGATACCGTCCTTCGAGAATCCTTACCAAAAGGGACCTCGTTTTTCAACGCTTGAGAACAAGCTGATCCTTAGGCCCTACGAGTGGCTTGAGACCCAAACGCGCGTTCAGTTCGATTTTGCCAGTCATTACCTCAAACGGACCGATCAGGATTTTATTGTTCGAAAGGGGAAATGGCGATTTATTTTTGGTTACAGTCAGGTGCATGATTTTTATGATTATCTTACGGATGTGGCGGTTCAAAAGAGCCAGCAGTTCATCATCGACGCTCGGTACAAGATCAATCCTCTGTGGATGGCGGGGGGATATATCCGTTGGGATACCGCGGACCGGACTCGATTGAATGATGTTACGTGGAACAACAATATGAATAGCGTGACGAACGGCTCCCAAGGTTACGGGATCCAGGAATGGGAACTTTCGGCTATTCGGGATCTTCACGATTTCTTGCTTGAATTCGGCCTGAATTCGCGACATTCGCTAGCCGACAGTACCAGCAATAACAAGAACAAGATGAACTATACTGTCTTCGCAAAATTCTCGATGAAAGGACTTCCTGTCGCTCTAGGCCAGAGCGGACAGACGCCTTTTTGCGCGCCGCGCATCGGTGAAACGGTGGCTGGGTCCAATGAGAGCGGCGGCTTGTTCGATGCGCCGATGCTGCCCGGAGACAATCAACTTCTTACCCCTCGCTAGCCTGTGAGGCTCGCGATCCATACAATCAACGGCATTTGCCAAGGTGCAAATCTATGAAGATCGGGATCATTGGTTCGGGATATGTGGGTCTTGTGACAGGGGCCTGCCTTGCGCATCTGGGGCATAGGGTCACTTGCGTGGATCAGGATAACGCTAAGATCCGGACACTCATAAAAGGGAAGATCCCCTTTTATGAGCCCGGGCTTATGGAAATGGTGATGGAGAATGTGGCGGCCAAGCGGTTATCGTTCACCACCGAGATCGCCAGGATCGTGAACGTCTGCGAAGTGCTTTTTATTTGTGTCAATACGCCCCCCAAGCCCAACGGCGAGGCGGATCTGAGCTTTGTGGAGACGGTCGCAAAACAGATCGCGACCCATCTTCGAAAATATTGTTTGGTCGTCGAGAAGAGCACGGTCCCTGTCGAAACGGGAGAGTGGGTGCGGCGGTCGATCAAGCACTATGTCAAAAAGGACGTCCAGTTCGATGTCGCTTCGAACCCGGAATTTCTGCGCGAGGGATCGGCGATCCATGACTTTCTCCAACCGGACCGCATTGTGATCGGCGTTTCAAGCGAGCGGGCAGAGAAGATCTTCCGGACGCTCTACAGTCCGCTCAAGGCTCCGATCATCGTGACGGACATCAAGAGCGCCGAGCTTATCAAGCATGCCGCCAATTCGTTTCTCGCGACCAAAATCTCGTTCACGAACGCGGTCTCCAAAATCTGTGACGCGGTGGGCGCGGATATTGAGAAGGTCGCTTTGGGGATGGGGTTGGACGCGCGGATCGGCAAGCAGTTCCTCAAGGCGGGAATCGGGTTTGGCGGTTCGTGTTTTCCCAAGGACGTGAGCGCTTTCCTGCATATTTCCGATAAATTGGGCGTCCGGTTCGAACTTCTTGCGGATGTGCTCAGGATCAACGATTCTCAGGCGAGATATTTCGTGGAGAAGATCAAAAATTCCATGAAGACACTCCGGGGCAAGACGATCGGGGTGTTGGGGCTTGCATTCAAGCCGGACACGGACGATATGCGCTCGGCGCCGGCGATCCCGATCATTCAGATGCTCCAGAAGGAAGGTGCTCGTGTGCGGGCCTATGATCCCCAGGCGGCCTCAAAGGCTGCACCTTTGCTCCGCGATGTGGAGTACGTCGATACACCGTACGAGGTGAGTCACGGGGCCCATGCGATCGCGCTCCTTACGGAGTGGAGTGAATTTCTTAATCTGGACTGGGAGCAGCTTAAGAAATCCATGAAGGGCCGGTTCTTCTTCGATGGTCGTAACATGTTCTCGCCTTTGGAAATGAAGAAACGTGGTTTCCATTACTTCAGCGTCGGCAGGCCGTCGGCCTGAGAAGGGGGTTCCGATGAAGGGTGTCATCCTTGCAGGGGGCCTCGGTAGCCGCCTTTTTCCTCTCACCAAAGTTACTAACAAGCATCTTCTTCCGGTCTATAACAAGCCCATGATCTACTATCCGATCGAGACGCTTGTGCGCGCCGGGGTTCGTGACATCCTGATCGTGACAGGCGGGAACTCTTCCGGAGATTTTCTCAAGCTTTTAGGGAACGGGAAACAATTTGGCCTGAAACACATCAATTATACCTATCAGGAAGGCGAAGGCGGTATCGCTCAGGCTTTGGGTCTTGCCGAGCATTTTGTAGGGAACGAGAAGGTCGTAGTGGTTCTGGGGGACAATATCATCCAGGCGGATATCACGCCGCACGTCCGAAGCTTTAGTGCACAGCCCGAAGGCGCGCGGCTTTTGCTGAAAAAAGTTCCGGACCCGGGGCGCTTTGGTGTGGCTACTTTAAAAAAAAACAAGATCGTCGAGATCGTCGAGAAGCCTAAGGTTCCCAAAAGTTCGTACGCGGTCATCGGGCTCTATATGTATGATGCCAAGGTCTTCAGCTTCATTAAAACGCTCAAGCCTTCGCGCCGGGGAGAATTGGAGATCACGGACGTGAACAACTGGTATCTCAAACGCGGCGCGCTTCAGCACGACATTTTGAATGGTTTTTGGACCGATGCCGGGCAATTTGAGTCCTTATATCGCGCCAATACCCTAGTGGCTCGCCAGGGGGGGTATCAGGACTCATGATTCTTCTTCATCAAAAAAAAGATGAGTTATCATGGCTGTCCAAGCCGCCATTCATGGAAAAGAAAATAAAGGCTTGGACGTCATGAAACAGATTCTTGTGACGGGGGGCTGTGGCTTCATTGGATCAAATTTTATACGCTATTTCCTCGCGAATCGGCCGGCGTGGAAAGTTATCAATCTCGATAAGTTGAGTTATTCTGGAAATCCCGCGAATCTCCGTGATTTGAAAGGTTCTTCCCGCTACAAGTTCGTGAAAGGTGACATCACGGACAAAAAGCTCGTTATGAAGCTTATGAAACAAGTGTCCGCGGTCGTACACTTTGCCGCTGAGACCCATGTGGACCGCTCCATCGAGAGTGCTGACGATTTTCTCGTGACGAATATCCTCGGGACGGCCGCGATGCTTGAGGCATCGCTTGCTTGCGCGATCCCTCGTTTCGTGCACATGTCGACCGATGAGGTCTACGGTTCGATCTCTAAGGGATTTGCCGATGAGCGGGCGCCGCTTCTGCCGAACAGTCCGTATTCGGCGTCGAAGGCTGGAGCAGACCTTTTAGTGAGGTCTTTTCAGGAGACTTTCGATCATCCGGCCATGATCGTTCGATGTACGAACAATTTTGGTCCCTATCAATTTCCGGAAAAGGTCATACCGCTTTTCGTGACGAACCTTTTGGAGAATAAGACAGTTCCTCTCTACGGAAAAGGCAATAATCGGCGGGATTGGATCTATGTCGAGGACGCCTGCCGTGCCATTCTTTTGGTGCTCGAAAAGGGGAGGCCGGGCGAGATCTATAACGTGGGGGCGCACCATGAGATGAGCAATCTCGAGTTGACCCGGGCGATCTTGCGTCATTTCAAGAAGGGCAGGGAAATGATCCGCAATGTGGCGGACCGTCTCGGACACGACCTCCGTTATGCTGTCAATTATAACAAGCTGAAACAGTTGGGCTTTCGTCCGCGTTGGAGTTTTGAAAAGGGACTTGCCGCGACGACGAGGTGGTATCGGGAAAATCAAGGTTGGTGGCGTCCGCTTAAACAGGATAAATACACGATGAAATCGTGACGTCCCATGCTTTATTTTATTTCAAGAACAGCGAATTAGAGAGTCATCATTATCAACTCGTTTTCAGAACAGGGGCATTATGACCGAACAACCTTTAAAGAAAATATTGATCACCGGTGCTGGCGGCATGCTCGGAACCGATCTCGGGAATGTTCTGAAATCGGAATTCGAGATCGTGGGGCTTGAACGTCGTCCTGTGACGCACCTGACCGTTCCTTACGATATTTGTGATCTGACGCAGGCCCGAAAAACGCGGGATACCATATTGAGTCACAAGCCGGATGTGATCGTTCATGCGGCCGCGATGACCGATGTGGACTATTGTGAAGAGCACCAGGCTGAGGCTTTGGAGAACAACGTTACTGCGACCGAGCATGTAGTCAATGCAGCTAACGAGATCGATGTCCCCGTCATTTTTTTTAGCACGGACTATGTGTTTGACGGTAAGAAAAAGGAAGCCTATGTCGAAGCCGATACGCCTAATCCGGCCAGCTATTACGGTAAGACCAAAAGGATGGCGGAGATGAGTATTCTCCGAACGGCAAAACGGGCCACAATCTTGCGGATCTCTTGGTTGTTCGGTGTCTGGGGGCGTTGCTTTCCCAAAGCCATTTTGCGGCAAGCCGCAGAGATGCCATCCCTTAATGTGGTGGATGATCAGTGTGGTTGTCCGACGTGGACGTGGGATCTTGCGCAAATAATGCAAAAGACGGTTTTCCGGACCTGGGGTATGTTGTTGAAAACGGGGGTCGAGATCTTTCATCTTGGAAATGCGGGGAGCGTTCATTGGGCGGATTATGCGCGATTTGTTCTCAGAGAGTCCGGGCTCAATGCTGTGGAGGTCAAGAACATCTCTAGTTCGGATCTGAAACGTCCCGCGCCTCGGCCGGCGAACTCGGTCCTTTCATTTGAGAAGTTTAGAAAAGCTTTCGGGATGGAACTGCGGTCATGGGAAGAGGCGACGCTTGAGTTTCTACCCATATTAAAGAAAGAAATGGCTGAGCAAGAAGCGAAGACGGCGGCCAAGGACGCGGAGAAGGAGAATCAGGCATCATGAATCTCAAGAAAACATGTGTTGTTACGGGGGGCGGCGGGTTCCTCGGATCCCACCTTTGTGAGAAATTCCTGGGGCGGCAGTGGCGGGTCATCGCGATCGATAATTTTATCACGGGTAATGAAAAGAATATCGCGCCCCTGAAAAAGAACAGAGCGTTCGAATTGATCCGGCGTGACGTGAGCAAGTCCATCCGGGTCCCGGGGCGAGTGGATTATGTCCTGCATTTCGCTTCGCCGGCGAGTCCGTTGGATTATCTCCAATTTCCCATTCAAACGCTCAAGGTTGGCGCTTTGGGTACGCACAATGCTCTGGGGCTCGCCCGGGATAAGAAGGCTGTTTTTTTGTTGGCGTCGACTTCGGAAGTGTATGGAGATCCTCTTGTGCATCCCCAGACTGAGGCATACTGGGGAAACGTCAACCCCGTGGGGCCTCGCGGTGTTTATGACGAGGCGAAGCGGTTTGCCGAGGCGATGACGATGGCCTATCACCGGACGCACAAAATGGATACGAAGATCATTCGTATTTTCAACACCTACGGTCCGAGGATGCGTCTTCGCGACGGGCGCGCGATCCCGGCGTTCCTGTCGCAAGCTCTCACCGGAAAACCGGTGACGGTGTTCGGGGACGGGCGGCAGACCCGGAGTTTGTGTTTCATCAGCGATCTGGTTGCCGGCATCGAAAAACTTCTGCTTTCCTCGGTCCACGAGCCGGTCAATGTTGGGAACCCTAATGAGATCTCCATGATGGAACTGGCGAAAAAGATCGTGAGGATCACCGGCAGCTCGAGCCGCATTGTGAAAAAAGCGCTTCCGGTCGATGATCCCAAGGTGCGTCAGCCCGATATCACGAAAGCCAGGAAATATCTTTCATGGGCGCCGAAGGTTTCTCTCGATGAGGGACTGAAAGTCACGATCGAATATTTTAAAGAGGCGCTTCAAGCCAGGAAGTAGTCTTTCCGATGAAGGAAAAAATGCCGCATCTTTCCGTGGTTATCCCCGCATACAATGAAGAATTGCGTCTGCCGCAGACTCTGGCGTCGGTCGTGGCTTTTCTTCAGAGCCAGCCGTATGCATCGGAGATCGTCGTTTCCGATGACGGAAGTCAGGACCGGACGATCCCGCTGGCCGAGGAACTTCTGAAGGATTTTCCTCATCAGATTCTGAAGGTACCCCGGAATCGAGGAAAAGGTCACGCGGTCCGGCAGGGCATGCTCGCGGCCACAGGCGATTATGTTCTTTTTATGGACGCGGACCTGTCGACGCCCATCGAGGAAGTGAACGGGTTTTTAGAGCGTCTTGAAAAAGACCAGGACGTTGTGATCGGTTCACGGGCGCTTCCGGATTCCCGGGTTGAGATCCACCAGAATTTCTTTCGCGAGAGCATGGGGAAGGTCTTTAATTTTATCGCCCAGCGATGGGCCTTTAAGGGTGTCCAGGATTCCCAGTGCGGTTTTAAATGTTTTCGCCGGGAGTCGGCTCGGAAGCTTTTTGGCCTTCAGAAACTCGACGGGTTCAGTTTTGATGTCGAGATCGTGTATTTAGCTCAAAAACACGGGTTCCGTCTATTAGAGCTTCCTGTGACCTGGCGCAATTCCACCCAAAGTCGTGTCCAAGTTTTTCGGGACCCCCTTGTGATGTTCTGGGATGTCCTGAGGATACGCAGTCTCCACGCCCGATGAAAGAGCTTCGCTTCTCTCGCGAAGCGCTCCTTCTTTTTGGTATTATGATCTTGGCGTTTGCGCTTCGTTTGTGGGGCGTCGGGTTCGGCCTGCCGTTTCTTTACCACGCCGACGAGCCAATCGTTGTGAACCATGCGCTGGCTTTCGGAACGGGAGACTTCAACCCCCATTTTTTCAACATTCCGCCACTCGTCAGCTATTTGCTTTTTGGTTGCTATGGGATCTTCTGGGGCCTGGGTCACGCCGCAGGTTGGTTTCAGTCCCTGCGGGATTTTGAACAACTTTTTTATTTTGATCCGAGCTCGTTCTATCTCATTGCTCGTCTCGTTTTCGGTGTATTTCTCGGGACGCTTTCGGTCTACGCTCTTTTCCGTCTCGCGAAACGTATGGGAACGATGCCGGTGGCATTATGGGCGTGTTTTTTTCTTGCCGTCAATTTTCTCCATGCACGCGATTCCCATTACATCTATGCGGATATTCCGCTTCTTTTCGTGCTTCTCACGGGTTTTATGATGATCTTTCGTCTTGCGGAAGCGCCTTCCTCGTTAAAAGGTCACCTTTTTGTCGGAAGCATGATAGGCCTCGCAACGGCGACCAAATACAACGGTGCTTTTCTGGCGATCCCTTATCTTTGGATCTTTTTCCGGTGTGTGCCCTGGAAGCGGTGGTTCGTTTCCGGTCTTGTGGCGGCGGGCGCTGCCTCAGCAGCTTTTGTTATTCTTAACCCGTACGCAGTCCTTGACCATGCCTTTTTCGTTAAGGAGCTTGCGGAGCAATCAGCCGCAAATTCCGGAGGGTTGTCCTGGTCTCATCACCTGACCTATTCACTGGCTGGCGCTCTGGGCTGGCCGATGCTTATTCTGGCGCTGTTGGGGGTCTTCCCGGGGCTTTTCAGTAAGGATGTAAAACTTCAATCGGTCGCGGTGTTCGTGGCAGGTTATTACGTGGTTCTTTGCCGTTTTGGACAGCCGTACGATCGTTACGTGTTGCCGTTGGTTCCCTGGATGGTGTTCCTTGCCGCAGGGGTCCTTCTTCGCGTCAAGGCGAGATCCGCGCTTGTTTTTTGGGTCCTGGTGCCTTTTGTGGTGCTGCCTTCGGTCCTCAAGATCGTGCATTGGGACCAGTTGATGTCAAAGCCGGATGTTCGAACGGTCACAAAAAACTGGGTTGAAGATCACATTCCCGCGGGGAGTCGTCTGGCGTTGGACGGAGCTTTCTATATGCCGCGTCTGGCATTTTCCCCAAGCCAGCTTGAAGAAAAAAAAGCGCGTGCGGCAGGAGAATCCCTATCGGCGGCGAAGATCCGCCGGATCGAAGCTCTTCTGGCAAAACCTCTTCAGCCGTCCTATGAACTGAATTTTTTAAGTGAGGCACCCGAAGGATCAAGCTTCTTGTTTTCTGAGCCGCGGGTGCCGTTCGATCTTGAGGTTTTGAAGAAAAACGGGATCCAGTATGTTCTTTTGGTCGACGCGCTTCGGCCGGACGGGGATCCTTTTTTTCAGGGTCTTTTGACGGGGGCGGATCGTGTGGTCACTTTTTCGCCTTATCGCGATCGTGAGGACATGACGATCCATGATCCTCAGGCCATGACCGGCGGGCCTTTTCTTTGGGGGGATACTTTGCCGCGTGAGCGGGGAGGTTATCCGATCACGATCTACCGTATCCGTTCGTAATTGATTGCGTTGAACGCAACTTTCCGTAGAATAGCGTTCGGACTTGTTTCTTGGTATTAAAGAAGGCTCTTTATGGAACATGAAAAAAATTTGGTGATGGGGAATGTGGCCATGGCGGAAGCCGCGGTCCGTGCGGGTTGCCGCTTTTATGCCGGCTATCCGATCACACCCCAGAATGAAGTGAGCGAATATCTGGCGAAACGTCTCCCGGAAGCCGGTGGAGTGTTCGTTCAGGCGGAGTCGGAGCTTGCCGCGATCAATATGGTCTTTGGCGCGGCGGCGACGGGCGCCCGGGCCATGACCTCTTCGTCGAGTCCCGGGGTCAGTCTCATGCAGGAAGCTATCTCTTATCTCGCCGCGGCGCAGATCCCTTGTCTTATTGCCAATATCATGCGTGGCGGTCCCGGTCTCGGGAATATCCAGGGGGCCCAGTCGGACTATTTTCAGGCGACCCGCGGCGGCGGTCATGGTGATTATCGCTTGATCGTGCTGGCGCCGTGGTCCGTCCAGGAAATGTACGACCTTACGATCAAGGCTTTTGAATATGGGGATCAGTACCGTAACCCCGTGATGCTTTTGGCTGACGGGATCCTGGGGCAGATGGCCGAGGCGATCGAGTACCGGGAGCCGGAGAAAAAGGAGCCTGTTCGCAAGGATTGGACGCTTACGGGTTGTAAAGGTCGAAAGCCCAACGTGATCCGGACGCTCTATCTGCAGCAAAAAGACGCGCTGGAGGAAAAGAACATGGAACTCAAGGCGAAATATGAGCTGATCTCGAAGGAGCTGCAGCTTTCCGAGACGCGTTTTGGTGACGATGCGGAGATCGGCGTTATTGCTTATGGAACTCCCGCCCGGATCGCCCATTCCGCCGTCAAGGAGGCTCGGGCCGCCGGCGTGAAGGTCGGTCTTTTCCGGCCCATCACACTTTGGCCTTTTCCCGTCCTGGAACTCCGAAAACTCGCGGCCCGTTGCCGGAAGCTTCTCGTGGTTGAAATGAGTCAAGGACAATTGATCGAGGACGTGCGTCTTGCGAGGATCCCCGCGACGGTCGTGGACCCCAAGATCGAATTTTTGGGGCGCGGGGGGGGCTGGTACCCCAAACCCAAGGAACTTTTCGCGAAGATCATGGAGATCTCAAAAGGATGACACCCGAACAGAAAACGATCAGGTCCGTCCGGATGCACTATTGTCCCGTTTGCGGGCACGCGATCGCCCAGCGTCTGATCGGGGAAGTGATGGACGAACTGGGGATCCGGGAACGGACGATCGGAACCGCGCCGGTCGGTTGCGCGGTGCTTCTCTATGATTATTTTAATTGCGATATCATTGAATGTCCGCATGGAAGGATCCCGGCGGTTGCTACGGGGATCAAACGGATGCAGCCCGAGAAGATCGTTTTTGGTTACGGTGGGGACGGAGATCTCCTTTCGATCGGTTTGGCAGAGACCATCCATTGCGCGAACCGCGGCGAGAACATCACTATGTTCTTTATCAATAATGCCGTCTACGGGATGACTGGAGGGCAGATGGCGCCGACCACTCTGATCGGGCAGAAGACCATTACGACTCCGGAAGGACGCGTCGCAGCAACGACAGGAGCTCCATTAAGGATCTGCGAGATGCTGAAGACGCTCGTCCGGCCCGTTTATATCGAGCGTGTGGCCGTCCATGACGCGCACCATGTTCAAAGGACCCGCCAGGCTATCCGGAAGGCCTTTCTCAATCAGATCGAGGGGAACGGGTTTTCCTTTGTGGAGATACTTTCGATGTGTCCGACCTATTGGCGGATGGGGGGGAAGGAAGCGTGTCAATTTGTGGGGAATGAAATGATGAGTTACTATCCGATCGAAAAATTCCGGGATGCGAGCGAATAATGGAAGAAAAAATATTTGTCGCGGGGTCCGGGGGGCAGGGCGTGATCGTGGCGGGCAATATCCTTGCTCATGCAGCCCTTGAGGAAGGCCGTCACATTCTGGGGATGGTTTCCTACGGGGTGGAAGTCCGCGGCGGCGCATCGCACAGTTTTGTGATCATTTCCGATCAGGAGATCGATTGCCCCATTATTGATGAGGCTACGATGGGCTTCGCACTCAATCAGGCCGCTTACGAAAAATTCAAGAACAAGACGCGTGACGACGGCGTTTTTTTTGTGGACTCGTCCCAAGTCCAGCAGATGGATCTTCCGAACACGACCGGAAAGATCATTGAGATCCCCGCGACACAGATCGCCCGGGAGATCGGGAACGAAAAAGTCACGAACATGATCATGCTTGGCGCTGCCATCCAGAAGACCGGGATCGTGAAAATGGCCAGCGCCGTCAAAGTCCTCGGCAAAGTTTTCAAGGGGCTTCGCAAGGATCTGATCTACGTGAACGAGAAAGCTCTTTCTGTCGGCGCTGACCTCATGCGCTCAAAGACCTGATAAATCTACGTTGCGAAGATTATTTGCCGGCTTTGTAGTTCTTGGAGCGGCGGTGCCACCAGAACTTCAGACTTTCCCAAAGGGCAAATCCCATGATCTTCATATTGACCGAGGATTTTCCCCATTGGCGGCCGCGGTGGTTCGAGGGTATCTCTTTGATGCGGAAACCGAGGTCGTGGGCCTTGATGATGATCTCGGGAAGGACGAAAAGCGAACGGGAAGTGAGTTCCATGCTTTCGAGGGTTTTCCGGCTCCACGCCTGCGACCAGTTGTAGTCGTTAATGCGGATCTTGAAGAGATAATTTAGAAGAAAAATATAGATCACCGAAAGGAAAAAGCGAAAAAGCTGGTAGGCATTCCGCTGCCAGCGAACCCCCAGCAGCACGTCGGTTTCGCCCTTTCGAAGTATCTCCACGAAATTCGGAACTTCGGAGGAATCGAATTCTTCATCGGCTCCGATATACATGAGGTACTGGCCGCGCGCAGCCTTCAGTCCGTCCTTAAGCGACGGGTTATAGCCCTCGTTCGTTTCGTGAATAATCAGACGGGTGTTGGGATACTTTTGGACTTCGTTTTGGAGAACTTCGCGGGTTTTGTCCTTACTGCCGTCCTCGACCAGTACGACCTCCCAGTTCCATTCCGGATGGGTGTTAAGGATCGCGAAGAGGTTCGCGAGCATGCGCGCGATGTTCTCTTCTTCGTTGTAGACGGGAGTGATGAAACTGATGAAGGGAGCTGTTTCCATAGGCGAAGATTAATGTTTTTTTCCGCGAAAGTCAATTACCGATGGCGTTCCCCGTGTGATATCCTGACGGCCTTTCATCAAGAAGGAGATGGGATTTGAAAATAGCTTTTTATTCAAAACGCGGGTGGCTTCTGGCCGCGGGAGTTTTTTTTAGCTTTGCCTCCGCTTGGGTGCCGTATATCGAACAGGTAGGGGGGCGTAATCTGTTCGTGACATCTGATTCGATGACGCTCCTCGGCGTAACGATCCTTATCGCCATGCTCTCCGCCTATCTTCTGCCTGATTTTGTTCTGAACGGTCTGTCGCGTTTCTGGAATCATTTTGCGGTCGTCTTACCGCGTTCCGTGTCCCTTTTTTTGAGCTTGGCGGCCCTGGGATCGCTCGTTTGGGTCCTTTATAATATCAATCAGGTCATCCTCCACGCTTTTCTGAGCTCAGCGGACGAACACTCCTGCTATTTTCTCGCCGAGTGCCTGCGCAAGGGCAAGCTTTATGTCGAGATCCCGCCGCTTGCCGATTTTTTCAAGGTTGTTCATGTGGGGATGAAAGGCGGAAAATGGTTCAGCGTTTATCCTCCCGGGTGGCCGCTTCTCTGGGCGGTAGGGCTCAAGTTCCATATCGTGGATTGGCTCAATCCGGTGCAGTCGGTGATCGCCGTCTATTTCCTTTATCTTTCAGGCGAGAGATTGTTCGGCCGCATGACGGCAGCGCTGGGACTTCTACTCATGTGCCTTAACCCGTTTTTTATGTTCACGGCCGCTTCCTATTTTTCCCACGCGACTTGCTTGCTCTGTATTTCCGTTTTTCTTTACGCGTTCCTCCGTTGGCGTGAGGCCTACGACGCAGGGCGGGATCCTGTGGGTTGGTCATTCGTTTGCGCGTTTGCAGTGGGTTATGGCCTTATGACGCGCTATCTGACCGTGGCCGCCGTCGCGGCGCCGTTCCTTCTCTATCACTATCTCTCGATCTTTTTTGAATGGCGTGGATGGGGAAACGGGAAAGGCTTGGGCCTTTTTTGCCACCGTCCGTTCGTATTCAAACGTCCCCGATTCCGGAAGAGTGATGGGGTCGCGATCGTGGTGATCGGCCTCTTTATGGCATTGATCCTTTGGCAAAATTATCTCGTGACAGGGAAAGCCTTCAAGGCGCCGAACAAATACGACAAATCCTGGGAGAGACTCGGTTTTAGGAAGAATTACACGTTCCTTGATGCTTTCTTTTATCTGATCGCCCGGGTTTTCTTCCTCATGGATTGGTTCGCTCCGGCGGTTGTGGCGGCCTATCTATGGCTTTTGGGGCGAAAAAAATCGCTGAGTGCTATTTCAGCCTTGAAAGATCCTGGGGCCAGAAACGGAACAAAGATCATCAAGCGTCTTTTTTTCCTCACGATGGTTTTTGTCGCCGGCGCCTATTTCTTTTATTACTCCTGGGGCGGGAACCAATGGGGCCCTCGTTACCTTTGGGAGGGAATGCCTTTCCTGTGCATGACCGTTGCGGGATGGGCCGTGGCCCAGTGGGAAAACGGGGGAATGCGTGCTCGAAAGTTTTTACTGGTTTTTATGACGGTGTCTTTTGTGTCGTCCGGGATCTTGTTCGTCAAACAGGCGGAGTTCACGGAGGAAGCCAGCTTCGAGCGCCGCTCGCTTTACGACCTTGCGGAACAGACGGTCGAAGGACCAGGCATCGTTTTTATTCACGGGTTTCTCGGTGATCGGCTGGTGTTGTCTGAAGACGATGCCGTTCGCAATAGCCCTTTCCTTGACGGGAGGATCCTCTATGTCCATGATCTTGGTGAGAGGAACAAAGAGCTTACGACAGCCTATCCGGGCAGGAGTTATTACAGGGGATGGTATGATCGCGAAATGAAGAAGCCGTTACTCGAACCCTTGGCTGTCTGAAGCAAACGCGTTATTTCGCGTCTTTTTCCCCGCCCTTGAACATAGCGCCCGGCTTGGTCAATTTTCCAGTCGCTCCGAGGTCAAGTTTGAGACCGCCCACCTGTTCGAATGTCTGGAAGTCCGCGAGTTGAGGATTCTTGACCGTATAGCCCATCGAACTGGTGAAATGCGAACCCGTCAGGATCTTGAGGCCAAGACCGGTTCCAGCGCCCACAAGCCCCGGGGGATCCGCTTTGAGGTGTTTTTTCCACCATTCTTCCGAAAACATGAGCCGGGAGATCTCCGTGTGCTGGGCTTCATGGGTGTAGAAAAATCCACCGTTCCTTAAAAACGGCCACAGATGGATAATGCAGGTTTCGAGAGAGGAAACGTAGTCGACATCGACAAAGATCTGGACGCAGGGGTCTTTGAAGCCGGGAAGGGTCTCGTCAAAAAATCCCTTATGGAATTCGCAGGCGTCGATATTACCGTAGCGCGTGATGTTGGAGCGGACTTCCTTCAGGGAGCCTGCCCACCAGCCTTTTTGATAGGTGTGGATCTCGTGAGCATCCAGGACCGCGTGGGCGGAGTCCTGGGCTGTGGGCTCCGGGAGTCCTTCGAACGAGTCATAGATCTTGAGGCGTCTGCGGACTAAGCCGCAGACAAGCGAAAGGTTCGCGGCGCTGACGCCTTTGTAAGTCCCGCACTCCACGACGCAACCCTCGACCTTCCTTGGGATCTCGAGAAGGGTGCTGGCCATAATGATGTGTTCGATGAAACTGGAACCCGAAAGGATCCGGCTGTTGTTATACATCATTTTAAGGAGCAGTCGGAGCTTGGTCCAGAATGTGATCCCGTATTCGCGGCCCGTCTCGGGACGGAAAAATCCTCCGACAAAGATCGGGATGCAGAGGAACTGTACGAAGATTCGATACAGGCGCGATAAGAAGTTCATGGGGTCAGCGATCCATTTGTTTTCAATCTCGAAGCTGCACTAGGATTTGCGCGCATGATATCGTAGAATGACTTCGCATTTCAAGGGATAACATGAAACTGACAAAGATCGATCTTATCAATATTTTGGCATTGGCAGGCCTGATCGCGGTTTTCTATCCCGCGCTCATGGTCGCCCGGGAAGCTTCTCTCATGGGGGACCATTGGGAGCAGCACTATCCCTGGGCGTTCCTGATGGCGCAATCGCTCAAGCAGGGAGTCTGGCCGTTCTGGACGCCGCTGATCCAATGCGGATTTCCGATCGTCGCCGAGAGCCAGATCGGACTCTTTTACCTCCCCAATCTTTTGCTCTACACGTTGTTTCCCATCCAGTGGGCATACGCCTACATGAATGTGATCCATTTTTTCATTTCCGGAACGGGGACGTACGTCTATTGCCGCCGGATGGGTCTTTCACCGGTCGGGGCCTTAACCGCTGGGATCGTGTTTCTCTTTGGGACGGGATACGGCGGTGCCTATTACAACATTACATCGCTGAAGACTCTTGCTTGGTTCCCGTGGGTTCTTTGGGCTTTTGAGGAGTTCCGGAGTTCCTTTCAGAGGCGGTATGTTCTGTTCGCGGCGGGGCTCATGTCTCTGTCCATTCTGGCGGGTTACTTGCAGGTGGCCGCGTTGATGCTCCTGATTTGTGCGGTTTATTTTCTGTTTCGCGTCTTTGCTTACAATGAACCGGACGTGACCGTAGGGCAGCGTCTCAAAGCTTGTGGGGGAATGGTGCTTGCGGCTTTGGGTGCGATAGTTATTTCCATGCCCCAGCTTCTGCTGAGCGCGGAACTGGCCTCGTTCTCCAATCGCGTCAATCTTTCAGAAGGTTATGCCTATGTCGGGTCCTTGTCGCCGCTCGCTTTTCTAACGATCCTTTTCCCGAAGCTCCAGGGGATCTTTCGTGGGAATTGTCTCTATTCGGGGATCTTTGCCATCTATTTTATTTTCGCGGCCTTTTTCGCGGCGAATAAGTTACTTCGCCGGACGCTTTGGCTGTGGGCCATGCTCGGACTCGTGGCGCTCCTTTTAGCACTTGGCGGATGGAGTCCGCTTTATGTCGCGCTGATCAAACTGAGCCATTTTTATTCCTTCCGGGTCCCGGCGAAATTCCTGATCTTTTTTTGTTTTGCCGCGGCCGTTTTGGCGGGGCTGGGCGTTCACGTTTGGCGGGAAGAGTTGGTGAAGAACGGGGAGCGTTTGCGGGCGCTTAATCAAGCCTATTTGACTTTCATCGCCGGAGTGCTTGCCCTCTGGGGGATCGTCTATTTCTTTGTCACGGCCGGACTTTCCGTGGCGCTACAGATGGGGAATTGGGTGGTCACGCATTTTATCTATGGAAAGGCGGGCCATCCGCGAACGTTGGAATCCTACCGGGAGGCGGTTGTCGGGATAGCCGACGCGATCCGGGACCTTTTGTCGATCCATAATCCCTGGCAGGCTTGCGCGATCGTCCTGATCGTGATCAGCTGTTTTTGGAGCCTTTTTTCGCGGAAGGTCGTCGCAAAGTCTCGGGGAGCTGCTTTTGCTCTGACGGTTGCGTTGATGATCCTGGTCGCGGATCTTTATGTGTTCGCCGCGGCGGATGTGAAAAGGGATTTTGATACTTACCAGAACGTGCTCAAACCGAACCGGATCGTGGAAATCTTGCTCGCCGAGAAAGCGGCCGGGAAGCTGGGGCGCATTTACGGTTACCGGAAAGAGACCGAAACGCTCCCCTTGGTCCCGTCGGTGAACATGATCTACGGGATCGAAGACATCGGGGGCTATTCGCCCTTCATCATGAGCCGCTATTTCGAGACCCTCGGGCAGTTCGGCAACGTCAACGACTCGAACCAGATGCAGGAGCCCGAACTTTCTTTTGTTTTGGAGCGGCTGCCGCTTTTAAGCGCGCTTGGCGTTTCGCATATTCTGTCGATCCGAGAGATGCAGCATCCGTCGCTTGAGTTTCTTGCCCGGGATCCCGAGACAGGTGCTTTTCTCTACCGGAACCGGTCGGACCTTTCTCGTGCGCATTTCATATCCTCGCCTGTGACTTTTTTCGACTGGCCGAGCCTGAAAAAAACGTTCATGGCACCCGGCTTTGATCCGGGAAAAGTTCTTTTACTGGAAGGTCGTGACAAAGACAGGCTTCGCAACGTTCCGCAAGATCCGAGCTCCAGGATGGTTCGTCTTGTTCAGGCTATCACATCGTCCGATCGGGAGAATTATTCCGTGGAAACGACGGGGCCAGGTTTTCTCGTCTTGATGAGCGTGATGTATCCCGGATGGGAGGCGACGGTGGATGGACAAAAGATTCCGATCATTTCGGCTTATGGACTGTTTCGAGCTGTTTGGATCCCCGGTGCGGGGAAGCATTTCGTGGAATTTAGTTATCATCCTTATCACAAGCTCAAATGGCCTGGTTCGAAGGGGTAAGCGGATTGACCATGCCGAAGCCTTCCTGTATACTGCCGCCACTTTGACCCTATGAAAACCTATCTCCTCAATCCAACGATCGACAAGAGCGACCCGTACATCCGTGAGGGGCGTTGCATGCAAAAAGCCTCTTCCTGGGCCACGATCTGGCCGCCGATCACCCTGGCCGTCCTCGCGAATCTGGCCAAGGAAAAGGGCTCCGTGCGTCTTGTGGACGGGAATGTCGAAGACCTGAGTATCGAGGAGCTCTTTGAGGACATCAAGGATTTTGGCCCGGATCTTCTGGTGATCAATACCGGTTTTCCTTCGATCGACGAGGACATGGCGGTCGCCAAAAAGATCAAAGAGAAGTTCCCGAAGGTCAAACTCGTGGCTTTTGGTGTCTTTTTTACGCTTCTGGAAGGGGAAGCGATGAAATCCTATCCCTTTCTCGATCTGGCCATCCAGGGGGAGCCTGAGCAAACATTCCGTGAATTGCTGATCTCTCTTGAAAAGGGCGGAACGGGCCTCGAAGGTATTCCCGGTCTCATGCACCGGACCGGTGGGGAGCTGTTTGTGAACGCCAAACGGCCTCAGATCACGGACCTGGACACGATCCCGCGTCCTGCCCGCGAGTTTCTCAAGAATGACCGCTATCGCCTACCTCATAACGATAATACTTTCACGCTGATCAATGTCGCAAGGGGATGTCCTTTCCCTTGCATCTATTGCATCGTTCACCCTTATTACGGTAATAAAGTCCGCAAACATTCTGTTTCGTACGTCATGACCGAGATCCGGGAATGTATCGAGAAACACGGCGTTCAGGAATTCCTCTTCTGGGAGGAAGTGTTCACGCTGGATAAAAAGTACGCCATGGAACTGTGCCAGGCGATCCTTGATAATGGTTTTTCTTTTAAATGGGCCGCCACGACGCGCGTCGGGCTTTTGGATGAAGAACTTCTTACGATGATGAAAAAGGCCGGCTGTTATTTGCTGGGGCTTGGGATCGAGAGCGGTGTCCAGGAGATCCTGGACAATGCCAAGAAAAATCAGACCCTGGACGATATCCGGAAAGCTGTCGCGCTTTGCAAGAAAGTTGGCATTCGTACCATGGGTCACTTTATCTTTGGACTTCCGGGGGAAACGCGCGAAACGGCGGAGCAGACCATCCAGTTTATGCTGAGCCTGCACCTCGATTACATGCAAAGTTATTGCGCGGTGCCGTATCCTAAAACAGAGTACGGCGCGCTCGCTAAGGAAAAAGGATGGGTGAAGCCGGTTCCGTGGTCGCAATATGACTTTGGAGGCACTTCGATCGTGAATATGGGGACTCTCACGCCGGAAGATGTCACTTATTTCCGGGAACGGGCGTTCAAGAAGTTCTATTATCGTCCGCTCTATTTACTCGGCAAGATCCGGGAATTTTCGCTCCACCAGCTTTTCACACTTTCCAAATTCACGCGCTGGATGAAGTCCCGAAGAAAGAAAAGAAAGGTCGCGGTCTGATATGGAAGTCAGCGTTATTATTCCTTGTCTCAACGAATCACGTACCCTCGCGACGTGTATCAAGAAAGCCTTGCAGGGCATTCGAGCTGTCGGAGCGGAAGGGGAAGTGGTGGTGATCGATAATGGCTCGACCGACAATTCCCGCGAGATCGCCAAGGCTGAAGGCGCGCGTGTGGTCCAGGAGGAGGTCAAGGGCTACGGGAGCGCTCTCCGGCGGGGCATCCTCGAAGCGCGAGGCACTTATGTCATTATGGCGGACGCCGACGATACCTACGATTTTCTTCAAGCCGGAAAATTCATTGAGCTTCTTCGCGGTGGCGCGGAGTTCGTGATGGGAAACCGGTTCGGCGGGAAGATCTATCCCAAAGCCATGCCGCACTTGCACCGCTGGTTCGGAACGCCCGTGCTGACATTTATTCTGCGGCTCTTTTTTAAAGCGCCGATCTCCGATGTGAATTGTGGGATGCGCGGTTTCCGCAAGGACGCCGTGGAACGCCTGGGGCTGCGCTGTACCGGCATGGAATTCGCCTCCGAGATGCTCATCAAGGCGAGCATGGAGAAGCTGAAGATCCAGGAGACGCCGATCGATCTTCACGCGGGACCCCCGGACCGCAAGCCGCATCTCCGCTCCTTCAGGGACGGCTGGCGTCATCTGCGTGTCATGCTGGCGCTTTGTCCTAAATATCTTTTTGTTTATCCCGGATCGATCCTGAGTTTGTTGGGACTTTTGCTGCTTGTGGCGGTGCATATCCCCGGCTTTAAAGTGTTCGGAATGTCGCTCGGGATCTCTTCGGCGGCTTTCTCGAGCGCGCTATTCTTTATGGGGATCCAGATCGCTCTCTTTGGCGTTTACTCCATCGCTCTTAATCATGCCAATGGCATTCTTAAGGAGGACCGGATCACGCGTTTCTTCAAAACCACGTTCACGTTGGAACGAGGGCTTGTCCTTGGGGGGATCATTTTGGCGGCGGGTCTCGTGATGGGGATCACCACGATCGGTCTTATTTTTACCTACGCGCACAATCTTTCCTACGTCGATATTCCGCTTGCCCGTTTGGCCATTCTCTCGATCTTTGTGACCATGATCGGGATCCAGGTCGTCTTCTCGTCGTTTTTTATCAGTCTCGTCAATATCCGTGAAATGCTCAAATAGCGACGGTTCTTATGGGATTTGAGCTCCTGCGCACCTTTGCCGCATGGATCGTGATCCTGCCTTCCGCTTTCCTCGCCGGGACTTTTTTTGACCGACTCATTCGCACGGACGATTCGTTGCTTTGCGGATTTCTGCGCTACGCCCTTGGATTGGCGACCCTGTCCTATGGCGTTGTGGCGCTAGGCGCCGTGCACGGGCTAGCGCCCTTCAGCCTCTGGGCGCTGCTTTTTCTGCCGATCCTCCTCCGCATCCATAAATTAAGGGAATGGTCTCAATGGTTCAAGGACCTGGTCGGGGACCTTTTTCCTCCCGCGGGAATGTTGAATCGGGTTCTTTTTGTGATCTTCGCTGTTTCCTTTCTGTGCCTTCTTGCCGGAACGCTCACGCCGGAACTTGGCGGGGATGCCCTTTGCTACCAGTTGAATCTTCCCAAGGTTTTTCTTCGGCAGGGGACGCTCACGCCGGATCCGCTTGATTACAATTCTTTTTTTCCTCTTTTGATGAACAATCTGTTCTTGATCGGTCTCGCGACAGGCGGGGTTTTCGCAGCGAAGCTGTTCCACTTCTTTTTTGGCGTTCTTCTCCTCGCGGCGATGGTCCGTGTTCTGAAAGATGAAACCCGGAATTACGCGCTGTCCCTTTTCATCGCCCTTGTGGTTTGGACGACGCCGACGGTTTACAATCTGCTGTCCACCGCGTATATCGACGTGGCCCTGACTTTCTATACCTTCATGGCCGTTGTGGTCTTTGTCCGGGCCTTGGAGGCGGGAAGTCCTCGGGGGCTTTTTACGAGCGGACTCTTGATCGGGTGCGGCATGTCCATAAAATATCTCTGCGGTATTTCCGCGGTCGCTCTGTTCTGTGTCTGGCTCTATAGCCTGGCCGGCACCCGGCGTTTTCGGTTCCATTTCAGGGGCGCCTTTTTTTTTGGTTTGGGAGTGTTGGCGGTGGCCGGCTACTGGCTCGTTCGTAATGGACTCGTGACAGGGAATCCCTTTTTTCCATACTGGGGGAAATTCTTTGGCGTCGAAAGTCGTCCCATGCCCGATTTTTCATCGATCTTCGGCTACGGCACATCCTTTTTCCATTTTCTCTCGCTGTATTTTAACATGTTCTATTCTCCGAACGATTTCGGGACTTTTTCCGGTCGTATCGGTATATTTTATTTTCTGTTCCTGCCTTTTATCGTTCTGGGAGCGATCTTTGTCCCGCGTTCACGGCCCTACGGTATCTTCTGGCTGAGTTTCACGGCGGTGATCTTTTTTATGGCCCAGGCTGATCGTTGGATGCTTCCTGTGTTGCCGGTGATGGCGCTTACCGCAGGTCTTGGGATCCACGGTTTGTACGGTTATGGCTCGGGGGCGTTCAAAAAGATCCTGAAATTTGCAGGAGCAGGAACCGCGATCACTATCCTTCTTGTCTATATGGCGGCCGGTGTTTATCATTACCGCTATGCCTATTTGCTTTTCACCAGTAAATGGTCTCCGAAAGATTATCTGTCTTCCCTGGAACGGACGACGGGTGTTGCTCAGTGGATCAATCAAAATCTGCCAGCCGATGCCCGGCTCCTTGTCGAGGGTGAGACGCGAATCTTTTATTTCGACCGGCCGGTCGTACGTCAGACCTTTTTGGCGTGGCATGAAAAAGACACCGGCCATTTGCTTGATCCGGAAACGTTCTTGAACGTTCTCAGACGGCAAAAAGTGACACACGTTCTTATTCGCCAGCCGGTGGGGGATAGCGCGGACTTTTCGGAGGTTTCGCCCGAGGTGAAGAACCTTTTGAGATCGCGCCAGGTCCGGCAGATCTATTCCGGTGAATCTCAGAACATTCGTGAAGCTCGTTATCAGTACTCGATATTCCAACTTCTTTCTTAAGGTTGATCCCTATGTCTACTTCCACGCGTGACCCGAAGCTGATGGCTCTTACGAAGTGCCCGTTGTGTCACGGCGCTAGACGCAAGCGGCTTTTTGTGCTCGATCAGTACGACGTTTACGAATGTTCCGGCTGCCGCTTGAGGTACATCGATCCTTGCCTTTCGCCCGAGGGGACCCGGTATTATTATTCCTCCGAGGAAACGCTGATGGAGCTGAACGCGTTTCATAGCTCCTATTACGATTTTGGGGATCCAAACGCGAATTCCAAAACAGTCCGCGATTTTACGCGGACTCTCAAGGCCCTTGAAAAGGACCTTCGGGATGGAGATCGGAAGATCTTTGATGTCGGTTGCGGTAATGGTCTTTTTCTCGCGGTCGCGAAAAAACGGGGATGGAAGGTTTCGGGCTGTGAGCCGAGCGAGAGTAACGTAGTGTTGGCGAAGTCGAAATTTGGGGTGGATATCCACTGCGCTGACTTTGATGTTTTTGTTCCAACCGATGAAAAATATGATGTGATCTCGTTTTGGGATGTCCTGGAGCATCTTGTGGAGCCGAGCGCATTTATCGACAAAGCCCGGGGCATGCTAAAATCCGGCGGAAGGATCGTGGTGGGGGGGCCGAACGACCGGAGTTTCCTCAGGATCCTGGCTTCCTGGATCTATGCCCTTACGGGCGGACGAGTGCGTGGCCCCTTGCAAAAGGCCTACCTTTTGGAGCATGTCACGTATTACACGAATGCTACGATGTCGAGACTTTTTGAAAAGCACGGTTTTGTTCCGGAATCCTCTCTTGTGTCTAGCACCGACAGCGCGAAATATCATCTGACGCTTCCGGAAGCGCTCATGGCCAATTCGGTTTTGACGGTCGGAAAATGCCTGGGTCTTCAAAACCGGATGATCGCCGTATTCCGGGCGTGTGTTTAATTGACTTTTGCGGTCAAAACTCTAGAATGTGCGACTATTATGAACATTGCTTACCGAGCTGCTCGTAAACTCTATTATCTGACCATCGGAAAAAGTCCCGTCTTGGACCGCTTTTTCCGTTATCGGGGGAACCCCCAGGACTATTGGGTCAAGCGAGGGGGGCAGACGTATTTCGAAGAGCAGGAGGCGGTCGAGGACCGCACTCAGCGCAGTCAATTTATCGCCCAAGAGATCAAACAAATCTCTTTTGGTTCCTTGCTAGAGATCGGCTGCGGCTATAGCAAGCAACTGAAAAGCATGCAGTCTCCGGGGATGTCGTTCTTTGGCTGTGATTTCAGCCGGCCACAACTTTTAAAGGGCAAAGAATTCTTCCCGTCCATGGTCGGGCGCGTGGCCGAAGCCGATGCGGAGTTCCTGCCTTTCAAGGATAAATCGTTCGATGTGGTGATGTCTTCCGCGGTGATCCTGCACAATAAACATCCCAAGGCTAAGAGGATCATTGCTGAGATGATCCGTGTTTCCCGGAAATACCTGGTCCACAACGAGGATATGGACATCACTTTTTCACGGTACGGATACAATTTGACCAAGACCTACGCGGCCATGGGGTTCAAGATCGTTGCGTCGAAAGAGATTCCCTGTTCCCAAGACCCTGAGCACACGCAATTCACGATCGCGGAGATCTCGTCGCCGGGTCTCATCGTAAGGCCGGAAGAGGTTGCTCTCCGGTATCACAAAGACTAGTTCCATGAAGACGATCGTGGTCGTTCCGACCTACAATGAATCCCAGAATATCGTTGAGCTTGTTTCCACGATCCGCGCGGAATGCCGGAATTTCGATCTCCATATCCTCGTGGTGGATAGCGCCTCTCCGGACCGGACGGCGGACAAGGTCCGTGAACTTCAAAAAAAAGATCCTCGGCTTTTCCTGTTCGAACAATCGGCCAAGCTCGGTCTGGGACGCGCCTATCTGGATGGGATGAACTGGGTCCTGAAGCAGGACTATGATGCCCTGGTCACCATGGACGCGGATATGTCACACCATCCGAAATATCTCGTTCCCATGATCGAAGGGGTCCAAGACCATGATCTTGTGATCGGTTCGCGGTACATGAAGGGGGGCGGGCTTGAGAATTGGCCGGTCGCGCGCCAGTGCCTGAGTCGATTCGCGAATTGGTACGCGAGCACTTTGACAGGGCTTCCGTTCCATGACCTGACAAGCGGTTTTCAATGCTTTCGCACGACACTTTTGCGAAAGGTCCTCAGCCACAATATCCATACGGAAGGCTACGCTTTCTTAGTCGAGCTTAAATTTCTATCCATGGTCCAGGCGGCCCACTTCAAGGAGATCCCGATCATCTTTACGGACCGTACTCGGGGGACCTCCAAGATCTCCAAGCGCGTGATCCTGGAGTCCATGTTTTTTGTTCTCAGCTGTTTTTTCCGGCGCCACCTCGTTTGCCAGGCCCGCTCAGGTGCGCAATCCTCAAGGAGTTCCTTGCCGGAGTAGGTTCGCGGGCCCTTTCATGGAGACGGCAATGCTGAAGTCTCGCGTTCGTATCCTCGTAGCAACGATCCTTTTGGCCTTCGTTCTCGGTATTCAGTTGATCGGGATCCAACGGCCTTTTTTGGGTCACTATGCGAGCTATCAGGGGACTGTGATGGCGTCGATCGCTCGCAATATGGTCCGCGAAAATTTTTCCGATATTTTTATGCCTAAGACCGACTCCATTCTCGAAGGACGCCGCTCTCTGCACTTGAATCAATATCCGCTCCCGTCTCTTTTGGCGGCGCGCGCGGTCAAGTTCCTCGGCGGGACGTATGAACTCTGGGGTCGCTTTCAGGCGATATTTTTTAACCTTCTTTCCGTTCTGCTCGTTTTCGGCATCGCGCGGCGTTTTTTCGACGAAAAGATCGCCTGGCTGAGCGCGGCTATTTATGCTCTGTCGCCTTTGACCGTTATCTACGGGCAAAGCTTTATGTCAGAATCCAGCTCGCTTTTCTTTTTCCTGGGTTCATTTTATCTTCTGATCGGACGCCAGGGATGCGGATGGGCTCAAGTCCTTCTGAGCGCCTTGTTTTTTTCGCTGGCGATCACCGGCCGGCTGCACTGGATACTGTTTTTCCCTTTATTCATTGTTCCTCTCTGGTGGGCGGGACCCGAGCAAAGGTCGCGGAAGTTGTTCTTTTTCGCCGTTCTTGCCTTGGCGCTTCCGGTGGCTTGGTATGCTCATACTTATTTTGCTTCTTTGAACACCCCGCATGTTCATACGAATCTTTTCTTGCAAATGGCGACGAGCCAGAAAGGATCGGCTTTCTGGTTCCGGCCGGAGCTTTACCGGGCGGTCGCGATCACTTTCGCGAAAAATATGTTCGCGGTGATAGCGCTTCCTTTCTTTTTATTGGGTATTCCCAAAGCCCTACAGAGTCGGGAGGGAAGACTTTGCTTATGGGCGGGACTGGGTGTGGGAGCGGTCCTGATGTTCCTTTCCCCTGAGAAGTTGATCCATCACGACTTTTATTTGTACGCGATCTTTCCTTTTCTCGTGCCGGTCACGGCGCTTGGAGTTGTTGGAATGGCTGAGCGATTCCCTAAAAGGGCCATAGCCTTGATCGCCGCGTTTATGACGCTACTCGTGCTGGCTTCCGCGATTTTCTCCTCCCGAACGATTTTTACTGCGCCCGAGGATGAAAAGAGAATGTGGAAAATAGCCGAGCGTGTTCGAGAGATCACGCCTCCCGAAGCGCCGATCGTGATAGGGAGTGAGAATTCCGCGATCATTGTTTTCTACGCGGACCGTCCCGCTTGGAATCTTGCGGCAAGCGCTGTGGGAAAGAAAGACCGTTCCTATTTGAGCATGACCCGGTTTACCGGACGGGATAAAAACTCGCTGGAGAAATTTGAAAAGGCCCGCCAGAGTCCCGCGGATTGGCTGGAGTATCTCAGGACGCAGGGGGCGGCCTATTTTGTGGTGCCTGAGCCCGATGCGTTTGGAGGATTCCCGGATTTCTTGCCGTATGTGGCCGCTCGCTATAAGGATATTTCGGACAGTCCTAAGAATTACCACCTCTACGAACTAAAGAATCTCACCTAGGGTGTTCCATCGTCGCGACTCCGGGTCCCTCGTTGCTTTATGCGATTTCTGACGTGGTTACGCTTGCAATGGGGGTGGTGTTGTCTTATAATTCCACCTCCGATGTTCGTCGATTTTCGCTGTGATGGAACGTCTTTTGTCCATTAGAGTTGCGTGCCATAAGACGAGTGTTTTCCGGTCTTTTTCTTTATAACCAGTTGCCCCAAAGAGAGATAGCTGAATGATTCATGCCATAGTGACCGGTGGAGCGGGTTTCATCGGAAGTCATCTGGTGGAACTTTTGTTGCAGGAAGGCTATCAGGTCACGGTCCTGGATAACTTTTCCACGGGACGGCGGCAGAATTTGCAGCATCTCGCTCACTTCAAAACGCTTGCCGTCCATGAAGTGGACATCAGTTCCCTTGAGTCGATAAAACCTCTTTTTCAGAACGTGGATCATGTTTTTCATCTCGCGGCGCTCGCCGATATCGTCCCCTCCATTGAAAAGCCGATCGCCTATTACCAGGCTAATGTAAGCGGGACCGTAGCTGTTTTGGAGGCATGCCGGGCGGCGGGAGTCAAGCGTCTCGTCTATTCCGCCTCCTCCTCATGTTATGGCCTCGCTAAAGAATATCCCACAACGGAAGCCGCGAAGATCGCTCCCGAATATCCGTACGCGCTGACCAAAAACCTTGGCGAGCAGTGCGTGATGCACTGGAACAAGGTTTATGGACTGCCGGCGATGGCGCTCCGTCTTTTTAATGTCTACGGACCCCGTGCCAGGACTTCGGGGACCTATGGCGCGGTCTTCGGTGTGTTCCTGGCGCAAATGCTCCACAAAAAACCGTTCACCGTCGTCGGTGACGGGACGCAGACCCGTGATTTTGTCTATGTGGCCGACGTTGCGAAAGCATTCTGGAGAGCCGCGAATTCCAATGTCTCAGGAGAAGCTGTCAATATTGGTTCCGGGAAGCCTGTCAGTGTCAACCGCATTACCGATATCCTTGGCGGAGAAGTAGTATTTGTTCCCAAACGTCCCGGGGAGCCGGACATCACGCACGCCGATATTACGAAGGCCCGCACACTCCTGGGCTGGGAGCCCACCGTTAAGATCGAGGAGGGCATTGGCAAGCTCATGGACAACATGAAGGATTTTGAGAAAGCCCCGGTCTGGACCCCGGATTCCATACGCGAAGCGACCAAAACCTGGTTTACCTATTTGAAAGGTTAATGCATGAGCCCCAAAGTCAGATCGAAAGCCAAGTCTAAGGGTCCCCTTAAGCAAAAGGTGGATCATTTTGCTCAAAAGATCAAATCACTCGACGAGCTTGAAAAGATCATCGCAAAGTTCAAGAGGTCCGGCAAGAAGGTCGTACATTGCCACGGCGTTTTTGATCTTATGCACCCCGGCCACATTCATCATTTTTACGCCGCACGGAAAAAAGGCGATTGTCTCGTCGTGACGATCACCAAGAATGAATATGTCGGAAAAGGACCGGGGCGGCCCGTATTCAATCAGCGATTGAGGGCTGAGTCGGTCGCGGCGGTGGAATGCGTTGACTACGTGGCGATCAATAACTGGCCGACCGCGATCGAGACCATTCAGAAGTTGAAGCCCAATTACTACGTGAAGGGGAGCGAGTATGCCGACGACACGGCGGACCTTACGGGTAATATCGCGGCGGAGCGAACGGCGATCGAAAGCGTCGGCGGAAAAATGGTCTTTACGGATGAGGTGAAGTTCAGCTCGAGCAGTATTCTTAATACCTATTTCAACGTATTTTCTGAAGAGACAAAACTTTTCCTGCAACAGTTCCGGAAGCGTTACAGCGAAGAGGATGTGATTCGCTATTTAAAAGACCTTCAGGGGATGAAGGTGCTGGTGCTCGGGGACGCGATCATCGACGAATACCACTATTGCAAAGCGCTTGGGAAATCCCCCAAAGAAACGATCGTGACGACGAAGTATGTTGGCGCTGAATCTTTTGCCGGCGGCGTGCTGGCTTGCGCCAATCACGTGGCTTCCTTGTGTGGCACGGTGGATCTCGTGACGTGTCTCGGACGTGAGAATTCCTATGAGGAATTCATCCGCAGTCACCTGAAACCGAATGTGACCCCTCATTTCTTCTTCCGGGAAAATGCCCCAACGATCATCAAGCGGCGGTTCGTGGAGCCTGTCTTTTTATCCAAGATGTTCCAGGTGAGCTTTCTCGAGGATTCGCTTTTGCCCGTCTCGACAGACGCTGCCTTACGCGCTCATTTGACCAAAATCCTTCCGAATTATGACGTTGTACTTGTGGCGGATTATGGTCATGGGTTCCTGAGTCCCGCGACCATTGAGCTTTTGGGGAAGAAAGCTAAATTTCTTGCCGTCAATACTCAGACCAACAGCGCCAACATCGGATTCAATCTCGTGACCAAGTATCGGCATGTGGACTACATCTGTATCGATGAGCCCGAGATCCGTTTGGCGATGCACGATAAAGTGGGACCCGTGGAGCCCTTGATCGACAGGGTTAGCAAGATTCTCAAGACAAAAATGGTCATGATCACGCGCGGGCATCTTGGGTCCGTTGCCCACAAGCCGGGGGAACCCTATTCCGCGACACCCATCTTTTCAAGCGAGATCGTGGACCGTGTCGGCGCGGGCGACGCGTTTTTTGCCGTGACGGCGCCTTGTGCGGCCAAAAATTATCCCACAGACCTTATTGGTTTTATCGGGAATGCGGTGGGCGCTATGGCGGTCCGTATCGTTTGTAATCGTTCTTTCATCGAAATGGTGCCGTTAACCCGTTTCATCTCAACCTTGCTAAAATAATATGGATCCCCGCGATTATTTCTCTGAGCTTTACCGCTCCCTCGACCGTTTTGAGGTCCAGGATGAGCATGCTCGTGTGTTGACCCAGGCTGCGGGACTCTCGGGCGTGATCGAGTGGATCGAAAAGCTCCAAAAAAAGAAGGGGAAAGTCATTTTTGTCGGGAACGGTGGAAGTGCTGCGATCGCGAGTCACCAGGCGGTCGATCTTTGGAAGAATGGTGGTATTCGGGCGGTGGCGTTCAATGACGCTTCGCTTCTAACCTGCTTGAGCAATGACTACAGCTACGCGGAAGTTTTTGAGAAGTCCCTTGCCATGTTCGCGGAGCCCGAGGACGTTCTGATCGCGATCAGCTCTTCCGGAAAATCCGCGAATATTCTGAAGGCTGTGGATAAAGCAAGATCCATCGGCTGTCGTGTGGCGACCCTGTCCGGTTTCAAACCCGATAATCCGCTTCGCACGAAAGGGCACCTCAATTTTTACGTGTCCTCGGAAAGTTACGGTATGGTCGAGGTCGCGCATCTGACGTTGTGTCATTACATCACCGACCACTTTGTCGCACGCGCCGCTTCCGCGTCGAAATGAACACGGTTCTCCCTCATGGATAAATACAGGATCGACAGCCATAAGTTGCTCTATCACGTCGGCCGGACAAGCGACTGGCTTTCCGGAAAGAATGTCTATCCTGTCTACGCCGAGATCTCACCCTGTGGCGCCTGCAATCACCGGTGCACGTACTGTGGCCTGGATTTTATGCAGTACCAGTCCCGGCGTCTGGAGACAGCCCTTCTTAAAGAGCGTCTGACCGAGTTGGGTCGTCTCGGCCTGAAAAGTATCATGTATGCCGGGGAAGGCGAGCCTTTCCTGCACAAGGACATGGCCGAGATCATCGAGCACACCAAGCGGGCCGGGATCGATGTGGGACTCACCTCGAACGCGGTGCTCTTTGACGAAAAGGCGGCCCTCGCGACGCTTCCTCACATGTCGTGGATCAAGGTGAGCATCAACGGTGCCACTCCCGAAACCTACGCGAAGATCCACCAATGCAAGCCCGAGGATCTCGACCGGGTCATGAAGAATATGGCGTTCGCCGCGGAGGCGAAGAAAAAACACGGTTATGCCTGCACGCTCGGAATGCAGCTCCTGCTTCTCCCCGAAAATCATCATGAGGCCCGGTTGCTTGCGGAAAAAGCCAAAGAGATCGGGATGGATTATCTGGTGATCAAGCCCTACTCCCAGCATCCCCAGAGCAAGACCGAGATCTACAAGAATATCCGGTACAGTGATTTTGATTATCTGGAAAACGAGCTGAAGGGGCTGAGTGACGAACATTTCAACGTGATCTATCGCGTGCGGACCATGAAGAAATGGGACGAGGCCGCGCGGAGCTATCAACGCTGTCTGGCGCTGCCATTCTGGACGTATATCGATGCCGGAGGAGACGTTTGGGGCTGCAGTATCTATCTCGGGGACAAAGACTTTCTCTATGGGAACATTTACAAGAATACTTTTCAGGAGATCTGGGAAGGCGAAGCCCGGAAGAAGTCCCTTGAAAAGGTCGCGACCTGTCTGAACGTCGAACATTGCCGGGTCAATTGCCGGATGGACGAGATCAACCGGTACCTTTGGGAATTGAAAAATCCGCCGGCCCACGTTAATTTCATTTGATGAAGATCTCCCTGCAAGAAAAAGCCAACGCCGTTCGCGACGAAGTGCTCCGGATATGCGTCAGGAACAAGGCGGGACACATCGCCCCTTCGCTTTCGTGTGTCGATCTCCTGGTATCCCTTTACTACGACGTTCTGTCCTATGACCCGAAGCGTCCGCTTTGGAACGACCGGGATCGGCTCATCTTTTCAAAGGCCCACGGCTGCTATGGCCTCTACGCGATCCTTGCCGATATCGGCGTGATCCCGCGTCATGAGTGGGAGGGGTTCTACACGCCGCAAAGCACGCTCCGGGGATGTCTCGAGCGCCATGTCGAATATGGTCTCGAGGCGAGCTGCGGTTCACTCGGTCACGGCTTGCCCATGGCGGTCGGGATCGCTTATGGAGCTAAATTGCAGGGGAAATCCTATCAAACGTACTGCGTGATCGGGGACGGCGAATTCCAGGAAGGGTCGGTCTGGGAAGCTTTGCAGTTCGCGGTGAAGCACGGGGTCGACAATCTGACGATCCTTGTGGACCATAACCGGTTGCAGGCGATGGATTTTGTCACGAATGTCCTCGACCGCGAAGAAAAGGAATTAGTAAGGCGTCTCAAAGGATTTGGGCTGATGCCCATGATCTGCCCCGGGCATGAGACGCTGGAGATCGCGGCATGCATCCGGGCGGCTCAGGAAGATCCGGCGCGTGTGCCGCGCGTGATCGTGGCGGAGACGATCAAAGGGTTCGGCTTCAAGTGCATGGAGAATGTTCCGAAGTTCCATTTCCGGGTCCCGAGCGAGGAAGAATTGGCGATGGGGAAGAGCTATGGCTGAGACCGTTAACTTCCGGAAGGACATTCTCGATCTTCTTATCCCGGTGTTTCGCGCGGATCCCCGGTACCGTTTGCTCATTTGTGATATGGGTTTTGGCGCCGTGGACAAACTCCAGAACGAATTCCCGGATCGTATTGTAAATTGCGGCATCATGGAACAGGGGACGGTGGGAATCGCGGCCGGGATGTGTATGAGCGGTCTTATCCCGATCGTTTATTCGATGGTCAATTTCTTGGCGTATCGCGCGATCGAGCAGATCCGGAACGACGTGGTGTTGCAGGGGCTCAACGTGAAGTTTATCGCGACGGGAGCGAATGACTATTTTAAGTTTCTCGGCCCTTCCCATTGTTGCGGGACGGACGATGTCCGGTTGATGGAACTCATTCATATGAAAGTCTACGATCCCTACACGTCGACCGCGGAATTTCCAAAACTTGTGAAGACGTGGATTGAAGACGCGAAAGCGGGTTATCTCCGTGTCTAACGTCCGAGACGAGAAAGAAGCGGCGCTCAAGTCTTTGACGGTCGTTATTCCCGCCTATAACGAGTCCGAGAATATCGGGCCGACATGTCTCGGGATCGCGGCCCTTGCCGAAAAACATCTCGATCATTATGAGATCCTGGTCTTTGATGATGCGAGTGCTGATTCTACGGCTGACAAAGTGCGCGAACTTGAGGTCGGGAATCCCAAGATCCGGTTGATCCGGAACGAACAGAACCGGGGGCTTGGGTATAACTATTGCGAAGGTGTGCGTCAGGCCTCCTGCCGTTACGTGATGATGGTTCCCGGGGACAACGAAGTCATCGCAGCGTCCCTCGAGGAGATCTTCCGGACCTTGGGGACGGTCGATATCGGGATTTGCTACGCGGCCAATAGCGGGATCCGTCCTCGCGCGCGACAGTTCATCTCGAAACTTTTTACGGGCATCTTGAATACTCTTTTCGGATTGAAAGTCCTTTATTTCAACGGGCCGAACCTCTTGCGGACGGACCTCGCGAAAACCCATTTGCCTGACACTAGCAGCTTCGCCTACATGGCCGTGATGTTGGTGACCCTTCTCAAGGAAGGCTATTCCTTCAAGCATTACACCTTCGAGCTGAAACCCCGCCTCTACGGAAAGACAAAGGCCTTCTGTCTGCAAAACGTCCTTCGGGTTATGCGGGACGTCGTCCGGTTATTCTGGAGCGTTCATTTTTCACCTTCCCGGAAATCATGCTAAAGATCCTTTTTATCTACAAGGAAGAGGATCCGATCGACCCGATGCAGATCGAGCTTCTCTCCGCGCTCGCTAAGCGCGAGGGACATGAGACCTTTCTCAATATCCTTCAGCACAAGGACCTCGTCGCGGACCTCGAGCGGATCAAGCCGGATGTCGTGGCTTCAAGCGGCAAGACCGGGGAGCACAACACGTTCCTGAAGGTCAACCGGTTCATCAAGGAAACCTATGGCGACACGATCTTCACGATCATGGGCGGCCCGCATCCGACGTTCAACCACAGCGGGATGCAGCTCCACGGGGAGACGGATCACGAGTTCCAGGTTTTCAGGGAGAAATTGGCCTTGGCTCGGGACCGGTCCAAGCATCATCTGATCCAACGACATGTGGTGGCCGAAAAGTCCGGACTCGACGCGCTATGCATCGGAGAGGGCGAGGACGCCTGGGTGGAATTGCTGCGGGCGTTGGATCAAAAAGGATCTATTGATTCCATTCCCAATATCGTGACCCCGACGAACCGCAAGGTCCGCCCGGTTCCGGAGTTCCGGGCGCGCCGCACGTTCCTGGATGACCTGCCTTTCTTTGATCGCGAGATCGTCTACGACAAGACGTTCTTGGCCCACTTTCCGATGCGCAGTTTTATGGCGAGTCGCGGATGTCCGTTCTGTTGCACCTATTGCTTCAATTTTGACTGGAATCAGCTCTACCAGCGTGCCGGAAAACTTCAGAAGATCCACAACCGGTACACGGTGGATCGCTTGATCGCCGAGGTCAAACACTGGATGGAGATCGAGCGTAAAAAAGGATATGCTCCCACGCAATTCATCAAGTTCTACGACGACATGTTCGAGTTCCGGGTCAGTCCCTGGCTCGTGGAGTTCGCCGAGAAATTTCCGAAAGAGGTCGGGATCCCGTTCTCATGCCTCGTGCGCTGCGATATTTTCGCCAAAGAGCAGCCGGACGGTTCGATCAAGGAGAACGAGGAAGTTTTGCTTCTTCTGAAAAAGGCGGGGATGCGGTCGATCAATATGTCCATTGAGGCCGGCAATAACTTTATTCGCGAGAATATCTTTGTCCGGAACATGACCGAAAAAGAGATTCGCGCGGCTTTCGCGATGATGAAGCGGCACAAGATCGGAATTTTCGCAAACACCATTCTCGGCATTCCCGCGCCGGTGATCCCTCGTCGCGACGATCCCGATTTTGTTCCAAACCTTATCCGCTCGATCGATCAGACGGAGAAGGCGTTCACGGTCGCCCGAAAACAGGTGGGGAGGATTGGCGGAACGAAATTCCCCTCGCAGCTTGATGACATTATGAAGAAGCTCAAAGACGGCTCTGCCACGGAGGATCATTTTCACCAGGCGCTCAGGCTTCTGGAGTCGATGGGACTTCGCTATGATCCGATCGATTACGACATCGAGTCCGTGGAGCTTGCGGTCCAGACGGGAGTCCAGCAAAGCCTTTTTCCACGATTGGAACCTTATCCGGGAACTGTGGTCACGGATTATACGGTGGCGATCGGGGCTTTCGACGGGAATTTTGAGAAGATGCACTCCTCCTGTCTTTCCACATCCCTTTTTACGTGCTACACGCCTCGCCAGCGCAAGATCCAGGATAATCTTTCCTTCCTGGGGCAGGTCTGCGCGGTATGGCCGTGGCTCTGGCCTTTCGCGAAGAAGCATCTGATCTATTGGCCGCTCACGCGGCTCTACTGGGCGCTCTTTGTTCTAATGAAAGCCTACGTCGTGAACAAATATATCTATCCGATGAAATTCGATCTCAGATCCTTTGTGAAGTCCGCTTACCGCATCGGGATGTTCGAGATCAAACAATTCTTTCAGAGCAAGGCCGATACGGAATTCTACCGCAAACCCGCCAAGTCGCTATCGGCTACCGCGTCTCCTGCGGGAGTTCTTGGCGGGCGATGGGAAAAGTGATCCTGTTATGAGAATGGCGACTCTGGTTCTGCCGCTCCTTTCATTCGCAGGATGTATGCTCCTGCATATTCTGATCTGGCGGATCCGTAAACCCCGGGATCACGCGGGGGCGCTCCTGGCTGTTTTTCTGATTCCGCTTACCGTTCTTCCGTTCCTGGCGGGATGGTTCGGCTTTGCGGCCTCGTTATCCGAATGGGCCGCGATCTTCCTGCTTCATGCCGCCATGAGCATGGCGTATATCCAGATCTATCCCGCGAGCCAGGCGGACAGTCCGTCGCTGAAGGTCATGGTGCTGGTTTCCCAGGCCATGCCGAAAGGGTTAACCGCGGGGGAGATCACATCGCAATTCGATCCATCCCGGCTTTTTCACGACCGGATCGACGATCTTGCCGCTGTCGGACATATCGTACGCGATGGGGACCGGGTGCTCCTGACTTCCCGGGGGCGTCTGTTGATCGCTCCGTTCTTCTGGCTCCGGCGAATGATCGGGCTGCCGTGGGGAAAGGGCTAATATTGTGAACCCTCTTTTCGTGTATCTCTCGCTCTTGTTTTTCTCGCCGCTTTTTATTTTCTTAACGCATATGGTGGTGGCCCGTTCTTCCATGGCGCTGCGACTTAAGATCCAGCCGCTCATGACCGGGGTGTTTGCCGTCGTCATAACGTTTGCCTGGGTTGCGTCTCTTGCGTGGCTCAGTTTTCTTGGCCGTATCCCGGCTTTCTCCGGAATGGGGGTTGCGGTTCTATACGGTATTTTGACTTACACAGGACTCGCCTTTTGCTATTTTCAGGTCTTTGCGATGACCGAGACTGCCCGTCGCCTCCGCATTCTCTATGAGCTCTATACGCGGAAGGAGACGACCCTCTCTCAGCTTGACGCGGATTACGGGGCCTCGCGGATGCTCGAGACGCGTCTTGCGCGCATGGTAGAGATCGGACAGTTAGGCTATGATGGCCAGCGGTACACGCTTCGTCGGACGCTCCTGCTTCGCGTCGGACAACTCATGTCCTTCTGGGCGAAAGTTCTGGGATTCAAAAGCTGAAAGTATGAAACCACTTCTAAGTCACGTGCTTCGCGACCATGTCCTGCTCGGCGCTCTCGCGAGTCTTGTGATGCTGCCTTTTTATGGATGGTCCGGCTGCGCGCTTTTCTTTCTGGCAAATATTCTGATCGATCTGGACCATTACGCGTTCTTCCTCTGGAAGACCCGTCTCCGGTACTGGGATCCGGCGACCATGTTTCGCTTCTTCGAAGAGGTCCACAGCCGTTGCTATCGTCCCGAGTTCCTTGTCGTGGAACCCATCCATACGGTCGAGATATTTGCATTGCTCGCTCTCGGAGCTTTCTTTGGGGGAGGTCTCTTCGTGCCGGTTTTCGCGGGGTTTTTCTTTCACGCGGTCGTGGATATCATTCACCTTCACCGACTCCGCATCCTGACGAAGCGCTGCCATAGTTTGATCGAGTATTTCTGGCGAAGCGCGTGTCAACGCCGCAGGGGGATGGATCCGGCGGTGATCGATCAGGAAGCGATGGCAGCTGCGGGGCTTTTGCCGGCGGCGGCTGACGTTTCGATCCGGTAAACGAAGATCTTCTGGTTCTTCGCGCGTCCCGTCAGGTTTTGCAATAGACGGAACCAACGAAAGATTAGCGGTTTCGCGTCAACGAGGTCATATTCCTTCCACAAGGTCGGCGCCATTCCCGCGTTTTGAAGCTCCTGCAGACGCGCCGCGCTTGCGGATCGCGTCATAAAATAAAGGACTCCTTCCCGGGAGAGTTTATCCTTGGCCGTCGAAAGCCATTCCGGAGGAAGTTCGTACCAGTCGATTATGACGAATCGTGTCTCGAGCTCCTGGTGTTTTCTGTAGAGGTCCCATCCCTTCGGTTCTGTTCCGAGCGTCGCTTTGTGAATATCGTTCCCGATCCGGACCACGGCGTCCTGCATGCCCCCAAAATGCGCCGCAAGTTTTGTATAGCTCAGGAAATTGAGGAAAAGCGTGATAGCGATCACGATCGCGAGCAAGGCCCGGAATATTTGGGACTCGGCTTTTCCGGAAAAGAACCGCTCTTCCCAAAGACGTGCCGAAAAAAAGAGAATGAAAAGGGAAGGGACGTAGGCGAAATTCAGGAAGCGGACGTCTCCCACCGAAGACCCGCTCGCGAACCCGGCCACGGTCGCGGCGAACCAGATCAGCATCATCCAATAGACCTGAGGAAAAAGGCCGGGGGCGTTCCCGGGAGTGTTTATTTTCTCGAAGCGGAACATGAGGAATGGCGTGAGCAGGATCGAGAGCCAGAAAAAGGCTCCGAGGATGCCCTTGTAATTCTCCGTGAAGGAACGAGGTTCTTTCTTGCTGAAAGGTTTCGTAAAGGGGAAGTGTCCTCCGGGGACATAAAATGTTCGCTCGATCATGTTCTTAACGCTGAATCCAAGGGAGGTCTTATCCTTCACGTTCAGGTCTTCCTGCTTTTGACTGACGTACGGACTGGCCTGGATGGCTTCCTTTGGGATCAGGGATTTGACGGGGATGACAAAAATGAGCGAGGCCGCGAGCATTCCCAGGACCACCGCGATCCGTTTCCAGGAAGTCCTGGAAAGAATGACTGGAAAACGCCACATCAGAAAGGCCGCGCACACGAAGGGGAGGATCTTTTCGCTGGATTTCAGTTTGATCGCGAGCCATACGCCCAGAAACCATGCGAGACCATGCAAAAGGAAAGCGCCGCGCGTCATCTTTGTGGAGGTCATACGACAGAAGCAGAGAAGCGTGGCGATACACAGGACCGAAAGGAACTGCTGGAAATCTCCGGAAAAAGTCGAGGTCAGAGTGTAAAAATTGCTGGGGAAGCTGAGATACAGCGCGACGGCGAGCCATCCATAGAGTTGTCTCTTGGTCCAGTGGCTGATCAGGACGAAAATGCAAAGGCAGAACAGCCCATACCCGACCGCGGCAGTGAGATGAAAGGGGATCAAGGAAGGTCCGAAGTGGTCAATGTAGACCTTCATCCAAAGGAACTGAAGGGGACGAAGGTATTCCATGAGGCCGGCCGGTGGATAGAACCAGGCCGGCGTGCGTGGGTCTGCGACTCGAAGCAGAAGATCCGTATAGGTGGAGACCGTGGCGCCCCTGAGATTGATGGTGAGATGGTCCGCGTTGAAATCCGTCGGGAGCCCCACCCAATAAATGGCGATAAACGCGAACGCCAGGAGAAAAACGATGAAACCTTGCCGCCAGATATGTTGAGGCATGCGCCCTGTCCCGAGAATGTTCTAGATTGAACGAAGGTCGCCATGATAGCATTGCGCTAGTTTTCTGTAGAGACAAATTTGTGCGATGCTCAAAAAACGATTCAAACCAATAATGAAAATCACTCTCATATCACCATTCCCAACTCTCGAAGCGATCGGTCTGCGGACTCTTTCCTCCTGCTTGAAGGACGAGGGGCACCGCGTGCAGATTCTGTTTTTGAGGAATGAGTTTTGGAAACGTTACGATCCTTCTGTGCTTCGAGAAGCGGCCGAGATAGCCCGAGGCTCCGGACTTGTTGGGATTTCCGTCATGACGAACTTTTTTGACAATGCGATCGATATTACGGAGCAAATTCGAAAGATTTCTGATGTCCCGGTTCTCTGGGGAGGCATCCATCCGACCATTCGTCCCGAGGAAAGTTTGGCCTATGCCGACATGGTCTGTTTTGGGGAAGGGGAGAATCCTCTGGTCGAACTGGCCCGAAAGATAGCGCATGGGCAGGACTATCGTGATACGCGGGGGCTGTGGTTTCGGACTCGCGATGCGATCATAAGAAATCCATTGCACTCAATTCGAGCAGATCTTGATTCCCTTCCGTTTCCCGATCTGGATTTTAAAGATCATTTTGTTTTGGATAAGAAGAGCATTAAGCCGATGGACCTTCTGTTAACCGAGAAGTATTTGGGCCGGGAGGATCGTGATTATATGATCCTGGCGTCGCGCGGATGTCCGTTTGGCTGCACCTATTGCGCGAACAATACGCTGCATGGTATCGATAAAGACTACCGAGTCGTTCGGAAAAGAAGCCCGGAGAATCTTATCCGTGAATTGATCGCAGCGAAAACGAAGCTTCCTTATATCCAAAGCGTAAAATTTTCGGATGACGCATTTTTCACCTATTCGGAAAAGGAGATCATGCGTTTTTGCGAGAGTTACAAAAAAGACGTCAAGCTACCGCTGCGGATCAAGGGGATACACCCCTCGACTTGCAGCCGGTCCAAATTGCAGATGGTTGTCGATGCAGGCTGCGATGCCGTGCGTATGGGGGTTGAAACGTGCGCGGAGAGGACCAAGAGCCTCTACAAAAGACATTATTCAAACGACGTGATCATCCGTGCTGTGAATGTTATCAATGAATTCCGCGATCGTATCCGTGATGTTCAATACGATGTCATTCTCGATAACCCATGGGAAAATGAGGAGGATCTGATCGAAACCCTGCTCTTTGTCGCAAAGTTCAAGCCGCCGTATTATCTTGCGCTTTTTTCCTTAACCTTTTATCCGGAGACCGAATTGTATCGTAAGGCAAAAAAGGAAGGATTGATCAAGGATGATTTGAATGATGTTTACCGGAAGTTTTATCGCACAACTCGAAATACATACATTAACCGTGTTTTTCATTTATTGAATCAATACGCGCTTAGGCGGCAACGGTTGTTCCCATGGCTGGTCTCGATTCTTGTGTCGCGTTTGTGGCGGCGGATCGGGGTCAGCTATCTGCTGTATTTTATCCTGCTGACGGAAATTAAATTGAATCGTATGGTTCGTTTACTTGTAAGAGATGTGGGTGCGGTCGCGAGAGGTGATTTCAATTACCTGAAAAAGGGTCTGAGGCGAACCCTTGAATTTTTTCGCTAAAACCTCATCTATTTTTCATTATGACTAAAAAATATGATCAAGTGATTATCAATATTGCGACTCCCAAGGACGACGACGAGCTTTTGGCGTTCCTTCGGGGATCCTACCCGACGCTAGGTTGGTCCGAGGATGTTTTTCGTTGGCAATATTACGAGAATCCTTCCGGGCCGATCCATCATTGGGTGGGGCGCGCAAACGGCAGGATTGTCGCGAGTTTTGCCGTTGCCCCGCATCCCATGCGCGTTTTTCAGCATCCAAAGATCGGCTGGCGGCCTCAGGATCTTTTGATCTCCCCGGAATATCGCGGGTTGGGTCTTTATCCGGCTCTCACGCAGAAGCTCAACGCATTCCTTGATAACCCGGAGTACCCTCTTAATTTTACTTTTCCAAATCCCAACTCTCATCGCGGGTTCGTTAAGTCAGGGTGGAAGCTCGCGTTTCCGTTCCCGCTGTGGACTATCGATCGTTTGGCCGATGTTCCGGACGTCCCGGTCAATATCCAGGCAACACGGATCGAGGTTTTTGACATCGCCACGGATCGGATCTGGGGACAATATTCGAAGGGTTTGGACCTTATGATCGAACGGTCCGCCCGTCATATGAATTGGCGTTATTTTTCAAACCCGAAATCAAAGTATTCCGTCTTCAAACTTTCTCTTGGAGCGGATGAGGGAGTGATCGTCCTTAAATATTATGACCGCGAGGACGGGACCCGGTGGTGCCACATTTGTGACCTTTTTTGTGCCACCGGAACTACGGAATTGTTCGAGGGCGCGCTCCGCTATGCTATCGGGTCCGCGAAGGAGCATGATTGCAATGCTTTGAGCGTCTGGTATGCGGCAAAGCCGGGAACGGAACCGCTGTTCGCCCGGAACCATTTTTTATTTCAGAAGGACCTTGATCGCTGGGTCGCTCTCTATGTGCATGAGGACCAGATCCCGGGAAAAACATATTGTTCGGAGCCCCGATGGCACTTGACCATGGGGGATAGCGACGTTTATTGACCCTGTTCCCGAAAGCATGAGGATGAAATACCATGACGACTTGTGATTTCAGTTTTGCGCATTACCGGCGTATCCTTCAAACAGCCATTAAAAGCGGCTACAAGTTCATTCGATTCGACGAATTGCGCGATCTGCCGCGCGGGCAAAAGGCGTGCGTTTTGCGACACGATGTCGATTATCTTCCCGAGCACGCGCCGTTTTTGAGCGAGATCGAGCTCAGTTTGGGGATCCGGGCCACTTACTTTTTTCAGATCTGCGCGCGGACCTACAACCTTCGTGAAGCCATGAATTACCGGATCGTTCGGGATCTGAAGAGGGCGGGGCATACAATAGGCCTGCATTTTGACATGACCTGGGATGCTGATGCAAAATGGGATGAATTTCCGAAGATCTGCCGCCGGGAGCAAGTCCTTTTCGAGAAGATCACGGGGGTCCGTCCCTGTAAGATCGTTTCCCACCACAATCCCCATCGTTTTACCGCCCAGGTCCTGAATTCCGTCACGCCCGGGATGCGTCACACCTACGAGCCTCAGTTTTTCAGCAAGATCAAATATCTTTCGGACAGCCAGGGGTGGTACGAGGGGTGCATGTGCAAGATATTTGCTGCGGCAAAGTATCCCCGTATCCAGCTGTGCACGCATCCTTATATCTGGTCGAAAAAGCCCCAGAAGGATTTCATCGGGGACATGACCCGGTTGATCAGGCGGCGTTCGGATGAGCTGCTGGAATATTGCATTACCTACCATCCCGTCTGCAAAAAGAACGAAGCTCGTTTGCGGCGGGAAGTTCAGCGCTGAAGTGTCTGGCCGGGCGTGGGCGTCGTCTTTTGAGGAGAGGATAGCGTTTGAACTGCATTGACGTTTATTGACGGATAATGATACCATCCATCTCTATGAAAAGCATACCGTATTGTCGCCAATCTCTGGATGAATCGGACTTTAAGTCGGTCGCAAAGGCCCTTGGTTCAGATTATTTAACCCAGGGTCCCAAGGTCCGGGAATTTGAAGAGGCTCTGGCTGCGTATTGCGGTGCCCGCTATGCGGTTGCCGTTTCCAATGGTACCGCCGCGCTTCATTTGGCCGCCATCGCCGCGGGGCTTGGAAAAGGCGATGAGGCGATCACGAGTCCGATCACTTTCCTTGCGACCCCCAATGCCGCGCTTTATGTTGGAGCCAAGCCTGTATTCGCGGACATTGACTATTCGACCGTGAATATCGATCCAAAGGCCATTGAGGCAAAGCTCACTCGTAGAACAAAAGCCATCTTGCCCGTGGACATGGCTGGACTTCCCGCCGATATGGAGGCCATCTCAAAGATCGCAAAGCGACAGGGTCTCATGGTGATCGAGGACGCTTGCCATGCTTTGGGAGGCGAGTACAAAAAGGGGAAAGTCGGATCTTGCGCGTATTCAGATATGACCGTGTTCAGTTTCCATCCCGCAAAGCACATTACGACCGGGGAGGGTGGTTGCATTACGACCCATAGCAAGAAACTGTATGAGAAATTGTGTTCCCTGAGGAGTCACGGTGTCGCCCGGAAGGCCTCAACGCAGAGAAAAATGGGCGGTTGGTATTACGAAATGTCGGAGCTCGGCTGGAATTACCGTATCACGGACATCCAGTGCGCGTTGGGAATGTCTCAGCTTCGCAAACTCGACGGTTTTATCGATCGTCGCCGGAAGATCGCGAAAATGTATGACGCTGGTTTTGCAGATATGCCGGAACTAAGGGTTCCGTCACAAGAATCTCGCGGCGAAAAACATGTTTATCATCTATATCTTTTGCGAATGTCGGAGTGCCATGCCGGGACGCGGCGTTCCCTCTATGATCATTTAAAGTCGAAAAACGTTCATTGCCAGGTTCACTATATTCCCGTTTACAGACAGCCTTACTACCGGAAAATGTTCGGCGATCTCAGCGCCTCCTGTCCGAATGCCGAACGCTACTATGGAGAGACTCTAAGTCTTCCCATGTTTTTTGGATTAAAAGACGCCGAAGCAAGATATGTGATCCGGACCGTTCGTGAGTTTTTCAAGGGGAAAGCTTGATCGTGAGAAAGGTCGTGTTCCGAGCGGATGCCAGCGATCAGGTCGGCGCCGGGCATTTGATGCGTTCGGTCGCATTAGCTCAATATCTTCACAGCGTTGGGATCGAGGTTCTTTTCTTTACAGCCTCGATCGACACCAAGATCCGCCAATATCTGGGGCGGCAGGGATTCCGGACCGAAGACCTCGACCTTCCTGTGGGGGAGTGCGGCACAGAGCTTGATCTTAGAAAAATGCTGACGCTATTGCCGAGTGATGCGGACTGGGTGATACTCGACAACGATTACTTTGGGTACAGTTACCAGAAGGCGATCCGGCAAAGCGGATCTTCGCTTCTCGTGATTGATGATCGCAATGAACGCCAGTTCGACGCGGATCTGCTCGTCAATCACGCGCTTGACGCGGAGGGTTTAAGATACGATCTGCCTTTGGGAAAAACGCTTCTCGGGTCTTCTTTTGCCATGATCCGGCAAGAATTCATTCGCTATCCTTCGCGTCGCAAAAAAGGAGTGAAGAATCTTCTCGTCACATTAGGCGGCAGCATTCAGTCTGAGACCGGTAAAAAGATCATGGCCGCAGTCCAGGGCCTTTCATTTGACGTGAGGGTCCTCGGAGGATTTTCCGAGGAACGACAGATATCCCAAACGGGGACGGGAAGGATCGAATGGATCCCGGCGACTCTGGAAGTAGCGCCGCATTATGATTGGGCGGACCTTGCGATCTGTGCCGGGGGGGGGACTTGCTGGGAGTTGTGCTTTTTCGGGATCGTGGGGATAGCCGGGGCTTTGGCCCCGCACCAGTTGTCTGTTGTTGGATCCTTGGAGCGCTACGGTCTTTTTCACGCGGTGGGTTCTTATGAAAAGGTTACGGCCGCCGGGATCGCCAAAGCGTTAGTGGATCTTGCGGGCGATCCGGGACGGCTTGAAGCACGGAGAGAAAAAGCGAAGGAACTGGTGGACGGAAAAGGGACTCAGCGGATCTGTGACGCTATGAGAGCGATCACTACCGCGCGCGGCAAAACACAAGATCTGTCATAACGTTAATCTACACAGGGAGAGAACATGGCTACGGGAAAAACAGAACAGATGGCGCAATGGCAAGGTGACTTTGGCAAACAATATACGGATCGGAATACCATGCCCTATGAGGAGTTCGAGAACTTCTATGTCAAACGGTTCGGTCTCACCCGGACTGCCATCAACCAAGGTTTCCTGGGTTCGATGGATCGCAATATTCGCATTCTGGAAGTGGGCGCCAATACCGGGAGTCAGCTTGCCTGTCTTCAAAGGATGGGGTTTACGAACCTCTACGGGATCGAGCTTCAACAGGGTGCGGTTGAAAAAGCGCATGAACTGACGCGGGGTATTCAGCTCATCCAGGGGACGGCGTTTGATATTCCGTTTAAAGACGGTTTTTTTGATCTTGTTTTTACCTCGGGGGTCTTGATCCATATTGCTCCCGCGGATCTTCCGAATGCTTTGAAAGAGATCTGCCGGTGTTCCCGCGATCTGATCTGGGGATTCGAGTACTGGGCCAAGGAAATGACGGAAGTTAAATACCGGGGACATAACTCGCTTCTTTGGAAGGGAGACTACGCGGCGGAGTACCGTAAAGTCTGCAAAGGGCTTGCGCTAGTCAAGGAAGAGAAATTCCGTTATTTGGAAGAGCCGCTAGATGACTCGATGTTCCTGCTCAAAAAAGGCTGATCCGTGAAGACCGTCGCGATCATTCAAGCGAGAATGGGATCTTCGAGGCTTCCCGGAAAGTCGCTTTTGCCGCTCCACGGAAAACCGGTGCTTGCCCATGCCCTCGCTCGCCTCAAGCGATGCCGTATGATCGACCATATCATTGTAGCCACGACGACGGAGGAGCGTGACCGGGTACTGCTCGACCTTGCCCGCAAAGAAGGGGTGGAAGGCTTTGCCGGCAGTGAAAGTGATGTGCTCGACCGCTATTATCAGGCCGCGCGTTCTCACACTCCCGACCATGTTATTCGTTGCACCGGCGACTGTCCTATCCTGGATCCCAAGGTCACGGATGATGTTGTCCAGAGGCATTTGGAAGAGCGGAACGATTACACCAGTAATACGATCCGTCGGACCTACCCGCGCGGTTACGATACAGAGGTGATGACCTTCGCGTCTTTGGAGCGAGCGGCCCGAGAGGCTCGGGCGGATTATGAGAGGGAACATGTCACTCCGTATATCTGGGAGCATCCGGCATTGTTCAAGCTCGGGCACGTGCTTGCAAGTCCCGACCGTACGCAACCCGATCTTCGAGTGACTGTGGATACGCAAGAGGACTTTGATCTGATCGAGAGTATCTTTGATGCGCTTTATCCGACGGATCCTCTTTTTGGTGTTGATGCCGTAATGGAGCTTATCCGGAAACAGCCCGAGCTTAAGTCGATCAATGCTCACATTGAGCAGAAGAAGCTACCCCAGAAATGATGGGGTGGGGCTTCAAAAATGTTCTATTTTGACATGATGTGACTACTAGAAAATATGTTTGACTTCTATCCTAATTCGCTATAGCTTGATGTCTATGAAAAAAAGAGAGCCTATGGAAATCAGAGAAAATGAGGTTTACACGACCTCCGAAGTACAAGCGATCCTGAAGATCAGCCAGAGCACGGCCATGCGTATGCTGAAAAAGGGGCTTATTCGTGCGGCCAAGATCGGCAAACAATACCGCATCACGGGGAAAGAGCTTCTGCGGCTGATCTCTCCCGAATTGGAAGATAAGGTCGGCAAGGTCTACAACAAGGGCCGGAACTGGGTCCACAAGGACATCTAAAGGAGCATGGGCGGATGAATACTCAAAGTTTGTTGAAAGATAAAACGATCTTGATCACGGGCGGCACGGGTTCTTTTGGAAAGAAACTCACCGAGGTGTTGCTGACCCAATACAAGCTCAAACGAGTCATTATTTTTAGCCGTGACGAGTTCAAGCAATTCGAAATGGCCCAAGTGTTCCCGGTGGAGAAGTATCCCGCGATCCGCTATTTTTTAGGCGACGTGCGTGACAAAGAACGTCTTCATCGAGCTTTTCGTCATGTGGATTATGTCGTTCATGCCGCGGCCCTCAAACAGGTGCCGGCTGCGGAGTATAATCCTTTTGAGGCGGTGAAAACTAACATTCACGGGGCTCAGAATGTGATCGATTGCGCGCTCGACCAGAACGTCAAAAGAGTGCTAGCCCTTAGTACGGATAAAGCGGCAAATCCTATCAATCTCTACGGCGCCACCAAGCTTTGCTCCGACAAACTTTTTATTGCCGGAAATTCTTACGCCGGAGCCGATCAGAACCTCTTCAGCGTTGTTCGTTACGGGAATGTCGTCGGAAGCCGTGGAAGCGTTATTCCCTTTTTTATGGAACAACGCGCCAAGGGGGTCCTTCCGATCACGGACCCGCGCATGACGCGTTTTTGGATCACGCTGGAGGAATCAGTTCGTTTTGTCCTTCAATGTCTTACCCAGATGGCGGGTGGAGAGCTTTTCATCCCGAAGATCCCGAGCATGAATATCATGGACCTCGCCAAGACGATCGCTCTCGAGTGCCGGACCAAGGTTGTCGGCATACGGCCGGGAGAGAAACTGCATGAAGTGCTTTTGCCGTCCAACGAAGCGCGGCATGCTCTTGAGTTTAAGAACCATTTCGCGATCGAGCCCGAGTTTGAGTTCTGGGGACACCGCTCGAAAAATTTGACGGGTGGGAAAAAAGTGTTTGAGGATTTCGAATATAACTCACTCAACAACCCGCATTTTCTTTCGGTCCCGGACATGCGTAAGCTGCTCATTTCGTTGGGGTATCCATTGGGGATTGTGCCGTCTTCTAAGAAAAATGTACGAAGAAAGGAATAAAATTATGTCGGTTGAGACATCTAAGCCCATTATGCACTATTGCACCAAGTGTACGCTACCCAGCACCAAGCCGGATCTCTCGTTCGATGAAAAGGGCGTGTGTAAGGCCTGCCGTAATTATGAGAACCGGAAAGAAGTAGATTGGGACGTTCGTCGTAAAGAGTTGGCAACAATCTTTGACCGGTACCGGAGCAAGGACAGCACTCGGTGGGATTGTGTGATCCCTGTGAGCGGTGGCAAAGACAGCCATTTTCAAACGCTGAAAGCCCTCGAAATGGGGATGAACCCTCTTTGCGTGACGGCGACTACGTGCGATCTTTCGGAAATCGGTCGCAAAAATATCGAGGTGATTAAGAAGTTGGGCGTTGATTATATTGAATTTTCGATCAATCCGATCATTCGCCACAAAATGAACCGTATTGGATTGATGCAGGTGGGGGATATTTCCTGGCCCGAGCATGCATCGATCTTCACGATCCCGGTGCGCGCGGCCGTCCAGTTCGGTGTGCCATTGATCCTCTGGGGCGAGAATGCTCAAAATGAATATGGGGGGCCTGCTTCGGCCTGCGAAACCAATGTTTTAGATCGCCGGTGGCTTGAAGAGTTCGGCGGACTCTTGGGGCTGAGGGTCACGGATCTGATCGGGCTCGAAGGCATCGAAAAGAAAAATCTGATCCCCTTGATGTATCCCTCGGATGCGGATCTTGCTCGCGTGGGGGTTACCGGGTTGTATCTGGGCTACTATATTTCCTGGGATTCCTATACCAACGTTCTTCTGGCACAGGCGCACGGGTTTACAACGGCGTCGAACGTAATCGAGGGATCGATCGTTACGTACGAAAATCTCGACAATCACCAGACCGGGATCCATGATTATTTTAAGTTCTTGAAGTTCGGATTCGGCCGAGCCTCCGATATCGCATCGCACCATGTGCGCCGTGGGCGTCTTTCGCGCCGCGATGCTATGGAACTGGTGCGAATGCATGACGGGAAATTCCCTTGGACCTATCTGGAGAAGCCTGTCGACAAGATCCTAGCGCCGCTCGATATCTCGGTGGAAGAGTTCATTAAAATCTGCGATCGTTTTACGAACAAAAAACTCTTTGTGACAGATGCCCGCGGTAATCTCGTCAAAGACCGGCATGGAAATCTAACCAAGCTTCTTTACGATAATCCATGAGTGTTCTTGTTGTCGATTACCATATGTGCAATCTCGGTTCCGTTCGCCGGGCCCTCGAAGAGATCGGCGCCGAGGTGATCGTCTCCGATGATCCCGCGGATCTGAAAAAGGCTGAAAGACTCATTCTTCCCGGCGTTGGATCTTTCAGGGACGGGATGACGCACTTGCGTGATCTGGGATGGGAGCCTGAGATATTGAACGCCGTTCGCGAGGGGGTACCCCTTTTTGGCATTTGTTTGGGGATGCAACTCCTGCTGTCGAAAGGCCGCGAAGGCGGCGAAACGCCCGGGCTTTCCTTGATCTCTGGTGAAGTGAAACGCCTTGAGCCCGAACCTGCCGGGACGCGCATTCCCCATGTCGGATGGAACGAAGTCCATCCGGTAACATCCTCGGACCTTCTTCGCGATATCACGGACGGCACGGATTTCTATTTCGTCCACAGTTACCACGCTGTTGTGGAAAATAAAACGGATGTTCTTGCGACGACGCCCTACTGCGGCGGCTTTGTTTCCGCAGTCCATTCGGGGAATGTCTGGGGGGTTCAGTTCCATCCGGAAAAAAGCGGTAAGCCCGGGTTCAAATTGCTTCAGAATTTCCTAAAACTCTAAAGCCGGGGATCTCATGCTGAAGGTCCGCGTCATACCCACACTTTTGTGGAAAAATGTCGGTCTGGTCAAAGGAATAGGATTCGACAGCTGGCGTCGTGTCGGGACGATCCTTCCGGCGATCAAAGTCTATAATACCCGAGAAGTCGACGAGCTCATTCTGGTGGATATCTCCGCGACCTTGGAAGGTCGAGCTCCCGATTACGATAGCATCGACGGTCTTTCCGGGGAGTGTTTTGTTCCTCTGACGGTCGGTGGCGGTATCCGTACGGTTGAACACATCCGCGATCTTTTGCGCGCCGGAGCGGACAAGATCGCTATCAATTCCGCAGCTTATGAAGATCCGCAATTGATCCGTGAAAGCGCTCAGCGATTCGGCTCGCAGTGCGTCGTTCTGAGTATTGATGCCAGAAAGCAAGCGGATGGGAGTTATGAATGCTACAGTCATAGCGGCACGCGTCCCACCGGTAAGGAACTTGCTTCATGGGCGAGGCAAGCGGAGTCGCTCGGGGCCGGCGAGATCCTTTTAACCTCTGTCGAACGGGACGGAACGATGCGGGGCTATGACCTTCAAATGCTGCGGACGGTCACCTCCCAGGTACGGATCCCCGTGATCGCGTCGGGGGGTGCGGGCAATTACCAGCATATGTACGAGGCGATTGAGGATGCGAAAAGTTCAGCGGTCGCCGCGGCAAGTATCTTTCATTTCACGGAACAGACACCTCTCGAGGCGAAGCAATATCTTGCATCCAAAGGGATCCAGGTGCGTAACGTGAATGCGTCAAAAGGAGATTGAATTCTATGCTGAAAATCCCCAGTAGAATCAAAAGGATTGCCGTCTTGACCCCTCAGGGGAGTTGGTTTGTCCCAAAAGCCAGAAAATTCGTTCAGGATCTTCAACGTCAATATCCAGGTACCCGTCTTTTTTTTGAATATGAACGGATCCCTGCTGGCTACGATGTGATTTTTATTCTAAGTTATACGCGGATCATTGGCCCTGTGCTGCTCAAGCGGCACAAACATAACATCGTTGTTCATGCGAGCGATCTCCCCAAAGGAACGGGCTGGGCCCCACTTTTTTGGCAAGTGCTTGAAGGAAAGCGAAAGGTTGTTTTTACGCTTTTCGAGGCAGACGAAAAGGCTGATACGGGGACGTATTACATCAAAAGCAGTCTGCGTCTCAAGGGGACTGAACTCCATGATGAGCTTCGCGAGTTGCAGGCTCAGAAATGTTTTGAGCTTTGCCGGCATTTTCTGAATCGATACGATTCTCTTCGGCCGCGTGTCCAAAAAGGCGTACGGACTTTCTTGAAACGACGCACTCCAACGGATAGCCGTTTGGATCCGCGCAAGACGCTTCGAAAGCAGTTCAACCTCTTACGCATCTGCAGCAATGACGACTTCCCAGCTTTTTTTTATTTGAATGGGCGCAAATATATCCTCAAGATCTATTCCGATCAGGAGCTTCAGGCCCATGGCAAAAAATGAATTTATGGATTTTTTGGGGTGTCCAGACCGTGTCTGCCTCGTAGCGGAAGTGTCCTGTAACCATGGCGGTGATTTGAAGCGTGCGATTCAAATGATCCGGACCGCGAAAGAGTGTGGCGCGGATGCCGTCAAGTTTCAAACCTACACACCGGATTCCTTGACGCTTGATGTTAAAAACCGGTATTTCACCATTCATCATCCGAAATGGGGCGGCCAGACACTTTATCAGCTTTACAAAAAAACAGCACCGCCCTTGACGTGGTTTAAAAGGCTCAAAGAAGTCGCGGACGAAGTGGGGATTGTCTTTTTTTCCACCGCGCTTGACGCGGCATCGGTGGATCTTCTGGAAACCCTCGACGTTCCTTGCCACAAGCTGACCTCGTTCGAACTTGTCGATCTTGGATTGGTTCGTTGCGCTGCTCGTACTGGAAAACCGCTCATTTTATCGACAGGGATGGCGACGATCGAGGAGATCCGTGAAGCTGTGCAAACGGCAAAGCGTGCAGGAGCCTCTCGCATCGCACTTCTCAAATGCTTGAGCAGTTATCCTGCGCCTTGGGAGCAGATGAATCTCAGGACGATTCCGGATTTGAGACGCCGATTTCGCCGTCCGGTGGGTTTGTCGGACCATTCTCTGGGAACTCACGCCGCGGTGGCCGCGGTCGCATTGGGCGCTGTGCTGATCGAGAAGCATTTTATTTTGTCTAAAAAGATAAAAACCCCTGACAGTTTTTTTTCGATCGTTCCTTCGGAGCTTGAAGCTCTTGTCAAAGCAGTCCGTATTGTTGAGAAATCTTTGGGGCAAGTTCATTACGGGTTAACGGATGCTGAGCAGAAGAGCAAGGTCTTTCGGCGATCCTTGTTCGTGGCGCGCGATGTCAAAAAAGGGGAGGTTTTCACGGAAGAGAATGTTCGTTCTGTGCGTCCGTCCAACGGATTGTCCCCGAAATACTTGCCGTTCATTCTGGGAAAACGTGCACGCGTTCATGTTGCGAAGGGAACCCCGTTAAGTCCTAAACATATTCAGCAGTTATCGCGCGTTATGCGCTAGGACGCGATTTCTCTCGTCTGGAAACTATTATGAAAAAAATCCTAATTCTTGAAAAACCCGCCGCCGATCTGCGTTCGCACTACGATGAAGTATTTTCCTTTTGTGAGAACCCCGCGCACACCTTCCCGGAGAATTATCTGGGGCACGACGAGGTTGATGCTCTTTATCTAAAAGTCTACACCGAAGTCTGTTCCCAATTGAGTCGCGAACTTCCTGGGGTCCCGATCGTTTATAAGGAGGTCCGACTGCTCTGGTGTTTTAAAAAGGAGCTTTTTAGTTTTTTGTACTGGACGGTTTTGAAATGGGAGATTGTGCGACGTGTTTTTTTGAAAAATCCAGGAGCTGTGTTTTACATTGAGCTTGGAAACGGGAATTTAGATGCTGCGCGGGTGGGTGACATTTTGAAATTGGGTAGCGTTGCTAAACTGCCGACGATCGAGTGGCTCAGGACAGACGCCCGGATCGAAGAACGGGATGCGCGTCATGTCCGGCGCTATGGGGCCTCGATTTGGCCCAAGACCCTTTCATTTTTAAGATCGGAAAAGGTTCATTGTGCTTTTTTTTCGGATCCTGCCCGGTCTGAGAGTGTGATTCAAAATCTTCATCCTGCGCGCTGCGTTATTTACTCCAACGCAGCGGCGCCGCGGATGCTTTTAAGGTCGCTGAGAAATGGAGCGTCTTTTTTTCAATCGGTGGTTTCCAGGAAATCTCAAAAAAAATACCGCGAATTGATACGAAAGTTGACTGATGCATTGTCGCAACAAAGACTCTTTCTTGATGTCGTCTTGGGTGGTTTGAGTATGCAGTCATTCGTTGACTGGAAGATGCCGCGCTTTTTTGAAGAGTTGCTGCCGCATCTTTTGTCAGACATTGATGCCATGGAGTGTTTCTTTAAAAAGGTTCCCAATCTTCGCTCTGCCCTTATGGATGAAGATGTCGACCCGTGTAAAAATGCTTTTGCCCAGCTTGCACGGATTCATCGCGTCAAAACTTTTGTTGAACTTCATGGCGCGATTGGAGCTCCGCATGGTTTGATCCCCCTTACGGCGGATCAAATGTTTGTTTGGGGGAAGGCCCAAAAGGAAAAGCTGATCCGTTGGGGCTGTCCGGCTGATCGGATTGTCACTTCCGGTTGTAGTCGCTACGAACATTATCAAAAACTTGATTATGTAAAGGTCCGTCGTGAGGTTTGTCAGGATCTTAAATTAGACCCAGCTAAAAAAGTCGTTTTGCTTGTTTTTATGCCGCTAAGCCGATGGAGCGCATGGTACGAAAGCCGGGTTCGACGTATGATCGCTGAAATGCTGAATGCCGCGCGAGAGTTGTCGGAAAGATCGGATGTCCAGTTCGTTATTAAGCTTCATCCTGCTGAAACAAAAGAATCGTACTATCGCGACTGGATAGCCCTGAACCAGCTCACTGGGCGGGCTGTCGTGGTGCGGAGGTATGACCCCTTGTTGCTTGGCAAAGCCGTGGACCTTCTCATTGTCTACGGATCTACGTATTCCGTTGATGGCTTTGCGCTCGATAAACCGGTTATTTGTGTGGACGACAAGTGGAACCCTCTTCTGGAAGAGTTCCGACCCTATAAGGTTTTCTTGTATGCGGACACTCGAGAGCAGATCGTGTCGATGGCGGACCATATCCTGAGAGAAGGGTTTTCTCGCCCTCCGCTCTGGGAACGGGCAAAGCAGGAATGTCTTAATCAGGATGGAGAAGCTCCGGCAGCTTTTATCGCGGAGCAATTGTCCCATGTCTAGACACAAAGAGATCGTCCGGCAGTCGAGTCTTTATTCCCTAAGCACCCTTGTGACGCAACTGATCACAGTGGTTGCCGCCTTTTTGACCCGGAGATTTCTCGGTCCGACGCAGATGGGTATTTGGTCGACCCTCCAGATCCTTGTCGATTATTCCAAGTACGCCGTGTTGGGGACCATGTCCGCTGTTAGCGTCGAGATTCCTTACTGGATCGGAAAAGGGGATGGGGAACGAGCGGAAAAGATCAAGAACATCGCATTCACCTTTGTCGTGATCAGCACACTTGTTTTTTGCGGCGCGATAGCGGCGTTTGCTTTGCTGACCCAGGGAAAATTTCCCGCGGAGGTGACGTTCGGTCTTTTCTTTGTTTCCGCGATCATCTTTCTCCAACGCATCAATAATCTGCTCATCGCGCTTTTGCGATGCTACAAGAAATTCCATATCGAGTCCGGCCAAATGATCTGGTCGGCCGTGGTGAACGCTCTTTTGATCGCAGGGCTTGCTTCGCGGTTCAAGCTTTATGGTTTTATCTGGGCGTTGGGGTTGAGTTTTGTTTTCAACATTTTCTATCTCGCAAGGCAATACCGGTATAATTTTCGCTGGTGTTTTGACCGGCAGATCTTCCAGCCGCTTCTGGTCCGGGGCTTTCCGCTTATGCTCCTGGGGCTCATGAATACCGGGCTCCAGAACATCGACCGGATGGTTATCGCCAAAATGTTGAGTTTCGAACTTTTGGGGATGTACAGTATTGCGCTCATGACATGCTCCTTTATCAGTAACTTTTTTAGCGCGACGAGCACTGTGATGGTGCCTCATTTTCAGGAAAAAATGGGCGAAACGGACGATCCGAAGAGTTTGCGGGAGTTTTTGTTTAAAGCGTCGTTACCGCTGGCGTTGGTCATGCCGGTTTTTATTACGTGCTCGTGGATCTTTTTACCCTACTTCATTCAGCTGTGTCTTCCCAAGTTCGTTCCCGGCGTCATGGCGATGAAGTTCCTGGTGCTTGGTACTTTTTTTACCGCGATGACGCAGCCCTATCAGAATTATCTGGTGACCGTTAAAAGGCATATGCGGATATTCCCGATCGTGGGGATGGCGATCATTTTTTCCGCAGGATTGAGCTGGGGGGCAGTCCGCTTGCATTTTGGGATCGAAGGAGTGGCCGTGGCGGTGACTTCAGCGGCATTCGTAAATTTCACTTTAAGCTATTTTGTTTCTGCGAGATCCTTTGCAAGTGTCTGGGAAGCCATGCGCCGGTATCTGATCCTTGTCGGGTTCTTCGCCTATCTGCTCGTTTTTCTTGGTCTTGAAGCCTGGGGCACTTCATTCTTGGGTGGTGGCTTTGTCCGTGCTATAACAGGGATCTTCGCGTGGCTTGTTTTTTCCTTGCCTCTCATGATTATTTTAAATATGCGTTTTTCGTTTTTTCGTCATCTTAAGGAAAAGTTTGTATGAACGAGAAGAAACGAACGGTCATTCTTTTCAATCCCCGCGCCATGCGCGGCGTGGGAGAGGATTCCATCCCGCCGATCGGGCTCTTAATGGCCGCGATCCATCTCCACGAGAAGTACGATGTTGTCATCATCGACCAACGAGTGGAAAAGGACTGGAAAGCGCTTCTGGAAGACCTCCTGAGCAAGAACCCTGTCTGTCTTGGAATTAGCGCTCTGACCGGGAAGCAGATCGAATGGGCACTTCGGGCCTCGGAGATCGCGAAAAAGAGGGGGTGTCCGGTGGTCTGGGGAGGGATCCATGCAAGTCTTTTGCCCGCCCAAACCCTCATGCATCCGTTCGTCGATTATGTGGTACAGGGCGAGGGGGAGGAGTCCTTCCCTGAACTTCTTGAGGCTCTAGTCGATGGAAGATCTTGTGAAAAGATCCCGGGTATCTGGAGTAAGAAGGACGGAGCGCCTGTTTTTGGTGGCGTGAGACCTTTCGTCGATATTATGAAGCTTCCCCCGGTCCCTTATCACCTGGTGGATTTGAATCGCTACATTAAGCCGGGCCCTCATGGGAAAACGATCGTTTTTTTTACTTCCCGTGGATGTCCGCAGCGCTGTACGTTCTGTTTTAATCATACATTCAATCAATCCCGCTGGCGCGCATTTTCCCCGGAAAGAGTGATGGAAGATATTCGTCGAATTCAAAGCGAGCATCCTGATGTGGCTCATTTTGAATTCTGGGATGATGACTTTTTCGTCAATCTCGCGCGGGCTAAAAAGATCGCGGAAGGTATTACGAAACTGGACTTGCCGATCACCTGGTCAGTGCTTGGAGCGCATGTTCGTGAAGTGACCTTGATGGATGAAGCGTACCTCGCCGTTTTAAAAGAGAGCCGTCTCAAAGGACTCATTGTCGGCGTGGAAGCGGGCTCTCAGAAAATGATCGATATCATCCAGAAAAATTTCAAACTGGACGAGCTTTTTGCCATTAACCGGAAGCTCTACGATTTTCACATCACTCCCACGTATAGCTTTATCAGTGGGATCCCCGGGGAAGATGATGAGGATATCAAGAAGAGCATCGAAGTCATGTTCCGGCTCAAGCGCGAGAATCCTGAGGCTGTGGTCGGTAACATCAAGCCATTTGTTTGCTATCCGGGGACCGCGCTTTACGCGAAAATGACCGAGCAAGGGTTCCGGCCTCCTCAAAAGCTCGAGGACTGGATCGACTATGTGTGGGGAAATTACATGAATCTCGACGTGCCCTGGGTCTCCAAGGAGCGCCGCCGTTTTCTTAGCTGGCTGTACTACTATACCGTACTCATGAACCCCACCTATATATTCATACGCTCAAGGATGTTCACGGTTATTGCCCGCCTCTTGAAACCACTTGCAGAATGGCGGGTCAAGAATTTCTGTATGAAATTCCCCGTTGAAGCGCAACTCATGTATCTGGCGCAACGCTTTGTGCTCTAAGGAGAACTCCATGTCATCCGGATCGTCACGTCTTAAGGTCTTGATCGTCTCACCGCCGTACCGTCTCTCGGCAGTATGTCTGCCGCTTGGACTGGCTTACATTGCGGCGGTTGTGCGCAAGGCAGGTTACCCGGTCGAAGTGATCGATATGGATGTTAAAAATCACTCTCCCGAGGAGTTCAAACGGATCCTTCAGGAAAAACATTTCGATGTTCTGTGTCTCGGGGGCATGATCACGGCTTGGAATTTTTTCAAGTTCACCTGCGATCATGTCAAAAGGATCAAACCCGGGGTCAAGGTCGTGATCGGTGGAGGCGTGATCACCTCGACGCCACGTTCGTTTTTGAGCGTTTCGCCGGCAGATGTCGGTGTGATCGGAGAGGGAGAGGACAAGGTCCTGGAACTCCTTTCAGCTTTTGAGCAGGGGCGGCCCCTGAGCGAGATCCATGGCATTGTTTACCGGGAAGGCGACCAGATCCAACAGACACCCCCTGGAGCGCTCATCGAGGATCTGGACAGGATCCCGTTCCCGGCCTGGGATCTTTTTGACGTGGCGAACAGTTACGCTCGCTATCCCTCTCATAACTCTTTGATCAAGGCCCGGAGGCAAATGGCGATCGCGACAAGCCGCGGCTGTCCCTACCAATGCACTTTTTGCTACACCGAAAAGAAAGTCCGCTATCGCAGTGTGGAGAACGTCCTGGCTGAAATGGAAGAGCTGAAAAATCGCTACGGGGTGACTCATTTCAGCCTGGTCGATGATCTATTCGTCGCGCAGAAAAAGAGGGTGGTCCATTTCTGCGAGGAATTGATCCGCCGGAAGATGAATGTCAGTTGGAATGCTGCGGGACGTTGTAACCTTGCGGACTACGAGCTTTACAAATTGATGAGATCGGCGGGTTGCTACGAGCTCGGTCTCGGGATCGAATCGGGAAGCGCCGCGATCCTGGATTCCATCAAAAAGAAACAAACTCCCGAGCAGGTCATTCACGCGGTGAAAACGGTGCAGAAAGCGGGCATTGTTCCTGGGGGGACGTTCATTTTAGGCCTTCCGGCGGAGACTCCGGAAACTGTTCGAGAGACCGTGGAGGTCTATAAGACCATCAATTCGTATCGTTCGCTCCTTAATCAGTTCTTTTTTGCGACGCCCTATCCGGGGACCGAGCTTTATGAAACCGTCAAAAAGAAAGGCCGGATCCCCGACGAGATCGCTTTTTTTGAAATGTTGTCTCAGAAGGGGGATGCGGTGGATTTTGTTATTAACTGCACGGATGCTTTTACCGATAAAGAGTTGGTTGTAACTAAGGCGGCTGTTGAAAAGGAAGTTTTCGCGGATTTTATGAAAAAACACCCCCTTTTCGCGTTTTCTCGGTGGCTAGCGCGTGAGACGCCCTGGGGAAAGCTTAAGGTGCTCCTGCTCAGGATCAAAATGCGTGGTTTGATAGAGATGCTCCAGTTCCTTTGGATCAAACTGAAAGTGAAGCAAGGGAAGATCCCGGATCCGTTCGTAAGGCATTGGGCAAAGATCCATTCCTCAATCTAAATCGAAAAGGTCGTGATCGATGAAGGTGTCATTTTTACAATATCTGCAATGTCCTCATTGCCGGAGTGTGGATCTTAAGGTCCACTCGTTCCGGAATTCCGGAGAGGAGATCGAAAACGGGATGATCGTTTGCAACGCTTGTCGCGTCTGGTATCCGGTTGTTGACGGGATCCCGGTCGTTTCTAAAACGCCGGTCCTTGTGGATAAATGGAAAAAGGCGGTCCGCGCGCAGTGGGGTCAAAACTACGATTTTTCAAGCCTCAAGGAGCCTTTAGCCACGGCAGAAGATGCCAAGGCTTCGGAAGATCAGGGAGCGCAGATCGAGTTTTACGATCACGAGGCTGACCGTTATGATGAGGAGATCACGGATACGACTTTTTGGCGGGCGTTCGCAAAACAGACCATTCATGCGTGGGGCGCTACGACAGAGGCTAAGGCGGGAGTGATCCTGGAGGTTGGGTGCGGCACGGGGGCATCCACGGCGGCCCTGGCGGGCTTAGGTTGCAGGATCGTGGCTCTCGACATCTGCCTTACAACTGCGAAACGAGCGCGGGAGAAGATCCGGCGGCTCGGTCTCGATCCAGCTGTGGACTTTATCGTGTCGGAGGCCGAGGACTTACCGTTCCGGCCCGGCCTTTTTAAAAGCAGTGTTTTTAGCGGCGTACTTCACCACGTCTCAGATCCGATCCGGGTTTTGAAACAGATCTCGGGTGTGCTATGCGAGGGCGGTACGATCTATGGTCATGAGAATAATGCCTCTGCTTTTCGTTTTCTGTTCGACCTTCTTATGAAAATGAAGCAACTGTGGCATGAAGAGGCGGGGACGCATCCTCTGATGAAAGCAGCTCAAGTTCAAGCCTGGGGGAAACAGGCCGGACTCAGGGTGAAGGCTAAAAGCCTTGTTTTTTTACCCCCTCATTTTTTCAACCTCTTTCCGCGATCCTTGGCGGAAGGGCTTCTCTCTTTTTCAAATTTTATGTTCGGTTGGGTTCCCTGGTTCAAGGACCAGGGCGGGCTTTTGATTCTTTCCGGAACCAAGATGACGAGGGAGTAAATCATGATCCTTTGGAACGCGTTCTACACATACTTTATTGACCGGGGAAACAATCCCAAATACATCGCGCTCGGCATTCTGGCCGGACTTTTTATTCTGGGGCGCACACGCCTACCGGGTTGGTTTCGCGCGCGTCTATCACACATTCCGGCAAAGCAATGGCTTCTCGCGATCCTCGTGATCGGGTTCGTGCTTCGGATCGTGTGGTGCTTGTGGTCGCCTTACAGTCCGCCCGCGGCCGGAACCGAGGATTACATCATGATCCGTCATGCCCATGAGTTTTCGGTGGGGAAAGGTTATATCACCACTGAGGGAGCTCCCAGCGCGGACCGGCCGGTCGGATACGCGATCCTGCTTGCCGGTGTATTCAAATTTCTCGGCGAGAACCTGGATTGGGTCGCGCTCATGAACGCGCTCCTCAGCCTTGTCACCCTGGGGCTCGTTTACCGGCTGGGCATCCAGATGAAGAACGAGTTTGTGGGACTTTTGGCCGCTTTTCTCGTCGCGATCTATCCGACTTCCATTTTTGCCACTCGCATTGTCCTGGAGGAGCATGTCTTTCTTCCGATGTGGTTGGGGGGCATCCTCCTCCTGATCCTGGATTACCAGAAGCCGGACTGGAAAAAGGTCGTGACGGCCGCGCTCCTTTTTGGCGCCGCGGCGCATGTCCGGACTTTTTCGTTCGCCATGGGCGGGGTTGTTTTTCTGATGTGGATTTTCAAGAAAAATTTCAAACAGGCTGTTTTGAGAACCCTCGTCGTCCAGGCGATCATCATCATGTTGGCGGTGCCTTGGGCTATCCGTAACCAGCAGAAGCTCGGCGAGCCTGTGCTCTACACGACCTGGATCGGCCCTGCCCTTTATTTCTCTAATAATGACGTGAGCGACGTTCGTTATCCCATCAATCCTTCCGCGGAGCAGGGCGGAGATATCGCATTCTCGAAGGCTAAAACAGAGATCGAGCGAAACCACGCGGGGAAGAATGCGGCGATGCAATGGATCAAAACCCATCCTTCGGTATTTATTCAAAAGGCGTTGGGACGCGTGGTCTACATGCTCGGTCTAACCCGTGAAGGCTGGGCCCTGACGGACAATTTTAATACTGTGAAGCCGGGTCGCGAAAAACCCTCCGCTAAGACCGTCAAGGTGTTCAACAAGATGGATAATGATTATTACGGTGTGATTTTCCTGTTGGCGCTTTTCGGGTTGATCGTTTTCTTTTTCCCGAAGGAACGCCTCACTCACAATCGGGGGATCGGCTATATGTTCCTGACCCTGGCCTACTATCTTTCGATCATCGCCCTCACGATGGGCCACCGGAAATACCGGTTTGTGATCGAGCCTTTTTTCTGTATACTCGCCGCCTACGGCGTCTCGTTTTTCTTAACGTTCCCGGCCCCATGTTCATGTAAAGGAAATCAGGCTTGTGAGCAGAACGGATGATCTGAAGGTTTCGCTTTTTATCCCGGTTTTCAACGCTTTCGCCTATATCCCGCACGCGCTAAGCGAGTCCCACCGGGCGCTGTCCGAGTGCTGCCGTGAATTCGAGGTCGTCGTGGTCAATGACAACTCAAATGATCAGACCGCGGATTTCCTGAAGAATATAGGGCAGGCTAAGTATCCGGAGGGGGAAAAGGTCCGCGTGATCACGAATACCACCGGGCCCTCACGTCGTGAGAATCTTGCGGCTGCTTTTTCCTCGGCCCGCTATGACACGCTAGGCTTTATCGATGTCGACCTTTCCTGCGGCATGAATTACCTGGTTGCTGCTTTGGAGCGTCTGGAGCAAGAGAAGGCCGACATCGTGGTCGGGAGTCGATATATCCAAGGGGCCAAGGTGACGCGGGAGCCTTTTCGCCGCATCATGAGTTTTTTTTACAATTTGACCATTCAGATCCTCTTCGGGTCGAAGATCCTGGACCATCAATGCGGACTGAAGGTTTTCCGGCGTGGGCCTGCCGAGCTTATTTTCAAAGAGATGGGCTATGACCACGCCTACCGGCGCGGCTGGTTCTGGGATGCCGAGTTCCTGATCCGGGCGCAAGCCAAGGGACTTAAGATCATCGAAATGCCGGTGGAGTGGCACTTTGCGCGCACGAGCACTTTCCTGTTTTTTCGTGAGTGGAAATGCATTGGGACTATGCTCAGGCTTCGGATCGATCTGATCCCGTGGCTCAAAAAGTTTTTGAAGCCCTGCTAATAAATATTTCAGTTCTCATTTTAAAGCATCACAACCTGTTTGAAAAGTACGGGAGAATACAATGAAAAAAGCGCTTATTACGGGTATTACGGGTCAAGACGGTTCTTATCTGTCGGAATTTTTGCTTTCCAAGGGGTATGAAGTGCACGGGATCGTCCGGAGGGTGGCCTTGGAAGATCCGACGCATCGCACCTGGCGGATCAATCATCTCAAGGGCAAACTGAAGCTGCATTCGGCTTCTCTGGAAAGTTACGCCAGCGTGTTCAATGTGATCGAAAAGATCCAGCCGGATGAGTGTTACCACCTCGCCGCGCAGAGTTTTGTCAGTGTTTCGTTTGAGGACGAATTCTCGACCATGGACACGAATATCAACGGCACCCATTCGGTCCTTTCGGCGCTGAAGCAGCGGGCTCCAAAATGCCGGTTCTATTTCGCGGGCTCAAGTGAGATGTTCGGCGTGGCGCCGAAAAGTCCGCAGAGCGAAGAAACGCCGCTGTTCCCGCGTTCTTCCTACGGTATTTCGAAGCTTGCCGGATTCCATCTGACCCGGAATTACCGGGAGGCGTACAACATGTTCGCCTGTAGCGGGATCCTTTTTAATCATGAATCGCCCCGGCGCGGATTTGAGTTCGTGACGCGCAAGATCACGGATGCCGTGGCGCGTATCAAAACCGGGCTAGAAAAGGAGCTCTTCCTGGGGAACCTCGACGCCAAACGTGATTGGGGTTTCGCGGGAGATTACGTTGAAGCGATGTGGCTCATGCTCCAGCAGGAAAAACCGGACGATTTTGTCGCCGCGACCGGCGAGACGCACACGATCCGGGAATTCCTGGATCTTGCCTTCGGGCGGGTGGGTCTGGATTGGAACAAGTACGTGAAAGTGGACGAGCAGTTCTATCGCCCCGCGGAGATCTATGAGCTGAAAGGCGATTATGCCAAAGCTCGCAAGATCCTCAAATGGGAACCCAAGGTCAGCTTCAAGGAATTGGTATACATGATGGTGGATGGGGACCTGGAACGCTATAAGCAAAAAGGAAAATAAACCGCTCATGTCCCGTATTATTGGATTCGACGCACAGGCGGCTTGCGGAAAGCTGACGGGGCTTGGGACTTATGTGAGTTGTTTGCTGAAGGCGCTCCGCGAGGAGATCGCGGCACCCCTTGAACTTTGCGCTCTTTCCGAGGAACGGCCGATCGAGAAGGACTTGAACACGATCGAACGGATCAGATGGGAGAGTTGGATCCTCCCACGACTTGCTCGCGAGAAAAGGGTCGAAATACTGCACGTCCCTGCTTTTGCGCCGGCGTTCCGGAAGCCCTGCAAGCTTGTCGTGACCGTTCACGATATCGCGGGCAGGCTTTTCCCGAACCAGATCGGACGGACGAGCCGTTTTTACTGGGGGCAGTGGCTGCCCTTTGTGATCAAACAGGCCGACCGGATCATCGCGGATTCGGAGCACACTCGAAGGGACCTGGTGGAGCATCTCAAGATAAGCGAGAAGATCATACGGGTCATTTATCCTTCGGGGCATGAGCCCTTTCATGACGGGTTCGCTGAGGC
>JAZDJU010000006.1:0-26293 GCA_043803685.1 Candidatus Omnitrophota bacterium
TGCCTGCAACTTCCTCTGTTTGGCCCGACAAGGTCACGTAAAATTCCAGTTGTGGATTGATCGAAAGCCCCACTTTCATCATCTTGTATCCTTCCGTCAAGGAATCCGCGGTCGGTTTCAGGACGAGCACCCATTTATCCAGAAGAGAAATCGCCCGCTCAAAATGAAAGAGATGGCGATACTCGAAATCCAGAAAAATGTCCCGGTTTTGAAGCATTCCGGACACTCGAGGGGCCGAGGGCCCGCTAACGAGATCACGCAACTCGTCCCAATAAAGACTGTACCGCTCCATGTGTTCCCCGAGAGATTCTCGCGCAGAACCCTCCGCGCCTAAAAAGCTCCGGTTCGTTCGTGATAAGAGGCTCAAAAGCGAACACGCCCTCCCAGGCGAGGCGATCTGCGACGCGAAGAACGTGTTCAGGAGAAGCGAATCCCCATCACAATCGGGAGTCGAAACGCCTAGCACCTGGATCTCCGGAGAACGGCGCGCCGGGAGATCCACGGAGGCGTCTCCAAAAAGAGGCGAAATATCCTTCAAGCCGCGCACAAGCTTGCGAGAGTCATCCATTAGGCGAACTCCATATAAGAATCAACTCCACCATACGCATTTTCTTTTTGAACGGGCTGATGGGGATCCACTTGCCACTCCCCGTCTACGATGAATTTATACCGGAAGTTCTTGAGCTCCACCGAAACGACCTTTTGCCAGAGCCCGTCCTGGTCACGGCGGACAAGCGCCTCCGGGATCCAGTGGTTAAAATCTCCGGCGATTTCCACCGAGGAGGCCGTTTTGCTTGAAAATTGAAAGAGGATCCCATCCGAGATCTGGCGCGGGCCAAAATGATTCTTAAAAACCTGTTCCCAGCCCAGCTCTTTCTCGGGAAGCCGCCGGTTCCAGTCCCTTTCCAGATACTCCACAGCGAGATTCAGATAGTCTTGAAAAGCCTGCGATTGAGGCGCGTACTGATCGATGCTCTGTCCTGCGGCCGCCGCTTCCTTAAGACTGATGTGCTCGTGAATGATCGTTGTGAAAAGCCGGTCCTGAAAATGAGCTTTGACCTCGTCATAAATCTCCTGAGAAAAATTCACCTGGGAATTAAAGATCGTGAGAAGCGCATGAACCGCAAGAGGCGTTTCCCGGCTTCGGTTCACGACCTGAAAAGTCTCTGAGATCTTGGCGAGACCGTGGAGCGAGAAAAAAGACGGTTCCACTGGAACCACAACCTCATCCGCCGCGCTAAGCGCATTCCAGGTCAGCATGCCGAGATTCGGGGGACAATCCAGGACCACGAAATCGTAATGGCACTGATCGTCGATCCGGGTCAGAAGCTCGCGAAGCTTGAGGTGATAGTTGGGCATGAATCCAAATTCTTCCTCCAAAGCATTCAGACTGCCGTTGCACGGGATCAAGTCGAGATCCGTCCTTAACGGCTGGATCACTTCGGAAAAAGATGCGGCAACACGCTGAAGAGGGCTTAAGAGATCGTAAAGAGTACGCATCCCCTTTTGCGTCTTAACCCCCCATCCGATCGTCGAATGGCCTTGGGGATCAAGATCGATGATGAGGACTTTTTTTTGAAGAAAATTGAGACAGGCAGAGAAATTAATACTGGTCGTTGTTTTTCCACACCCGCCTTTTTGATTCGCGATGGCAATCACTCTCAAGAATCCATCTCCTTGAATTAAATGTAACTGGTACTAATGTAACGGCTTAGCTTAGTAAACCTTTATAGTAATGAGCTTCCCAAGGAGAGAATTCGCGGCGAAAAAGTGAAATCACAAAAAGAGTTTAAAAATGAAGAACGCTTTAATAAGATCGATGGGGAGGAAAGTCTTATCGGACGCTGGAAACAGCTAGGTTTCAGCTCTTTTCAAATATGAGAAGCCGCTCAACCGGGACCACACCCTTGAGGTCTCCGGCGCGATCGGTCACAACGGCATACGACTGGCGTTTCTTCTGCAGGGTTAGAAATGCTTTTGCGAGAGAGGTGTCTTCCGGGATAAAAATGGGAGCCCGAAGAAAGTCATGCAAGCCTTGCGCGTTCTCCGCCTCCCATAGAATATCGAAAACATAGACCATCCCCATGATAAGGGACGGGATTTCTTCATAGACGAGCATCATACGAGCGTTCGTTTCCCGCGCGATCCTTTTGACATCCTCGATCTTGCTATGGATATCCACCATCGGGACTTCCCCCGCCGGCACCATCACCGAGGAAACATGGATCCGTTCAAAATCAAGAATGGTGTGGATCAACTTTTCTTCTTGCGGCCCCACAATGCCTTTTTGGGTGCTCTCATCGATCAAGGAGCGGAATTCTTCTTCATTCACGAAAATATCCTGCGCCGCGCCCTGATGGAGGGAGGATCCCAAAAAGCTCAACATCTTGAAAAAAAGAATGATCGGTCCGTACAGAACCGCCTTGAGACATTTCAGAGCCAGGATCTGTCCCATCAAAAACGGTACGGCATTCAGCCGGCAGTAATCTTTAGGGACCATTTCCGCAAAGATGATCAGTAACGGCGCCACCACTAACATCACGGCCCACTCGCTATTCCAACCGAAACACTCCTTAAAAAAAAGGGTTGCGATAGAGATCGCCATCACATTGACAACATTGTTCCCGATCAGGATCGCGGTTAGAAAATAATTGGGATGCCGCTGAAGCTCCATAATGAACCGGGCCTTGGGGTCCCCAGCATCCGCCATCTCGCGAAGTTTCAGCTTATTGGCCGAAACAAAAGCCATTTCAGCCCCCGAAAAGAACGCGGAAGCGACCATGGCGAGCAAGAACAACGTCAGCAACCCGATCACGACTTCCTCCTGACCGTGACCTGATGGATACGTTGACGAACCATGTCCTGGATCACAAAATCGAATTGTTCCGTCTGCAGGGTCGCCCCTTTCGCGGGAACAACCCCCATTTTTTCAAATAAATAGCCCCCCATCGTCGAAGCTTCCTCCGCCACGAGATGTGCGGAAAAAAAATCATTGAATTCCGATAGACCGACCTTCCCCTCCACCAAATAGAAATCTTCACCTAGCCGCCGGATAGGGTTTTCGACCTTGGCATATTCATCGTAGAACTCCCCGAATATCTCCTCGAGAATATCCTCCTGCGTCACCACGCCGGCCGGTCCGCCGAATTCATCCACACAAACAGCAAAGCGCTCATTCTTGCTCCGGAATGTCTCCAGAAGATCATCGATCCGCTTGCTCTCCGGGATAAAAAGAGGCTCCTGCATCACACGTTTCACGTCGGGAAGAGGCTCCTGCAAAAGATAGTTCTGAGATTCAACGACTCCCAGGATGTGATCCATCGAACCCTGAAAAACAGGAAGCCTCGTAAAGTGGCACTTCCGGATCAGCGCCTCATGTTTTTCAGGCAAGTCTTCGATATCGAGCCCCATCAGGTCCGTTCGCGGTGTCATAATGTCCTTGACTGGCCGCTCGCCAAGGTCCAGCAGTTTCTGGATCATATGACGCTCCTGACCTCCCAAAACTCCCTCTTCCTCGCCGATCTTCACCAGGACCTTTAATTCCTTTTCCGAGATCATATCCGATTGATCGATCCTTTCATGAACAAGAAAAGAAAGAACACGGTCTGTTACAAAACGCATCAAGACCCTAAAGGGAGTGAAGATCATCGCGAAGAACTTCAACGGAAGGGACACGCACAGCGCCACTTTGGCTCGCGCCCTGACCGCAAGGATCTTGGGGAACATTTCGCAAAAAACGATCAGGAAAAGAGTAAATACCACCATCCACGAACCTAGATGCGCGTTTCCGAAAAGCCTGAGGATCACAAGGGCTACAATCGCCGTCGCCAAAGAATTCACCGCCAAATTGCCGATCAGGACGGTACTGAGGGTTTTTCGCGGCTTTTGCAGATGCTCAAAGATCCATTTCGACAAATGCGGGTGCTGTTCCTTGAGTTTTCGTTTATCCAGTTTGGATAGCGAGAAAAGGGCCGTTTCGGACGCGGAAAAGAAAAAAGAAAGAAGGAACAGGATCCCCAACACAACCCAATGCATGATCATTCCCACATCCTAACTTTTCTGGTAAAGCGCGTGCACGCGAATGTAATGAAGCACCTCGGGCGACACATCATCGTCCACATTCTTACCGCATTTGATAGCTTCACGGATCGCCGAAGAAGCGATCGAACAAGGAGGCATCTGGATCCACTCGGCACGAATATCTTGGGGCTCACGCATTTGATGATCGCCCCGTCTTGCGATCAGAAACTGTACTTTTCTCTTAAGCTCGTCTGCGCGATGCCAAGTATTGATCCCCTCAAAGGCGTCCCCTCCAAGGATCAAACAAAGTGTGTCGTGAGGATATTTCTTTTCAAATTCGCAAACCGTGTCGAAGGTATAAGAGACCCCCTTCCGAAGGATCTCGCAATCGGAAAATTCCAGGAAGGGCTTGCCTTGAATGGCCAAACGGACCATTTCACAGCGATCTTTGGCGGATGTGAATAAAGCGGCATCTTGCTTATGGGGCGGTTGTAGGGCTGGAACGAAGATTATCTTATCGAGCGAAAACTGAGCCAAAGCATTCTGGGCGAGCTCTAAATGCCCCAGGTGGACCGGATCGAAGGTCCCTCCAAAAATACCGATCTTCATGCGGAAAAACCGCTTTTAAGAACGTATATGGCCATTCCCTTCCACGATATATTTATACGAGGTGAGACCTTCAAGCCCCATCGGCCCCCGCGCATGGATCTTATCGGTCGAAATACCGATCTCGGCACCGAATCCATATTCAAAACCGTCGGAAAAACGGGTCGAGGCATTGACCATCACGGAGGATGAATCCACCTTCGCCTTGAAGATCTTTGCCGCAGCCTTGTCCTCCGTAACGATAGCATCCGTATGATGAGAGCCAAAGGTCTCAATATGACGGATCGCTTCCTCGATATCGTCGACGACTCGCACCGCAAGGATCTTTTCCAGGAATTCGCACCCGTAATCACTCGCTTTAGAACGCTTCGCCCACGGGATGATGCGACAAGTCCCGCTATCGCCCCGGATCTCGCACCCGCCCTTTTTGAGGAGCTCCCCCGCCGCCATCAGAAATCGTTTGGCAATGCCCCGATGGACGAGGAGCGTTTCCATCGCATTACAGACCCCGGGACGCTGCAATTTGGCGTTCAGCGTGATCGAGATAGCTTTCTTTATGTCAGCTTTTTTATCGACATACACATGACAGATCCCCTGGTAGTGCTTGACCACCGGGATACGCGATTTTTTTACGACCCGACGGATCAGTTTTTCTCCGCCGCGCGGGATCACGAGATCGATCCTACCTTCTTGTCCTAAAAGAAAATCGAGAGCGGCATAATCCGTCGTGGTCACAAGATTCACGTGAAAAGGCGAAAGCCCGTGCCGTTTGAGGGATTCTTTAAAGATCGAAACCAACGCGCGATTGGAAGCCATCGCCTCGCGGCCGCCACGAAGGATCGCAACATTGGAACTTTTAAGGCAAAGCGCGGCACATTCGACTGTCACGTTTGGACGGGACTCATAAATCATCAACACCACTCCTAGCGGAACAGTCACTTTTTGGAGCTTCAGGCCATTCGGTCTTGCCCACTTCGCCAACACTTGACCAATCGGGTCCTCGAGCCGGGCCACGGCCCGAACACCTTCCGCCATGCCCCGAACACGCTCTTCCGTAAGCGTCAACCGATCGATCATGGCCGCCGAAAGTCCGTCAGCATGAGCGGAGCTGAGATCTTTGCGGTTCTCAGCAACAAGCCATTTCGTTTTCTTTTCAAGCCTGGCCGCAATATCACATAAAAGTTTCTTCTTGAACGCCGGAGATTCCTGCCCGGCACAAGACGCCGCCTTCCGAGCCCCCACGAGCACCTTCTCGAGCTCTTGTTTCCAGCTCATCGTTCGCTCCAGATCACGAGATCATTTCGATGAACAACTTCATCACAGGAATTTTTCCCTAAAATAGATTCGGCCTCACGAGTACGCTTTCCCGCGATACGCCCAAGATCACGACTGTTGTAGCGCACCACCCCGCGGCCCAGGATCTTCCCGGTGAGGGCTTCCAGTTCCACAACCTGCCCCGCATTGAAACTTCCCTGGACCTTGACGATCCCTCCAGACAATAAGCTCTTTTTCGCTAGAAGCGCCTGACAGGCTCCGTCATCGACCACGATACCACCGCTCCGGGGCGCTGAAAAGGCTATCCATTTACGTCTCAGGTCCTTCTTGGGACCGGAAGCAATGAACAAAGTCCCGACATCTTTCCCATCAACGATATCTTGCAAAATCTTGGGATTATGGCCATTCACGATCATAAAAGGGATCCCGAGGCGCATCGCTACCTGCGCGGCCTTGAGCTTGGCGCGCATGCCACCCACAGTTTCCTCTCTCTTTTTATCCGCCAAATGCGCCATGAGCTTATTGTCGATCTCATCCTCGGAAGTCACTTCCCGCACACGCGTTCCGTCCTTCAGCAAGAACCCTTCGGCATCCGAAAGATTGATAAGAAGATCGGCACCCACCAAATGCGCCACATGAACCGAGAGGATATCATTGTCCCCAAACGCGATCTCTTCGACCGCGATGGTATCGTTTTCGTTGACGATCGGAAGAATGCTGAGCTTGAGAAGTGTTTCGAGGGTGTTACGGGCGCAGAGGAATCGCTTCCGGTCTTCAAGCCCGTCACGCGTCAGGAGAAGCTGGGCGGTGTGCACTTTTTTTTTGGCAAAAAAGGTCTCGTAGGCATGCATGAGCTTGCCCTGACCGATAGCGGCGCAAGCTTGAAGCTCGGCCATTGCTTTCGGCCGCTTTTTGAAGCCACAACTTTTCATCCCAAGCGCGATCGCCCCGGAGCTCACCAGGACCGGCCTCCGACCCTTCCGGATAAGCGTGAAAATCTCCTGACAGACCCGCGCGTGCTCTTTATGGGAAAAACTTTCCCCATGCGTCTTCAGGATACTCGTACCGATCTTGATGACGATCTTTTGGGCGTGACACACTCGATCAGACATTGCGATCATTCTCGATTTTTTCATGAATGAACTTGACGAGAGATTCTACCCCTTCCCCCGTGGTCACTGAAATCAAAAAATAGATCTGTCCGGAACTTTTCAACTCCTCCTGAATCTTTTCGATGTCATGCCCCAGATCGATCTTGTTGACCACCACAATACTCGGGATCTGCCTGTAAGCGGCATCGTGTTCATAAACGATCCTCTGCAGAGCACTCAGTCCTTCAATGGTCGTGCGGGCAAATTTCAAAGTCGCGTCGATCATGAACAGGATCAACTTGGCGCGTGCCAAATGTCTCAAAAAATCAGTTCCTAATCCCCGTCCGTCCGTGGAACCTTCAAAAATGGACGGCAACTCGCAAATATTGATCTGTTTATAGTCGTCATAAGGATGAACCCCCAACACCGGACTTCGCGTCGCGAAAGGATAATCTTTTCCCTCAACAGGCGCGCGGGTCAGATGATGCAGGAGTGAGGATTTTCCGGAACTGGGAAGTCCCACGAGGAAAACGTCTGCCATAATGCGAAACTCGACATCCACCTCGAGCTTTTCTCCTTCCTCCCCGGAAGTTGACGTTTTGTCGCCGATATTGCCGGATCCCCCACGCCCCCCCCGTGCCACGATCACCTCCTCACCTTCCAGATAAAGATCACGGATCGCAAGATGGTTCTCACGACGAAAGATCGAGGTTCCGAGCGGGACCAATACGATCAGGTCCGCCCCCTTGCGACCCCGTCTATTGTCACTACTGCCGTGCTCGCCGGATTCCGCATCCAAATGCTGTTTAAGTCTGAGACGGTCAAGCCCCGGGGCATTATGCGAAGCGCGGAAGATCACGTTCCCGCCATCGCCGCCATCGGCGCCATTCGGAACTTTCTTATGGTCCTTACGATGGTTGTAACTTTCACAACCTTTACCGCCCTGTCCGCCCTTGATCTTTAAATGTATTTTATCGACGAGCATAGATGTCCTTAAAAAGAAAAAAGGCCAAAAAGCGCGGGATCGCTTTTTAGCCTTTCAAACTTGGTTGGAATTGGATTAACTCGGAATAATATGGACAGATCGATTTGCCCGAAACTCCACGATCCCGGCACGCTTTGCGAAAAGGGTGTAATCGGTGCCGATCCCGACAAAATTCCCGGGATGATACCGCGTTCCGCGCTGGCGGACAATAATACCCCCAGCGGGAATCTTCTGCCCGCCATAGACTTTGACGCCCAAGCGTTTGGAATTTGAGTCTCTTCCGTTAGTTGTACTACCCTGACTTTTTGTATGTGCCATGTTTTCCTCTGAAAAGTATGATTAACCGACTTGGATTTCTTTGACGAGCAAACGAAGGAGATCCTGACGATGCCCCTGCTTGCGCCGGGACGACTTACGCCGCCGCATCCGGTAATGGATCAATTTGGGACCGCGCATTTCCCCAAGATTCTCGCAAACGATCTTGGCCCGCGCCACCAAAGGGGTCCCGACCTTCACCTGCCCGCCATTCTGCACGAGCATCACTTGATCAAGGATCACTTCCTTTTGTCCCTCGGGAATATCGAGCAACTCCACCTCGATCACTTGCTTGGGTTCAACCCAATACTGCTTCGAACCCGTTTCAACAATTGCGTATTTTTCCATGAAATGACTCCTTTGACTTTATGAGAGCGCATATACTATGAGAATTCATTTAGACTGTCAATGATTTTAAAAAACCGCAACTCCTTCGGACAAAAAGGGTTAGGTTCTGAGAATGGCGTTCGGACCAGGTGCGCCCCCGAGCCTCACCTTTTCCAATCGTTCAACTCCCAATCAAAAGGAAGATAATCGATCTTGTATTGCGCTTCCTGCAGATACTCGTCCTTAGCCTCATCTTCAAGATAATACGCCAGGAACGACACCACAGCGTTCTCCCCTGCAGACAATTTACCGCGGGACTCAAGGGTCCCAAAATCCAATTTAAAATCATCAGCGTACCACTTAAAGATCCTTGAAAGCATGATCTTCTTCCGACCCGGGACGACATCGACGCATCGAGGATCCGCTACGAATTTCCTCGTAAGAAGAAAAAGCTGTCCTTCAACCTTGGGTCCCGTAAAAGCCTCGGCCATCAGCACAGGACCGCTCTTGGCAGCCATGGAAAGCGCAAGATGGATCTTCTCGTCGCGATAAACGCTGATCAGGCATCGCACCCGAATATCATTGAGACTAAATTGCTTTTGCCTCTTTAATATTTTGCCAATTCGAAACGCTGTCAAATCCCAAAAACCGGGGATCTTCTGGACCGAAGCCACAGGATAATGCTCAACAATAAGCTTCATCATCGAAGCTTGATACGCATTCAACCAGAACGCTAGCACTTCTTCCCGGGGCCATGCCTTCATATCGGACCCGCCGGCCTGCGTCAAACTCTCGATGAAATCATTGAGCTCTTTAGGGTCATTTTTAATCGACCGATAATCGACCTCACCCTTCTCATTCACGTTCTTTTTCAAAAAAGCATCCCACGAAGAATAGTCAAAAGCTGTTGCGGCGTGAAGCCCTGCGGGAAGAACGCAGAAGAAGAAAGAGAATGAGAGAAATAGTTTTTTAAGAAGCGTCATAGATCCATCATCCTAAAAACGGATTCCGTGCTGCTTCAAAAAGACTTGGTCATCATCGTTAAGCTCGCACTTGAGATCCTCTGTCCTGAAGTGTTCTCGCATGGCGCCCTCTTCGAACAGGCATTCGATCTCGTCAAATTCCTCGGGAGAAAGCGGCGCCATATTCAAGAAAAAGATGTTCACGTCCGGGCTCTTGTCCTTCATATCTTTTAAGAACCTCATCATCTCCGAGGGGCTTTTACCGTCCATCGATTGCTGGCTCATGATCTTTTTGAGAAGGTGCATCAACTGTTTCATGTTTTGATCAAACTCTTTATCAAAGTTCATGGGAAATCCCCTTATGTATAATAAGAATGTTCGCCCTAACGATGGCTATCCAAAAATTCTTGCGCCGCCAAAGCCGCGGCACAACCCTCACCGCAAGCCGCCACTAGCTGCCGCACCGCCCCTTTTCGCACTTCCCCGGCCGCAAAAACCCCGGGGACTGAAGCTGCGAGGGAAGCCTCCGTAACAATATATCCTTTTTCATCCCGCGCCACAAACCCCTTAGCCAGATCGCTGTTTGGGTCATGTCCGATAAAAACAAAAACACCGTCGGTTGGCACCTTTTGAATCACACCGGTCTTCACATTCTTTAAAAGAACGGCTTCGACTTTCCGATCGCCTTCGATTCTATCAACAATAGCATCCCAAACAAAGTCAATCTTAGCATTGGCTTTGGCGCGTTCCTGAAGAATCGGGCTTGCGCGCAACTTATCACGACGGTGAACGATCGTAACCCTCTCGGCGAACCGAGTTAAAAAGATCCCTTCCTGAAGCGCGGAATCTCCGCCACCGACCGCGATCACCTTTTTACCCTTAAAAAAAGCACCGTCGCAGGTCGCGCAGTAAGAAACACCTTTCCCTGTGAACTCCTTTTCATTGGGTACCCCCATCGTCCGGTAGGAAGCTCCCATTGCGAGGATCACCGCCCGCCCGGCATAGGTCGCTTCAGTACCCACGGCCTCGAAAACAGTCCCGTTCAAAGAAAGACTTTTAATTTCTTCGCTGGCAATTTGTGTGCCGTAACGCACAGCCTGGGCTTCCATCTTTTGGGCGATTTCGGATCCCAGAATACCTTCCGTAAAACCAGGATAATTCTCCACAAGATCGGTGGAAGCGATCTGGCCCCCGGGGACAAGTTTCTCAAAAAGGATCGTGGAAAGATTCGCGCGGGAAGTATAAAGAGCGGCGGTCAGCCCTGCTCCCCCGCCCCCAATGATCATGACATCGTAGATTTTCTTTGCCACGTCTTAGACCTCGTAAACACTCGCCGCTTTTAATATCTCTGCTGCGGCAAAGACCGGCACCTGTGCACGCAAAGCAATGGCGACGCTATCGGAAGGGCGGGAATCGATCACCACTTCTTGGCCATCGTTTCGTTGGATGTACAATTTGGCATGAAACGTATTATTTTCCAGTTTATCGATCACGACCTTCTCAAGCTTGCCACCCAGTTCCTGAACAATCTTAAGCATGAGATCATGAGTCATCGGCCTGGGCGGCTTCACATTCCCGAGTTTAAGCTTGATCGCATGGATTTCCGGAAGTCCGATCACCACAGGAAGGAATCGGTTCCCGTCCTTTTCCCGGAAAACGACAAGCTGCTCATGGCGATTCTCATCGACCTTGATCTTGCTCAACACCATTTCAATCATCAACGACCTCGGGACGAACGTGGGATGCATGAACTGACGCGGCCGCTGAAGAAGACGCGCGTTTCCGCGGCTCCGTCACAACCCCCTCGTGCTTCGCCTTCTCAGCAAGATGCCGTTGGGCCTGCCTCATCTCGATCACTTCCCGTTCGGTCGTTTCCTGCTCCGCTAAAAGTTTCCGCATATCCTCCTCGCGGTCACGGATCTCAGACTCGATCTTTTCCTGTTGTTTGACGATCTGCTTCAGACGCGCTTCATGGGTCACCAGTTGCTCATGGAACTGGGCCTTTTTTTGAATCGTTTCCCGCTGATCTAACTCGTCATGAAGTTGGCGAATCTCTTTGCGGGCATTTTCAAGGTCCATCTCCCGGGCCTCAAGCTGCGCCAAGCGCACCTGCCAGGACTTTTGCTGATCTTCAAAAGCCCCTCGCATCTGCCGGATCTCCTTCTCGGATTCGGAGGACCTCTGCTCCCAACGTTTGGCCTGTTGCGCCTGAAGCTCTAGCTCCTGAATCAACCGGGTTTCGCTCGACTGAACGATCCGCTTACCCTCCTCAAGATTCTTGATCTTCGCTTGAAGGCCGTCGACCACGGTCTTCTGGCTATCCAATTCCCTCTGGAACTGAGACGCCTGACTTTCCCATTCACGACGCGCCTGTTCCTGTTCGTCCCGGGCGCGTTGAAGATCATTTTTTACGGAATGGAAACTTTTGAGAAGCGCTTGTTTCTCCTGAAGCATCTCTTTATGGTTAAGATCCCGCTCTTCGATCTGCTTCAACAGTTCTTCGCACTTCCGATCTTCAGCGCTCAACTTCTCCTCAAAATATTGCCGCGTTTGACGGAACTCTTCCCGGAGAAGCTCGTATTTTTCCTCTGCATGGTTCATCGAGTTCTGCAACTCCTGAACTTCCTTTTCTCTGTGCCGAGATTCGGCTTCGCTGGCTTTTGCCGCCTTTTCTTTTTCCGAAACTTCCGCTTGCGCCTTATCCAACGCCTTCCGGAGCTGACTCTCACTTTCCTTCAGACCCACACTTTCCTTTAAGAGAGTCTCACGTTCTTCCTCGAGAATGCTCCGAAAATGGCGCCCATTCGGATTCGCCATGCCGTTTTTCAGCGGTGCACGATCCCCACGCTCCTGAGAAACACTCTCGGTCTGGACCCACGACCGGATCTCCTGGATCGCTTCGCTGTGCTCAATTTTTTCGGTTTTATTTTTTGGCGGAGTCTCGGCTACAGCATCCACCTGATGAAGAAAAGCGAGACTCGGCGGTGTGGGCCATACGGTCCGATAACATCGTCTTTTCAAGAGGCCATCACTACTGACAACAATGTCCGCCTGAGAGTTCCGGAAGTGCTGCTTTAGCTGTAGGGCTGTCGCATAGAGAAGGTTATCCATCAGGATAATGGGAGTGTTTTGAACGAGATCAAAAGCTTCATCTTCCGGAAGGCGAAATGCCTTAGCGATCTCGCGGGCGATCTTGTTACGCTCGAGCTCACTCTTGAGCGGATTGAGGACCACGAACCAATCCTGCCCGCCTGGTTGGACCTTTTTAGTACCCGTAAGCATACGGACCTTTGGAAATTTTTAGTTTGAAACGACAAGGCTGAAGCGCAAGAAGAATCAAGAATTCCCAGCCGTCTTAGAAAGTGATGCGTCCGGCGATCTCATGGACCACTGGAATCTCCCACCGCTCCCCCATCAGGACTTTCACGATCCCGACAAGCGAAAGGATCCCGAGCACCACGAATGAAAGCGTAAACACCAAGTCCCCAAAGACGGGAACAACTTTCAGGATCGCTGCGGCCAATTCCAGGATAAAAAGAACCAAAGCCTGTTTTCCGTGAAAAAGTGCGAATTTATTCTCTTTCTTTAGCATCAGTGGCACAAAACAAAGAAAACTCATGTAGCCGATCGCCGCAAAGAACTGCGCATCCCGGATATCTGCGTCCTTAGCCACTCCAACCTTTTCATTCGTTGTCATTATTTCTCCTTCATTCAGAATCGCCGGTATTATAGAGACGCCTGAGGATCAGCGTCAATCAACAAACCGAACATCACACGAAAAGCCCTACTTGCGCGAGCGTTACGTTCGATCACGCGATCGCAGGCTTTGCTTCATGGCAAACCCGAGGGATCGTCCGCTCCGCCGGGATAAAAAAACTTCCCACTTCGCATACACCGATCAACATCCGCCTCATCATATAAACGGTGCCCATCCCCAACCCCGGGAAAAAGCCAGAACCACCTCGGTCTTTCATGTCGGAGCGGATCGTGCAAGGGATCTCAGCAAAACTGGTCACAATATTTTCGAAACCACGGCCAAACTGGTTCCCGGCCCCATACATGTAATCGCCAAACGTTCCCTCGGCCAACACCGACCCGACCGGGATCATCACCAGAACGATCAAAAAAATCCATCCTTTGAAACTTTTAGACGATCGCATGCTCAGCCCTTCCGGATCAAACGCCACGGATGCAATTTAAGTTCGGCAGTCATATCCCGAAGATTCGCCGAAACCTCATGCAGATTGCCAAGGCTCTTGGAAATCTCCTCTTTGTTCCCTCCAATGACATCATTCACGTTCTTGAGCAAAGGGTTCAGACTTTCGGTCATATTTGAAACCTCATCAGCTAAAAGATTCATCTTGCGAATCAAAACATGCATCGGGATCGGATCCACACCCTCGATGACTTTTCCGGTCTCCATGGGAGGGGCATCGTTTGAACCGATGGATATCTCAATAAACTTTTCGCCCATCATCCCGAGCGTATCGATATAGGCCACACTATCCTTGCGGACATAGGCATCCTTGGAAACCTTGATCGTCACTAAGACCGGCCTCGTTTGTCCGGGGAGGATCTGGATACTATCGACTTTGCCGACTTCACGACCCGCATAATAAACAGGCGCGCTATCGCTCAAGCCGCTCAGATACCCAAACTGGACCTTCCATTCGTTGGCCCCTTTCTTGAAGTAGCCCCCCACCACGAACGTGAGCACCAAAAGCAGCACGAGAGAGACCAGCACAAAAAAACCGGACTTGATCTCGGATGACGAATAAGCATTAGATGAATCCATTTTTCCCTCCTTCAGGAACGACCGCTTAAGTGGAAAGAAGCCCTTTTAAATAAGCTTCACTCGTTTGTTTGAACGGAATAACACCTTCAGACTCTCCGTGAATGAACTGCTGGACATACGAATCTTTCGAATTTTTGACCTCTTCGGCCGTACCGATCTGCAGTACCTTGCCTTTATGAAGGATGATGATCTTGTCCGCAATGCGAAACGCGCTTTTCATTTCATGAGAGACCACGACCGAAGTGATATTAAGCTTCTTGCTGAGATCCAAAATCAGGCGATCAATCATGCTTGCCGTGATCGGATCCAGCCCCGCGCCGGGTTCATCATAGAAAACGATCTTCGGATCCAGCGCGATCGCGCGCGCGAGCGCCACACGCTTTTTCATCCCGCCTGAGATCTGATGGGGCATGAAATCCTCAAAACCCGTCAACCCCACAAGCTCCAGTTTCACCCGAACGATGATACGAATAATCTCCGGAGAAAGCTCCGTGTGTTCCTTGAGCGGCACCGCGACATTCTCTCCAACGGTCATGGAATTAAAAAGTGCCGACCCCTGGAAAAGCATGCCGTACTTGCGCCGCACATCGTTCATGTCCTTTTCCTTGAGTCCCACGATGTTCTTGCCATCCACGAGGATCTGGCCAGAAGTCGGTTGATGCAAAGCGATCAGATGACGCAAAAGGGTCGTCTTGCCGCACCCCGAACCGCCCATAATGACCGTGATCTTGCCGCGTGGGATCGTGACGTTGATACCGTCCAAGACCGTAAGATCCCCGAAACGCTTGATCAGGTTCTTGACTTCAATCACGGATTCTTCGGATTCGCTCATAAATTCCTCACGTGGGCAAAGCGTAATAAATAACCGCAGTCGCCAAACAATCCACCACAATGATCAACACGATCGAGATCACGACGGCCTGCGTCGTGGCTTTTCCGACCGCGTCCGCGCCGCCAGAAACAGAAAGCCCCTGATGACAACTCACGAGCGCGATTAAAATACTGAAGATGAAACTCTTAAGAAGACCGGTATAGATGTCTTTGAGACAAAGAGCCTCAATACTCTTGGCGATATAAAGATTGGAATTGATCCCGAGCCCCGTCGTCCCGATCGCCCACCCGCCGATCATCCCCATGACATCCACAATGACCGCCAAACACGGCAGCATCAAGGCTAGCGCAAGAACACGAGGCACAACAAGATAACGGATCGGATTAATGCCCATGGTGGTAAGAGCGTCCACTTCTTCCTGAACCATCATGGTCCCGATCTCTGCGGCCATTCGGGCGCCAATACGGCCGGAGATCACGATGGAAGCGATCAAAGGTCCCAGTTCACGGGCCATTGCAACGCACACAAGACTGCCCGTGTACATAATGGCTCCAAACGTCTTCAAGGAATAGGCGGCCTGCAGGGCTAGCACAGTGCCGACGGAAGCACCCACAAGGGAAACGATCGCCGTAGAATCGATGCCGATCAAGACCATCTGGCGAAACAGAACTTCTCGAGGAATAACCTTCTTCTTGAAAAAAGAAAGGAACGTATAACCGGCTACCGCGGAGCCAAGCTCCCACAAACGAGCCACGCCCGCCAAGACAAATAGAAGCGCTTGCCCGATCTTTCCCGAAAATTCCATCATATAAAAATATCCCTTAAAGGTCCGCTCAGGTTTAAGAGCCTAAACACTTTTCCGCTTCTGCGACAGTCGAAGCAATCTCGAAAATACTGTCGAGTTTGGCGATCTCAAAAACACCTCGTACCGTCGGCGTCAGCGCCGCAAGAATAAGACGGCCCTGATAGCGCTTTGCCTTCTGAAATGCCTCGACGAAGGTCGCAATACCGGAGCTGTCCATATAGTCCACGCCGCCCAGATTCACGAGGATCTTGGGAGCTTGCTTCGAAGTCAATTCCGTCAACTTCTCACGAAGTTCGGGCGACGAATGATAATCGAGTTCTCCTGAAAGTTCCAGCACCTGGATGTCCCCTTGACTCGTTAATTGTACTTTCATGGATCACCTGCCTTTTCTAAATTTTGGTCTTGTGCTTGATTAAGCGAAGCCGGTTTCCCGCCGGCCCCTGATCGTCATAGATCATTTGGTCCATGATGGATCGGATAAAATGAACTCCAAGGCCTCCCGGTTTATGACGCGGGAGCTCTGGCGGCGGCACTTGCGTCGGATCAAATTTCTTGCCGCGATCTTCCAGGACGATATCTATCTTGTCTTCAGCCGCAGTAACGGAAACCGATATTTTCCCGGCACCGCCCTGGTAGGCATGACGGATAATATTTGTTAAAGCCTCATCAACGGCCAGAAGGATCTCTTCAGTAGCCTTTTTTTCCCATCCCGTCTGGCCCAGGATCTCGCGAAGTTCTTTCCGGAAAGGCGAAAGGACCTCCGAAGATGCATTCAGTTCAAATCTTTTTTCCACTCGCCCCCCCGCTGAAGAAGTTCCCGAAGGATCGTTCGAGACGAAAAAACCTTCCGGGATCGCTCTTTGGCAAAGCACATTTGGAGATAGCGCGCGACGATATCGATCTCCAGATTCACTTCCGAACCCACCCGTTTAAGACCCAAGGTCGTGACCTTGAGCGTATGCGGGATCACCGCGATCTGAAATGTCTTCCCGCGAACTTTCTGCACCGTCAAGCTGATCCCATCACAAGCAACAGACCCTTTATCCGCGAGAAGCTGAATTATATCCTTGGAAGCGGTCAAGAACAAGGTCGTATTCCTGCCTCGCTTCTCGATCTTCACGATCGTGCCACGGCCATCGATATGCGCGGTCACAAAGTGCCCGCCCAGTCCAGACCCGATCGTGAGCGACCTCTCAAGGTTCACTCGTCCACCGTGTTCTAACGATCCCAACGTGGTCGCCTCCAGGGTTTGGCGCACCACATCCACTTCAAATCCGCTTGGCTGAACACGCACCGCGGTGAGACACACTCCAGACACCGCAATGCTGTCGCCGATCTTCAGACCTTTCTCTTTTCTCCAGAACCGGAACCCGAACCGTACCTGGCCGCCGCGTTCCTCTTTCTTTACAACGATCCCCTGATTCTCAACAATCCCTGTGAACATAGTCCCTTCCCTTATTTTTTGTGAATAGTCCCTTCAAAGATCCAGTCGTCCCCTGATTGCGTCACGCCGGACGTTTTAAAAGAAAAGGCTTCGTGCGGAGCCCCCACGCCCAGACCTTCCACGGATGTCTTGGCGCGCCGTCCTCCGAATATCTTCGGCGACAGGATCCAAAAAGCACGATCCACACATCCAGCCGCCAAAAATGACCAAGCCCATTCTCCTCCGCCTTCCACCAAAAGTTTTGTCACCCCTAGCGCCGCGAGTTTTCTCAAAAGTTCGCGAACGCCAACCCGGCCCTGCTTTTCCATGACAGGCAAAAGCATCAACGTTCCCTTTTGATTCTCGGACCTTCTGACGATCGTCTTGAGGTCCTTCTCCGGAAATACAAGAATCGTAAGTCGATCATCTTCAAAGATACGTGCTTTCGAAGACCAACCTTTCGCAGAAACCACGACGATCTTCCAAGGCTTCCCGGCCGCTAGCGAACGTGAGCCCCTCGGAACCGTCAGCCGGGGATCATCCTGGTAGAATGTATTCTTCCCTACCAGGACCGCCTCGTGCTCCGCCCGAAGTTTATGAACAAATTCCCGTGAGGGCGGCGAGGAGATCCATCGGGAAAGCCCTTGGCGCGTCGCGATCTTGCCATCCAGCGTCTGCGCCATTTTAAGCGTCACGAACGGACGCTTTTGGGTCATATATTTGAAAAACCCCTCATTCTGCCGGCGAACTTCGTTTTCTAAAACGCCGACCGTAACGGTTATCCCCTGCTGCCGCAAAAAACGGACGCCCTTGCCGCGATTCATAGGATTGGGATCGAGACAACCGATCACCACCCTTTTGATCCCGTTTTCTTTGATTTTCGTAACACAAGGCGGAGTCTTTTGCCATGTCGCACATGGTTCTAAGGTCACGTAAAGCGTGGCGCCCCGAGCTTTTTTTCCGGCCCTGGCGAGTGCGTTCGGCTCCGCATGCGCCTCCCCGAATTTTTCATGAAAACCATAACCCACAAGTTTCCCTCCAAAAACAACGCACGCTCCGACCATAGGATTGGGACTGACGTAAAAACGCCCCTTCTCCGCCAATGAGAGCGCTCGCCTCATCCACGATTCATCCGGCGGAAGGGTCATGATCCTTGGGGGCCTTGGGTTTTTCGGTGTGGCTGATCTTGTCCAGAACGCCATTGACGAATTTTCCGGATTCTTCCTGAGAAAATTTTTTGGCCAAATTCACCGCTTCATTCAGGGTCACCTTCGGCGGAACATCGGCAAGGTAAAGAAGTTCGTAGGTTGCCAAACGCATGATGTTACGATCGATCATGGCCATCCTGGAAATTTCCCAGTTGTCCGCATAACGCTCAATGACCTTATCGATCTCCGGAAAATTCTCGACCGTTCCGGCCGCAAGCTTCCCCGCAAAACTGCGGACGTCTTCGGCAAAGGCTTCATCCTGCTGCGTCCAGAATTTCCCAAGAATCTCAGGGATCGGTTCCGGATTCATCTCGTACTGATAGAGGATCTGAAGCGCGCACTCCCGGGACTGTGTTCTTTTGCGAAGCATGGAGTTTCCTTTGTGCCCACCCCGAAATCGAAAGCTATTTCTTTCTCTTCAGGGCTTTGGGACTTTTGACGGATAACTGATCGTTAAGACTGGCGATCTCGAGCGCGGCTAGCGCTGCCTGCTCGCCCTTATTACCATGTTTGAGTCCAGCGCGATCGATCGCCTGCTCCAGATTATCGACCGTGATTACGCCAGTCGCGATCGGGGTCCCCGTCTCAAGCGCCACCTGATCGATCCCACGCGTCAATTCATTCGACACACATTCAAAATGGTAGGTCCCGCCACGAATCACGCAACTGAGCGCGATCACGACATCGCAATGCTTCTGAGTTTTTATTTTTTTGCAAAAGAAAGGGACTTCGAGGCCGCCGGGAACCCAAACAACCTTGATATTCCTCTCCGGCACCCCAGCCTTGCGTAAGGTGGTGAGAGCTCCCGCCAGCAATCGATCGGTAATGTATTGATTGAACCGGGAAACGATGATGCCAAATTTTCTGTTCCCCGCAATGATAGATCCGTGATAAGCGTTCATGATCCAGACCCCGGACCAAAGAGATGCCCCAGCTTGTCTTTCTTGGTTTGCATATATTTTGCGCTCACTGGATTGTGTGGCATGACAATGGGAAGGCGCTCAACCACCTGTAATCCATAGCCCTCCAACCCCACGATCTTCCGGGGATTATTCGTCATGAGACGCAGTTTCGAAAGACCAAGGTCGTGAAGGATCTGGGCCCCGATCCCGTAATCCCGAAGATCCGGTTTAAAACCAAGGGCTTCATTCGCCTGGACCGTATCCAATCCGTGCTTGTCCTGCAATTCGTATGCTTTGATCTTATTCGCCAGACCGATCCCTCGGCCTTCCTGACGCATATAGAGAATGACGCCCGCACCTTCCTGCTGGATCATCTTCATGGCGGAAACCAACTGCTCCTGGCAATCACAACGCAAGGAACTCAAAACCTCCCCCGTAAAACATTCTGAGTGTACGCGCACAAGCGCCGGCTTGTCGCCGATCTCTCCCTGGATTAGTGCGACATGTTGCGCCCCATCAACGAGCGACTCGTAGATCCGGATGGTCCAGCTCCCGAATTTTGTCGGAAGATTCGCCTCGCTCACTTTTTTGACAAGCTTGTCCCTCTGTGTACGATAGGCGATCAGATCCCGAATTGTCCCGATCTTGAGTCCATGGGTCTCGGCAAACGACAAAAGATCAGAAAGACGCGCCATTTTACCGTCATCATTAATGATCTCGCAGATCACGGCGGCCGGAGGAAGTCCAGCGGCCTGCACCAGATCCACGGCAGCTTCCGTATGACCGGCCCGGCACAACACACCTCCGCGCTTTGCCAGCAACGGAAAAATATGCCCCGGGATCACGAGATCTTCGCGCCGCGTCTTGGCGTCCGATAAAAGCTCGATCGTTCGATTGCGGTCGTATGCCGAGATCCCGGTCGTGACACCGATCTTCGCATCCACCGATACCGTGAAAGCTGTTTTCATCGGATCCTCCGGCGCAGGGTTCATCTGATCGAGCCCGAGCGCCTGAATGCGGTCTGCCGCCATGGGAACACAGATCAACCCGCGCGCAAATTTCATCATGAAATTGACCATCTCGGGAGTCGTCTTAGATGCCGCAAACACAATATCCCCCTCATTTTCGCGAATCTCGTCATCGGTCACGATGACCATACGTCCATCGCGAAGATCCTGGAGGATCTCATCGGTCGAATTAAGTGATTTCATACTCACTCCGAAGTTAAATTAAAAAACTTGGGACATGCTAACAACAACGACTTTCATTGTCAAAACCTGTTTTCCTAACCCCTTCATGACATTAAAGTTAGGCCCCTTGACAGAAAGCACTGCGGCGGTTAGGGTTGTTCTGGGAGGCATTATAGATTATTTCTTTGACAATGTGGAACGGTTGGAAGGACAAGACACTGTTCCCTTCGAAAGCTAAAGCCCTAGCGTGAGCAAAATAGCCACAGCCTGAAGGGTTTCGCCTGACGAGCAATAAGCTCTTTCATTTAATAATGTTGCTAGATAAAGCGGAATCCTCGAACTCACCGCTAGGGCTTTTTTTATTCACCCGTCTTTCAAGCCGACTTGCCAGCTTTAAGTTTCAAAGAAGAGCCTAGCTGATCCACAGCATCCATGATATTGATAGGCACGGCCAACACCACCGTGTTGGAAGCCGTAGGCCCTAAGCCATCGATCGTCTGGAGAGTTCTGAGCTGCATGGCTCCAGGACTTTCAGCCATGGTCTTGGCCGCTAAAGCGAGGTTCGCTGCGGCATCGCGATCCCCTTCCGCCTTCGTGATCGTTGCGCGCTTTTCGCGTTCCGCGGAAGCTTGGCGAGACATCATCTTCTTGAGCTCCTCCGGCATATCGATGTCCTGAATACGAATCCCAGTCACCTCAAGCCCCCAGGCTTCCGTATCCTTCTCCACATTCGCCTCGATCTTCTTGCCGATCTCTTCGCGTTCGGTCAGCAGTTGGTCGAGCGTCATCTGCCCGATCACATCCCGAAGTGAAGTTTGGGCATACTGCGATATCGCATAGCGATAGTCCTGAACCTTGATGATGGCGTTCGACGGATCATCCACCTTAAAGAAAATCACGCCGTTGATCTTCACCGGAACATTGTCCCTAGTAATGACCTGTTGGGCAGGAATGTCCATGGTCAGAACACGCATATCGATCTTCCGAGCCTCTTCGATGATGGGGATCACAAAGAAAAGCCCAGGTCCTGAAATGCGGCTGAATTTCCCAAGTTGAAAAATGACCCCTTTTTCCCATTGAGCCGCCATCTGAACGCCTGAGGCAATAACCATGGAAATGAAGAACCAGATCATGCCGAGGAAAGCCCCTAGGCCCTGGTTCGCCATAAATAGAGGCGCGCCCAAAAGAAAGCCAACGATGAGCAACACGAAAAAAATAAGCGCTGAGATAGGATTGTTCATGGAAGTCCTCCGGGTTGGAGTTGCAAAATCCCTGCGGCCCGCTGATCGAAGCGAAGAGTTGGCTGTCTTCAGGGTTTCAAAAATATCGTTCAGGTTAGGTTCGTTTTCCACAACAGGAACACTCCGCTTTGATATAAAAAAGATCGAGCGGATTCTAACCCAGCGAAAATTTTATTGCAAGCCACCAATCTCCAGAAGAAGATTACCGGAAGTACCGCTCAATACGGAGTACTGGTCCACGCCAAATTTGATCGATTTCACCTTGCTGAGATCGACCTTCGCAGCCGCGAGAGCTGTCAGGAATTTGTAATAACCCGACCCGACAATATCTGTATTGGATGTGCGATAGGTATTCCCCTGCGCATCCTGGATTTCAATATTGATGTTCGTCGCTGTGGCTGAATTGATCCCGAAGATCAGCTGTGAGACTGCAGAGAGGTCGGCACTGCTCCCATTATTACTGGGATCGAAATTCAGCTTGATCTCCGCAAAGGCGTTCGCCGCCGTCAGATCAAAATGAAGGTTGAAAAGGTTCGTACCCGCCGTGTGCTGAAGCGTACTACCTGCGGAGGAACTCACGAGTTGCGCGACACCGCTTACAGAAGCGCTGTTGGCTGGCAGCACCGTCACCGCCGGTGAACCTGCCTCCGCCGTAAAAGCCACTACAGGCGCGGACGGCACATGCTGGAAATTCATGGCGTGAAGGGTGAAGTCCGCGGTCGCGTCTCCCCCCTCCTGCGCATCGGCAACAAGATCGATCTCACGAACATTCGCGAGGATCGCATCGTCCGGAAGATCGATCACAAGGCGCGCAAACTCCGCTCCCTGTTGGAGAGCTACAGTTGTCTGATAAAGCAATGTTCCCGAGCCATCCTTGAGCTCAAGACGCACAAGCTGCGGCGAATCCACCGCGGAGTACTGGAGGATCAGTTGGTTCGCCTGAGCATTATAGTTCTGATCCAACATCCAAAAATGTCCGCCATCCACTCCCAGAAGGTTGGTGTAAGCGAGACGCACTCCATAATTCTGCGTCGTCGCCGCCTGGAAATGGTTGATCGTGCCTTCGGAGCTTAAGTTTGAGAAAACCGCCATCGAGCGGTCCGGGAACTCGGGAGCACTCGGAAGATCCGAAGTGGTCCGGCTGACATTCAGCTGTCGACTCGTACTGTCATAAAGAGTGTTGTATGCGTTTTCAAGCCCACGGTTCCGAAGATAGGCCGTGAAGTCGGCCGGACCATTCCCCGAAAGACCCAGGATCGTCGACGCCACGTCAATGCCGAGAAAACGATTGCTGACCTCGGTGCTGGACCGGGCGCCATCGTAAAGCCCGTAGCTCCCCGTCGTCCCAACAAGGTTATCGATGGCATACAGCCATCCTAAGACCGCGTTATGATCAATCGCCCTCGCGGACGCCAACGCGTATGTGGAACCCACATCGCCCAAGATCGTATTCGTGGAGGAGGGCACCATATTGGCTTCGGCGATCTCCGGAATACCCGCCCCTCCGGCATAACTCCCCTCAGGGGTCATACTCGCCGACAGAATACCGGGAATGCGGTTCTGATAGGCATAGTCCAACTGGGTCGCGAGCATATTGTAAAGCGAATTCCTGAAACCGATATAACTGCTCTCATCATTGCGAAGTGCGGGCCAAAAAGTCTGGAAGGCCCCGCCATCCCACGGAGCCAGATTCTCGATCACAACCCCGTTCCTGTCAGTGTAAGCGTCATTAGTACTAGTAGCCAGATTGCTCCAAACGGAATTAGGGACTCCCGCGTAATAGACCGCAAGGAACGCGACCGCACCGCGAAATTCATTCGCAAGACGATCGATATAACCAGAATAAGCCCCGTCAGAAACGTCATAGGCAGCACGGAAAATACCAAAAGTGCCATCGACGAAAGACGCGTACCCCGCAGCCTGGTTATTGAGATATTGATCCGCTTGAGTCGCGGCCTGCTGAGCAGAAGTGAGCTCAGCGCCAGTCAGTCCCGCTGATTCAAGCGCTCCTACCATCACAGCGATACTCTGAGACAGGTTGGCATTGTCCCCCAAAGCGATTGTATCGCCACTCGCCGCCGTGGGATTCAGATTAAGCCACGGGATCATTCCATTCCAACCATAAGTGGTTTGAGCGCTACGTAGATTCGTCATGACCGTATTGATCTCGGTCAAAGCCTCACTCCGCGTCATCCCGTTGCTGATCTTCCCAGACACGACATCACCCAGGATCTGCAAATAGAAACCAATAAGCGTAGGCTGGGTGTAACGACCCGGAGTAGCCCCCGCAGTGCCCAAATTATCGTAGGGAAAATGCGTCGTCGAATCGACTCCCACACCGATATCAAAATAATCGAGGCCCTCCTGGACCAAAGCGGCCTTCGTCGCTTCAAAAACAGCGACGGGTGTCGGCGCAGCATAGGAAAGCCCCGGCGTCTGAACCCTGACGAAGTCGTTCATGCGGGGAGATCCGATCGTATGATCCTGGACGAACACGATTTCCTTGATCTGTGCATAGTTCACTCCCGCAGGAATATTGAGAGTGAAATTCTGGAACGAAGAGGTCAACTGGATCACAAAAGTGGCCTTATTATTGCTCGCATCCGTGATCTCGATCTTTGTTCGCTCCCCATCCGATCCACGAGCCGCGAAAACATACTGCGCACTTGGAAGACTGTAAGCCACTCCACCCAACGTAAGCGCATTGAAGGCAAAACAGGTCGGACTCGGAGAAAGATCATATTCGTATTCGAATTCATTGGCCGAATTCTGCGTCATTCTGAGCACCGCCGCCGGCTCACCGGAGGTGATGTTGCCGGAACCTGCGGCAATAACGGGGTTGGAAGCCGCGAGAGAAGTCAACCCAGCATAATTGTAAGTCGACCCGGTCACCGCCGAAACATATTTCAAGCCCTTCGTTTCCACGGTGTAATCCGTCGTCCCAACCTCATCGCTCACGAAATTGATCGCCGCCATCGTCGTGGTGAACCCCGTCAGATCAAAAGTGAAGTTCTGCTGCGCCGCGGCGAGCGTCACTAAAAACTCTTTCTTGACGCCTAGCGTGTTCAAAAACTCAATTTTAACCTTTTTCCCGACGGTACCATTTAAGGCCAGGATCACACTCGTCCCAAGACTCCCGCCCGTCCCCTGGAACACATTGGACGCATTGAAATAGCCCCAGCTAATGCTCGAGAACGTGAAATCCCCAGAGTCAGGAACTACACTCGTCACGCCATACGTGGTGCTACTCGTCTGCGTCGTCGTGATCGTCGCGTTATCTGTCGCCGTCGTCGTCCCATGCGCGCTGTTCACCACCGGAGTCCCCGGTAATGTGCTCAGCGCAGCCTGGCTGTACGTATCACCCGCCACCACCGGAATGGTGGAGACTGTCTTTACAGCAAATACATACTGGTTCGGCCCAACCTCGTCGCCCACGAAATTGATCGCGGCGATCGGTCCCGTAAACCCAGTCAGATCAAATGTGTAATTTGCACCGGCCACCGGGGCCGCCACCGTGAACACTTTTTTCACGTTCGCAGTGTTCACGAACTCCACCTTCAAAGAACTCGCCATCACTCCCATCGCCAGCGTCACGCTCGTCCCCAAATTCGCACCCGCCCCCTGGAACACATTCGACGCGTCAAAATAACCCCAACTGATGCTCGAAAACGTGAAATTCCCGCGAGTCGGGACATTGCTCGTCACGTTATAGCCCACGACATCTGCTCCCGCCACTGACGGTCCCGTCAACGTAATGCTCGAACCGTCCGTCACCCCAGCCACAGAACCGTGCGCGCTATACACCGAAAAATTATTCGGCATCGGAGTCAGCACTGTCAGATCCATCGTCGCAGGCGCCACCACCGGATAAGCCGATAATTTCTTTGCGGACACAACATAATCCGTCGTCCCAAGCTCGTCGCTCACCAGATTGATCGCAGCCATCGCGGTCGTGAAGCCTGTAAGGTCAAACGTGAAGTTCTGTTGCGTCGCGCTGAGCGTCACTAAAAACTCTTTCTTCACGCCCGAAGTGTTCAAAAACTCAACTTTAAGCTTCTTCCCAGCAGTGCCGCTGAGAGCCAACGTCGTGCTACTCCCCAAACTCGCGCCCGTCCCCACGAATACATTCGAAGCGTTGAAATAACCCCAGCCCATCGTCGAGAACGTGAAGTTCCCTTGTGTCGGGACCGTGCTCGAAACACTATAATTCCGCACATCCCCCTGCGTCGGCTGTTGCGTCACCGTAATACTGGATCCGTCCGTCACACCTGCCACAGACCCGTGAGCCCCACTCATCGAAAAACTCTCAGGCAAGC
>JAZDJU010000007.1:0-17323 GCA_043803685.1 Candidatus Omnitrophota bacterium
TTCTTGGCATCGTCTTATTCTTTTTTTACGGTTCCTCCGGTTCGAAAAAGCAGGTTTCCATGCGTCCGGAAGAGAATCCTCAAATGATTACGGGGGCGGCGATGGACCGTGCCATTGCCGCTGCCGGGAAAGATGACAAAAGAACGAAGGATCTCGAAGGCGTCAGGAAAACCTTGCCCGTTAAGAAAAGGAATTACGCGACTGAGATTGCGGTTTACATCGAACCGCCTGTAAAAACGGAAAACCGTGGTTCTCGTTCGGAAGAGACTCGCGGCAAGCAGAAGCCTTTAGGGCTTCCTTCCGGGACGAAGATCCCCGCGCGCCTTTCAAACCGCATTTTCAGTTTTAACGTGGCAGCTCCCGTGATCGCGTTAGTGATCCGGGATTTTAAGTGGCAGGAGAAAGTCGTGATCCCCAAGGATTCGAAGTTCCTGGGGGAAGCAAGCGTTCTTAAAACCCTCGACCGCATCAATGTCAAATTCGAGACTTTGATTTTCCCGGACGGCCGCGAAATGCGCGTCAGGGCTATGGCCTTATCTGAAGATGGGTCCGGGGGGATAAGGGGCAAGGTTGATAAACACCGGGATCTTAAAACCTTCAAGGCGATCGGGGAAACGCTCCTGGGAGGCGCTAGCCTCTTTGTCGGGGGGTCGGGGCAGAGCCCTTACAACCTTGAAGACCAACTCCGGGTCAACCTTGCCTCGAATCTCACGGGGCAGGCGGCTCAGGACCTGCGCAGTGTCAAAACCGAAGAATCGGTCACTGTGGAGACTGATACGTCCATCCAAGTGATTCTTCTTGAGGCAACCTAAAAACGAAAGGAAAAAGGGAATGGAAAAAACGGGCAAAGAATCAGAATTTAAGGACGAAGTCGTGGGCACGGTTCCGGTCAAGGAAGGGGAGCTTAGGCTTACGGTTTCTGAAAGAAACGGCTGGCGGCGTGTGGATTTCAGGGTGTTCGGCGTAGTGAAAGGCGAGATCCGCGCGACACGGCAGGGGTTTGTGATCGAGCAATCCAGATGGGGGGAATTCTTCAAAGGAGTCGAGAAACTCAACGAAAAGATCACGAAAAAGTAGAACTCAAACCAAATTCAGGGAAGTCCGGTTCCAGAAATGGGACAGGGCTTCCCTGAGCCGGGGGAATTGGATGAATAAACATAAAAAGATTTTTCGCATGGCAGTGGTTTTGTTCGCGGGACTGTTGGTTTCCCGAACGGTTTTAGCGGCGACGGAATTGCCGCAAGAAAATTTCGGCAGTCTTCTGACGCTTGAGCAGGCTATCTCGAGAACGCTTCAGGAAGACGCGAAGGTGAAGCTCGCGATCGAACGTCTCGAAAAAGAAAAGGCCCTTTATAAAGGAGCCCAGGCGGAGTTTTTCCCGAAGTTCGGGACCGAGTACTTTGGAGCGGTCGCAACGGGTGGAAGCAAAACGGTCGGTTACGTTGACGCATCTCTCGAACAGCCGATCTTTGAGGGCGGGAAGTCGGTTTATAACAAGAAAAAGCAGAAGACTCGGGTCGAAAGCGAAACTCTCAGATTTGAGGAGGCAAAACTCGATCTCAATCTTTACGTGCGGATTCTCTACGCACAAGTTTTGGAGGAGAAGGAATTAACGCGGATCGCACAGGGAGAGGTTAAGGAACTCTCCGGGGCGTTTGAACGCGCGTCCGCTCTTTTCCAAAAAGAGGTTGTTCCTCGCAGCGAGCTCATGCGCGTTGAAACGTTGCTTCAAAAATCAAAAACCGGACTCGTCAAACACAAAGAATCCTACGACTATTATCTTGGGATCTTGATGGAGACGGTTGCTATGGGCGCACAGGAATCCCTCGAGCTTGAGCCTCTGGGGAAGATCCCGGAGCTTTCGGAGGATGCGAGTACCTACCTCGAAATAAGCCGTAAGCACGACCCGCTTTATAAGATTACGGGTCTTCAGATCCAGGAGAAGGAATTCGAAAAGAAAATGCTTCGGGCGGAGCGATGGCCCACTTTGAATCTCGCCGCCAAATGGGACCTTAACCGGGATATTTATGTCAACACCGATCGCGTGATGGCGGGTGTTTCCGGGAAATGGAACATCTGGGATTTCGGGAGGCTCGGCGCCCAGATCCATGCCAAAGAGCATGAGATCGAGGAAAAGAAATGGGAAGGAGTTATTGAAGTCCGGGACCATGAAAATGAGATCCGTAGGGATTTTCACGAGATCAGGGCTACGCGTGAAAAGATCCGTCTCTCGGAATCTCTGGTACGGGAATGCGAGGAGCTTTACAAAAATGAGAAGGTAAAAAACGTGGCGGGGGAGCGCGGTGCTTCCGAGCTTATGGATTCCTTCGTGGCATTGGAGGAAGCTCGCACCCAAAACCTCGAATCGGTCACGGAATGCCGGATCCTCTTCGCAAAACTTGGAAGGAAGATCGCATTTGGCGGTATGGAAACTGGGCTTCACGGGACTGTGGGAGAGGAAATCGAATGAGCCTTTCCCTCAAACCCGGCATCAAAGGTGGGTTAACTCCCCGGACAAGAACGATCCTGTTTTTAGGAGGGTGTGTGCTCATCACGGTTGCGGCGGTCCGACTTGTCTTGTCGACTTTGGTGATTACGCGAGAGACGCAGCTTGTGAGCTTTCTTTGGGTGGCCGGGTTCGGATTTCTCTTCTTCAACGTCGCGTATCAATTCGTCCTGTGCCTTTGTCATTTCCTTATCAGAAAACTACCTGTCTTAAAGGAAGCGTACGTTGACCATTTCCCACGGGTAGCGCTTGTCTACCCGGTTCGAAATGAAACGCACGGGCTTTTTGAAAGGGCAGGGTACTCGTTTTCGAGGAACAAGCTACCGAATGTTGATCTGTGGATTCTTTCCGATTCCGGGGAAGGGTTCGAGCGGTATGAACGGGAAGTTGTGGAAAGACTTCAAAAACAGCATCCAGGCCGAGTTTTTTATCGAAGAAGGAAAGAGCCTGTGGAACGAAAACAGGGCAATATCGCCGAGTTCCTGCACGCGCATCCCGAATATCCCCTTCTATATATATGTGATGCGGACGGCATGGTTCCGAAGGGGACACTGCTAAAGCTTTTGAAGAAAGCCGTTCATCCCGAAAACCGGGATATCGCCATCTTCCAGGCTTTTGTCAGGATCGCGCATGCCGCCACCTGGTATGCGCGTCTTGAGAAAATCGGAGCGGAGCTCTCTCAACGATTCAGTTTTACGGCGTTTCAGGCGGTCTTCGGAAGGACGATATCCTTTGGGCATCATCACCTAGCCCGCGCTGCGCTCCTTAATAAAATCCGGCTTCCCAAGGGGCTCCTCTCGCACGATAACTGGGATACGGTCCTTCTGGATCAAATGGGGTATCGAGTCGCGTTTTGCCCAGACGTGCATGCTTTTGACGAAGCGCCCTCAAATTATCTGGAAGCAAGAGCCCGTTCCCGGCGCTGGTCGCAAGGGACACTTCAAGGCTCTCCGCTTGTTTGGAAGCCAGGCATAAGCCTTGCGTCCCGGTTCCTCGCCTTTTACGGCATTTATGTTTATTGGGCAGATCTCGTGTTTTTTTTCTGGGTGATTCTTGGAGTCCTGGCGCATTCGGAACCGGCCGGAGAACTCATCCATTTCGAGATCGATTCTATCTGGTTCGGCTTTTGCACCAATAGCGCTCTCATGGGGGTGCTTTTCTTCAGTTTTATCGTGGTCGTGTTTCATAAGGTGACGATCTTGAAAACCTCACGCGATCTGAAAGCGTTCTTTTACGAGGCCGCTTTTTCCATGCTCATCACCCTGAATAATTTCGTTTACGCTCCGCTCGATATGATCACAATCCCGATCAGGAAACTTCAATGGAATCCCATGAAAAAAGACCCGTTCACGAAGATAAGCATCGGAAGCATTGTGAGGAACCTCTGGCTTGGCACGGCGCTTGGTTTTTACGGGTTTTACTTTTGCACCTTCAAGACCCCGTATTTTGTGTGGCAGACAGCCCCGTTTCTCGCAAGTCTCAGCCTTTCAATTCTTACGGTTTGTCTGACCTCGAAAACCATTCCTGAAGGATGGGAAAAATGGATCTAATCCAAAGAAAGGCAAAAAACATGACCGACGCGAAAGCCCCGGAAAAAATACAGGGAAATGCACCGACCGAAGAACCGATGCTCTTCGAGGAAAAAGAAGATAAGAAAAGCGCGGGATGGTGGCGACTGGTTTGGGTGGCCGGATTGTGCGCGGTCGGTTTCTTTTTTTGGCCGAAAGGGGAAATCCAGGGGGATGCCGTCCTGCAGGCCGCGAAGTTCGTGAAACTCGAAGTTGCAAGTCCGGGGGTTTTAAAAGAGCTGTTTTATGAAAAAGGCGCTTCGGTCAAAAAAGGAGCAATCATTGCCCGCTTCGAAAACCCGGAGATCGTAAGGAATCTTGAAGAGAAAAAACAATCTCTTGAGATCGCCAGTCACGACAAGGTCCGCTTGCAGAGCCGAGCAGAATTCCTGCAAAAAGAGAAGGAACGGATGGGCATTTTTTATGAGAACGGCGCGGCGGGCCGCGCATTATGCGAGAAAGCGGATTTTCAGCTACTGGATGCCCGGGAAGAGCTCGCGGGGAAGGAGCAGGAAATACAGTCCCTCGACGGGGAGATCCGATTTCTAAAAGAAAGAGCCGAAGCGCTGGAGCTGAAAGCTCCTTTTGACGGAGTTCTCCTCAATGATCCCAAAGACCATCTTGGGGGGTTCTTTAAAGAAGGGGATCTCGTGCTCGAGATGGCGGACCCCGGAAGTTATTTCCTTGAGCTGTTGGTGCTGGAAAAGGATGTGAAGGAAATTAAGGTCGGCAATAAGGCGCGAGCCTCTTTTTATGCTTATCCCAGGCGGTGGATGACGGGAGAAGTGGTGCGCGTTGCACCGAGAACGATCGAGCAGGTGGAGAAAGTTTTTAAAGTACGGCGCGTAATCTCTTGCGAGATCAGGCTCTCGGATCTTCCTCCAGAAGTCCGGTACGGGATGCAAGCGTCGGTCAGGATCGATACGAAACTTCCCGAAAAAACCATTCAATAAAGGAAAGGATATCATCACATGAAAGCCATTATTTTAGCCGCTGGATTTGGAACCCGTCTTTATCCACTGACACTGGATCTGCCGAAAGCACTTCTGAGGATCGGAAAGAAAACCATTCTGGACCATTTGATGCTGAAGTTGGAAATGCTTTCGGCTGTGGATGAAGTGATTCTTGTTTCAAACAGCCGGTTCTACCGTCAGTTCCTTGATTGGCAAAAGACCGCCGTGTATGTAAAACCCCTTCATATTCTTTCAAACAAGGTATGCGAGCACGAAAAAAGCCTCGGCGCTGTGCGGGACCTCTTTCTTGCGCTGCGGTCGGGTTATTGCGGCAGTGCCGATTTCCTCGTCTTTTGCGGGGACAATTACTTTGATTTCCCACTGGGCTATATGCTCCTTCCGGCTCTGGGGCACCGTGAGTCGGCGTTTGTAGGAGTTTATGACGTAAAAGACAGCTCCCTTGCCAAGGAGTATGGCGTGGTGGAAATGGATGACCACCACAGGATCACGAAATTTGAAGAAAAACCCGCGAACCCAAAATCCACGCAAGTGAGTATTGGGGCGTATTTTCTTCCTGCCAGTTACCGACTGCGTGTTTATGAGTACCTCGAGATCGAAAAACGCAACCCCGATAAAATCGGGGATTTTTTCGCGTGGCTCACAGGGAAAGAGAGGCTTTACGGGATTGAGTTTGACGGCGCATGGTTTGATATTGGAAGCAAGGCGTCGTATGACGCTGCGCAGGAATATGTCAAAGTTAAGAATGCTGGTGCCATCTCTCAAATGGAGGCGACGAGATAAATGGAAAACGATGAAGCCAAGAGCCTAAAGCCAGTAAAATCTAGCATGCAAAAATCAGAACGGCCTGATCAGTTAGAGACGGTCAAAGGTTATCGAGAAATTCTTCGGGATGTTCAGGGAATTCTTTCAAAGGCGAGAAGCAGAGCATACCAAGCGATTGATAAGCTCAAAGTCGAGGCCTATTGGGAGGTCGGCCAGAGAATTACCAAAGGGGAATTGGAGAACAAGAACCGGGCTGATTACGGTAAGGCTGTAATTATGAGACTTTCTCTGGATACGGGGATTGATAAATCCACCCTTTATGACGCGCATCATTTTTTTAAAGAGTACCCGAATTTCCGCACAGTGTGCGGAAAATTGACTTGGTCTATCTGGCGCAGGTTGATTTATATAGCAGACGTCGAAGAACGTGAGTTTTATCGGCTTAAATCCAACGAAGAAAACTGGACTTTTAGGCGTTTTATTGATGCTTGTAAAAGTAAGCAGTTCCAAAAGAGATCCCGAAAGAGAAGCCTTGAAGTCGCTAGCCCTCCGGTCCTTGAAAATCCCCAAGAGGTTTTCCGGGAAGTCTATGATTTCGATTTCCTCAAACTTCCGACGCCTTTTAAGGAATATGATCTTGAAAATGCAATGCTGGAAAAAACGATTCGAGTTTTAACTGAATTGGGCAGTCATTTTTGTTTGGCCGGAAGACAAGTCCGGATTCTTATTGACGGAAATTGGGACCGAATAGACCTGGTTTTTTATCATTCGAAATTGCACGCCTATATCCTTGCCGATCTGAAGAGAGGGGCCTTCAAGGGGGAGTATATCGGACAGATGAACAAGTACATCGAGTATTACCGTCACAATGAAGAAACCCGAAATGATAACCCCACTATCGGTTTGATTCTTTGCGAGGACATCGGATATGAAGAGGCCGTTTATGCTTTGGGCGGGCTCGAAAAGAAAATTTTCGTTGCTCAATATCGCATAAAGCTGCCAAGCGAAAAGCAGATCGCGAAAAAACTTAGGGCCATTAAGGCTCTTGCGTGATGTATGCGTAAACATTGTTTGGATTCAATTAAGGCGGGTGAATCTAAAGAGGTGCTTCCCGGTGATCTTTTGACCGTCCAACAGCTTGCAGGATTACTTCAATGCAGCCGTCATACGGTCTATGTTTGGGTGTGTAAAAACCAGCTGCCGATCCCTTACTACAAGTTTCCTAGAGGTGTTCGATTTAGGCGTTCTGATGTTGATAAGTGGTTCGAAAGCCGCAAGGTTATACCGGTATGAGAAAAATAATGGTTGAATCGATTAAACTTATGATATACACTTCTCTCCATGAAGATAAAGGATTTCATCTTGATAAGTGAGTTTGCGAAACGTGCCAATGTAACCGTGCAAGCCGTTTATAAGGCAATCAAGGCTGGACGGATCACTCGGGTTGAGTCTGTGGGCCCGTTGCATCTTGTTCATACCTCCGAACTAAAACAGTTCAAGGGGAGGGCGTAAGCCATGGAAACGACAAAGAGAGGGAATGGCCGGGTTTTCATTCGTGACCATACTTGGTGGATTGATATTACATTTGATGGCAAAAGGCGCAGAGAGAGTGTAGTTAAGGTCCATCCGGACAAGGAAATGAATAAAAAGCTGAAGAAGCAAGCTGAGGCCGTTCTCGCGAAGCGGATCATGGAGATTGCCGAGAACAGATTCCTTGACGTGAAACGTGACTGCAAGACGACTTTTGCTGCTTTAGCTGACAAATATTTAGCATGGGCGAAAGACAACCATGAATCCTATGGGATATCTGACACTTATTTCGTTAAGCAGCTGAAGGAATACTTTGGGAATACGCTGATCTCTGAGATCTCACGGCAGGATGTGGAGAGGTACAAGAAGCACCGGCAGGGTGAGGGTGTTGGCAATAGCACGATCAATCATGAATTGACCACGCTCCGGCTCATGTTTAACCTTGCGATCAATTTTTGGGAGCATCCGGACAACAAACAGGCATATCTTTTTGAGGGCAGAAATCCTGCCGAGAGGTTCGACAGACTACCGGAAGAATCACGGGACCGTTATCTCACGAAGGGCGAACTGGTGAAACTCGTCGATCACATTCTTGTCAAGATCGCTACCGTGACAAATGGGCGGGATCGTAACGGCTACAAAAGACTTCTCGATTTCATCATGATCGCGGTTACTACCGGGATGCGTAAAGGAGAGATCAAGTCTTTGACATTCGGATCTAAGGACATTCACCTTTCCGATTCTGATCCGATGGAAAATTACATCTATCTGCAGGGGAAACGCACAAAGAACGGCAAACCAAGGATGGTTTATCTCAACCGGATATCGAAGGCCATCTTGTCGAGAGGCTTTGATCTTAGTTATGAGCCACGGCATCTGTGGGAGACTGTTCGCACAGAAACTGGCTTAGGGGACGTAACGATCCATGATTTTAGAAGAACTTTTTCAACCTATCTCAATTCAATCGGGGTAGGCGCTTTCACGTTGGCTGCAATGATGGGCCATCAAGTCCCTGGGTTTGACGTTACAGCCATATATGCACGGCCTGACAGGGAGAAGATGAGGGAGGCGATAGGCAAGCTGGAAACGTATCTTGTAGAGCTAATACCAGTGATTAGTGGCACGATAGTGGCACGAAGTGAAAATAATGTCGTAAAGGAAAGTGCTGCAACTTATTATAGCAAAATGGCTTACGGGGTGTAGCTCAGGGGCTAGAGCGCTTGCTTTGGGAGCAAGATGTCGCAGGTTCAATTCCTGTCACCCCGATTTTTCTTTTTTCAGGGAAATAATCTTTTCGTAACTACTTTTATTTACAAAAGATAGACCATTATGGGTCCAGACTAATCCATTTTTGGTAGGGGTGCTACCAATCTCCAAGTTGGGACTGGGCGCAACGAAAAGTGGGACTGACCGCAAATGGTTATCGGACGTTTTTTATCTTTATGATTCATCTAGCCTCGGCGTCGAAAAACATTTGTCTAAGTTTTAAAATCCCTCACCTGGTGGGTCGTATGCGTATTATCGCGTATTAGAGACGCTCTGATGCGTAATCCGAGAGAAGAACGGGCGGATTGACAATTGCTGACAACAATCCTTTGGGGCGCATTTTTTTCACTGGATGATATAATAATTCCCCGTGAGGCGATTTAAATGACGAAAATTTTGCCGACAAATCTAAAAGACCTATTTGACAAGCTTGTTCGGGGCAAACCGACGGATATTCAGGCGTATTTAACTCAGGTTGAAACGGCTCTGCCTATTTCCGGCACCAAGCTTAGCGTACACTGCCACGCCATCGGATTGGATGGGCAACAGTTCCCTCGAGTGAAAGACTTGGCGAAATTCCTTGCGAGCAGGATCATGGAGTATGCAATCCCACGCTCAGAAATTGATCGGGCGAAGAAATTCCTTGATTCCACAGGATCTCCCGCGAAGTTCGGAGAGTTGCATAGAAAAGCCGCTAGCCTATTCTCTGATCTTGAGAAGAGCGGGGAGAGTGGCGAATTGTTACTCTATCTTTTGGTGGAGTACTTCCTAAAGTTCCCCCAGGTAATGTGCAAGATGCCCCTCAAGACGAACGCGCAGATGCATTACCACGGCATAGATGGGATTCACGCGTCCGTTAACGGCTCAACGGGCAGGCTCGCCCTGTACTGGGGAGAGTCGAAGCTTTATAAGGACATAGATGCGGCTATTGCGGCGAGTGTAACAAGTATTCAGCCGTTTTTGGTGCCTGGGGGAGGCTCGGGCGATCCTCGCGAGCGGGACCTTCAACTCATGCGCGACAATCTCACTCTCAACAGCCCTGACCTCGAAGCGGCACTCCTAAGGTATCTGGACCCCGATGACCCGTTGTACAAACATCTCGAATATAGGGGTGTCTGCTTGATCGGTTTTGATCACGACGCTTATCCAAATACCCCTCATTCCAAAACCGAAGAACAGGTCTGCGTTGAAATCAAAAGTAGCGTCGCGACGTGGCTAGAAAAATTAAAAAGTAGGACCGTTGCAGCGTCTCTCGACTCTTTTGTTCTGGAAGTATTCTTTGTTCCGTTCCCCTCAGTTCAGGAGTTTCGTGATGCATTTTCTAAGGAGATCGGCTTAGGTGCCCCTTCAAGAGAAACTTCTTAATAGCACTGGCTTTCGGCGGCAGATGCATGCTCTGACAATAGAATCTGTGCGTGCAATGTTTCCAAATATTATTGTTCCTGAGGACTACGCGGTTCCCGCGCATGATTGGCCACATCTTCTCCTTTCCGCGAGCATTCTCGCTCAGTACCCGTCAGAAAAAGCCCAAGCGAGCGCACTCAGAATAGCCCATCACTGTCTCTCTTCGGTCCGGGACATCGCAAATAAAGGAGTAGCGGCCACACTTGTCCTCGACATTCTTACGAATCATCCTTCGATTGCTCTCGCGATTAAAAAAAAACTGGTAGGAGATGATTTTCAGAAGCAGGTGCCCTTACCGCTACGTCTTGATATGTTGAGGCGGGAAGTCGGTCACACAATAATTCGCGGGAAAGAAAAGTTACATCTGAATCACTTTCAGAAACAAGTATACGAGGCTCTCGAGGACTTCGATTGCATAAGTATCTCTGCTCCGACATCGGCCGGCAAGTCGTTTATTCTTGAGCAGTATATGCGTGAGTTCATATCGTCTTCCGAGCTGAAAAACGTTGTATTTATTGTCCCAACGAGAGCCTTGATCCAGCAGGTGGAGTCGGATCTTCAAAGTCTTCTTTCTAGTCTCGAAAAAAAGCCGTTAATCAGTTCCGTCCCTCAGGTACCGCAAGGGTGGAAGAGTCAAACAAACGTGTTCGTCTATACGCAAGAGAGGCTCCAATGGCTTTTGAATGATGCGCCAGCCGATTTTGGAATAGATTTTCTAATCGTTGACGAGGCCCAGAAAATTGGAGACGGAGCGCGCGGTATCCTGCTTCAGCAGGCTATTGAAACAGTCATTGATAGATTTCCACATTGTAAAGTTGTATTTTCAAGCCCAATGTCGCGTAATCCCGAATTGCTTTTTCAACATGTTCGACGTAAAGGAACTCCCGTTGCTTCCGAATTAGTGACTGTTAACCAAAATCTACTCTGGGTTTCTCAAACACGTCAATCTCAGGTTTGTAATGTTGACCTTTGCTTTCATGGGAATCGCGCTCCGCTCGGGACGATAAGGCTGCATCAGCGGCCAACGGATCCGACCAAGCGGTTTACTTTTATAGCTCAAGCAATGTCCGATAGTAGTGGCGGTAGCTTGGTCTATGCAAACGGTCAAGCCGATGCCGAGAAAATGGCCGGACTCCTTGCGGATTCAATTCCTGAAAATCGCAGTGATTCGGCCATTACCGATTTAATGGACCTCATATCGAAGACGATTCATCCGAAGTACTCACTGCTGATGACGCTGCCGCGCGGAGTCGCATTTCATTACGGGAATATACCTCTATTGATCCGAACCGAAATCGAACGCCTGTTCAAAGAGGGTAAAATACGGTTTCTTGTTTGTACATCCACACTGATTGAAGGGGTAAATCTCCCGGCTCGGTCGATTTTCGTTTACAAGCCAACAAAAGGACGCGGCAGACCAATGGATGATATCGATTTCTGGAACATGGCCGGTCGGGCTGGCCGTCTTGGCAAGGAGTTTCAAGGCAATATCATTTGCGTCGATCCGAATAAATGGGACACGCTGCCACCTGAAAAAAGGACGCGCTATGCGATTACGCGAACACTCGATTCAGTAGTATCAAAAGTTGACAATCTCTTGGAATTCATCAGTACCGGAAAGGTGAAAAAAGAAGGTCCGAGTAAACAGGAGCTTGAGCATGCCTTCGCATATTTTTTCATTCAGAATGGTCGTCACGGCTCCATTCGGCAGGCACCATTTGTTCCAAATTGTTCAGAAGATGTCCTTCGGCAACTTCAGCTACATCTGGATGGCATTCAATCAAGCATTTCATTGCCGCTTGCTGTAGTAGTCCGCAACCCAGGGGTTAGTCCATTAGCGCAACAGAGCCTGTTACAGTATTTCAGCGGCTACAAGAAACCAATAACCGAGTTGATTCCGACATTTCCTGAAAGCGAAGGTGCTTTTGATTCCTATGTGCGTGTACTGAATCGCATATCCAAACATTTGTCGGGGGATTTTCCAAAATTGAATCCTTATTATGCTGTCTTAGTTATTAATTGGATGCGAGGATATCCCTTAGCTCGAATCATTAGCGACAATGTTCGGTATTGGGAGAAGCACCCCGAGAAAAAGAAAAGTATTCCCGCGATTATTCGCGATTCGATGCGGGACGTGGAGGAATTTGCTCGCTTTAAATTCGTGAAATATTCATCGTGCTATGTAGACGTGTTGAGGTTTTTCTTTAAAGAGAATGGGCATCAAGCATACTTGGATCAGATTCCCGATTTGAATATCTGGCTAGAATTCGGTGCCTCTCAACAGACGCAGATATCCCTTATGGGACTCGGTCTCTCTAGGCAGACAGCCATTTCAGTCTCAGAACTGATTCCTAGCCCTGATTTTGGGCGGAAAGAAGTAATTGCATGGATCAAAGGACGGGATCTTGAGGGTCTTGATCTATCGCCTATCATTTTGGCTGAGCTAAAGAGAGTTGCGGCGGTTCTTTAAAGTCCGGTTTATTTCGCCGTAGCCAAAATTTTAAGAAAATTCGATTCTCTTATGGTGACATGATTTCAAATTTCGTTTGTTCACTCAATTGTGTTGTTTGATGGAGACCGTGCGTTTTTCAGGGGGTAGTTGGATTGCTCCCCGGAATTTTGGATGATCCATAGCGAATTTTTCTGGATTTACCGAAGGAAACCGAGCCGGAGGTATTATGGAAATTGCTCGGGAATACACGGTTTGCTGGTAATCCGCCAACGCTGATTGTGGATAAACGGAGAGAGGTGTCCTTCTTCCAGGTCACGTTTCATGCCGGCAACGGGGCGGGTTGGGGACTTAAGGACGAGGCCTTTGTCGAGGAACGCATCCGGCTGATCTGTGCTAATGTCTAAATGCATCTGGACTCAATGGATGGGGCATTTTACCGTAGGACCTGGGGTCTTTTCTGACGCTGGCCTATGATTTCTATGAGGCATACTGCGCAGCCGCCTCGGGAAAGCTGTGCCGCGCTTTACCGAGAAAGCATCTCTAGAATATCTTCGCAGCGTCCGATAAATAGAGCGGAATGACAAGCCACGGAGAAAGTGTTTCTGGATGGTATGCATGCAAAATGCATGTTTCTACAGAGCAACGCGTATCTATTATTAAATGAAAGAGCAGTGACATGAAAAGAGACCCGATTTTCGTTTTTTCTTCTTATCTGAAAACTAAATTCACTGTAGTAAACCTGCGAATTTCCCGTGTCACCGCGAAGCTAAAAAGAGTTTCGTGTAATTTGGGAAACAAGGATCTTGATAGTGCAATTGAGGATCTTATAAAAGCCAATCACATGATGCCTCAAATTTTTTTACGGACGAATCGATTTCTTAAAAGATTGCAATTGAACCGGCAAAGAAAAAAGATTCGTTAGAATATTTTCTAGACGTTTGATATTCATAAGAATATAACTCGCCTGGTGTTTTATCAGGTCGTTAAAATCGGTTTGACGAGTCCTAGCGGTCAGTTAGCCATCAAATGTCGAGTTGTTTTTGAGTTTGTCATTCCCGAAATCTTTTATCGGGGATCCATGGATTTCCGCTTTTCCGCCAAACTGCGTCGGACGGATTCGTCACAAAAGGTGGCGTTGCGGCCATCTCCGAGCAAATCGGGCTCTTCAGATCGATTGCCGATGATTGGTCTGAGGATTAAAATGCTTTATTATCAATCCAGGAATCCAATGTGAACAGAGAAAATCAAGGTAAGAAGGATCGCTCTTTTTGTGAACACTGCTGTGGGGCGAAGCATGTCTTGGCATATTGGCTTGAGAAAATGCTCGAACGGCAAGGCCTGCGCATGGCGGACATTCCGCCAAATGCTTTTACGATGATTCCGGTGGAGTATCTTCTCTATTGCCATTGCAATAAAGGCATCCTACTCTTCGGAAGGGGGCGAAACAATCATTGCTTGGAATGTGATGGGTCAACATGGCGTTTCACGGAAACGGGAAAAGATGCCGGATACCGCTGGAAAAAGGTAATACAGTTATCCCCGGATGAAATCGAGACGCTCCCTTGTGAATATTTCGAACGGTGTCCTTGTGACAATAAAGATCAGGGCCCAAGAAAATTGGAAAGGAAAAAGGCGTTAAAGGATATTCTTGGCCTATTGGATATTAAAATTCCACGACCAAGTTTCTCCTATTAAGATCGGTATGCCATTTTCCATCTGTGGAACAGTGGGATTCTGATATGCCTGCCGCTGTGAAAACACCTCATTTGAAAATCGCGATTGCGCAGATGAATCCGACGGTTGGCGATTATTCCGCCAACTCCAAGAAGATCATCGACTGGATCGACCAAGCGGACCGGGAAAATGCCGATATCATCGTTTTCCCCGAATGTGCGCTTTGCGGTTATCCTGTCTGGGATCTCGCTAACAAAAAACAATTTGTTGAAGAGGGTTTGAAACAGCTCAAACGTATTGCTCGTACAACATCGACCAAGAAGATAGCAGTGGTTTTGGGTTTTATAGATCGCCCCTCGAAAAATATTGTGTCCAATAAGCCAAACTCATTCAACGCGCTTGCCTGGATCGAAAAAGGTAAGATTCGTACCGTCTATCACAAGCAGCTGCTTCCTACCTATGATGTGTTTCTGGAGGAAATATTTTTTCAATCTGGTTCCGAGACTAAAATCGTCCCATTAAAAGGGCGAAAAATCGGACTGTCGATCTGTGAGGATATCTGGGACGAGCGATACAAGGTGAAACCATTGGCGGGGCTTGCGAAGAAGAAGGCCGATCTCGTTCTTAATATTTCCGCATCCCCTTATTATCGCAATGTATCCGAAGCTCGCGAACGATTGCTTAAAGGACATACTCATGGTTATGGTTTTCCGATCCTTTATGTAAATCAGGTTGGTGGGCAGGACGACCTTCTTTTTGACGGGCGCAGCTTTTTTATGAACGCGAAAGGACGGGTGCTTTTTAAGGCGCCCGCTTTCGAAGAAGGGCTCTTTTTTCTTACCCCAGATCAAACACATACCTCTTATCCAGTCGTATTGCCACGAGATAGAAAATCTCATGAAATTAGTGAGATGTATCAGGCGCTTGTGATGGGTGTCCGGGATTATTTTAGAAAGAATGGTTTTAAAAAAGCTGTGATCGGTTTGAGTGGCGGAATCGACTCTGCGATGGTTGCGGCAATCGCGGTGGACGCGCTTGGCAAGGATTCCGTTAAAGGCATTACGATGCCCGGACCATTCTCGTCGCAAGGGAGTTGGAAGGATTCGGAAGACTTGGCAAAGGCTCTTGGGATTCAATTTGAAGTTCGACCGATTCGTGAAAAGTATGACTCATGGCTTAAAGAAGCTAAGATTTCGGCGACGCAAAGGCCGACACTGGCTATGGAGAATCTCCAAGCGCGTCTGCGTGGGATGGAGCTGATGTTTATTTCTAATGATGAAGGTCGGCTTGTCCTTACAACGGGGAATAAGTCCGAGCTGGCCATGGGCTATTGTACGCTCTACGGCGATATGGCCGGTGGGCTTGCAGTAATCGGGGATGTATATAAGACTGACGTGTATCGGCTTGCGCGATACCGTAATACGGTCAAACAAGTAATTCCAGCGCCTACTCTCACAAAAGCCCCATCTGCTGAACTTCGGCCAGACCAAAAGGATCAGGATTCTCTGCCTCCTTATGATGTGCTGGATGAGATCCTTTGTTTTTATATCGAAAAGAACTTGAGCCGTGATGAAATCGTTCGAAAACTTAAGAAAAAAGTTCCTGCCACAGTTATTGTAGATGCGATTTCCAAGGTCGATCACAACGAATACAAACGCCGCCAAACACCTCCTATCCTGCGCGTGACTGAGAAAGCTTGGTTCGGTCGTCGCATGCCAATTACCAATCGATTCTCCTGATAGCAACTTCTGCTATTCTTAGCACCATCCTCAAAATCTCCTTTCGAGAGCTCTAAGCTCTTGGCAGGTATTACTACAGGACATCCTGAAAATTCCGATACATTAATGATAAGATCCTTCAACCTTGCGGGGTGCCCTGTGGACAAGAAAATACTAGTGATTGATGATGATGCTCTTATACTCAAAACACTAAAAATGCTTCTCTCAAGGGAAAAATATGTGGTGGATTGTGTTCGTAATGGCCAAGAAGCTGCAACGCGAATACATGAGGGATCCTATCATTTGATTATCTGCGATGTTCGCATGCCGGGAGAGGACGGCATCGCGGTCATAAAAAACCTGAAGAAGATAAGTCAAGAGATGAATCATTGTGAAATCCCTTTTATTTTTATTACGGGATATGCAAGCGAAAACACACCTATTGAAGCCATAAAATTAGGGGCCAGGGATTATATCCTCAAGCCTTTTGATCTTGATGAGCTAATGAAAAGCATAAAACAGAATTTAAATTGATACTGATTATGGATCAGTCCCCAAGACCTTTTTTTTATGAAGCAAAAATAAGGGTTAGACTTTTCAGAAAGCTTATATATCGCTTGTGGAAATGGACAGTTTTGGCGGATGCAAAATCTTATATTTATAAAATAAATGATGAGTCAAAACAAGCATCAGCGTTGTTAACCCCCGCTATTGTGCTATCCACCTTTTCAAGGCCGTTAGATTTTTTGATTTTGTTTTATTTGTTCCAGGAAAAAGAACTTACTTTTATTTCCCCTCGTAATTTGCCTTTTGAAAAAAATTTCCTCCGGTTGAGTTCCATTGCCCGGATGCTTCATTTTGATGGGCTGATCGGCTATTCATTTTTCAGAAAACTTCTCGCGGCATTGCGTGATTTTAACCGTTCCGTTGTGATTTCGCCCCAGGCAATCTCGAGGTATGCGGGGCATATCCCCATTGATTTTTCGGTAGTTGCCAGGATAGCCATGGCAGCGAATGTTCCGATTATCACGGTCATTATGAAGTGGCAAAATGATGTGGAGTCTAGAAAGGGGTGCCAAGTTCAAATTAGAAAAAAAGTTTATGTTTCTCCGAGATCTGAAGAATTTAAAGACGTCTTTTTTAAACAAAAGGGTTTGCGGAAGTTTAGAAAGCTTCCCAAAGAGGATTTGACGGTTATCGGACAACGAATATTTTCAATGCTGGAGCAAGGGTAAATAGATGGTGCAAATCTATCGTCGAAAATGGAACCAGGATTTTTTTAGATCTCTCTGGTGTTACCTCCGCGATAGTGTGGTGCTTTGGCTGCCTGACCTGCCCCACTTAGTTGTACCAGCATGAGTGAGAGAGTGGCTGCCGGTTTGACCACCTTAACTGTACTGCTTCTGGTGCCGGAGGACGATAGCCCAGCGAGCTATGCGGCCTGATCGTGTTGTAATCGATTCTCCAGC
>JAZDJU010000008.1:0-25637 GCA_043803685.1 Candidatus Omnitrophota bacterium
TATCTCTCTCTGGAATTCCTGATCGGACGACTTCTCGGAAATTACATCCTGAACCTCGGCCTCTGGGACCAGTCGCAGAAGGCCCTTGAGGAATTCGGGTTGGATCTGGAGAAGGTTCGTAACGAAGAGGTCGACGCGGGCCTCGGCAACGGTGGCCTGGGCCGTTTGGCCGCGTGTTTTCTTGATTCGATGGCGACGCTCAGGATCCCGGCGCACGGTTACGGGATCCGTTATGATTACGGGATCTTCAACCAGAAGATCGTGAACGGTTACCAGGTGGAATCGCCGGATGAATGGCTCAAGCATGGGAATCCCTGGGAATTCGCTCGTCCGGAATACTCACAGAAGATCAAGTTCTACGGCACGACGAACATGTATCACGATAAAAAAGGGCGGCTCTGCGTTGAGTGGGTGAACACCCAGAACGTGATCGCGATGCCTTACGACACCCCGGTCCCGGGGTATATGAACAACGTGGTGAACACGCTCCGTCTCTGGTCCGCGAAAAGTTCCGAAGAATTCGACTTCGAATATTTTAATGACGGGGACTACGAGCGCGCGGTCTACGACAAGATGTTCTCGGAAAACATCTCCAAGGTCCTCTATCCCAACGACGCGACTTCCATGGGACGCGAGCTCCGGCTCAAGCAGGAGTATTTCTTTACCGCGGCCTCGATCGCGGACATCATCCGCCGTTTCAAAGAGGATAACGCGCTTTTCAAGAGCTTTCCCGAAAAGGCCGCGATCCAGTTAAACGACACCCATCCGTCGCTCGCGATCGTGGAATTCATGCGCATTCTTCTGGATGAAGAGCAAATGGATTGGGATACGGCCTGGGATCTCACGATCCGGACCTTTGCCTACACCAATCACACCGTGATGCCCGAGGCGCTCGAGTGCTGGCCCGCGCCCCTGTTCGAAAAATTGTTGCCGCGGCACATGCAGATCGTCTATGAGATCAACGGACGTTTTCTGAAGGAGCTCGCGGCCCAGTATCCCGGGGATCACGACCGCCTTGCGCGGATGTCCCTGATCGAGGAAGGGAACCCCAAAAGGATCCGTATGGCTTATGTGGCGATCATCGGGTCCCACTCGGTGAATGGAGTTTCCGAGTTGCATTCTCAGCTTTTGAAGGAGCAGCTCTTCAAGGATTTCTACGAGGTTTTCCCAGAAAAATTCAATAACAAAACGAACGGGATCACCCACCGTCGGTGGCTCATGAAGGCGAACCATCCGCTAGCTGATCTCATCACGGAAGCGATCGGGAAGGGTTGGGAAAAGGACCTTTCCCATCTTGAAAAATTGATCCCGCTCAAGAGCGACCGTCTTCTCAAGAAAAAATGGCAGCAGGTGAAAGTGGAAAACAAAAAGCGCCTTGCCGAACTTATTCACACCGAGACCGGGATCCGGGTCAACACGGATTCCATGTTCGATGTCCAGGTGAAGCGCATTCACGAGTATAAACGGCAGACCCTTTTCATCCTTTACGCGATCTCCCAGTATCTGAAGCTCCGGGAGAATCCGGGCGCGACTCTCACGCCGCGGACGTTCATTTTTTCCGGGAAAGCCGCGCCGGGCTATTTTCTCGCGAAGCTCATTATCAAGTTCATCAACAATGTCGCGAACGTGATCAATCACGATAAAGCGAATAAAGACAAGTTTAAGGTCGTGTTCCTCGAAAATTACCGCGTGTCTCTGGCCGAAAAGATCTTTCCGGCGAGCGACCTCTCGGAGCAGATCTCCACGGCCGGGACGGAGGCTTCCGGGACCGGGTGCATGAAATTCATGATGAACGGAGCTCTGACGGTTGGGACCTACGACGGCGCCAATATCGAGATCGCCGAAGAGGCGGGGGATGAGAATGTCTATATGTTCGGGCTCAAGGCGCAAGAGGCCCTGAAAATAAAATACGAAGGATACGACCCTCAGAAATTCATCCGCCAGTCGCCCGCGTTGGCGCAGATCTTCCAGATGATCCAGAGTAATTTCTTTTCGCCGATGGAATCCGGTATTTTTGACCCGCTTGTTCACAATCTGAGCGTGGTCGATCCTTTCATGGTTTGCGCGGATTTTGAGGCTTATTGCGCTGTGCAGGACCGGATCTCGGAGGATTATCAGGACCAGGACACGTGGACTGAGAAGGCCATTCTCAATGTGGCGAAGTCGGGGAAATTCTCAAGTGATCGCACGATCGCTGAATACGCCAAAGAGATCTGGAATATCCCCGTCCAACCTTCCAAGTAGGTCCCGATCAATCCTTCCAGGGGAACCGCTTCAGAAAAGACAGAACGCTCCAGTTCCGTCCTTTTTCTAAAAGGGGAGTGATCCCGACAACGCTGAAGAACAGTTCCACGCTTGAAACTTTTTGTGTCGCCGGGCGCACTTCGTGGAAATGGCGAGAGAGCAGGAAATGGGAGAGAAAACGCAGGACCGCCGAGATCGCGAAAAGGGTCAGGATCCTGGAACCGTTCAGCATGGGAAGTCGCTCCGCAAGATACCCGCCCAGTCCCGCCCCGATGAATGTGGCGATCCCATTAATGAAGCCGAAATATCCGAGGCAGCGCATTCGTTTGCCAGGGCTCACCGCGTCATAAATGAAATTCAGGGAACACAGGTTGAAGCCGCCCCACACGAATCCCGCGAAGATCTCGATCGCGAAAAGATAAGCAAGGTTCGACGAAAAGATCCAGAGGAGCGGGATCAGGGGGATCAAGAGGCTTGTCGCTTTGAGCACGCGGGCGTTCCCGATCTTGTCGGCGTGTCTTCCCCAGATCGGGAACGAGACCAGGCTTGCCACCACAGCGCCCATATGGATGGACATGTAGGTGAGGTAGCTGAAGTGGAGGTCCTGGAGCATGTAGACGCTGAAATAAGGCGCGGCGAGCGTTGTGGCGAACGTGATGCTCGCGACATAAAAAACGAACTTCACAAAATTACTTTCCCGGAAGCGTCTCAAAAACATAAAGAACGTGAACCGGTCTCCCGGCTTGTGAAGTTCTGGGACATCCTGCATACGGGTCATCAGACCTGAGGAAACAAAGCGCGCGAGGGCCGTGGCTCCGAAGAGGATACAAAAACCGGCGCCTGTGGAGAAAGCCTTAAAGGCTGTAAGCAAGATCCCTCCCAGAACGGTCGTGATCATTCCGGCGATCCCTGTGACGCGCGATCGCCAACCGAAGTATTGGCCTCGTTCTTCCGGGGCGAGGTAGTCGCTCGTGAGTCCTCCCCAGATCGTGGCGATGAGGTTCGCGAGGACCCGGAACAGAGTGACGCAAAAAATAAGAGCCAGGATCCGCGAATGAAAGAAGAAGAAAGGGAAGATCGCCAGGGGTAGCAGGAAAAGAGCCTGAAGGAGTGTCGCGCGCACCAGGAAACGGAGACGGCTCCCGAAGAGCTCCACGATCTTGACCGCGAAAAATTGTGAAAAAGAACCCAAAAGGTGAGGGATCGCCACCAGAAAGCCAATGTCCATCGGGGTGGCTCCGAGAAAGAGGCCGAGCGGGATCAGATATTCGTCCGTCGACGCTTGCATGACGGTTGCGGCGATCCCTTCCTTCCATGAGACGTCCAGGCTCTTGCGGAAAGGATGTTGGGAAAAATAAGCCGGCAACTTGAGCATGCGTTGGATCTTCTATTTTGTTCTACGGTTTCATGAGAGAACGTGGTTATAATAGCACACTCACATTCGGAGAGAAAAGATGAGTCCTCGTCGTGCGGGAAAAAGCGATCACCGGTCCCGGAAAGTCTCTTGCCCTGCTTCCAAGAAAACCCAAACCTCTCTCAGATCCCGGACCCTTCACAAACGGAACGGCGATGCCATTTTTCAGGAAGAACGGCAGAACTGGAAAGCTGTTTTCGACAGTTCGCAGGACGGCGTCATGATCGCGGACATCGCCCGGAAGAAGTTCCTGAGTTGTAACAAAACGATCACAAAGATGCTGGGCTTTCCGGAATCAGAGCTACTCGGTTTATCCGCCAAGGACATCCATCCGCCCCAGGAACTGAAGCGTGCCCTGACGGGTTTCAACCTTCTTGCCCGCGGTCAAGCGTCCGTTGTGAGCGATATCCCGATGAGACGCAAGAACGGAAGTATCTTTTACGCGGATATCAGCGGTTCCCGCGTGAATTTTTTCGGTCGCAAATGCCTGGTCGGTTTTTTTCGCGATATCACTGAGCGCAAACGGGCGGAAGAAGAAGTCCGGCAGGCGCTTTCCCTGAAGCGGGCCACTTTGGAATCCACGGCGGACGGGATCCTCGTGGTGGACGGCGTGACGGGTAAGGTCATGGATTTTAATGACCGGTTCTGCCAATTATGGAAGGTCCCAAGGACGGTCCTTCGGTACCGGGAAGACAAGAAGCTATTGCGATACGTTCTGTCCCAGATGAAAGATCCCGTTCGCTTTCTCTCAAAGGTGAAGGAACTCTACCGGTATCCCCGGAGGAACAGTTTTGATGTTCTGGAATTTAAGGACGGAAGGATTTTTGAACGCTACTCGCATCCCCAACTTTTGGATGGCAGGCCGGTAGGGAGGGTTTGGAGTTTTCGCGACGTGACTCAGCATAAACGTGTGGAAGCGGATCTCCAGGCCAGCGAACAGCGTTACCGCGGTATTTTTGAATTTTCTCACGACGCCATGATGACCCTGGAACCGCCTTCCTGGAAGTTCACTACCGCTAATATCTCGATGGTCCGAATGTTTCGCGCGAAGAATGCGGCCCAACTGTTTTCTCATAGCCCTTGGGCCCTGTCGCCTGCGTGGCAGCCGGGTGGCCGCGCTTCTGCCGAAAAGGCCAAGGAGATGATCGGGACTGCGATCCGAAAAGGTTCTCACTTTTTCGAATGGACTCACCGGCGGCTTGACGGCACCACGTTTCCTGCCGAAGTTCTATTGACCAAAATGGAGAGAGACGGGGGAGTGTTGCTTCAGGCGACGGTGAGGGATATCACCGAGCGCAAGAAGGCCGAGGATTTTCTCAGGGAACACCGTCATCAACTCTCACAGGTCATTGATACCGTGCCGCATATGATCTTTGCTGAGGACGGGGCGGGCCGGTTCTTGCTGGTGAATCGCGCGGTGGCTCGCGCGTACGGTGTCGAGCCCCGGGAGCTCGTCGGAGCCCGGAGGCAGGATGTCCATAAGGTTCGCGAGGAAGCTAAGGGTTATATCAAGGTCAACAGGAACGTCTTGGCGAACGATACGGCTCAGGTTCTTCCCGGGGAATTTTTCACGGATGCTCATGGGAAAAAGCATATTCTCCAGACGATCCGGATCCCGTTTAAGATGGTGGGTGCTGAGAAGAAATGCATTCTGGGGGTCTCCGTGGACGTCACGGAACAGAAGAAGGTCGAGGAATTCCGCAACGATATTGTGCGGACGGTGTCCCATGAGCTTCGCACGCCTCTTTCGATCCAGAAGGAGGGGATCAGTCTTCTGATGGATGGGGTCGCGGGGCCGGTCAACGCGGGGCAAAAAGAGGTGCTCGTTGCGGTCATGCGAAACATCGATCGCTTGGCGCGTATGATCACGAGTCTTCTGGATATATCAAGTATCGAAAGCGGTCAGATCAAACTTTCGAAGCAGGTGGTGGACTTGACGGTCCTTGTGAAGGAAGTGGTCGGCGGTTTTAAAGGGCGCGCCGGTGAGAAGGCTATCGACCTTAGTGTTAAATTGCCTCTGGGACCTATCTCTGTTCTTGCGGACCCGGACAAGATCGCGCAGGTCCTGAGCAATATGGTCGACAATGCTCTCAAATTCACCGCCGGAAAAGGGACGGTCGAGGTTTTCTTGACCGCGCGGAAAAGGGACGTAGAATGCGAGGTGCGGGACAGCGGTATTGGGATCGCGCCGGAGCATCTTGGAAGGCTGTTTGAAAAATTCCAGCAGTTCGCGCGGACGGTTGGGCCGGGAGAGAAGGGTTTCGGGCTTGGACTTTCGATCGCCAAGGGGATCATCGATCTGCACGGGGGCCGGATACGGGTCCAAAGCAAACTGGGCCAAGGGACCCGGGTAGCGTTTTTGCTACCGCTCTATAGTACGGAAGAATCCCGTCATCCGGCAGGCGAGCCTGTTCATCATGCAAAGGAGGATTGAAGTCATGTCTGAGGTGAAGAAAAAGATCCTCTTTATGGACGACGAGCCGGACCAGATCACGATGGTCTCTCTGCGGCTTGCGAAGAATGGTTACACAGTCGTCTCAGCCTCGGACGGAGAAGAAGGTCTCAAAAAAGCTGTGGAAGAAAAGCCCGATCTTATTCTGATGGATGTGCTGATGCCCGGGCTTGACGGTTTCGAAGTTTGCCGGAGACTCCGGAAGAACCCTGTGACAAAACATATCCCGATCATTTCCACCACCGCTGCGGGCGTGGATGACATTGAAGCGCAATGTCTCGCGGCTGGCGCAGATGCCTGCGTTCGCAAACCCTACGATTCCGCGGACCTTCTCTCGAAGATCCGCCAGTTCCTCAAAAAATAGGATTTTGTGAACCCTGAGCTTGGATGAACAAAGCAGGTCTCGGGTTTCTTGAACGCGTAATAGAGCGGAAGCCATAACCCCTTCATTCGCGAAAATATTTTGCTTCCTGGGAGTTACCCCTCCACGTAGAATACGGTGCTTTTGAACCAAGCAGATATCAGGTCTTTCGGGGGAGATGTCTAGGGGCGAAGGGGGAAATCCGCGGTGTTTTCGTGGATCTTTGCTCATCTTGTCTAATGCCGGGCTTTCGAGTCGCAGTGCAATGTCCGGCCATCTTTCTTCGTAAGTCCCCGATATCAGATTCCTCAAAAACTTTCACCCGGGGAGGCAAGTATGAATCTTCAAAGACCGAACGCGAATGACGCCACGCGTACCGCCAACCGCTCCAAAGACATTGCTCCGCAAAGTGGTATTTGTACCCGGTGTGTGGATGGATGCCGGGGCAATTGCGAAGTTTTCAAAGCTACGTTTCGTTCACGGGAACTCATTTATCCGGGACCTTTCGGAGATGTGACGGCTGGCGGCGACAAGGACTATCCGATCGATTATTCCCATCTCAATATCCACGGGTACGCGCTCGGCTGTAAGGGGCTGCCCAAGGGGACGGCAGGGAATTCCGATACCGCGCGGTTTCCGGACGTCAATACCGAGACCGAATATGGTTGGGATCGCAAGGTCAAGATGGACGTCCCTGTTTTTACGGGCGCATTGGGCTCGACAGAGATCGCGCGCAAGAACTGGGAACACTTCGCGGTGGGCGCTGCTATTTCCGGCATGACGATCGTGTGCGGTGAGAACGTCTGCGGCATCGATCCGAAGCTGGTCCTGAACAAGGACAAAAAGGTCAAGGAAGCTCCGGATATGGACCGCCGGATCGAAACTTACAAGCGCTATTATCGCGGCAAAGGCGAGATCCTCATCCAGATGAACGTGGAAGATACGCGCCTGGGTGTCGCGGAATATATCCTCAACGAGCACAAGATCGAAACGATCGAATTGAAGTGGGGGCAGGGCGCAAAGTGTATTGGCGGCGAGATCAAGGTGAACACGCTGGAACGCGCGCTGGAACTCCAGAGGCGCGGTTATATCGTGACGCCCGATCCATCGGATCCGGTGAACCAGGCCGCTTTCAAGGACGGCGCCATCAAGGAATTCGAGCGGCACAGTCGTCTCGGATTCATTGGGGAAGAAGAGTTCTACAAGGAGGTCGCGAGACTTCGCAAGCTCGGGTTTAAACGCATTACGCTCAAAACCGGCGCGTACGGTTTGCGGGAGTTGGCGATGGCGCTCAAGTGGGGTTCCAAGGCCAAGATCGATCTTCTCACGATCGACGGGGCTCCGGGCGGCACGGGGATGAGTCCGTGGCGCATGATGGAAGAGTGGGGGATGCCCTCGATCTATCTCCATTCCGCGGCCTATGAGTTCGCGGAGATCCTTCGCAAGAAGGGTGAGCGTGTTCCCGATCTTGCGTTCGCGGGCGGTTTTTCAACGGAAGATCATATCTTCAAGTGCTTGTCCCTGGGAGCGCCGTACGTGAAAGCGGTCTGTATGGGACGCGCGCTCATGATCCCCGGGATGGTCGGAAAGAATATCGGCCATTGGATCGAAGGGAACGATCTTCCGAAGACCGTCAGCGATTTCGGGACCACACCGGAGCAGATATTCGTTTGCTACGAAGAGGTCATGAAGCTTGTCGGGAAGAACGAGATCAAAAAGATCCCGCTCGGAGCGATCGGGATCTATAGTTACGCGCAGAAACTCAAAGTGGGTCTCCAGCAGCTGATGGCCGGGGCGCGGTGTTTTGATGTGCCTTCGATCAGCCGTAAGGAGTTGATGTCCCTGACCGATGAATGCGCGAAGGTCACTGGGATCCCGTACCTCATGGAGTCTTATCGCAGTGAGGCGCTAGCGGTTCTGAAGGGCGGTAAAGCCGGTAAGAAGTAATCCGTCTTTTATGGAGAGGCGACCCCGGGCTCGAAAGGGGTCGCCTCTCTTTTTCTTGACAAATGATACAATGATGGTATCATTCACGCATGAAACTTATCACGCGCAACACCGATTATGCGATGCGGGCTCTTTGCTATATCGCTCAGCAGGGCAGCCCCTCGGTCTCCGCGGCCGAGATGGTGGAGCGGCTCAGGATCCCGCGCCCGTTCCTGCGGAAGATCCTGCAGGTCTTAAGCGGCGAAGGCATCCTGAGGTCGACCAAGGGACAGGGAGGCGGTTTCTCTTTAGCTTATGCGAAGGAGAAAGTTCTGCTGACGGATCTGATACGGATCTTCCAGAACACGATCCAGTTAAACGAATGTGTTTTTAAGAAAAAGGTATGTCCGAACCGGAGTACCTGTATGTTGAAAAAAGAGATCGATTCGATCGAGAAAGATGTGCTTGAGCGGCTTCACAAGATCTCGATCGCTTCATTAGTGGTTGGCGGGAGCGGTTCACGCCCGCGCGAGAAAGGAAAACGTCATGGCCATTCTACAAGCGGGCGCTGAAACCCGGTTCAAAGGACTGCCGCTGAGTCCCGGAGTTTCCGTGGCGCGCGTGTGTCTTTTCAATGAAAAACGTCACATGAGCCTTCCCGTCGCGAATGTGACGCCCAAGGAAGTCCAGAACGAAGGCGATCGATTTCGCAGTGCCCTCGCGCTTGTGAAGGAAAAGCTCGCGCTCCTTATCAAGGAAGTAGAGGAACGCGTCGGGAAAGCGGAGTCCGAGATCTTTGTGGCCCAAAAAATGATCCTCGAAGACCCCCTGATGATCCAGAGGGTGACGGACCATATTCGCAGCAAGAACTTCAATGCTGAGAAAGCCGTCATTAGTTCGCTCGATTTTTTCGAAGAACAGCTTTCCGCAATGGATAACGCCTATATCCGTGAACGGGCCTCCGACATCGGCGAAGTGAAACGCCGGCTACTCGACGCGCTCGCCAACATGAGTCCGTCGTTTCAATGTGAAAGCGATTCCTTCTGCCAGAAGGGGAAGAACCGGATCGTCATCGCCCAGGAACTCACGCCGAGCCTTACGATGGAGCTCAACACGGATTTTATCCGCGGATTCGTGACCGATCGCGGTGGCGTGGCGTCGCATGCGGCTATTTTGGCCCGCGCGCTCCGGATCCCGGCCGTGAGTGGCATCCCGGGGATCCATGACATGATCTTCTGCGGCACCGAGGTGCTCGTGAACGGCGATACCGGCGAAGTCGTGATCTGGCCAAGCAAGAAAACTCTCGAGGAATATCCTGACCTTCAACAGAAGGGCGCCGAAGAAATTCCTGCGGTGGAACCTGTCGCGGGGCTTAAGGTGTTCGCCAATCTGAATCTCGCGAAAAAAGTGAAGGAGGCTGTCGATCAAAAGGCGGAAGGCATCGGACTTTACCGGACGGAGTTCGAATTCTTTGCGGCAGGGAAGATCCTCCGCGAGGCGGAGCAATACGATCTTTATCTTGAAGTTCTGAAAGCCATGAAAGACAAACCGGTCTATTTCAGGATGCTGGACCTGGGCGCCGACAAGACCGCGGATTTTCTCAAGCTTCCCAAAGACCAGAATCCCGCGCTGGGTTTTCGGGGGAGCCGTCTTCTTCTGGGACATCCCGAGCTTTTCAGAAATCAGGCGAGAGCGCTTGCCCGCGCGTCCAAACACGGTCGCGTTCATGTGATGTATCCCATGGTGATCGACATCGAGCAATTCCGGAAGCTCAAAAAAGCCTTCGAAGAGGCGACCGGAGATATCTCCCAGGGCGAGATCAAGCACGGCTTGATGTTCGAAGTGCCTTCCGCCTGTCTCGATGCCGAGGAGATCCTTCGGGAGGCGGATTTTGGCAGCATTGGCACGAACGATCTGATCCAGTATCTCTTTGCCGTGGACCGCGACAATGAACTTGTCGCCTATGACCACCATCCGGACCGCAAGATCTTCTGGCAGCTGATCCGCCACGTCGCGCATGCGGCCAGGAAACATCACAAACCTCTTTCAGTCTGTGGCGAACTGGCATCGAATCCCGGTCACGCAAGGCAGTTGCTTGCGGCAGGGATCCGCTCGGTCAGCGTGTCCGCCAAGATGATCCCGGGGCTGAGGATCGCGATCAAGAACAAGCCCAAGCTATCGAAAAAAGGACGTAGCCCTTTTTTCGCGAGAAACGCCGAACGGGCAACGCACCACGCAAAAGCTGAGAAAACGTTGCGCGTTGCGCGTCGTACGGTGAGTAAGAAGAAAATCAATTCCAGAACAAGGCATCGAAACAGTCAATAACGGGAGGTTTTTTATGAGCATGTTTTGTTTTCAGTGTGAGCAGACGGCGAAAGGCAAAGGGTGCGATGTTCAAGGGGTTTGCGGGAAATCGCCGGAGGTGGCGACGTTGCAGGATCTTTTGATCCACGCCGCGAAAGGGATCGCGATCTACGCGGACATGGCACGGGAGATTGGGGTGAAAGACAAGCAGACGGATCTCTTTGTGATCGAGGCGCTTTTCGCGACGGTCACAAACGTGGATTTTGATGTCGAGCGATTGAAGGAAACTCTCGGGCGGGCTTACGCGGCCAAGGAAAAGATCAAAAAGCTGTTCCTGGAGGCTTACAAAAACAAGAACGGACGGGAATTTACCGGAGACCTTCCGACCGCCGCTTTCTGGAAACCCGCGGAAAATATTGCCGGGCTTTTCGAACAGGGCGCCAAGGTCGGCATTCTCTCCGACAAGACGTTAAATGAGGACATCCGCAGTCTCCGTGAGCTCCTTCTTTACGGGCTCAAGGGAATGGCGGCTTACGCGGATCACGCGCATGTGCTCGGGCGTGAGGATGAGGAAGTGGACGCGTTTTTCCATAAAGGGCTTCGCGCGATCACCAACGGCAGTCTGACGGTGAATGATCTCGTGGGACTCAATATGCAATTCGGGATGGTCAATCTCAAGTGTCTCGAGATCCTCGATAAAGCGCACACGGATCATTTCGGGCATCCGGTGCCGACGGGTGTGTCGCTCGGGGCGAAAAAAGGTCCCGCGATCCTCGTGTCGGGCCACGATCTTCTGGATCTGGAGCAGCTCCTTCAGCAGACCGAAGGCAAAGGGGTGAATATCTACACGCATGGCGAAATGTTGCCGGCGCACGGATATCCGGGGCTCAAAAAGTACAAGCATCTCGTCGCCAATTACGGCGGCGCGTGGCAGGACCAGGCCAAGGAATTTGACGCTTTTCCGGGGGCGATCCTGATGACCACGAATTGCATCCAGCAACCGCGCGAAAGTTACAAGGGCCGGATCTTCACGACGGGTCTTGTGGCGTGGCCGGGAGTGCAACATATCAACCCTGTGAATGGGAAAAAGGATTTTTCGGTCGTGATCAAGAAGGCGATCGAGGCGGGCGGTTTCCCGCAGGACATTCCCGCGAAGAACATTGTCGTGGGATTTGGTCACAACGCGGTGCTCGGAGTCGCTGACAAGGTTGTCGGCGCCGTGAAAGCGGGACTGATCAAGCATTTCTTCCTGGTGGGCGGCTGCGACGGCGCGAAACCCGGACGGAATTACTACACGGATTTCGCTCAACAAGCGCCGAAGGACACCGTGATCCTGACCCTGGCGTGCGGCAAATACCGGTTCAACAAACTCGAGTTCGGGGACATTGGCGGCATTCCGAGGCTCCTCGATATGGGGCAGTGCAACGACGCCTATTCCGCGATCCAGGTGGCCGTGGCGCTTGCGAAGGCTTTCGGCTGCGGCGTGAACGATCTGCCGCTTTCGATGATCCTTTCCTGGTACGAGCAAAAGGCGGTCTGTATTCTGCTCACGCTTTTGTCGCTTGGGATCCAGAATATTCGCATCGGGCCTTCGCTCCCGGCGTTCGTGAGCCCCAACGTGCTCAAGGTGCTTGTCGAGAAATTCAATATCAAGCCCGTGACTACGGCCCAGGCCGACCTCGACGCGATTCTGGTAAAAAAGTAAAAGTCTGAAAAAAGGGGGTCAGGCACCGTGGTGCCTGACCCCCTCTTGCTTCCCCCTTTGTAAAGGGGGAATGAGGGGGATTTTCAAATCTCCCCTTGCCCCTCTTTTAAAAAGAGGGGGATTACGGTATAAGCACTTGTGATTAGCTACTGCATGAAGTGTGATAGGCCCGGTATAGGGGAGTCCTTGATATGAAGGGCTTTCCATGGTGTAATACGTGCCCGTCGAGCGGAATCCCCCGGAGAATGCCGCGACGGTTTTCTCTCAGATTGAGGCTTCATATGGAACAACCTAAGTATAAATACATTTACGGGCCCGTCTCTTCCTGGAGGCTGGGCCGTTCTCTTGGGATCGACCCCATTTCCTCGTTCCAGAAAACTTGTACGTTTGATTGTATGTATTGTCAGGCGGGGAAGACGGAATTTTTTTCCGACAGGCGCGAAGTTTTTGTTCCAACCGAAGCCCTGGTGCATGAATTGCGTTCCATGCCCGACGTTCCCGTCGATTACATCACCTTCGCGGGGAACGGCGAACCGACTTTGGCAGCGAATCTCGGGGAAATGATCCGCGCGGTCAAAATGGTCCGTAATGAGAAAGTCGCGGTGATCACGAATTCTTCTTTGATCGATCGCAAGGACGTGGTCGAGGACCTGCTTCTGGCCGATCTCGTGGAGGCAAAGCTCGACGCGTCTTCTGCCGAGTCTTTCAATATAGTGAACCGGCCCATGTCGGAGATCCGCACGGAAGATATGGTGGCTGGGCTGAAGGCGTTCCGGGCGGTCTACCGCGGACACCTGGTGCTTCAGGTGATGTTCGTGGCGAGCAACAAGCTGAGCGCTCCGGCGATGGCGAAACTTGCGCATGAGATCGGACCCAACGAGATCGAGATCAACACACCGCTTCGGGCCTGTGCCGTGAAGCCGCTCTCGATCGAGGATATGGAAAGGATCACCGCGGTTTTTCGCGGGATCTGCGGCGACCAGATCAAAGTGCGGAGCGTGTACGAAGTTCAACGTGAAAAAAGCAAGCCATTCTGCGAGCCCTCGACCGAGCGTCGGCGCGTAAAAGAGGTTTTTTAAATGAAAAATATTTCAAACGACGCAACCACGCAGGAACTTCTGGGACAGATCGCCCGTCTGAAAAAAGAGCGGGAGGCTGTGATCCTGGCGCATAATTATCAGGCGCCGGAGATCCAGGACCTCGCCGATTTTACCGGTGATTCGCTCGAGCTGAGCCGTATTGCGGCCAAGACGCCGGCGGAGGTGATCGTGTTCTGCGGCGTGAAATTCATGGCCGAAACCGCTTTTATCCTTTCGCCTAAAAAGACGGTCCTTCTTCCGGTGATGGAAGCCGGCTGTACGCTGGCCGATTACGCGACCGCCGAACAAGTCCGTGAAATGAAGAAGAAACATCCGGACGCGATCGTCGTGACCTACGTCAATAGCTCCGCCGAAGTAAAGGCGGAGACTGATGTTTGTTGCACCTCCGCAAACGCCGTCGAGATCGTTCGATCGATCAACAAAAACCGGCCGATCCTTTTTGTTCCGGATTACAATCTGGGGCACTATGCGGCCAAGATGACGGGGCGCGAGTTGATCCTTTGGGACGGTTGCTGTCCGACGCATGCGCTTCTGTCGACCTTCGCGGTCGCGAAGGCGAAGGATAAGTGGCCGAAGGCGCAGGTGATCATGCATCCTGAATGCAAGCCCGCGACCCTGGAACTTGCCGATTTTGTGGGAAGCACTTCCGGGATGCTCAAGTACGTGAAGTCGCAGCCGGCCGGAACTTCTTTTGTCGTCGGGACCGAGGTCGGGTTGCTTCACCGGATGCAGAAAGAGAATCCGGATAAGATCTTTCATGTGGCTTCGGAATATTTGATCTGCCCCATGATGAAAATGATCACCTTGAAGGACGTCAAAGAGTCGCTTGAAAAAATGAAATATGTTGTGACTGTGGAAGAGGATGTTCGCGCGCGCGCCCAGGCGGCGGTCGACGCGATGCTTCGCTACACGGGCGCGAGTCAGGAACCGGTGAAAGCACCGGCAGAAACGGAATTTTCCATAGGAACAGAAGAGGGAGGAGCGGTATGAGAAAAGCAGTGAATCCGGGGATCGCGGCGATCCAGAAGCACGGAAGCCGGGTGGTGGGTGAGGGCATGCACATGTTGCCGGCAGCGGGACTCATGGTGGCCGCGGGCGTTTTGGGGAACGTGACTGACCGGAAAAAGAAATTCGTGACCGTCATTAATTCTTATACGACGCACATCCCCGGACATGTTCATTTGAATATCCTGGGCGAAAAGCTCGTGGCCGCGCTCAAGGCCAAGGGTTACAACGTCTGGTACGCCAATATCGGCGCGGCGATCTGCGACGGCATTGCGATGGGACACTTCGGGATGAAATATTCCTTGCCCTCTCGCGAGTTGATCACCGACCAGATCGAAAGCATTGTGGGGGCACATCCCTGCGATGGCTGGATCGGGATCGGGAACTGCGACAAGATCGTCCCCGGGATGCTGAACGCCATGGTGCGTCTGAACATTCCGTCGGTCTACGTGAGCGGCGGGCCGATGCTGGCCGGCGCGAAGAAGACAGACCTCATCACGATCTTTGAAGGCGTCGGAAGCGAAGCGGCGGGAAAAATGTCACCCGCCAAGCTGGAAGATCTCGCCAACACCGCGTGCCGCACTTGCGGCAGCTGCGCCGGCATGTTCACGGCCAATTCCATGAATTGCCTCGCGGAAGCGATCGGTCTTGCTCAGCCGGGGAATGGAACGATCCCCGCGGCGGTGTGGACGGATGGAAGCAAAACTTCGTGGGCGGTGAACCCTGAGCGTATCAAGCTCGTGGAACAAGCGGCGGATACTTTGGAGAACGCGCTTCTCAATAACGTTCGGCCGCTCGATATCGTGACCAAAAAGTCGATCGATAACGCTTTTATCCTGGATCTCGCGATGGGAGGTTCGACCAACACGATCCTTCACACGTTGGCGCTGGCTTGCGAAGCGGGCATTACTTATCCGATCAAGCGACTGAATGAACTTGCGAAACTGACGCCCACGGTTTGTAAGGTATCGCCGTCGCGTCCGGAGATCCATCTCGAGGACGTTCACGTGAAAGGCGGGATCGCGGCTATTCTGAAGGCGGTTTCTCAAGGGAGCCGGGCGCCGCTCGACCTGGATCTTGAGACATGCGTCGGAAGTTTGCGGAACGTCGTGGAAAAAGCGCCGGCCCCGGACGGGGATGTGATCCGTTCCTGCGCGAACGCTTTCTCGAAAGAAGGCGGGCTCGCGATCCTGTACGGGAATATCGCGCCGGAAGGTTCGGTCGTGAAGACGGCGGGTGTGGATAAGGAAATGATGCAGTTCACGGGGCGCGCGAAGTGCTACGACTCGCAGGAGAGCGCGCTTGAGGCTATCCTTAAAGGCAAGGTTGTGGACGGCGACGTGGTGGTGATCCGCTATGAAGGACCCCGGGGCGGTCCCGGAATGCAGGAAATGCTTTCACCGACTTCGGCTTTGAAAGGCCGGGGGATAAGAGCGGCGCTTGTCACCGATGGACGTTTTTCCGGCGGGACGCGCGGGCTTTGTATCGGCCACGTTTCTCCGGAAGCTGCCGCGGGAGGACCGATCGCGATCCTCAAGAACGGCGATACGATCACGATCGATGCCGCGAAAAGAACGATGAATGTCGAGTTGTCGGCAGGGGAGATCAAGAAGCGGCTCGCCAAGCGCAAGCCTTTTACGCCCAAGGTGACCGGCGGGTGGTTGGGCCGGTATGCCCTTCACGTGTTGAGCGCTCACACGGGCGCCGTAATGGATAATGTGATTTCAGTTTCGAAAAACAAAAAAAGGAGATAGACCATGATCAGCGAAAAAATGAACAAGGCGATCAACGAACAGATCAATAAGGAGCTTTTTTCCGCTTACATTTACACCGGGATGGCGGCCTACGCGGCGTCGCTCAGTCTGAACGGCATCGCGAACTGGTTCCAGATCCAGACGAAGGAAGAGATCGAACATGCCGTGAAGTTCATGAAGTACATCAACGAACAGGGCGGGACGGTCACCCTTAAGGCGATCGCTGCGCCGGACCAGAAGTTCACGTCGGTGGCGGGTCTCTTTGAAGAAACCCTGAAACATGAAAAGATCATCACCTCTTCGATCAAAGGGCTAGTCGAACTCGCCAAAAAAGAAGGCGACGCGGCGACCGAGATCTTCCTCCAGTGGTATGTGACCGAACAGGTGGAAGAAGAAGCGAATCCGACCGAGATCCTGCAGAAGCTCGCGATTGGCGGCAAGACCGGAAGCTCGCTCCTGATCCTTGACGGGATCCTGGGGCAACGGAAGTAACCTTTTTTGTCATCCCCGCAAGTTTTAAGCGGGGATCCAGACCAGGGTAGGCTTTAGCGGGAATGAATGACGGAGGAAAGACGAATATGAAAGCGATCCCGATAGCGGAGAATATCTGGTGGGTGGGGGCGATCGATTGGAATGCCCATCATTTTCACGGGCAGACCTTTACCACGAAGCGTGGAACGACGTACAACGCTTACCTGATCGTGGACGAGAAGATCACGCTCATCGATACGGTCTACGGCCCTTTTACGGAGGAGATGCTTCAGAGGATCCGGAGCGTGGTGCCGCCTGAGAAGATCGACACCATCATCGCCAACCACATCGAACCCGATCATTCGCAGGCGCTCCCCGCCCTCGTCAAACTTTGTCCCAAGGCCAAAGTTTACGGGCGCGCGCGCGCCGGTCAGGGACTCGAGCGCTATTACGGGCAGAAGTTCAATTTTCAGGCTGTGAAGACCGGGGACCGGTTGAGCCTTGGGAAACGGACGCTTCAGTTCATCGAGATCCCGATGATCCACTGGCCGGACAGCATGATGAGCTATCTCATCGAAGACCAGACGCTTTTCTCCAACGATGCCTTTGGCCAGCATTACGCCACAAGCGAGCGTTTTGACGACGAAGTGCCGCAGGAGACCTTGATGGAGGAAGCTGGGAAATATTACGCCGGCATTCTGTGGCCGTTCAGTCATCTGATCCTCCAACGTCTCGCCGAGATCGAGAAAATGGGTATTCCGATCAAGACGATCCTGACCTCGCATGGCCTTAGCTGGCGCAAGAACCCGGGCAAGATCATCGAGGCCTATAAACGTTGGGGCGCGAACACCACGATGCCTAAGATCGTCATTGCCTATGAGACGATGTGGGGTTCCACCGCGAAAATGGCGCAGAAGATCGCCGACGGAATCCAGGACGCGGGCGTGAAGTTCGAGCTTTATGATATGGCTCAGTCGGACCGCACGGAAGTGATCCACGACATGCTCGACGCGAAGGCCTTCATCGTGGGTTCTTCGAACCACGACAGCGGCATTCTGCCGAACATGACGTCTTTTATGGAATTCCTGAAAGGCCTGCATCCGAAGAATCGCATCGGCTGCGCCTTTGGCTCCTACGGCTGGTCTGGGGTCGCGATCCAGTCGCTCCAGAACACGCTCGCAGCCGCGGGAGTGGAGATCGTCCAACCTCTGCTTTCGGTGATCTACGCGCCGGATGAGGCGCAGCTCACCGCCTGCTACGAACTTGGCAAGAAAATGGCGCAACTTGTTCTCAATAAATAATTTATTGGAAACAAGTGCAGCACTAAGCGGTCTATTGAATTTTTATCGGTAGCTCAGTGCGGTGCTCGTTCTCGTGCGAAGGGGACAGACAGTCACTTAATGTCTGTCCCCTTTAAAACAAGGAGGTAACCCATGGAAACCTTTGACGCCCTTGCGAAACGCGCCAGCGTTCGCGATTATATGAACCAGCCGGTCTCCAAAGACATGCTGGAGAAGCTGATTGACGCCGGACGGCGCGCGCCGAGTGCCCGCGCTGTGGAACCCTGGGAATTTGTGGCGATCACCGAGCGTGCCACACTCGACAAACTCGCCTCGATCATCAGCACCGGAGTGTTCCTGAAACAAGCGACGGCCTGTGTGGTGGTTTTCTGCCAGGACACGAAGTACTACCTCGAGGACGGGTCGGCGGCGACGGAGAATATCCTGCTCGCGGCGACGGATCTGGGACTTGGCACTTGCTGGATCGCGGGTGACAAGAAAGAATATTGTGAAGAGGTCTCAAAACTTCTCGGCGCGCCAACGCACCTGAAGCTCATCAGCCTGATCTCTGTGGGCTTTGCTGTGCGAGAGCCCAAGCAGCGTAAACGCCGCACCCTTTCCGAAGTTCTTCACTGGGAAAAGATCTGACATCGTAAAATTTAGTGTAGGTAGGTTGTAAATGGTTTTATAGATTTGTCGAAAATGAAATCAGGGGGATCTATGAGTGGACATCATTGTTTGTACTATGATTCTTTAAAGGATCTGTGCGGTGTTGTGGCCAGCTTTTTAAGGGATGGGATCCGTAAGAACATGCTTTGTTTATGGATTCTTCCTGGAGGACTGGACGCTGAAGCCGCGAAGGTGGCTTTGAGAGAGAGTCTGGGGGATCTGGATCAATATGTCGGATCGGGTCAATTGGAGATCAGGGAGTTCCACGATTGGTACACTCGCTCAGGAGCATTCAACCCGGAAGAGACACTGAAGGCTTGTGGCCAAAAAGAGAGCGAGGCTTTGGCTCGGGGTTTTAGCGGTCTTTGCGTGATCGGCGATGGCTCCTGGCTTTTGAGAGAAGATAGGGAAAAGCTCCTGACCTACGAAAGCGTTGCTGCAGAAGTCATTTCCCAAAGCAAGATCACCGCCTTATGCACTTACGCGACCGAAAAACTCAGTGAAGAAGAGCGGCGGATCATGAGCCAGCATCACGACGTGAGTATTTCCCATCGTCACGGCACACTGGCCATTTCCAACTGAACAAGGCGAGTCGGTGATCTGGAGATGCTGACCCTTTTAAACAGATCCTTCCTCCGAAGAAACGATCGATTCGTCAAAGGACAAAGACACTGCGATTTCAAAAACGGGGGATGTGGCGATGCTGAGTAAGACGCTGACGATCATGTTTATCGATCTGCAAGGCTACACTTCTCTGACATCCCAGAATACCCGGGAAGAACACCAGCTTTTCATCACCGAGATCCATGCCTTCGTGGAGAAGCACGCTCAGAGTAAGCGCGGGCGTCTTGTCAAAACCATGGGGGACGGGTTCTTGATTACTTTCGAATCGCCCACGGACGCGATCAATTGCGGCCTGGCGATCCAGGAAGAGATCGGCCGGCGGAACATGAATGTCCTCGACGAAAGCCATTGGTTGCGGCTTCGGGTCGGGATCAGCACAGGCGAGGTGAGTGTTGATGAAAATAACGATGTGTACGGGGACGCGGTCAATATCGCGGCGAGGATCGAAAAACGCTGTGACCCCAACGAGGTGTTCATTTCGGAATCCACTTACCTGGCGATGAACCGTTCGGAAGTCAACGCGCTGGACCTGGGAGCGTTAAAATTCAAGAATGTGACCGAAGACGTCAGGGTCTTCAAGATCCTGAAAGAGAAAAAGATCCCTGGAGAGGTTCCGGGATCCCGTTCGAGCCTTTCTGTGAAAGGGTGGATAATCGCCGGCGGGGTCGCGGTCCTTCTGATCGTGGTTGCCGGCTTGTTTTTCGCCGGCAGAGCGGGAAAAACTTCTGTCAAACCATCGTCGCCCGGAGATAAGCGGGTCTCGATGAATCCGATGGACTCCTGCCGGGAAAATGTCGAGCGCTATTGCGGGGACGTGCAGCCCGGAGAAGGGCGCATCATCCGGTGCCTGAAGGAACACTCCAGCAGTTTGGATCCAGCCTGTGCCAGCACTTTATCTCAGGGAGAAAACCGCGCGGGAGTGGGAGCTCGTTCACCGTCTCAATCGTCAGGCGATGCACCGCAACCGTTTTTAGGCCAGGGAGAAAACGCCCGTGAAAAGGGTAAGGATTTCCTGAGCTCCTGCGATGAAGAGGTCCGGAATTATTGTGGATCAGTACAACACGGCGGCGGGCGGATCGTCCAGTGCCTCAAAGAAAATGTCAGCCAGTTAAGCCGTACCTGCCAGGAAGCCCTTCCAGAGGACATGAAATAAGGGAAAGCCTCTTGTTCATTCAAAGAGAAATAGGGTGCAAAGGCGGGGGTTTTCACGTATAGTACGCCATCAAAAATGATGTTCTCCTCTGGGGCGCTTTGTCCTGGGGGACGCGGCAGCATAACAGGGAGATTCACCGTAATGGCCAAAGGTAAAGTCAAGTGGTTCAACAATCAAAAAGGTTATGGATTCATCACGCCTGAGAATGGCGCCGATGTGTTTGTCCATCACACTGCGATCCAGGGCGAAGGTTATAAGTCATTGGAAGAAGGTCAGGCTGTGGAGTTCGAGATCACCAAAGGTCCCAAGGGTGATCAGGCAGTCAACGTCGTCAAGGCGTAAAAGTCCTCAAAGCTCAGGGCCCGGTCCCAAAACCGGGTCCTAGTTTTTTTGGTTTAAAGTGCAGTTCTTCTTTTCACCTCCTAGGCGCATTAAGAAACGGGGTTCTTTGTCTCTGCCCTGATCTTGTTACGTGAAGGTAGCCAAAACTATCCTGGCTTTTAAAATTTTGAATAAGGATCTATGACCACCCAGAAAAGACGTAAAGATGTCCGTAATGTCGCGATTGTCGCTCACGTGGACCACGGGAAAACCACTTTGGTCGACGCCCTTTTAAAACAGAGTGGCGCCTACAAGTTCGAGGCCGGGGAGTCCACGATCATGGATTCGAACGACCTGGAACGCGAACGCGGGATCACGATCTTTTCGAAGAATGCTTCGTTCCGCTACAAGGACGTGCAGTTTAATATCGTCGACACACCGGGCCACGCCGATTTCGGCAGTGAAGTGGAACGCATTCTCAAGATGGTCGACGGCGTTCTGCTTCTCGTGGATGCTTACGACGGGCCGATGCCCCAGACGAAATTTGTTTTGAAGAAATCCCTCGCGCTACATCTCAAGCCGATCCTCGTGGTTAATAAAGTGGACCGTCCGAATTGCCGGCCGAACGAAGTGATGGATATGACCTTCGATCTTTTTTGCGAGTTGAACGCTACTGACGAGCAGCTGGATTTTCCGGTGGTGTTCGCCTCAGGGAGAGAAGGCTGGGCCGCGCTCGATCTCAAGGACGAGCGGAAAGACATGACCCCACTTCTCGAGACGATCCTGCATCGTGTGTTGCCGCCGGTCGCCGACACCGAGCAGCCGTTCCAGATGCTCGTGACCATGCTCGATTATGATAATTATGTGGGGCGTATCGCCATTGGCCGCATTGCCCACGGACAGATCCGTTACGGCGATCCCATGGTCGTCGTGAAGCAAAGCGGGGAAGTGATCCGCGGCAAGGTGACCAAGATCCTGAAGTATCAGGGTCTCAAACGGATCGAGGCCCAGGAGGCGTTGGCGGGAGATATTATTTCCATTAGCGGGATCGATGATGTGAAGGTTGGGGAGACGCTAGCTTCTCCGGATAAGCCGGAAGCGCTGCCGACGATGAAGATCGACGAGCCCACGATCTCGATGAATTTTTCTCATAACACCAGTCCGCTTGCCGGGAAAGACGGCGGCCGATTCCTGACTTCGCGCCACATTCGCGACAGGCTCGCGCATGAAGCGATGATGAATGTCGGGGTTAAGGTGGAAGAGGTGGAAGGCGGGGAACGTTTCAAGGTGTCGGGGCGCGGGGAATTGCATCTTGCGATCTTGATCGAGACGATGCGCCGCGAAGGTTACGAGTTGGAGGTCTCGCCGCCGAAAGTGATCGTGAAAACGATCGACGGAGAACTCTACGAGCCGGTGGAGGAAGTGACTGTGGAAGTGGATCCCGGTTATCAGGGCGCTGTGATCGAGGCGCTCGGGAAACGCCGTGCCGAGATGAAGCATATGAACATGAGCGCGGTGGGCGGAACGGTCCGCATGGAATTCCTCGTCGCGTCGCGGGCCCTTTTGGGTTTCCGTAATGAATTTATGGTCATGACACGCGGGACGGGCATGATGTACCAGAATTTTTTTGAGTATCAGCCGTTCAAGGGCGAGATGCCCGAACGTCAATCCGGCGTGCTGGTCTCTCAGCTAGACGGAAAAGCGGTCGCGTATTCCCTTTGGGGTCTTCAGGAACGCGGGGAGATCTTTGTCCAGCCGGGTACCATCCTCTACGAGGGGATGATCATTGGCGTTAACAATAAAGGGCATGACCTTGTCGTGAACGCGATCCGGGAGAAGAAACAAACCAACATGCGATCCTCCGGCGCCGATGAAGCGATCCAGCTGATCACGCCCCGGGAAATGACGCTGGAGTTTGCACTCGAATTTATCGATGAGGACGAACTTGTGGAAATTACGCCCAAGAACGTCCGGCTGCGCAAACGGTATCTGACGGAGAACGATCGCAAGGCCATGGCGCGCGTGGCCGTGGGCAAGCGGCTGGGGTCGTCGTAGTTCCAGAGCGTTTTTTGTTTTTGAAACAATGAAAACTCAAACACATCGAAAGGAGTTACGATGAAAAAATGGTTCCTGCTTTCTTATTGTCTTCTTCTCGCGGGGTGCGCGGGCCAGACGTCTGTCACCTCCGATTCCAAGACGCAACCCGTAATACCTGTTCCCAATGCCGTGACCGCCACTCCAACCCAGCCTGTAACACCCGTTCCAAAGGTTCTAGCCGCCACTCCAACCCCTGAAACAGCAAAGGACACCACTATTGTGAAGATCAAGATCGAGACGACGATGGGAGATATTTACGCGGACCTTTATCAAGCGGATGCGCCGAAGACGGTCGAGAATTTTGTGACGCTCGCCAAGAAGGGTTTTTATGACGGGATCATTTTTCACCGTGTTATTCCGGATTTCATGATCCAGACCGGCGACCCGACGGGCACCGGTACGGGCGGTCCCGGTTACCAGTTTGCGGACGAGTTCTCTCCGAAATTGCGCCATGACAAACCGGGCGTGCTTTCGATGGCGAATTCCGGACCCGGCACGAACGGAAGTCAGTTCTTCATCACCGAAGTGGCGACCCCATGGCTTGATAATCGCCACTCCGTTTTCGGTCAAGTGACCGGAGGTATGGACGTGGTGCTCGCGATCTCCAAGGCTCCTCGGGATCGTCAGGACAAACCGGTCCAGAAGATCGCGATGAACAAGGTCGTCGTTCTTTCGTAGTTTTTTAAAAAAGCTTTTGTCCCACGGCGGAGGCGCTCCGGCGCTTTCGCCGCAGGGAGGTCTTGATGCGGCAAGTTTCATGGGATGTGATCATCATTGGCGCAGGTCCAGCCGGTCTTATGGCCGCGATCCCTTGCGCCACAGGCGGGCTTCGAACGCTCATTCTTGATTCCCAACCAACGATCGGGGCCAAACTCCTTATCTCCGGCGGCGGCCGCTGCAATGTGACGAATGTCGAGGTCACCGAAAACGATTATCAGTCCGGCGCGCCGCGTACCGTGCGCAATATCCTCCGCGCTTTTCCTCCTGAACGCACCCTGACCTTTTTCAAGGAGATCGGTGTCGAGATGGTTCTGGAGGAGGGGACGAAATACTTTCCCCGGGAACAGTCCGCGAAATTCCTGCTCCAGGCCCTGCTTCAGATTTCATGCCGGGTGGGTGTCATTATCCAAACGGGGAAAAAAGTCAAATCGGTCTCCAAAGACGACCAGATCTTTCATGTCTCGGGAGAAGGTTTTGAACATACCGCCCGGACGCTTGTGATCGCGACGGGCGGGCTCTCCTATCCGGGAACCGGGAGTGACGGCTCGGGTTACGTTCTCGCGAAGTCGCTTGGACACAAGATCACTTCCACCACGCCCGCGCTCACGTCTCTCATCACCGATGACGCCGAATGGAAAACGCTTGCGGGGATCACGCTTCCGGTAGGCCTTTCCATTCTCGCGGACGGAAAAAAGATCGCCCAAAGCAAAGGGGCGTTGCTTTTTACGCACACCGGGTTCAGCGGACCCGCGGCGCTCGATATCAGCGGACCGTGGCTGCGCACCGACGCGAGAGAAAAAAATCTGTCTGTGAATTTTCTTCCGGACCGGCGGGAGTCGGATCTTCCGGCGGAATGGACTCGTTGGAACGAGGAGTATCCGGACCGCGGCTGGAAACGGCTTTTAACGCTGTATTTTCCGGAACGTCTTGCGGAAGTGCTTCTCAAAAAGGCCGGGATCGATCCTCAATCGCGTTTTGATCAGATCTCCAGGATCGAAAGGGAATCGTTGATCCGTCTTCTTTTCAATTTCCCGCTTCGCGTGAGCGGCGCGCATGGGTTCGAAAAGGCTGAGGTGACTTCGGGCGGGGTGAATCTTGAAAAAGTGGATCCCAAGACACTGGAATCGACCGTATGCCCCCGCCTTTTTTTCGCGGGGGAGGTCCTGGATGTGGACGGGCGCATTGGCGGATTCAATTTTCAGTGGGCCTGGGCGAGCGGGACCGTGGTCGGCCGGACGATCGCCGAAGGATCCTCGAGCAATCAAGCCTGATGGGGCTTCTGCCGTTACAACGTATACAAAATTCGTGGTCACGAACGTCTTTTGTGAGTAGATTAGACGTGTTGGACCATTCCTGCACTTACTGAAAAGCCCTAATGGAGTTTTACATGAAAAAGAACTTTTTATTCCTGCTCGCATTCCTCTTTATTGTTTCAATCGCCTATGCGGAGGAAAAGCTTCCGCCACTCCCCAAAGGACCGATGATCCTCACGAGCGCGACTCCCGCGATGCAATCGGCGGATTACTGGATCCGGCGTATCCCCGGAGCTGAGAAACCCGTGAAGACCCTGGACCAGGTGAAGCATTTCAATGACGAGATCAAGCACATGGTGCCTGAGAATATCGACGTTCTGAAACTTGATAAATCGCGTGCCGGGAAGGATATCAGCGATCAGCTTCAGCTCGAATACAGTACGCTCAGGAACCGGAAACTTTTCGACGAGAACGACAAAACGGTGCCGAAGAGCTTTTTCGATGAAGAGATCAAGCCCCTTGTGCAGATCGATCAAGTGCCCGCGAAGATCAAAACGAAGTGGGGTGTGGCGACCCGCGCGACTTCTGTCCGCGCGATCCCGACGATGTTCAAGATGATCGAAGGTAAAGGGGACGTAGAGTTCGATCAATTGCAATACACGCAGATCAAGCTTTGGACGCCCGTGGCAATCTATCACACATCGAGCGACGGCAAGTGGTTCTACGTTCAGGCGCCGTATGTCCGGGGGTGGGTCAAGGCAAAGGATGTCGCGCTTTTTGAGGG
>JAZDJU010000009.1:0-2624 GCA_043803685.1 Candidatus Omnitrophota bacterium
AGAAGGCGGACAGACGGCGCATACCCGTGACCGCAGGAAGCCCTGCGCCTCCCCATTTTGGGATTTTCCTTGTCACCCCCTTGTATCGGGAATCCACCGGCGGCGGTCGGCAAAAGCTGTTACACAGAGGTACAGTCATGAGAAAAAATCTGACGGGTATTATACTCACGGCAGGGGCTTTTCTGGCCGTCTTCTTCTTCACTTTTCAGATACATCAGACAAGCAAGGAAAAAATCCTCTCCCAATTTAACGAAAATCAACTCCAGATTGCCCGGCAGACCGCCATGCAAATCGAATCGTACCTCCGTACCCGTTCCCTTGACCTCCGGAGTCTTTCCTCTCCTATCTCCCGGCAGAATTCCGGCAGAGAGAGGATCACGGCCGATATCCAGTTGAATTACGAACGCTTAAAGTCGACTCAAATCAAGGATATATCTCTTCTCGACGAGAAAGGAACCGTCGCCTATTCCACGACCGCAGTCGTCATGGGAGAAAATCATTCCCAAGATAACTTCTTCTCCTGGGCAAGAGACCCGGTAAATAAAGGGTCGGTCTGGATTGGGTATGAGAAGGCGGACGGACGGCGCATACCCGTGACTGCAGGAAGCCCTGCTTCCACCCATTTCGGAATTTTCCTTTTCACCCCCTTGTATCGGGAATCCACCACCGGCGGTCGGCAAAAGCCTGGAGGAAAATTCGCCGGCGCTCTGATGTTCAAGGTCGATCTGGAGGGAATGCTTGCCGAGCGGTCGCTCTTGTTCACTCCGTCGATGAAATTGCACAAGTTATGGATCATGGATAAGGACGGAACGGTTTTGCTGCAATCCGAGCACCCGGAGATGGTGATGAGAAACATCCGGGAAAAGGATGAGACTTGCAATCAATGCCATGCTTCCTTCGACCACGTCGAGATGATGCTGGGGAGAGTGGATGGCGCCACGGAATACCAGATCAGAGGAGAAAAAAGGAAGGCCGCGGCCTTTGCTTCGATGTCATATGCGAACGCCTCGTGGATCGTCGTCGTGAATGTGCCGTTAGATGAAGTGACTGCTTTCGAGTGGGAAAATCTCAAGAATACGCTCTTTCTCCTCGGTACCGTGGTGTTCGTCCTGGGCATCGCCTTTTTCTTGGCATACAGAAACTACCGCGAGAAAGTGGACCACGAGACTGCTATCAATACATTATTGAACATCTCACTATTGAATATCCATCTTGAAGAACAATTGGATAAGATGTTTGAGATTATCATTTCCCTACCCTGGCTCAAAGTGGAAGCAAAGGGATGTATCTTTCTGGTCAAAGAAAAATCTGATGTGCTGGTTATGGTGGTCCAAAAGGGACTCGCCCCACCGTTGGCGACAATATGCGCAGAAGTTCCGTTTGGCCGCTGTATCTGTGGTCGAGCCGCCCTGACAGGAGAAATCGAGTTTGCCAACAGCGTTGATGAGCGCCACGACAATCTGTATGAGGGTGTTTCTCCACATGGTCACTACTGTGTTCCAATCAAGTTCTACGACAAAGTACTCGGGGTGCTGAATCTGTATTTGAGCGCCGGACATCGCAGAGATAAAAGAGAAGAGGAATTTCTCAAAGCGATAACGGGTGTAATGGCCGGTATCATAGGGCAAAAGCGGGCGGAAGAGGCCCTCAAGACGAGCGAGGAGAAACACCGCACTCTGTTCGAGAGCTCGCGCGACGCGATCATGACGCTATCTCCGCCTTCGTGGCGTTTCACCGCCGGGAATCCGGCCACGGTGGAGATGTTCGAGGTCTGCGACGAAGCGGCTTTTACCGCGCTCGGGCTGTGGGAGCTCTCGCCCGAATTCCAGCCTGATGGACGGCTCTCGTCCGAGAAGGCCGCCGAGATTATCCAAACGGCGATGGCAAGGGGATCTCACTCCTTCGAGTGGACCCACCGGCGCCGGGGAGGCGGGTTATTTCCCACCACGGTCTTGCTCACTCGTATGGATATTGGCGGGCAGGCCTTGCTGCAAGCCACGGTGCGCGACATCACTGATCAAAAGAGGGCGCAGGATCAACTGATCGAACGGGTCCATCAGGCGGCTTTGGGCGCTGAGATCGGTGTCGCGCTGACCACGGGCGGCGACTTGCGGGCCGTGTTGCAGCAATGCGCGGAGGCGATGGTCCGGCATCATGATGCGGCTTTTGCGCGCATCTGGACACTGAATGAGAAGGACAATGTGCTCGATATGCAGGCAAGTGCGGGGATGTACACACATATCAACGGCCCGCACGGCCGGGTCCCGGTTGGCAAATTCAAGATAGGCATGATCGCCAAAGGGCAAAAGCCGCACATGACGAACGAGGTTGTCGGAGACCCGCAGGTCGGGGACCAGGAGTGGGCGCGGAGGGAGGGGATGGTCGCATTCGCGGGGTATCCCCTGATCGTACAGGACCGGCTGGTAGGCGTGATGGCGATGTTCAGCCGCAATCAGCTTGCTGAAACAACGATGAATTCGCTGAGATCTGTGGCCGATATTGTGGCCCTTGGGATTGAACGGAAACGGACCGAGGAATCCCTTGCCCGATACAGCAAGGAACTTACTGCTTTGAACACCGCGTCCGATAAGCTTATGACCATAACAAACATGAAAGACATCTAT
>JAZDJU010000010.1:0-63370 GCA_043803685.1 Candidatus Omnitrophota bacterium
AGGCTTGCATGCGGAAGTGGCGCGTCTCAAGGAACGGATCCTGGATGTGCTCGCCAAGAGCCCGGATGAAAAAGAGTATGTCGCCGCCACACGCAAGCTCTCCCTGCTCAAGCGTCTATTCAGTCTTGAAATGACGCGTTCCGAGTACGAAGAGTTGCGGAATCTGCCTAGTTTATCCAAAGAGCTTGCGGTGGGACTACAGACTACAGACCAGAGACCAGAGACTAAAACGAAAGGCCTGCAGTCTTCAGTCTCCAGTCTTCAGTCTATTTTCGCGGATGCAGTCGAGTTTTACGAGACTGCCATCGTCCGCGAAAACAAGATGTTCGCCAACGCTCTGAAGAAAATGGACGAGCGGAAAGAAAAGAACGCCGTGATCGTGACCGGCGGTTTCCACGCCGAAGGTCTCAAGAAACTTGCCGCTTCGCAGGGGTGTGCCTACATGCAGGTCACGCCGCGGATCAACGAGATCTCGAAACGCGATCATGAGATCTATCTTCGCTCCATTTTTGGTGCTCGCGATTTTGAATCGTCCCAGATGGGCCAGCCGTTGATCGAAGACGCCTCCATGCGTCAGATCCTTGGTGCGAAGTTGGGTAGTTGGCTTGCTTCCATCCGGGAACTTGTGAAGGGTCTTATTAATTCCGCTCCCGTCCTGGATCGGGCGTCACTTTCATCCGCTCTTTCGAATTCTTCCTTATTTGGCAACGTAGCCGCAGTTCGCTCGGAAGTTCGCGCCTCGCAGACATTCCTTTACGAGGCTCATGGTGTCCGGATCCATGATCCGGAATTATCCCAAGCGGCCGGCCAGAATCAAATGGCGGAACTTGGTGAAATGCTTGAGGGTGTTGACAATCATAAGATCGCTAGCAATGTGGCCATGCAGCATTTTGCGGAAATAGCGTCAACATATCCCCGTTCTGTTCGGCAAGCTTTGTCGTTGGAGATCAGTTCCTCTATGCAGTCGCTGGAAGAGGACCCCAGCGGCAACAACGAAACTGAATTGAATGTTCTGCGCGCAAAGCGAAGGCTGCTGTCGGAGCCCGAATCTTTCGCGACTTCGGCGATCGCCAATCGCTCGGAAGTGCGTAAACTTGGGGAAGCGGAATTCTATTACAACGCCCATGGGAGCCGGATCCATGATCCAAAGCTAACCCAAAAAGCTGGCGAACAGCAAATGGCGGCGCTTAAAGAGATCCTCGAGGATGTTGACGGGAACACGATCCAAAGCTCTGAGGCCATGATCGATGTCGCAAAGAGGGTGGCGGAATACAGCCCTTCAGTTCGGAAAGCTTTGGCAGCGGAAGTCCTCGCTTCCATGGATGTGCTGGAAAGCGGCGCACTGCGTTCTGACAAGACTCAGAGGGAAGTTTTGGTCATGCAGCATCAGCTGCTGACCGCGGCCGAATCTTTCTTCATCACGGAAACCAGGAAGGCCGCCAGCCGCTCGGAAGTGCGTCAGCTAAAGGGATCAGAATTCTATTACAACGCTCATGGGATCGAGATCCATGATCCAAAGCTAACCCAAAAAGCTGGCGAACAGCAAATGGCGGAGCTTAAAAAAATTCTCGAAGACGTTGACGGGAATACGATCCGAAGCCGTCAGGCCATGATCGATGTCGCGAAGAGGGTGGCGGAATACAGTCTTTCTGCTCGGAAAGCATTGTCAGCGAAGGTTCTCGCTTCTAGAAGGGAACTGGGAAGCGGCGCGTCTCCTTCTGACAAGACTCAGATAGACGTTTTGGCCGAACAGTATCTTATTCTGATTAGACCCGATTCTTTCTTTATGCAGGAAACCAAGACGGTTGCCCACCGTCCGGCAGCGAGTGTGCAGGCTATTAAAAAAGCTTTTGGCGCTTATAAGCCTTTTAGCGTGGAGGCCTTTGCTTCCCATTTTAAGGTCACGGCGGAGGATGCCCGGAAACAACTGGAGAAGATGTGGCGTGCCAGCGACAACATGGACAGGATCAAGAAAAACGGCGCGTATCTTTATTTGTATAGTCCGATCAGTGTCGCGGTCCAGATTGGGCCGGACGTGAGGCCCGAGGATGTGGCGGATGCTGCGCGAGTGGTGATCAACCATTCTGAAACCAAGGAATTTTTGGGTGTCACAGCCGAGAGCGCGAGGAAACAGTTGGATGAATTCCTTGCCGCCGGATTCAAAGTGGTTTTGGCGTTCGGCGATTTTCCTGTCACTTTGACCAAGGATGGAAAAACAACGGATTTCGAAGCCATGGGGCTAAGGAAGTTTCCGACGGACCTTAAGGCGATTACAGACAAGTTCATGACCCAAACCCTGAAGTCGAAGGACAGATCGTACGAAACCCTGCGAAAGTTATATCAGGAAGCTGAGTTTATTAGGGAGGCTTCTATTGACCAGCTCATAGGGCAGTTCGGGGAATATCTGAAATTGTTTGATTTTAATGAAGAAGAGTTTAGGAATGCTTCGGATCTCACTGCCAGCTTGAAGAAGGAGCATGATCTGAAGGCGAAGATTATTTCAGAGATAAGCACGAAAACAGAAATCGAGTATGAAATTGGAATTTTGTTTTCCGGGTTGAAGCCCGAAGACGTCAGGGATCTCATTAAGAAGGCGTATGAGCCGATCGAGGGGATCAAGACGGTTGCTATTTCTGAGAAACTGGCGGAATTCCGCCGGGCTTATACCGTTCAGGCGATCGCTAAGGCTGCGGGAATGAGCGAAGATCAGGTTGCGGTCCTTTACGGCGGGGGCGGGAATGTGAAGAATTTTGCCGGATTAAAAAAGGCTGGATATGGAGGCGCTTTTATCGGGAGAGCCTCAGCGCTCGCGAAGGCTGAACCCGGCAAAGATTCAACGGCCAATATCTCTTTTGCCGCGCAGGAAACGGGTGAGAGACTCACTACGATCTATAACGCAAAATCAACGCGTGCGCCATCGCCCGCCGAATATATGAGCGCCTACGCGGAACGTGGCGTCAATACAGAAAGCGGAGTGAAGATCATTCATGCCGTGAGCCGTCTTGATTATCGCGCCTGGCAAAGAGAGCTTTCCGGAGAAAAGGTGAGTTCGTTGTTTGAGGATGTCAGTCAGGTTGCGTCCCGTCCACAAGTCACGATCGTTGCCGGTGCGACGGAAGCCACGCAAGGGATTGGCGCGTATACGGCGCATATTCCTGCTGAGTTTTTGCGTGAAGCCGGAGTGACCCAGGCACTTGTCGATCGGACAAAGCCGTATGCAGTCAAGCAGACGCTCAATCTGATCAACGCCGGAATTACGCCGGTTGTGTATGAGAATTGGGAAGGTGTCGCAGAATTTTTTAAAGCTCTTGGAGAAGAAAATTTAGGCAGCATCGTGGAAATGAATACCGCCGGCATATCCGGCCTGCGGATCACGCCCATTAACGCCCTCCGGCAATTTCAAGGCCAGCATCAAGGCGGAGCTGTGTCCAACCGTTCGGAACTGAGAGCGGAAGTGCTGCCGGAAGCGAAATGGATCGAGATCGCTGCCGACGAAGTGGCGATCAAGCGCGCTTTCGGGACGAATGGGATCCGTTCGGACGATATCGAGATCGACGGCCAGCGGCGCATTGCTGCGGGGACCGCAGACGTGCTGGCGGCTCAGTGGCGCAAGGCCCATCCGGGGACAGAATTGCCGTGGGTGATGGTGGGATTTGATCCTCGTCCGCAGGGCGATAATGGCTTTACTCCGGGCGAGATGAGCGAATCCAAAGCCGTCGCGGAGGTTTTTGCGGCCTATGGTTTCAAGGTGTTGTTCGTTCCGAAGGCTGTCGCGGCGCCTTTCATGATCTCGGCGTCCGGCGAGAACGTGCACCCGAGGGATATTTTTGCCGCCGTGATGAGAACGGCGAGCCACAACGAAGTGGTGGACCCGAAATCCGGCAAGCTGGTGTCCGGGTTTAAGTTGTTCATGTGGAATGCCCCCGCGGCGGACAGCTTTACGGGACTTATTTCCGCGAAGATCAATGACGCGGAATTTTCTAAAGAAGTGCCGGTGCTGAACTTCGATCAGGCGGTCATTGAAGGAAAGATCGTGGTGTCAAAAGATGGCGATAACGACGATCCGGATACCGTGGAATTCCGGCGCATGCAGAAAGCCTTTGATCTCAAAACGATCGGAGACAAGATCCGGGCGAAGTTCCCGGCTTTCAAGATCGCGCTCAATACGATGAATGGAGGCATGTCCCAGTTCGGCCCCCGCGTACTCCGGGCGATGGGTATTATCAACAATAATAAAGGCTTCTTGGCGTTCAACACGAAGCTCATGAACGATCCGTCCATGAAATCCCAAATGTTGGGTTGGGTGGAATATCAAGATGCGAATACAGGTGAAATGAAGAGAGTTCGTTTCGCGCCGGATCCGACGCGGGCCTGGATGCGGGGCAAGGATTATCAGGATTTCGTGGCCCAGGATCCGATGAAGACCCTCGCTCTTTTGATCGACGGGGACGCGGATCGCTTGGTGGCGGAACTCGGCAAAGAGATCATCCCGAACGAGATCGGCATGCTCGCCGCTTATTATCTGGCGAAGTACAAAGGTCAAAAGGGGCACATTGTGCGTACGGTGCCGACGACGGGCGGGTTGGACGCGTTGGCGCAGGCGCTCGGACTCGGGAAGGTGGATGTGACTCCCGTGGGCTCAAAATGGTTTGCGGGTCCAAATAAATATTATGACAGCAATCTAAACGATGTCCTTGTGGCTGTGGAAGAGAGCGGCCACATTGTTTTCAACAAGAAAGGACAGCTCTTCTTTGATCATTCCATTGGTCTCGCGACGCTCATGCTCGAAATGATGGCTGAGACGGGAAAGACATGGCAGGAATTGTCGGACGAGATGTGGGCGTTCATTGAAGAAAAGACCGGACAAAAGCGGATCGCGACAGTGCGTGACGGGATCAGCAAAGAAGATGGCGCCGAGAATTATTATGCTCTCGCGTTGCGTCTCGGTAACCCGTCAGAGGATACGTTTCGGCGTGAATTTGCGACGAAAATGGAAGCAACTCTCGCCAAGGCGGGAATTCCGTGGAAGGTTACGAATATGGATATAGCCGACGCGGGCGGCGCCCAGCTTCAGTTCGAAGGCGGGCGGAAGGTGTTCCCGCGAAAATCAGGAACGGACGGCAGTGTTCGTCTCTACGGCGAAGTGCTCGATACAGAGCGCGATCTGGTGCCTGTCCTGATGAAGAGCATGCGCGAAGTGATGGATTTTTTTGTTTCCGCGCAGCGTTCGGAGATGAGAAAAAAGACGTATTTGGCCTCAGCGGCCCTTGGGATTCCAGAGATCGGTAAAAACCTTGCCTATTCCGCGGGAGCGGCACTCAGAGCGGTGTTTTGGCCAAATATTATCGATATGAGAAAACAGGGAAAGAACGCGATGGTTCGTAACGACATCCCTTCAGCCAAAGGCGGAGCTGTGTCCAGCAAACGCTCCGAGGTGCGTGAAGGGGTGCTGCCGCGCGTTGATACGCCGAAGACCCCAGAATGGAAACAATTACGCGCATTTGCCAAAGAAATGAAAAAGAAGGCGAATGCTCTCCGGGAACTTTTCCGGAATGATCCTGAGCGGGTGTCAAAGCTCACGATGAATTTGCGTGAGGATGTTGCATTCGATTTCTCCAAGCAGCGCATTACCGGACCGATTCTGGATACTCTTGTAGCGCTCGCCGAACGGACGGGTGTTTCCGAAAGCATTGAGAAAATGTTCACGGGCGCCAGGATCAACGAGACGGAGAACCGCGCGGTGCTTCACGTGGCCCTTCGTAACGTAAAGCGCGATCCGGAAAGCGGCAAGCTCGTCGCAGCCAATGGACCGATTTTTGCGGACGGAAAAGATGTGATGCCTGGCGTGATCCAGGTGCTGGAACAGATGGAAGCCTTCGTTCAATCGATCCATTCCGGTACGCGAGTGGGCTATACCAAAAAAAAGATCAAGAATATTGTCAATATGGGGATCGGAGGTTCGGATCTTGGCGGCAAAATGGCGACTCGTGCGCTCATTCCTTACCAGTTCAAGAGGAAAGATGGTGTGAACGTTTACTATGTTTCCAACGTGGACGGAACGGACTTTGCCGAAGTGGTCAAGAACCTGGATCCCGAAGAAACGATGTTTGTGATCGCTTCCAAGACTTTCACAACAGCCGAAACGATGCAGAACGCGCGATCCGCCAAGGATTGGATCCTCCGGCACTATGGAGTTGATACTTCGGATCAGAAAAAAGCAGACGCGGTGGTGAATGCGCACTTTATCGCTTTATCAACCGCTGCAAAACTGGTGCAGGAATTCGGGATCACTCCGGATGAAGAGCATATGTTCCCGTTCTGGGACTGGGTTGGCGGCCGTTATTCGGTGTGGTCCGCGATCGGATTGCCGCTTGCGACCTACATCGGATTCGATAATTTCCTGAAATTTCTCGAGGGCGCGCGATATGTCGACGAGCATTTCAGGACGAAGCCTCTTCGCGAGAACATTCCGGTGATTAAGGCATTGCTCAACATCTGGAACGGAAATTTCCTCGGGGCGAGGTCTTTTGCTGTATTGCCCTACGATCAATATTTGAGCCTTTTCCCGGAATTCGCCCAGCAGTTCTTTATGGAGAGCAACGGGAAGATCGCAAGCCGGCTCGGTCGATTCGTGCGCTATATCACGGGGCTTATCCTGTGGGGAGCCGCCGGGACGAACGGTCAGCATTCCTTCTACCAACTCCTCCATCAGGGAACCCATCTGATACCGGCGGATTTCATCGGTGTCCTCAAGACCCATAATCCTTTGCCGGGGCATCACGAGGAGCTTTTCTCCAATGTGCCCGCCCAAACGGAAGCTCTTGCTTTTGGCGCTACCAAAGAAGAGGTCAAGGCGTTGCTTGAAAAGGACTTGAAGTACAAAGGACAAGACATTGATTGGCATGCCGCACAGCAGACCTTCCCTGGGAACAAGCCAACGACTACGATCGCGTTGGATGAAGTCAATCCCGAAACGTTGGGTATGCTGGTGGCCCTTTATGAGCATCAGATCTTTGTCGAGAGTGTGGTCCTGAACATCTTTGCGTTCGATCAGTGGGGAGTGCAGCTCGGGAAAAAGGTTGCGCTTAAAGTGCGTGCTTTCTTGACTGGGGAAAGACCTCCGGAAGAAATCGCATCCGCAGGTATTTCCGCTTCGGGCGAGTGGCTGATCCGCAGATGGCTTACGCGTGGCGGTGGTTCTCAGGCGGGGGTTGAGTCACAAGGCGGAGCTGTGTCCGAGCAATTCGAGACGCGTCAGCAGGAAAGCCGGGAAATAACAAAAATGCGGCTGGCTTCGATCCTTAACGGCGTGACCGGAGAAAAGGCGGGCGATAATTTTTTCATGGGACTTGTTGAGGGTTGGGTGAAGGAGTTTCCTGGAGATCTTCGGAGCGAGGTTGCGGCGGAGATCTCGGCTGCCATGGGAATGCTGGACAAAAGACCTTTCGATGAAACTAGGCTGAAAGTTCTCGAGAAGCAAAGTGAGTTGCTTTCGAGCAAACTTCCCGTTGCAGTAAAACAAGCTGACGCGAACCCATCACAAGTTGAGGAGCTTCAAGCATTCCTGAACGAACGGGTTACTCCGTCCACGATCGGGGTTTCGATGCTGATGAAGGCTGTTGAGAAAGATATGGAAAAATTCGCCCTGCCTTCTCGGGCAGTTCTCCTGGTGGAAGTCAAGGCTGCTATAGAGGAGCAGGAGCGCCTGCGTGTTGTCGGGACCCAACGGAGTATCATGGCTAAGCAGATTGAATTTCTCTCGCAGGGATCCGCGGATGTCGCCACCCGCTCGGAGGTGAGGAAGATCGTTGTAGCTGCGTCTGTCGTGGGAGCTCCGGAGATCGGAGCAAACCTCGTCAAGACCATTGTCCGGGAAGGCGCCGTTGTGTCTGGAGCGTGGAAGGGGAACGAACAGTTTCCTTCCGATGACGTGCAAGTAGTTTCCGGCGAGGGAAAACGTGACCAGAAGTCTAAGGGAAGCAAGCGCTCCGAGGTTCGGTTTGATGCGGGAAGGGAACCTTCGCCGTACGGTCCGGATGCTTCTCAGGAAGGGTTGAGGCCTCTTTATGAACGGATCGCTTGGGCGCGTGAGCATGCTCCGAGCTATACCAGGATCAAGAGGATCTACGCGTTTTCGGATCAAAAGCACGGTATGGATCCCAAGGACGCCATTTCTTTCGGCGTTGTGCTGGAAGGTAATACTTCCGCTGACAGCGATGATGTTCTAGTGATCAATCAGAACGCGTCCGTTATGGGCGGTATTTCTGCCGGAGTGCTTGAGCCGGGGACGCATGGTAGCGTTGCGGAAGCCATTGAGTTCTTCAACAAGAACGTCGCAGACAGCTTGGTGGGTTTGAATGTCTCCCGGCCGGACGAGATCACTGCGAAGATCCTTGAGATCGACGAGACCTTACGCAATTTGGCGCGGAGGAGCGATTTGTCGAGCACGAAGACGAAGCAGCGCTTCTCCTATATCGGAGCGGAGATCTCTATCGGTGTGTCCATGGCCGCCACGTTTGCTCTCGCAGAGGCGTTGGGTGTGCCGACCGAGGTCGTTCTTAACTATCGCTACAATGAATACACGCTCTCGACGGGTTTAGCGAAAGCGGTTCGCCCGATGAGCATTCCCGTGAATTACAGTGTGGTTTGGGAAGGCGGCAAGCACGGCGTGGCCAAGTATTTAAGCGAACTGATCAGCGAGGGGGTCATCCAGGACGGTAGCCGTTTCCCGGAAAGATTCAAGGATCAGGCGCTGATCGCCAAGAAGGACAAGAGCATTCTCCTGGCGGCGGTTCCTCCTCAAGAGCTCCAGATCATGGTCCTTGCTCCTGAATGGGAACAGGCTCGTCTGATCGGGATCAAGTTGACCAAGCTTTATCAGGCAAAACTGAAAGAGCATGGGATCAAGACCAAGTATGGCGCGGAATCCGGCTTCACAACGGAGCAATTGCGCGACAAGGCTGGAAACCTGATCGATCTGGATCTGGTGTTGGATATTTTGGGTGAGGCCGTGGACGCTTTGCCGGCTAATGAGGCAAAGTATGTGCGCTATGCGTTGGATATTGCTGCTTCCGAGATGTATATCCCGGAGATCGACATGTATTACGTCGGTCCCAGCGCGGCCAAGAATGCCGATGGTTTGGTGACGAACGAAGAGTTCACCCAGTACAAGTTGGCATTGTTCCAAAAGTACGGTCGCTTTATCTCTGTCGAAGATTGGGCCACCGAAGATGAAATAGATCATTGGGAAGGTGCAAAGGCCATCATGGGTTCCATGATCCAGATGGGGGATGATAACACTGTCTCACGGGCTGACATGATCAAGAAATTTTCTGCGGTCATGAATGCCCATCTCCAGAAGCCGAATCAGTCGGCTGAAGAGCATGCAGGGATCGAAGCGGTGGCGACCAGTCATCAGCTCGGGAATGTTGTTGTAACCTCCCATCGTGGGACTCGGGCGGCTCAAGAGATATATACGGCTCTTGCGGCCATTGGTATGGGCACTTTTGGCGCCAAGTGGACATTGTGGGGACCCGGGCGCGGTGCTCTTATCGCTGCGATGACCCAGGCGAATGTTCTGTATAACCAGAGCGGGGCTTTCCAGAATGTGAAGCTGCCCTATCAGGGTGCTTTGGTCCTTGATCCGAACGGACCGTATAAGGACTACGGCTGGGCCAAGCGGGTCAGAGAAGAGATCGCCGCTGATGAAGCGCGTCCAGCGGTGAGATTGAGCAACAGCAACTTTAAGCCGGTGAATGTTCCCCAAGGGCTTGTTCCCGCGGTGGAGCATTATGGATTGAAGCCGACGAAGGTCGAAGTTCTCGACCTCAACGGAGAAGCCGTTCCGGCAGACCTTTTGAGCGATAAGCTCGCCTCTTTTGCGGTGGGTTCTTCCATTGCTCAAGCATTTGGTTCCGAGCCTTTTACAGGCCTCGGTAAGGGAGTGAAAGAAATTGCGGATGGTGCCGCGGTGCATTTTAGCGAAAGAAGTCTCGAATATTTTACGAAACGAAACGCGAAGACCGCAGTCGTTATTTTGGGGGACGAAGGAGGGAGAGATGATTCCTTCTCCTTACCGATCGGAGCGCTCTATGTAGACGGTAAAAAGATGTCGATGGAGCGCAAGTCGCACCTCTACGAGATGCTCAAGGATCTTCGTGACGAAGGTTACCAGATCCTTTATTTCGTGGGGGATGCCCTGGAGCATACCAATGGGCTTTATCGGCCGGAGGCTCTCCAAACTCCTTCTGATAGCAACTCGCTCTTTTCGTTCTTCATCGACGAACCCGGTGCGCGGTTAAACGGGAAAGATCGTTTCTTTATCTCGGATTATTCCCGCATCGGAGGCACGAGTTTTAGCTCTCCGACCAGCGTTACGGTATCGCCCTTCGATCTTCCGAGCGTGGCGCTGCCCAAGATCGCCAAAGCACGCGGGGAGGACATCGCAACGTTCATGAATCATGCGATCGTTGTTACGTTGGGTCCCCGCGCATCTGAGGATCGCAAAGCGTATGAAACGAGTCTATCTAAACACCGCCACCAGGCGATCATCAAGGATATGAATGCTCTGAAAAAGCAATATCCGGGATTGACGATCAAAACGCCTGGAGACGGCGATCTTTTGCCGCGCATTGTGTCGGAATTGGGGCTGGATCTTGATGGAAAGCGCATGGTTACCTTTGGCCGCAGCGGCGCTAATGAAGCAACTGCCGCGACCATTGTGGCGGCTTCTCTGAAGGATGCCCGGTTCTTACATACTTTCGTTTCACCGAACGCCACCGGGAGCAATTTTAGCGCGGCGACGGCGTACCAGTATTCGGAAGAGGAGATCGAAGGCTTTAAGGAATTAAGTATTCCCGCGGAGATTTACAATAAGCCTCGGGCTAAGAGGGATGTAAAGGGTAAGGGCATGGCCGCGTTTACGTCGGTTACGGGAGCTTCGGAAGGTCTTTTTGGTAAGACTTTCTCAAGCATCTTCAAGCGGGTTACGTTCACCTCCCGTGGCGATAAACAAGGCGAAGTAGTGACAAACACACTGTTCGTAAAAGAGGGCGGGGCTTTCATTGTTAGAACCACTATGGCGACAGAGGATCTCGCAGCGACCAAAAAAGGTTTAGCATGGGCAAGCCATGTGGGTCGGGAGTACTGGCGGGAGCAAGAACAGCCTGCTCGTTCCGAGGTAAGGACGCTCACGGCGGAGCAACTGCAAGCTCCGATGGTTTCGTTCTCGGAGACGCTCACCAGGCTCAAAGTCTCGATCAAGGGGGTTACCGGGACGGCGAAAAACGTCACGGGCGGGCTCTATGCTCGAACGATCCTTGCGACGGCGAGCGCGAAAGCGGCGTTGCTAGAGATGGCGGCTAATCCGGAAGAACGGTCTGAGATCGCCAAGAGGTTTATGGCGACCGCGATGATGCTCTTGGGTCTTCGTGGCGCGACGGATTCGGATGTGTTCGTGCTTAGTCCCGAATTTGTCCAAAAAGATCTCGGGAAAAAACTTTCTGCGACCGCCGGTATGCGCAAGCTCTACCGCCAAGCTTCTCTCATAGCGATCGTCACCACGCAGGACGAACAAGATGTTCTTGGAAAGCTCAATCTGCGTTTGGCTAAGCAAGGTTTGGAGCCGATCGTGGTGGTGGATAAGAACGACGTGGGCGCACTCAAGTCGCATCTTAGCCGCAAGAACGCAATTGTCAGGCCGATGCTTCTTGGCGGCGAGGTTCTTTCTGTGGAATTGCTGACGCTTCTCGGCAAGAATCAGATCGTCGTGACCGAGGGGATGTACAATCGGTTCGTGGATGCGGTCTCTATGCTTGTGGCCGATCTTGTCAGTGGGCTTCAGGCGAAGGCAGCGATGGGACGCAGCGCGTAATCGCTCAAGCCGTATAAAGAATACAGGGGGTCAGGCACTTCGGTGCCTGGCCCCTTTTTTTATTCCTACCTGTAAAATTTTTTCACAAATCCTGTGTCATTTTTAAACAAGGGGTGCTTTGTGCTCAAGCGCGCTATTTTTACAACTCATTTAATTTCAACAAGTTGCACGGATAAATTTTTGGCATAAAAATTGAAATATATAAGGTAAGAAGGTGAGGGACACCTTCATCAACCGTATAAAGGAGGAGCTAACATGAATCCACTTATGAAACACACCAATCGATGGATCGATCCCTTGGATCTGGTTACAGACCTGCAGGGGGACATCAACCGTTTATTCTCATCGTCCCTGCGCCGCGAGCCGCAGGCGACGTGCGGAGAATTCCTGCCGAGCCTTGAGTTCAAGGAAGACGAGAACCAGTTCCAGCTGCATCTGGATATTCCGGGGATGGAACGCAAGGACCTGGATATCTCGGTGAGCGGGAATGTCCTGACAGTGAAGGGGGAACGCAAGGAAGAGGAAAGTAAAAAGGGGAAAGGCTATTTCTATTCCGAGCGCCGGTACGGAAGTTTCCAGCGGTCGGTGGAGTTGCCTGCCGAGGTCGACGCGGACAAGGTGGCGGCTCAGTATAAGGATGGCGTTCTGGAATTGACCCTGCCGAAATCCGAGAAGGCCAAACCCAAACAGATCAAGGTGGACGTGAAATAACGTCTGGCCAACGAGGGGTTCCACCCAATTGCGTCCGCGTGGACGCAATTGAATGAGAGCTCCGTCCGAGGTTAGGTTTTCCCCCATTTGTCCGCCAAAAGTCCTTGGACTGATCCGTCCTCTGGCGGATAAAGGGGGCGCGAGGGGGGATAACGTACTGTGAGATGCATTAATGACAAAAAAGGAGATGTTTATGAGCGAACCCACTCAGAAAAAGATACAGGGTACCCACATTGTGATCGCGATCCTGGTCATAGTAGCTCTGCTGCAGACGGTCGTGTTGATCCAGCAGGGGCAGCGTCAGACGGTACTTGAAAGAAAACAGAATGAATCGAGCTCTCAGTCGCGGGAAGCAGTGCCGGGTTCGCGTTTGAGGCAGCCTACCATCGTTCCGCGGGTCCAGGCGACCGTTTTGCCCAGGAGTTTCATGAACGATGATCCTTTCGAAGCGTTCGATCAAATGGGCCAGCGCATGAGCAATCTGATGCAGCACTCGTTCATGTTCGGCTCACCGCTTTTTCAGAACCTGCCCCAGGATGCGGGGTTTGATTTCACTCCGGCTGTGGATCTCGAGGAAACGAAGGACGCCTATATCGTGAAGAGCGATCTTCCGGGCCTGGAGAAGGACAAGATCGACCTCACTGTGAGGGAGAATGTCCTGACGATCGAGGGTGTGCGCGAGGTCACGAACAAGACCGAGGATCAGAAGAGCGGATATTACGCGCAGGAACGCAGTTACGGTTCCTTTGCCCGGAGTTTGAGCCTGCCGGGACCGGTCGATGAGACGAAGATCGTGGCGGATTACAAGAACGGGGTCCTGACGATTACGCTTCCCAAGGCGGCGGGGCAGAAGAGCGCCCAGAAAGTCGCGGTGCAGTAGGCCCTTGTTTCGCCACCTACGAGGTGTACATAGCGTGTACACCTCGTAGGTGGTTTAGGTCATTAAGCTACACGGAAGATCAGGAGGGCTTAAGGCGTCTTACGGTGAAATAGGTGATCGTGAAGATCCCGGCCTCGATCATAATGGTTGCGATCGCCGCTCCGACGTAAGAAAAGGAGTCGATCAGGAGAAAGATCATGGGGAGGCCAATCATTGCCATGATCACGTGGATGCGTGAGTAGATCTGCGTTTTACCGCAGACGAGCAGAAACTGCACGCGGAACGCGTTGGAGCTGATAAAAAAAACAGAGATGAGAAGGAGCCTGAAAGAAAGCACGGTTTCCGGATAATTTCCGCCGAAAAGCGTTTGAATGATCGGGCGGGCAAAGATGAAAATAGGAGGAAGGCAGATCAGAGAGATCGTGATCGTGATCCACTGGATCCGGCGCATGAAGTCGAAGGCGCGGGCTTTGCTTTTATGGAAGATCTTGCTCAGACGCGGGAAAAGCGCCTGGGAAAAGGAAGAGAGCGGAAACGTCTGGCAGAGGCCGGCGAGTTTTTCGGCGATGGAGTAAAAGCCGGTGATCGTGTTGTTGGTGAGAAGGCCGATGGCAAAGATACGGGTGGTGGTATAGGCGTTGATGGCGACGATCGAGACAAAAATGTCCCAGCCTGCCGTGAGTTGTTTCTTCAGGTTCGTGTATCCCGGAAAGCGGAACGAGATCCCGAGGTGTTTAAAAGCGATATTCTGGCCCCAGAGACCGGTGAAGAGTCCCACCCCCGAAGCGATGAGCGGGACCATGAGATAGTCTTTCGGGCCTCTGACGCAGAACAGAATGAGGACGAACGTCAGGATGCCTCCCGCGATGTTGAGGTCCGCGATATATTTCATTTTTTCCGTCCCTTGAAAGAACCAGACGGGGAAGAGCGTATTTCCGAGGACCATGCCGAAGCTGAATACGTAAACCATCCAGTCGTTTCGGAACTTGGGGATGAAATAAACAATGGCCCCAAGCAGGAGAAGGCTCACGAATGCGAGGGCCAGTTTTGCCGTCATGACCGACGAAAAGACTTTGCTGATCTCTGCGCGGTCATGCTGGCAAAGGGAGATCTCTTTGGTGGCTGAGACGCTGAAGCCGTAATCGGTCAGGATCATGAAATACTGCACAAAGGCCTGCGCGAAGGCGATCAGGCCGAATTTTTCCGGACCGATGACCCGGAAAAGGTAAGGCAGGATCAGGACCGGGAGGAGATACGTGATGGCCTGCAGGACTGAAAGCGAGGCGAAATTCCGGAGCACAGTCTTTCGCTCGTGAGGATGAGCCATGCCGTAAGTCTTTTTGATCTGACGGACCAGGGAGTGCATGGCGGACAATCTACAAGGTTCTGCCCTGCAAAACAAGGGCCGACAACAGACCGCAGACTGTGGACGGCAGACGACAGATACCGTGCTTTTGCAGTAGTCTGTGGTCTGCAGTCTGTAGTCTCATGCCATGCTGTGATACAATTTCCGCATGATCCAATTTCCGAAGGATTTTCTCTGGGGAGCGGCGACGGCGGCTTATCAAGTGGAAGGCGGTAATTCCCGCGCGGATTGGTGGCGTTGGGAAAAAGAGGCCGGCAAAGAAAATTCAGGTGACGCCTGCCGTCATTATGATCTCTATGAATCTGATTTTGAGCTTGCGAGAGAGCTGGGTCATAACGCTCACCGTCTTTCCGTAGAATGGAGCCGCATGGAGCCGGAAGAGGGGAAGTTCTCCGGCGAAGCGCTCGAGCATTATATCGCCGTCCTTTCGGCCTTAAAGGCGCGGAATATCGAGCCGGTCGTGACACTGCACCATTTTACGAACCCGGTCTGGCTTGCCGATGCCGGCGGCTGGGAAAATAAAAAGGCCGTGGCTTTTTTTCTGCGCTATTCGGAGTACGTCGTCCGCGGTCTGGCCAAGTATGTTCGCTATTGGATCACGATCAACGAACCCACGATCTATTTTTCCCACGCCTATCTTCTGGGCGTGTGGCCGCCGCAGAAGAAGTCGCTCTGGAAAACGAAGGTCGTGAGTGACCATTTGACCGAGGCGCATATCGGGGTCTATCGCCTGATCCATCAGATATATAAGGAAGAGAGTCTTCCCCGGCCTTCAGTTAGCATTGCTCAGCACATGCAGGCCTTCGTGCCATGCACACCCAGCGCCAAGAACAAGCTTGCCACGGCTTTGCGCCACCGGTGGTTCAATCTGGGGCTCATTGAGACGTTCGTGCGTCATAAGGCCTTGGACTTTATCGGGCTCAATTATTACTCGCGGCAGTTGGTGGATCTGGAGCGATGGGGGTTTCGGAACCTCGCAACGGACGTCTGCAAAAAGGATCATCATCCGGTCAAAAAGAACGCGCTGGGCTGGGACATCTATCCGGAAGGATTGTGCGATCTTTTGCTCAAGCTTAAAAAATACGGTCTCCCTATCATGATCACCGAGAACGGGATCTGCACAGCGGATGATACGCTTCGGTGGGAATTCATAGCGGGTCATTTGCAGAGCATTCACAAAGCCCTGGAGCAAGGCGTTGCTGTGACGGGTTATCTTTATTGGTCGCTTCTGGATAATTTTGAATGGGACAAGGGATTTGGCCCTCGGTTTGGGCTGATCGGTATGGATTACAAGACGCAGAAGCGAACCGTCCGCGAAAGCGCCGTCAAATTCAGCGATGTTTGTAAGACGGGGACCTTAGATTAGACCCGTCATTGCGAGTTCCTGTGCTTTCTTGTGAGAGAAAGTGCAGGAGCGAAGCAATCTGAACCACAAGATCGCCACGGCTCGCCTTCGGCGGCCTCGCGATGACAGGAATAAAAAAGCGCGGGTTTTTAAGCCCGCGCTTTTTGCTTTTAAAGTCTTTTCCGGGGATCGCTTCAACTTTTCGCGTACATGACCTTCAGCTGTTCGATCGTCGGTTTTTGCGTGTAGTACTCGCCTTCCGGACCGACATAGCCGTCCTTCGTCTTCGTGACTTTCACTTTCGTGATACTGCCGTTCTTGTTCGGGATGTCGAACATTAACTCCGCGGGCTCCGGCCTTTCCGCGACTGCGGAGTCTTTCGCGTACATCGCCTTCAATTGATCAATGGTCGGATAATCAGGATAGAACTCTCCGTTCGGGCCGACGTAGCCGTCGCTGTATTTTTGTAAAGTGACAGGGATGTAGCTGCCGTTGGGGTTCGGGACCGTGACCACGACCGTTTTTTCCGGGGCTTCGACCGCCGGGGCGTTCGAGGAGACCACCGAAGGCGGTGGTGTCACAACCGTGTATCCCGTGGGTTGTTTGACGTAATAGGCGCTATTGTAATAATAGTAATCGGTTTTATCGTAAACGATCACCTTGTGTCTTTCTGGCAAGGCTGTGATCATGGCTCCTCGCGGAGCTGAGACGATCACATAGCCGGAGGGGGTTTCCTGGTAATAGGTGCCTTCCAGGTAGTAATAGAGCATGTCCGCTACACGCAGAGGAATACAGCCCCACGGACGGGGGTAATAGTGGGGGCGTGGTTGCGCGCGGTGAAAAGAATGTCCCCGGTACGGATCCGGGCGGGGCTGCGGACGTTGTGCGAATGAATCGGTTGCTTGGGTGAAACAAAAAGCACTTAGAGCCAAAATTATAAGTAAGGTGCGATGGCTTGTGGGGCGTTCCATGAATGTGTTCCTCCTTAGAAGTGAATGAAATGTTGGGTTTGTTCCTTTGCCCTATAGACACGCAATCTCTCCGAAAAGTTCCTCGTGGGATAAAAAAATCTAAAATAAGACCGGGGTTGTACAATACGTTTATGGAGCCCCTGCAAGATAAGCAATATCCGGAGGAGAATTGATCATGGCATTCGGGACCAGAAAGAACACTTGGGTTTTGTTCGGAGCCTTTGCTTTGATGGGTCTTTTCCTGGCAGGGGCGTCTTTTTTTGACTGGGGCCGCCGGCCTTTTCTGCGTCATTTGTGGGATCGGCCGTTCCTGATGTCCCTCAAGATCCTTCTGATCGTGGCGGCTGCCTTGTGGATCTTGAAGTGGGTCAAGCACAAGGTGCTGCCAGAGCGATGGCTCAAATGGGTCTACGGGATCCTTTTCCTTCCGGTCCTGCTCCTGCCCATCTTCCGGTGTTATTTTAAAGTGCCTTATATTTTTTGCCGTGTTTGTCCGCATAAGTGCCCCTGGGGGATCTTAAGGAGCTTTGCGTTCCCTGCCTTCCTCTTTCTGAATCTTTCAAATAAATCCTGGTGTACGGTCCTTTGTCCTTTCGGAACATTCCAGGAATGCCAAGCCCAGGTTTCTCCCAAGCGACTCAAGCTTCCCTCATGGGCCAGTCTTTCAGCCTATTTTTTCTTGTTTCTGGCAGCCGGTCTCTATCTTTTGACCTTGGTGGATGCATCGTGGGTGGAATTCTTCGAAGGGGGGCATTACTCCTGGATGGAAGTCACGGTGGGGGTCGCTCTTTTGATCCTGGGAGTTGCTTTCTTCATTCCCAAGTTCGGGTGCCGGTACTTCTGCCCCGTGGGTACGATCGACAGGATGGTCACGGATCTTCGATGTGTCCCAAACAAGCCCCACAAAGAAGCTGTTTAATCACTCGTGTTTCGGCAAGATCCGGCATATAATGCAGGCATGACAAACTCTATACCTCAGCATTCACATCCGACACCATCATTAGCGCAACCCACTCCCGCAAGTTTCTACGGGTTGGGGATAGCCCCGCATATTCTAGAAACTCTGGAAAGAATGAAGTTCCACACTCCTACGCCGATCCAGCAGAAAGCCATTCCGCTTGCGGTGGCAGGGCAGGACGTGATCGGGATCGCGCAGACGGGGACCGGGAAGACCTTGGCGTTCGGGGTGCCGATGGTCCAGCGTCTTACGCAGACCAAGGGCCGCGGATTGATCCTTGTGCCGACGCGTGAGTTGGCCTATCAAGTTCATCAGAGCATTCATAAGTTGGATCCCAAGATCAAATTCGCTATCCTGATCGGTGGCGCTTCCATGCACAACCAGATCCAGGAACTGCGTCAGCACCCCCGCATTTTGATCGCGACACCGGGCCGTCTGATCGATCATATGGAACAACGCTATGTGTTCTTGAACGAGATCAGTATTCTTGTGATGGACGAGGCCGACCGGATGCTCGACATGGGGTTTGCGCCTCAGATCCAGAAGATCCTTCGGTCGCTTCCCAAGGAACGTCAGACCATGCTTTTCTCCGCCACGATGCCGGAGACCATCATGAAGATCGCGACGTCCCAGATGAAATTGCCGGTCCATATCGAGATCGCGAAATCCGGGACGGTGGCGGAGAAGATCACGCAGGAAGTCTTTGTCGTGAAAAAGGAAGCCAAGCGGGATCTTCTCAAGAAGATCCTCGTGCAGTACAAGGGCACCATCCTTATTTTTTCAAGGACCAAGATCGGCGCCTACAAGATCACCCGATCGATCCGCGAAATGGGGTACAACGCCGCCGAGATCCACGCCGACCGGTCGCTTTCACAGAGACGGGAAGCACTCGAAGGGTTCAAATCGGGGAAATATCGCATCCTTGTGGCGACCGATATCGCGGCGCGAGGCATTGATGTGAAGGGGATCGAGCTTGTCCTCAACTACGATCTTCCGGATGATTCCGAGAATTACATCCACCGCATCGGGCGCACGGGCCGAATCGGTGATAAGGGGCACGCAATTTCGTTCGCGACGCCCGAGCAGGGGAAAGACGTCAAGGACATCGAGAAACTGATGCGTATGGCGCTTCCTGTGGCCGAGCACCCTGAGATGAAGCTCGAAAGCTTTATCGAACACAAACCGACGAAGGTTGCTTCTTTTGGAGGCCGGCGTTTCGGACGGGGCGGCCGCTCCCGCGGCTACATCGCTCCGGCTTTCCGCAAGTCATCACGTTAATTGTTTCTTTTGTTGTTCAGAGGGGGTCAGGCGCCACGGTGCCTGACCCCTTTTTGTTTTAATTTGATTCCTGGATGGCGATAGAGTAATCTTTTTGCGAGGCGCTATCCTTGAGAGGGGGGAATGATGACGGAATCATTTCAAAAAGAAGAGATCGAGGCAAGTATCTCCGTGGATGTTTTTTCGGTCTCCGCGGCGATGGTCGGGGTATGTCTTACGGTCATTCAGCTGATCCAGATGAATGCGGCGCAGAAACCTATCACGATCGTTGATGAGGTTCTGGCTGCTGACGCGATCGTTTTTATGTTGGCCTGCGTTTTCTCCTTTCTTGCGCTCAAGAGCAAAAGACGCTCCGGAATGAAGAAGATCCTGGAAAACATCGGCGACGGATGCTTTTTACTCGCGATCTCCACGATGGTGGTGGCGATCACTCTGGTGGTGCATACGTTTCTCTGAGAGTTTTACGAAGAGGCGTGGGGCATAAAAAAAGGGGGACAGGCACGTGTTCGGTGCCCGTCCCCCTTTTACGTTTTTGAACCGACTATTCGATACTGCCCGAATAGTTGGAGGACTTCTTCTTGTCCTCGGCCTTCACTTCTTTCGGTTTGTCCGCGATCACGCATTCGGTCGTGAGAATGAGGCCTGCGATACTGCAGGCGTTCTCCACCGCGACGCGAACGACCTTCGCGGGATCAATGACCTTGTCTTCGACAAGATCCCCGAACTCGCAGGTGAGCGCGTTGAATCCGAAATTCCCCTTGTTCTCGAGGACCTTCTTTACGACGACAGAACCGTCAAAACCGGCGTTGTGCGCGATCTTGCGGGCCGGTTCCTGAAGCGCCCGGCGCACGATCTGAAGCCCCGTGGCTTCATCGCCCGTGACTTTCACATCATCGAGGGATGCGATGGAGCGCAGAAGCGCTACGCCGCCGCCCGGGACAATGCCTTCGTCAATGGCCGCGCGGGTCGCGTGGAGCGCGTCCTCGATACGGGCTTTCATTTCCTTCATCTCCACTTCCGTTGCCGCGCCGACCTTCACAACGGCTACGCCGCCGGAAAGTTTCGCGAGACGTTCCTGGAGTTTTTCCTTGTCGTAATCCGAGTCGGAGCGAGCGATCTCTGCCTTGATCTGCTCACAGCGGCCCTTGATGTCCTTCTGAGTGCCGGCGCTGCCGACGATCGTGGTGTTGTCCTTATCGATCACGACGCGCTGGGCGGTTCCGAGCATCTCAAGGTCGACGTTCTCGAGCTTCACGCCGAGGTCCTCGGAGATGAACTTGCCCTTGGTGATGATCGCGATATCTTCCATCAGGGCTTTCCGACGGTCTCCGAATCCGGGGGCCTTCACGGCCGCGATCTGGAGGACGCCGCGGATCTTGTTTACGACGAGTGTCGCGAGAGCTTCGCCTTCGATGTCCTCAGAGATAATGAGGAGGGGTTTCCCAAGGCGCGCCACTTTTTCAAGCACCGGGACGAGGTCCTTGACGGAGCTGACCTTCTTCTCATAAAGAAGAATGTAAGGTTCCTTCAAGACGACTTCCATGCGCTCGGTATCGGTCACGAAGTAAGGTGACAGATAGCCGCGATCGAATTGCATGCCCTCGACCACGTCGAGTTCGGTCTTGAGGCCCTTCGCTTCTTCGACCGTGATGACGCCTTCTTTGCCGACCTTTTCAAGGGCATCCGCCAGGAGCTGACCGATCGACTGGTCGTTGTTGGCGCTGATGGCACCGACGGCGGTGATGTCTTCCTTGCCCTTCACGGCCTTGGACATTTTCTTGATCGTTTCGACGATCTTCGCGGAGGCCTTGTCGATCCCGCGCTTGAGAGCCATCGGATTGGCTCCCGCGGTGACATTCTTCAAGCCTTCGGAAACGATGGATTGGGCCAGGACCGTCGCGGTCGTGGTGCCGTCCCCGGCGTTATCCGAAGTCTTTTCAGCGACTTCGCGAACCATCTGGGCGCCCATATTTTCATACGGGTCCTTGAGGTCGATCTCTTTGGCGACCGTGACGCCATCTTTGGTGACGAGCGGTGCGCCAAATTTCTTATCGATCACAACATTGCGGCCACGGGGACCGAGCGTGACGCTGACAGCCTTTGCGAGGATGTCGACGCCGCGTTTGATCCGCTGACGCGCTTCTTCTGAGTAGGAGATCAGTTTTGCCATGGGTTACTCCTTCTCGTAAACGGCGAGGATTTCGCTCTCTTTGACGATCTTGTGCTTGACGCCGTCGATCAAGATATCGTCGCCGGAGTATTTGCCGAAAAGAACGCGATCACCTTTTTTAACTTCAATGGCCTGGAGCTTTCCCGATTCGAGCATTTTCCCGGTCCCGATCGCGATGACCTTACCCTCGGTCTTTTCTTCTTTCGCGGTGTCCGGAAGGATAATGCCCCCCTTGGTTTTCGATTCCGCTTCAAGAACTTCTACGAGCACTCTGTCTGCTAACGGTCTGACTTTCATGTTTGTGTCTCCTTTTGTTTTTTATTTGTCATTCCCGCAAAAGCGGGAATCCAGTTTCTGGATCCCCGATTAAAACATTCGGGGATGACCTGCCTTGCGGCAGATCGGTTAGTAATCCATCCCTCCCATACCACCCATTCCGCCCATGCCACCCATACCTCCCATCCCGCCGCCACCGCCAGGCATCGGAGGCATCTTCTCTTCTTCAGGAAGATCCGTGATGAGAGCTTCGGTTGTGAGAAGGAGACCGGAAACGCTTGCCGCGTTCTGGAGCGCGCTGCGGGTCACTTTTTTCGGATCAATGACACCGGCTTCGACCAGGTTCTCGAAATTGCCGGTCTCGGCGTTGTATCCGATATTGCCTTTTTCGGACATGACGCGCTGAACAACGACAGAACCCTCTTCGCCGGCGTTAAAGGCCAGCTGACGGAGCGGTTCTTCGACCGCGCGTCGGATGATCTCCGCGCCGATCTTTTCATCGCCCTTGAGCTTGAGGTTGTCGAGCGCGACGCTGGCGCGCAAGAGCGCTACGCCGCCGCCCGGGACAATGCCTTCTTCCACGGCCGCACGGGTCGCGTGAAGTGCGTCTTCGACGCGGGCTTTCTTTTCCTTCATTTCGGTCTCGGTCGCGGCACCGACATGGATCACTGCCACGCCGCCCGCGAGTTTCGCGAGGCGTTCCTGGAGCTTTTCCTTGTCATAGTCGGAATCCGAACCTTCGATCTGTTTCTTGATCTGACCGATGCGGTTGGTGATATCCGTGCTCTTACCGGCGCCTTCGATGATCGTGCTCTTTTCATTGTCAACGGTTACGCGTTTCGCGCGGCCGAGGTCTTTCAAGGTCACGTTCTCGAGCTTGATGCCGAGGTCTTCGGTGATCGCTTTGCCGCCGGTGAGGATCGCGATATCCTCGAGCATCGCTTCGCGGCGATCGCCGTATCCCGGGGCTTTGACCGCGCAAACGGCGAGCGTGCCGCGGATCTTGTTAACCACAAGCGTCGCGAGCGCCTCGCCGTCCACTTCTTCGGCGATGATGATGAGGGGTTTTCCGGCTTTGGATGCGGCTTCGAGGATGGGGAGCATATCTTTCACCGCGGAGATCTTCTTCTCGTTGATGAGGATAAAGGGCTCCTCGAGCACGACTTCCATGCGTTCGGTGTCGGTCACGAAATAAGGGGAAAGATATCCCTGATCGAACTGCATCCCTTCGACCACATCGAGTGTCGTCGCCGTGGTCTTGGCTTCTTCGACCGTGATGACGCCGTCTTTACCGACTTTTTCCATGGCTTCGGCGATATGGTCGCCGATCGTGGTGTCGGAGTTTGAAGCGATCGACGCGATCTGCGCGATCTCCTTCTTGTCCTTGCCGATGGGTTTCGCGACTTTGTCGAGCTCGGCTACGATGGCTTCCACGGCCTTATCAATGCCACGCTTGAGAGCCATCGGATTTGCTCCGGCCGTAACGTTCTTCAAGCCTTCGCGATAGATCGCTTGAGCAAGGATTGTTGCGGTCGTGGTGCCGTCGCCGGCCACATCGGAAGTTTTGGAGGCGACTTCCTTGACCATTTGAGCGCCCATATTCTCATAAGGATCTTCGAGCTCGATCTCTTTGGCTACCGAGACGCCGTCTTTGGTGACGGTCGGGGAACCGAATTTCTTTTCAAGGACCACGTTGCGTCCTTTGGGGCCGAGGGTGACCTTGACCGCGTTTGCGAGTTGATCCACGCCATGCAGGATCGCCCGGCGCGCTTCTTCACTGAACAGAAGTTGCTTTGCCATGTTCTTTCTCCTTCGTTGTTTAGAGGTTGCTGGATGAAATTCTTTGAGGTTGGCACTCAGCAATTTTGAGTGCCAAGTGAGGCGCTATTCTATGCGGCAGGCTCTAAAAATCAAGCGAATTTTTAACCACGTAAACCTACGAGGTCTACATTTGGCCACCGCGTAGGTGGAGGAGGGTGCGCTATTGTTTGCGGTGTTCTCGCCAAAGGGCAAGGAGGGACTTGATGGAATGTTTTGGGTCGATCGTGTCGATATGTTTTGTATACCGGGAAATCGTTGTCGCAAGGCCCCCTGTGGCCAAGACTCGAAGATTCTTCCCGTATCTCTCCTTAAACCTCATGATCAGCTCATCGGTCATGGCGCCATAACCTTCAAGGATGCCTGTTTCCATGCATGCGCGGGTATCCGTCCCAATAAAACAATTTGTCCTATTGGGAAAGGGAAGTCCCTTTGGGAGGAGAGAGGCCTTCTGGCCAAGAGCTTTGTAGGCTGTCTCGGGTCCTGGAATGATCATCCCCCCACGAAAGGAGCCCTTGGAGTTGATATAATCGAAGGTGATGGCTGTTCCGTAATCGATCACAAGCATGGGGAGGCGATACATTCGGATGGCGCCGTAAACATTGACCTTTCTGTCAACGCCTAAGCTGCTGTAATTATTGTAGTTATGGTGTATTTTAATGGGGAGATTTCTTCCAGCGATCCATACTTTTAAGCCTTCGACCTCTTTTATCTGTTTCTTGATGAAAGTTGTTATTTTAGGGAATACAGAGCTTATAATGACATCCAGATTAACTTCATTACCACATCTAATCAATTTAAAGGCATATTTTGGGATAGCATTGTATTTCATCGATGAGAAATTAGCCAAACGGCCACCCTCATAGAATCCGACCGTTGCCGCTGTATTGCCAATATCAATAGCTAGTATACGTTTGACCATAGCGTTTTTGTCTCGATCTTTTATTTACCACTTTGTATTCAAAATGAGATCAATTTTGGGATGTCTACGACTTTATTGTGCCATTTTTATATAACTCGGAGCACTTCATGCCCATTTCATCAAGAATATGGCCTAAAATTTCATCGATCGCGTAGCTTGTTCCCGTCATGATCTTCATCGAAATTCCCTCTTGGGGAAGTTCCGACATCTCCGCATTGACGTTCAGGCCGATGCCGATGACCACGGCCTCCAACTTCGAGGGGGAGGATAGGGCCTCCACCAGGGTGCCGCAGATCTTCCTCGAGCCAACCATCACATCGTTGGGTCGCTTGAACTCAGAGGCGATAGCATACTTCTCTTTAAGGACTTTGGCAACCGCGCGGCAGGCGACCTGTGTCAGGATCGGGGCCTGGGCCTGGCTGAGCGGCGGCCTGAGAAGGATCGAACAAAGGAGATTCTTCCCCATGGGGGAGAGCCACTGCCGTCCAGGCTTCCCTCGTCCTTCTGTTTGATGGTCCGAAATAATGACTAAACCCTCGGGTTCACCTTGTCTTGCCGCATCCAGGGCAAGCGTGTTCGTGGATGAAACCTCGGGAATATGCTGTATCTTGAATTGGATCATAAGAGCCGATCTTGATTTTGTGTCACGGACCTGCCACTCGCGATTTTTAAAAAAGTTTATTCCGGGAACCTGGAGCGGTCGAGCTCGAAGATTCTGACGCAAGTCCCGCCGGATAGGGATCCTTCGCTAATAAACGGCTTAAAAAAAGAGAGGCCTTCCGCTTGTAGGTAATACAACCGGAAGAGCATCGACCGGATAAGCTTCGCGTCTGCCATGACCGCATAAAGCGATTTCCCGTCCTGGAAAAGAAGGACCGAAAGATCCGTCAAAGGGTCGGCATAGATCTTTTCGACCAACTGTCCCTGATCGAGATAGAAGAGACTCACGGGCCGGGTGATCCGTTTTTTGGATGGCTCTGCGATCAGCGTATCCTTGATCGCCCAGTTCACCTTCACACAAGGATCGGCGCCGAATGTAAGTTCGTCTCCTTCTTGACTCACCAGCGGCAAGGCGGGGCGATAATCCAGGAATTTCCCCGTGATGTCTAAAAAAACCTGGAGATAACTCGGAGGCGTCTTGTTTCCCAACCGGCCCCAAACAGCTTCCAGGCCCGTCTTCTGCCGCGTTCGCCATGCTTCTGCTTTCCTGAAATCCCACCGGGCGAACCGGGTCAGAGCAACATTTTTTTCGATCAAATCGCTGTCGAGAGAGACGTACATGGGAGGCAGCGCTTCCTTGCCATGGGTCCTGTCGAGAAACGCATTTTTCTGCTGCGCGGTCATGGACGAAGGCAGCGCTGAAAACGCTTCTTTTCTCCCAAGTCTCACGATCTTCAGGATGAGCTCGACCGCATCCGCGGTTTTCATGCCGGATCTTTCCAAAAATTCAGCCGCGTTGTCCCTGCGGGTGTCCAGCATGCGAAGGATCCCGGCGGATAAATCCTCATCGTCGGTAAAGAACGCTCGCGCGAGCCAATACATCACGTGAGTGTTCTGAGTGCCTCCGTCCACGGGAACCCGGCGACGGCCGATCGCGCTGATAAAATAGCCCGGCGACCATGAGCTGTTGACGATCGCGTCTTCCGGCGTCCGGGTCCTCAACTGCTGGAACGCCCGGAACCAAACATCGTCCATGATGAGCCGGCTCTCGCGAGCGGAGTTATGCGCGGCTCCAAGGATCGGCGTAAAAAAGATCAGGGACATCAAAAGGATCGCTGCGGGTTTCCTGCATTTCGCGAGAAAATCCGGAGCCGGGCTATTCCATGGCCACGGACCCAGGAGCCGCGACAGATTTTCCGCCGCAAAACCCACGAACACCGACAGCGGAAGCGCGAGTAGAACGGCGAATCTCACCGACTGAAGCGTCATCAAAAAAAGGGGCATGCCGACCAGAACAAAGAAAAGGATCCTGAAAAGGCCGTATGGCTCCTTGCTGAGAAGAACGCGCCTTGTCTCGAGCGCGATCCCAAGGATCGCAAAACTGAAAGTGACATAATTGCCTGTCTTGTGGATCAACCCGTTCACCGAAGTGGGCATGATCTCGCCCAGGGTGGGCAAGATGCTCGGCCAGAGATCGAATTTCAAAAACATGAAATCCTGAAACGCTCCCCACGCCATGCGGATCGAATCGACCATGCCGGCCGGCGTAATGAACAGAGCCAGGAACACCATTGTCCCTGATCCATACCCCCCAAGGAATCTGAAAGCAGTCCGGACCACCGGAGGAGGTTTCATCTTGCCAAGCAGGGTCATGATCCCAGCGCTCACCAGAAGGCCGCCGGAGGTCAGAACGAAAATAAAGAGCCACCCATGCCAGAAAAGAACATAAAGACCCGTCAAGCATGCCGCGCTCAGCGCATAAAGCAGTATGTTTTTCCCTTGTCTCATCGCCATAAGAACGAGGGAAAGGATCGCCAGAGGAAAAAGGTGATTGTAAGGATCCGTGTCGTACCAGCCTAAGGTGGTTCGCTGTATAAAGATCGGCGAAAGCGCCAAGGTCGTCATGCCGAAGATCGAGGCGAGAAGACCCAAGCCGATGGCCCTGGAAAAGAGCCAAAAGACGAACGGGATCAAAAAGACCAGAAAAAGCGATCCGTACGCAACCGCTTCGACCACCGTAATGTCAGGGAAAAACCGGGAGAGGCATTTGTAATAGAAAGCGCCCACGTAGGGATGAAGCAAGAAAGGCTCCCAAAATCCGACAGGCGCCATCCCGAGCGGGCTTAGGACCTTCCACGATCTTCTGGCCCCGCTCTGGCCGGTCTCCAGCACTTGTTCAGTCTGGTAGAGGTAATGGTAGGGGTCCGCTTCAGACAAGTATTTCAATCGCCAACTCCAGGGAACCCCCTTGGAGAGGCTTTGCGCCACGGTTTCGATCGCCGCGTTATATTGAACCGGATCTTTCCGGATCGCCTGCTCTGCCAGTTCCGCTAATTTCTTTTCTCTCTCACGCTCTGACGCTTCCGTGATTTCTCGTTTTGGGGTTTTTGATAACTGGTCTTTGATCCGGTTTTCAACGACTCTCTTGGCGATCTCGCGAGGTGATCCAAAATGAAGAAAGGGTCCGCCATGGATCGCATAAGTCCGGAAATAGATGGCGAAAAAACTGACGACAAGGATTCCCATCAGCGCGGTGATCCCATAGACCCGCGTTCTTCTAGATCGCATAGGTTATTCTACTCCGTTAAGTATCTTTGACTCATGGGGGGCACTACAGCTTCGAGCTGGATGCCACAAAAGCGCTTGTTCGCTGTCCGGTACGAATTAACGAACGCTCTGCTACGAAGTGACGATCCTTGGCAGGTGAGGGTTCAGCCGTGTCACGACCTCATAGGGGATCGTTCCGGCCCATCCGGCGATATCTTCAGCGGTGATCCGTTCGTCCTGGTCTTCGCCAAGAAGCGTGATCACATCCCCCTCTTTAGCTTCGGTGTTCCCAAGATCCACAGCGATGTAATCCATGGAAACTTTCCCTGCGAGAAGGTGGCGTTTCCCCTGGAAAAGCACGGAGGCTTTTTTCCATGCCGCATAGGGGTAGCCGTGGCTGTACCCAAAGGGCAGTACGGCGATCGTGGTGCTTTTTTCAGAAACAAATTCCCGGCCGTATCCGACCGATTCTCCGGTCCGGACTTTTTTGACCAGGACGATGCGGCTTTTGAGTGACAGCACGGGTTCGATGGGGGCGATGTTTTTCAGCGACGGATCCGGATAAATGCCATAAAGCGCGAGGCCTGGACGGATCATATTAAAGAACGGGGTTTTCAGGGTCAGAGTTGCGGCGCTGTTGGTGGCATGGCGGAACCGGAAGACGACATTTTTCTCCTCGAGCATCTGGAGCAGGATCCCGAATTTTCGCACCTGGGTTTCACGGAACGGATCGTCCTTCTCGGCGGTGGGAAAATGCGTGTAAATGCCATCGAGCATAAGCCCTTTGAGTTGGGCCATTTCCTCGATAGAAACAAAGGCGTCGCGGATCGGGATTCCCATGCGGCCCATGCCTGTGTCGATCTTTACATGGACCGAAGTTTTCCGGCCCAGGCTTTCCGAGAGGCCTGAGATCTCGCGGGCTTTTTCAAGACTCGAAACGCTCAACGTGATGCCGCCGAGAAGAGCTGCCGGAAGCTCATGCGAGAACAGATGTCCAAAGAGGAAAACCGGAGTTTTGGGATGGTGTTCCTTGAGCTCCAGTGCTTCCCTCAGAGTGGCAACGCCGAAATATGTGACCTTGCCGGCGAGAATGCCTGCGATCTCTTCGAGTCCGTGGCCGTAGGCGTTGGCTTTGATGACCGCCAGCACATCCGTTTGCAAGGACCTTTCCCGGAGGGTCTCAAGATTCCTGAGAAGACGGTCTGCGCGGAGTTCGATCCACGAACTGTATTGGACGCCAGAGGCTTTGTGGGCCAGTTCAGCCATGATTCTTATCTTTCAGTTTCTCTTCCGGTTCAGAGCTTCTCAAATAAACGGGCAAAAAGTCTTTCGGGGCGGACAGTTGCTTGAGCAATGGATCTTTTGCCTCGAATAATTCGATCAGCGTCGAAGCTTTCGGATACCAGTATTTTTCCGGTACGACAGTCCATCCCGCCGGATCGAATTTTTTGATCCCGTCTCCCGCGATCAAGCCCCGTGGAACATTTCCTGAGATCATCTCGCTAATGATGGGGATGCAGCACGGTCCGTTCGGGCGCCATCTTCCTCTTAGGAAACGGTACAAACGAGTGTAGAGTTTACCACGTCTGGCGTCCAGGCATACCGTGAGATTAAAGGGGTCAGACCCCTTTATTCCGGCCGCGATCACGTCGAGAGAAGAGGCGCCGTAGCAGGGCTTGGGCTGAGCGGCAAGGAAGCCTTTGAGCGTCGCGAAGCCGATGCGTAGTCCGGTGAAAGATCCCGGCCCCCGGCTGATCAGGAAGGCATCCACGTCCCCGATCTTCATTTTCTCTTTTTTGAGGAGACGGTCGATCACCGGGAGGAGGTTTTCGGCGTGTTTCATAAAGCCTTTGACGGTCGCGTGGCGCAGTTTGCCGCCGCTTTTTTTGATCGCCACGCTCAAGACAGGTCCGGAGGTTTCAAGGGCTAGAAGGTTCATCATGGGAGGTATTGTATGCAAAAGCCGCGGAAAGTGGAACGGGAATCCATAGGCCCGGACAATGCGGAAAAATGCGGTCGGAACCTTGGGGGAAGCTGAAAGGCTGAGGGCTAGACATACCCCCGTGGGGTATGCTATAATTGGTTTATGGAAAAGAAAGGTATGGATCATCAAGATAAGTTGGTGTCACTTCGAAGGGTCGAGGGGCAGATCCGGGGAGTTCATCGGATGATTGAGGATCGCCGCTACTGCGTGGACATCCTTCATGCGATCGGTGCGGCGATCGGGGCGCTTCGGAACGTGGAATCCAGGATCCTCAAAGATCATTTGAATGCGTGCGTAACGACCGCCTTCGGCGGAAGATCCAGGTCAGACAAGGATCAAAAGATCCGGGAGATCGCCGGTCTTTTGGAGAGTTTGAGAAAATGAAGAAAAAATGGCTATCAGCGATCCTGGCGATGTGCGTGCTTGGAACCTTTTCGGGCGTGGGGGACTGCGAATGTCGGGGTGTCGATTGTGGCTTTGTCTCTCAAGCGATCCGAAGCGAGGCCTTTCATTGCCAACCCGCAGCCGCGCACGCGGAACGGAGGGATCCTTCCGGCGAAGAATGCTGCGGGAAGTGCGGAATCGAAAAAGCAGCCGTTCTTTCACGCAAAATTTCGTTTGCCGGCGATGTTCGTCCTTGGAGCGAATTTGTAGAGATCCAATATTCTCCTGGCATTCATTCCAAGATTGAGCCCCTGTTATTTTTCAAGGGAGAGCTTTTCGAATCCCCCCCCGGTTTTTTTGAGCAGCACATTCTCGGCACGACCTTTTCCTTTCGAGCCCCTCCGCAGGGCCATGTCCTGTGAGCCGTGGAGTTTTTAAAATCAATCGAAAGGAAGTGATTCCCATGAAAAAGTTAATCACAGCTTTGTTAGCCGTTACGATGCTAGGTGCTTTTGCGACAGCCGCTTTTGCGGAAAAGCAATGTGCCAGCAAGCAATGTTCCTGCAACCCTTGCAAGTGCAATCCGCCTTGCGAGTGCGTGAAGAAGTGATATAAAAAGGTCGGGGTTGGGGGGCGAGGATGGAACCTCGCCCTCTGATCCTTGGCAAGGGGGGAACCCATGAAAAAAAATCTTTGTATGATGACACTCTTTATCTGCGGTATGACTCTCATGCCGCCCACCGTTCTTGCGGAGCAGGTGGTGGAAGCTGAGATCCACGGCATTGCGTGTAGTTTTTGTGCCTATGGCTTGGAAAAGAAGATCAAAAAAATGACGGGCGTGGAAACGGTTTCCGTCAATGTCACCCAAGGCAAGGTTGTGATCACGATGCGAAACTCTGCGACCCTGGAAAAAGAGCCTTTGGAAAAAGTCGTTAAAGATGCCGGATTTACGCTGAAGGCTTTCTCGGTGCAAGGGGCATGAAGAAAATAGTGAGCCTTCTTGCTTTTCTTGGCTCTTCGGGAACGCTTTTCTGCTGTGTGATTCCGGCGGTACTCGCGACTGTGGGCGGCGGTGTTGCGGTCAGCGCTTTTATTTCGGCTTTTCCCTGGCTTGTGCCGCTCTCCCAACACAAAGGATGGCTTTTCGGGGTCGCGGGGTTGTTGCTTTTTCTGAATTGCTTTTTTGTCTTTCGCCCGCAATCCAAACTGGTTTGCTCAGTGACGGGGGGCGGAATCTGCAAACCTGCCGGGACGCTTAGCAAGATCCTGTTTGTCGTTGCGGCTATCTTTTACAGCGCGGGATTTTTCATGGCTTTTTTGCTAACACCGCTACTGCGTTTTTTTGAGAGGTGAGACGTTGAAAAAGATCATTTTCTTTCTCATGTCTTTCTTTATTTTGATCGCAAGATCCTACCCGGGATTTGCGATTCCCGTTAACGATGAAACTGCTTTTACCGTTTTTAAAGACCAGTGGATCCTTCGGGAGCAGGTCCAATATGCGTACGAGTCCGGGGGCGGTTCAGGGGAGGGAGAAAAAGTCATTAGCCTTCGCATGCCCACATCGGTTTCCTATGGTCTGACCGATCGATGGAGTGCGCAGGGTTACTATCCGGTGGTTTATCATGAACTGAGTCGAAGCCTGAATGGTGAAAAATTACGTCAGCATGCCGCCGGCCCGGGGGATCTCAAGATCTATACAAGATATCTTTTCTGGAAAGACAATACCCTTGGGCAGGTCAGGCGGGCGGGTGTGATCGGCGGTATGGAATTTCCCACGGGAGCCACCGGCCAGGAAGATCGCGGAAAGATCCCGAGGGATTATCAGCCAGGGAAAGGAACCTGGAATCCGAGCGCCGGCGCTAATTTCACATGGGAAACATTCCGCCACGAGATAGACAGTAAGGTGATGTATGTCTGGGATACGGAGAGGCGGGGCTACGAGTTCGGCGATACGCTTACGCATGATTTGAACTATCAAATGAGGGTTTGGCCCTGGAAGCTGCCTGAAGGACAGGGCCTCCCAACTTATCTTTTGGCGGGGGTTGAGGCGAACGGGATCTGGGAAAGAAAAGATCAGTCCCATGGCAATCGCATGGATGCTACGGGGGGCTACACGCTTTTTTTGTCGCCTTCCCTGCAAGTGATCGGGACGCGATTCATTTGGGACGCTTCGATCCAGCTTCCTGTGATCCAGTCATTGAATGGCGAACAGCCCAAAACAAGATTTGTCTTGAATGGGGGAATAAGATATCAGTTTTAGCGGCCGTATTTTAAAACTACAAAAGGAGGCTCAAGTGAAAAAAGTGATCGCGTTAGCGTTGTTGGCACTGTTCATGATGCCGCTGGTGGCGTCACAAGCTTTTGCCGCAGAGGAGACGGTCCAGACGGGGATCGTGGACGTGGGCAATAAGATGTGTCCGGTGATGGGCGGACCCGTGAACGGAGAAAGTTTTGCGGTTTATGAAGGCAAGCGCTATGGCCTTTGCTGCCCCATGTGCGAAAAGACTTTTCTGAACGATCCGGCTAAATATGCCGCTCTCGCGGATGCTGCCGCGTCCAAGGAAATGGAAAAGGCCATGGATCAAGGGAGTCTTTAGCGCCGCATCATATTTGAAATCAGGGTATGCGGTGCAATACTGTTTACCCCTAACATCAATGGAGAACAGTATTAATGGTCTCGAAGACGTGCTGCGCTCCCAAGGCTTCGAGCTGTTGCGCGGGAAGTGATCAGAAAAAACCCTGGTATCAGTCAGGGTTTTTTTTGATCGCGGGTTTGACGCTGGTCTTGCTCGGTGCATCCTTTGTTTTTCCCGCGCTCGAAGGGTTCCGCCGGACGTTCTGGGAGTATGTTCGGATGATGTTCTGGCCGGTCACGGCCGGGTTCTTCGTGGGCGGGCTGATCGATCACTACGTTCCCAAGGAATATATCTCCAAGCATTTGTCGATCCCGAAGAAGAGGACGATCTTTTATTCCGTGGGACTCGGCTTCCTGATGAGTGCCTGTTGCCACGGGATCCTCGCGATCGCGATGGAGATCCACAAAAAAGGCGCCTCGGGTCCCGCCGTGGTGAGTTTTCTTCTCGCGAGTCCCTGGGCCAATCTTCCGATCACGATCCTTCTCTTTGGTTTTTTTGGAGCCAAGGCTTTTCTGATCGTTTTCGGGGCGATCCTGATCGCTTTGTCCACGGGACTTCTGATGCAGATCCTGGATCGTGCAGGTTGGATCGAAAGGAATCGTCATTCGGTCGAAGTGGAGGAAGGATTTTCGATCTGGCAGGATATCCTGCGACGTTTCCGGGGACATGAATTCAGCCATGAGAACTTCTGGAAGGCGTTCACGGGAGTCTCTCGCGGCGCGATCAGTCTTGCCACCATGGTGTTGCCGTGGATCTTGATCGGTATCGTGTTAGGAGGGCTGGTCGCCACCTTTGTGCCGGAACACATTTTTCACCGTTATTTCGGGCCAAGCCTGCTCGGCCTTTTGATCACGATGGCCCTGGCCACGATTCTCGAAGTATGCTCGGAAGGGACGTCGCCGCTTGCTTTTACGATTTATCAGCAGACCGGCGCTTTCGGTAATGCGTTCGCGTTTCTGATGGGAGGCGTCGTGACGGACATGACGGAGATCGGGCTTGTGTGGAAAAATCTTGGGCCCAGGACCGCGCTTTGGATGCTTGCGATCAGTTTGCCGCAGGTTGTTTTGCTGGGGTGGATTTTTAATAAAATATAAAATCGGGAAACGGGGAGCGTGGAACGTAAAAGCCTTATCGTTTCCCGTTCAGCGTTAACCGTTCCACGAGCTTTTGAATTTCCTCTGCGTCTTCTGCTTTTCCACGTTTGAGTGCCCCTTCAATGTAGATCCTGGATTTCTCTTCCAATAGTCTCCGCGCGGAGACTGTTTGTTCGGGGGTGAGGATGTTCTGAGAAAGGATCTTGGCGAGAGACTGGATGCGGAAGCGGTCCATGGCCGGGAATTCGCGGGAGCGCTGGTCCGCGTGCCCACCGTATTTGATGAGGTAGGGTTTTTCGATGAGACCGATCGGATGTTTTGCCGCGATCCGGAGCCAGAGGTCATAATCCTCACAGGCCGGAAGCGATTCGTCAAAGAGCCCGACCTCATCAAAAAGTTTCCGGTGCATCATGACCGCTGACGGGCTCACGACACAGAGCGGCAGGCATTTCTCAAAAATGAAGCCGCCAAATTTCTGGTGCTTTTTCATGGGGTTCACGCGTACGCCGTTCCGCACCCAGATCTCCTCGGTTTGGCAGATCAGGTAATCCGGGTTTTCCTCGAAGAATTTCAGCTGGGTCTTGAGTTTTCCGGGCTTCCATTCGTCATCCGAATCCAGGAACGCGATCCACTCGCCCTTGGCTTCCATGATGCCGAGATTTCGGGCGGCGGCGGGACCGCAGTTTTTTTCTGATCGAAAAAAATGAACCATGGGACACGGGCCAAGGGCCACATCTTTTGGATGGGGTATTTCGTGGCTCGTGGAACGTGGCCCAAGAATTTTTCCTGTATTATCTGTTGACCCATCATCGACGACAATGAGCTCGAAATCCGCGCCTTTTTGCGTGAGGACGGAGTCGATCGCCCTCGGAAGTACCGTGGCACGGTTATAAGTAGGGATGATGACGCTGATCAAGGGCATGTCAGCCCAAACTTTCTCAATGTTTTTCTGGCGTCAGTTTGGGCAGTCATGATTTCCTCTGCTATTTTAATAATAATCATGGTGGATTATAACATGGGAAAAGATGGCGAAAGGTCCATTTCCCTGTGAGTTCCAAGTGGTTTATTTTCGATTCTTGGGTATAATCGTTTCTGCATTACATCTAAAGAGAGTATGGGGTTATGAAAAAGAAGAACGGTCCCAATACCAATCAAGCGCAGCAAAGCGGAGCTTGGGGCCGTCCAAGTCGCCATTTACAAAAAGAAAATAGAGACTTGGGCGGAAAAAAGCACAAGATCCTTTTTACCGCCTCAGAAGCCGTTCCGTTCATCAAGACCGGCGGCCTTGGAGACGTTTGTGGCGCGTTACCCAAGATCTTGAAGAAACTCGGGCATGACGTCCGGCTTGTCCTGCCGCGTTATTGGTCCGTTAGCAAGGAAAAGTACGGATTGAAGCCGATCCTGGGGCCCATGGGCGTTTCCACAGGCAATGGCATTGTTTGGTGCCAGGTCCTCGAGGGGAAATCGGAGGGATTTCCGGTTTATTTTATTGAACACGAGAGTTATTTTGGCCGCGCCGGACTCTACGACGACGGCAACACGGAATTTGCGGATAATCCCGAGCGTTTCGGTTTTTTTTCCCGCGCTTGCCTCCAGCTTTGTCAGGACCTGAACTTTCAACCCGATATCATCCATTGCCATGATTGGCAGACCGCACTTATCGCGCCTTACCTCAAGATATGGGAACAGCGTAATCCTTTCTTTGCCGCGACCGCGAGCGTTTTCTCGATCCATAATATCGCCTACCAGGGGACCTTTCCGGCCGACGCGTACGGGTTCCTCGGGCTCGGGCGCGACAATTTCACAGATGCCAAGTTCGAGAACTTCGGCGGTATCAATTTTATGAAGGGCGCTATCTTTTATGCTGATGCCGTCACGACGGTCAGTCCTACCTATGCCAAGGAGATCCTCGGGGAGCCTGGCGCGAACGGGCTTTCGGTCTATATCGAACGGCGTAAGGAGGATCTTTTCGGGATCCTGAATGGCGCCGATTACGATCACTGGGATCCCGAAACGGACCAGCTCATTCCGCAAAATTATTCCTCACGCGATCTGTCCGGGAAAAAGATCTGCAAAAAAGCCCTGCAAAATGAATTTCTTCTGGAGCCTCAAGAGGGGGTTCCGGTCGTGGGGATCGTCTCACGCTTCGCGGAACAGAAAGGTTTTCAGCATTTGGCGCTCGTGATGCACCGCATTCTTCGCGACATGAACGTGCAGTTCGCCATTCTCGGGAGCGGAGACAAGGGACAGGAAGATTTCTTCGGAGGGCTTCCCGCGCTTTATCCAGGAAGGGTGGGTGCCTGGATCGGCTATAACGAACGGAAAGCCCATTTGATCGAGGCGGGAGCCGATTTTTTTCTTATGCCGTCTCTTTATGAGCCGTGCGGTCTCAACCAGATCTACAGTCTGAAATACGGGACCTTGCCGATCGCTCGCGCGACCGGAGGGCTGAAAGATACGATCATTCCCTATGATGAAAATACCGGTTTTGGGACTGGATTTCTCTATGCTCACGGGACCCCGTCGGCGATCCACGGCACGGTGGGTTGGGCCGTCAGCACGTATTACGACCGACCTCAGCATGTGGAGCTGATGCGCCGGCGCGCGATGCTCCAGCATTTTTCCTGGCTTGATGCCGCCAAGCAGTACGAGGACATCTATCAGAAAGCCATCCTTCGTCGCGAAACCTGGCGGTGATCTTGCGTCGCATTCGCCGGAAGGATAAGCCATAGGATTCCTGAGAACTTCAGCGTGGCGGGATCGGAAACTCCTCTGGAGGATGTGGGATGAAATGAGTAGAATATTCGCCATGAACCCAAAGACACCTCATTTTAATGTGCCGCCGGCCGTGACCCAGACCCGGATCGAGCAAGCCATTGCTCTGGAACGTGAGGCGCATCGTTTTCGGGGTGAGGGCAAGATCGACCAGGCGTTCCAGGCTTTTGACCAGGCCGCCAAGTTTTTTCAGGAAGCGAATGAGCCGCTCAAAGCGGCGGTTTGCTTTTCTTCTGCCGCGACGTGTTGGAATATCCACACCGGCTGGCAGCCGCTTCGTAACGCCGCCACGCGCAATGAATCCGCCGCGCTTCAGGCCCTTGAGGCGCGGGACTATGCTTACGCGGAATCGCTTTTCAGCGAGGCCGCGCTCCTTTACGAAAAAGAAGGGGATTACACGAAATACTCCTATTGCTATTGTCGCGCCAAAGATGTCCGGCTCCAACGTCTGTGGAGAATCTCCACGCAAATGAAGCCGGGCGCTCCCGGGGTGGTCGGTCTCGAACAGGCTTCCTGGAAAGAACGGCTTCTTACTTTTTTCAACTGGATCCTGGGTTCGCTCAATCGACTGGTCTGGGGGTATGGGGAAATGCCCTTCCGAACTTTTGGGATCACTTGTGGGGTCATCCTCCTCAGCGCTCTTTGTTATCATGTGTCCGGGATGATTCTGGCCAACGGATTTGTGGGAAAGATCGATCTTTTTGAATCGTTCTACATGAGTGTTATCACCTATACCACCGTAGGCTATGGGGATTATCTTCCGGTGGGTTGGGTCCGGGGTGTTGCGGCACTCGAGGCGCTTTCGGGGATTCTTTTTACGCCGCTTTTCCTGATCGCGCTGACCCGCCGTTATCTACGGATGCGGTAAAAACGATAGAAAACCAGCACCGTGTCATTTTTGAAATTAAGGGTACACGGTACGGCACTGTTAACCTCTAAAATCAAATGGAGAACAGTGCCAGACTTCGGGGATTTATGGAACGATTAGGGTCTTTGGATTCTCTGAATATCCGCGAAAAGAAACATTACTCCCATATGCCGGAGCACTGGAAACTCCAGCCGTTCTGTTGTTTTTCGGACATTTCGGAGGAGGAGATCTATTACATGACCTCCGAAGATCCTGGGGTCTCCAACCTGGAGGTGTTTCGCAAGTCTCGCGCGTTCTCCCTTTATCTTCTTAACAAGAAAGGGGAACAGATCTTTTCCTTTGAAAAGCACACCGGATTATTTTCCGACAAATTAGAGGTTTTTGACGCGTCTGAAGATCTCCTGGGTTATGTTGAGAAACAGAAAACGCATTTCAAGATCTTGGATGCCGGCGGCCATGTGGTGGATGTCATTGAAGCTTCTCCCGAGGATCCCGAGACTTTTTATATCCGGAAAGGGACTGCGGTGGTGGGGAAGCTCAGCAGGCGGCCGTGCCGGCTCGCCGAAGAGGATATCCCCAAACGGGACCATTTTGGCATTGTGTTTCCCTTTGATGCGGACACGCCGGAGAAAGGCGTCCTTATCGGAGCGCTTTTCCTGATCGATCTGATGTTCTAGTTAGAATGCCGGTGCGGAATGTGCGGCGAAAAAGGGAGGTGTCCATGAAAGAACAGTCCCATCCGGAGCTGCCGGTGAAGATACTTCTTGTGGATGACGATCCTGATTTTACAAAGGTTTTTCAGATCTCCTTACGGGGGGAAAAGAGGACTTTTTTTTCGATTGAAACGGCTTCGTCGCTTCAGTCCGCCCTGGAAATGCTCGGGACCCAAGTCTTTCAACTGGTCCTTTTGGATCTGGGACTTCCCGATAGCCAGGGATTGCAGACCTTCGAAAGGATCGCGGCGGCTCATCCCGAGATCGCCTGCGTGATCTTGAGCGGCACTGACGATGAAACCCTCTCCCTTGAAGCGGTGAAGAAGGGGGCCCAGGACTATGTGGTGAAGGGGGAGTTTCGCGTGGCGATGATCTCCCGGATCCTTTCTTACGCTCTGGAGCGACATCAGCAGAAAAAAAAGATGGAAGAGTTGAACGCGCGACTCGAAAGACTTTCTCTCGCGGATCCTCTGACACAGCTCTTCAATCGCCGTGGTCTCCAGCGCATGCTTTCCCGGGAAATTGAGATCTCCGGACGCGAGGGAACGAACCTCTCCGTGATCCTCTTGGACCTGGATAATTTCAAAGTGATCAACGATTCGTTGGGGCATGCGGTCGGCGATATCGTCCTTCAGGAGATCTCCAAGGTCTTGAAGAATACCGTTCGTGTGACCGACTATGTGTCTCGCGTTGGCGGGGACGAATTCATCATCCTGCTTCCGAACACCCGGTTGGTCGAAGGCGTTCATTTTTCGGAGAGGATACGGCTTGCCATGTGCCAAACTCCTGTGGTCGTCGCCGGAGGACACATGGTTAAAATAACGGCCAGTTTTGGCGTTCTGAGCGTGAGCCGAAGGATGGCGTCTGTCGATGCGCTCCTTGAGGAGACCCATGCGGCCCTTGCGAAAAGCAAACAAGCCGGGAAGAACCGGGTGAGCGCCGGGGAGGGTTGGGAACCGCGGACCGATAACGTCGCGGATTCGCTCCGGTCGGGGGGGTGTTTTCGATCGGTGAAGCAATCGATCATGGATCTTCAAACGGAAAAAGCGATCGGCTATGAGTTCCTCGCGCGTACCAATATCGCCGGTTTTGAAATGCCCGGGGAGTTTTTTGGTTTCAGCATGGAGAACAATATTCTTTCGGTCGTGGACCAGAAGTGTTTAGAGGTCGCGCTTACCGCCGCGAGAGAGGTCCAGCCGGCGTCTGAAAAACACGTGAATCTTTTTCCCTCAACGATGACAGAACTTCAGCCGGAACAATTTTCCAGGCTCTTTCCGCCGGTCAGTCTTTGCGGCGCCTATTGCGTCGAAGTGAGCGAACAGCAGATCCTGGGAGATCCCTCGTATCTTGTGCACGTCGTTCAGGAGTTGAAAAGAAGAAAGATCGGAGTGGCGATCGATGATGTGGGGTTTGGCCGGAGCTGTCTCGAAAGTCTGATCGTTCTTCAGCCGGATGTGATCAAGATCGACAAACGGCTTGTCCACAATATCAGTCACGATAAAAGTCAGAAAGAAACACTTAGGAGACTCTTATCCGTGGTCGAAAGTCTTAACGCCAGAATCATCGCCGAAGGGATCGAGACCCGTGAAGATCTCGAAACTTTAAAAGAGTTGGGCGTTCCCTACGGGCAAGGGTTCTTGTGGGGACAACCCGCTTGATGGGGACTGGCAGGAGTCCTATTTATGAGAAAACAACGAGAGGCTTTCTAAGATGCAGAGCGACATAGAAGAAAATGCCAGACTTGTGGAAAAAAAATCCTTGATCCCCAAAAAGGGGAAGCTTTTGTTTTGTGCCGTGGTGTTGGGCTTGATCTTTTTGATCGGTTTTTTTTACTATCGTTCGGAATGGGTCCAGGCCGAGCAGGAGAGGGCGAGGGAACTTGCGGCGATCGGACAGCTGAAAGTCGAACAATTGCTTCAATGGCGCAAGGAGAGGTCCGATGATATTGTTCATCTCTCGGGATCGGCGGCGGTAAAACAGTGGGTCCGGGAATGGTTCCGCCAACCTGAGGCTGCTGCGACAGGCGAACTTCTTCTCGAACGGCTAAAACTCGAAACGGATTCCAGATTTTATGTTCAAGCTCTTTTTACGGACGATGAAAAACACGTTCTGCTCTCATCCCCGAAAGATCCTGATCTGGGGCCTGCAAGTTGGGAAGCGATCCATAAGGCATGGGACAGCCCCGTTCCGGTCTTCGGGGATTTGCGTCACGCTGCTTCTGGAGGCATCTATCAGGATATTGCCATGGCTCTCCTGGATGATTCCGGCCGGTCGTTGCTCGTTGTGGTTTTCACCGTGGACATCAAAGAATCTCTTTTTCCGATCATGCAGACCTGGCCCGCTGCCAGCCAGACCGCGGAAACGATCCTGGTCACTCGGGATGGGGAGGAAGTTCTCTATCTGAACGAATTAAGACATCAGACAAATACGGCGTTGACCCTGCGTTTTCCTGTTTCTAAAGGTGAAATGCCGTCCGTCCAGGCGGTGCTGGGCAAGACGGGCGACTTTGTGGGACGGAGTTATCGCGGGAAAGAGGTGATAGCCGATCTTCGTCCGGTTCCGGGGACACCCTGGTATCTGATAAATCAGGAAGAGCTTTCGGAGACCTTGGGGGAGGTTCAGCGGCACGTTCTCTGGGTTTTCGGGGTAGGGGTTCTGCTGCTTCTTGGTGCTCTGGGACTTATGGGGCTCTTGTCCAGGATGGCTCGTTTGGAAATACGCAAACGTGCGGGCGAAGAAATGGAGGGTCTTTGTCAACAGAACAAACTTATTTTAGATTCAGCAGAGGAAGGGATCCTCGGGTTGAATTTAGACGGAAAGCATACATTCGTGAATCCGAGTGCGGCGAAAATGCTCGGTTATAATGTGGAAGAGCTTCTCGGTGCCCCCAGCCACAGTCTCTGGCATCATACCCGGATCGACGGAACTTCCTATCCCAAGGAGAAGTGTCAGATCTATGCGGCTTACCATGATGGAACCGTGCACGGCTCTACCGAGGAGGTGTTCTGGCGAAAGAATGGCACGAGCTTTCCCGTGGAGTACAAGAGTACCCCCATTTATGATGCGGGGCAACTTGCGGGTGCGGTGGTGACCTTCTCCGATATCACCGAGCGGAAACGTTTGGAAAAAGAATTGGCACAAACCAAAGAAGTGCAGTTCAGGACTCTTTTGAGTATTCTCCCGGCGAAGGTATTCCTTAAAAACAAGCATTCCGTTTATCTGTCCTGTAACGAAAACTACGCAAATGATCTCGGGATCAAGACGGAGGATATCGCGGGCAAAACCGACCGTGATTTTTTCCCTGAGGCCCTGGCCGAAAAACGGATGGCGGACGATAAACGGGTAATGGACTCCGGGAAAACCGAGAGCCGGGAAGAGGAATACTCTGTGCTGAAGGGCTCCAAAACATCTTATATCCAGAGCGTCAAGGCGCCTATTTTGGACAAGTCAGGCCATGCGACGGGTCTCTTCGGTCTTTTCTGGGATATTACCGAACAAAGGATGCTCGGAGTGGAAAAAGACCGGGTGAAGGCCCTGGCGTCAGTCGCGGAGACCAAAACCAAGTTCGCATCAACGGTTTCCCACGAACTCCGAAGCCCCATTGCCGTGATCATCGCCGCGTTGGATATCGCCCTGGATGGCCTGACCGGCGAAGTGAACGGTGAGCTTAAAGAAATATTGAGCGTGGCAAAGAGAAATAGTGAGCGTTTGATCTTTCTGGTCGGGAACGTACTAGATTTTCAAAAAATGGAATCGGGAAAGATGCATTATGATCTTCAGAAGAACGACCTGAAAAAAGCGGTTCTGGAGATCCAGACGAATCTGGAGGTCCTCTCCAAGAAAAAGGGATTGGAGCTCAAGACGGAGTTTGGGGAGGATCTTCCCGAGGTAAGATTTGACCGGGGAAAAGTGATCCAGGTGCTTTCGAATCTGGTCAACAATGCGATCCGGCATGCGCATACGGGATCCATCCTTATTACCGCCCGCAAGGAAGAGGGCGCGATCCACGTTCAGGTGAGGGATGGCGGGAGCGGCATTTCGCCCCAGGATATCCCCAAGCTTTTCCAGCCTTTTGAACAGGTGGGGGATCACAAGAACAGGGAAAAGGGCGGGACGGGGCTGGGCCTGGCGATCTCCAAAGAGATCATTCTCGCGCATCAAGGGAAAATCTGGGCGGAGTCCGAACTCGGGAAGGGAACCGTCTTCCATTTCACGTTGCCCTTGTAGAAAAGGCGAACTTTTTTATGCTGAAAAAAATACTCGTAGTCGACGACGAAGCGGACCTGCTGATGGTCACGATGTTCAGGTTAAAGCACATGGGATACGAGATATTTGGCGCTACGGACGGTCAGGAGGCTCTTGACGCGGTCCGGAAAAAATCCCCGGATCTGATCATTATGGATGTTTTTCTTCCTGGAATGAACGGCGATGAAGTCGCCAAGATCCTGAAAAAGGATAAAAAAACAAAGCGCATTCCGGTCATTCTGATCTCCGCGGATATCCGGTCTCTCCAGGAAAAGGCCGCGGCGTGCGGGGCGGAGGGTTATCTCACAAAACCTTTCCACTCCAGCGAATTGGTCGACCTGGTCCAGAAGCACATCGGATAAGAAAAAAGCTCACCGCTTTCAGCCTTTCTGTTTACGTACCTTCCTCTCTGAAATGGCCCTGTTTCCTCAAAGAGATATGTTTTCGCGGCGCCTTGCTGCGTGGATCCCTTCAATGAAAGCCAGCGTTAAATGGGCGGGAAGATCTTTTTGAAGGGGGCGGGGAGCGCCGAACGAAAAGTCTTGAGCCCGCCGGTGACCGGATGGGGGAATGAAAGGAAACAGGCGTGGAGCGCCAGGCGGCGGAAGGGGTCGGACTTGGCGCCGTATTTCTCATCCCCCATGATGGGACATCCCAGGCCGGAGAGATGAACACGGATCTGGTTCTTGCGGCCCGTTTCGAGCGTGACTTCCAGAAGCGCGTAACCCCCGTTTTCGCGGAGCACCCGGTAATGGGTGACAGCGTGTTGAGCCTCTGGATGGTTCGCGGGAACGCTATAAACCCGTTTGAAAGCGTCTTCCCGGAGATAATTTTCGATCGTTCCCGCAGTTTCCTTCGGAGTTCCTTCCGTGATCGCGTAATATTTCTTGATGACGCGTTCCCAGTGGCTCTGGAGCGTGCGCTTGATGGCATCGCTTTTCGCGAAAACGATCAGCCCTGACGCGTCCCGGTCCAGGCGATGCACGATATAAACACGTCCCCGTTCGTCAGGGGTCTTGGAACGCTCGTATTCATTGAGCTTGAAATATAGCGTCGCTTCTTTTTCACGTTCGGTTCCCATGGTCAGAAGTCCCGCCGGTTTTTCCACCACCAGGATGTCGCTATCTTCATGAACGATCTTGAGGCCGAGCTCTGTTTTAGAGCGTTCCACGGAAGCGCGTTCTTTGCCAAGGATCTCGATCGTGTCGCCCGGCTTCAAGGGGTGCTGGTACCAGGTAACCTCGCGACCGTTGACATGGACGGAACCGAATTTCAGGATCTGCCGGATCTTCGTTTTTTTGAGGTCTTTGAGCGCCGTGAAAAGAAAATCCTGAAGAAGTTGTTTTTCCGGGACCGTGAAGCGGCGCACGGATTAGACCAGGATGCGGGTGATGAAAAAGCCGGGGAAAATGCCCAGGGCCAACACGCCCAGGAACAGGATCCAGAGAGTCACGGACAGAGCTCTGGAAGGAGATGGAAAGGCTGGTCCTGTCGGAGGCGTCAGGTACATGAGACGGATGACCCGGAAGTAATAGTAGGCCGCGATCACGCTATTGACCGCCGCGATGATCGAAAGTGTGAAAAGTTTCGCATGGATGGCCGCCGCGAACACGTAGTATTTTCCGATGAAACCCGCGAGCGGCGGAAGCCCGGCCAGGGAAAGAAGGAAGACGGTGAGCATGGCCGCGGCCACAGGCGAGCGTTGGGAAAGTCCGGAGTAGCTCTCCAGAGAGCTGTTCCGGGTCTCGCCCTCGACAAAGAGAACGACGGCAAAGGCTCCAAGGTTCGTTAAAAGATAAGTAAGAAGATAGATCAGGACCGCGCTACGTCCCAGGATGGAGAACGCCGCGAGGCCCATGAGGATATAACCCGCCTGCGCGATGCTTGAATAGGCCAGGAATCGTTTGATGTTCGACTGGGACACGGCCGTGATGTTGCCGAGGGTCATCGTCAAGATCGAGAAGACCACAAGCATGGGGCTCCATATGCTGTAAAAATTCAGGAAGATCATGTCGAGTACGCGCGTCAAGACCGCGAATCCGAGCGCTTTGGGAGCGACGGTGAGGAAGGCCGTGACCGGGGTCGGAGCGCCTTCATAAACGTCCGGTGCCCACATATGAAAAGGCGCCATGGAAATCTTGAAACCCAGTCCGACAAAAAAGAAAAGAACGGATACGATCGCCAGAGGTTTGAACGGCGCGTAAAAGAGAGCATTCCCGATCACCGGGAGCTCGAGCGACCCGGCAATACCGTAAAGGAGGGACATGCCGTAAAGCATGATCCCCGAGCACACACTTCCGAAGAGGAGATATTTGACAGCGGCTTCCTTGGACTTCGGGTCGTTCTTCAGGAATCCCACAAGAAGGTACGAGAGCAGGGAAACGAATTCAATACTCATAAAGATCATGAGTAGGTTATTGGCCGCAGCGACCGTGATGAGGGCGAAAGCCATGAAAAGGAAAAGGCCGTAGAATTCGCCGTCATAGCGGTTCTTGAGCGGGGCGTAACCGAGTGAGATCATAAGCGTGATCCCCACAGCTCCCAGCGCGAGGTAGCGGAAAAAATGCGCGAAGGCATCCAGTTGGAACATGCCGAAAAAAAGTGGCAAGGGTTTCACGGGGGCTTGTACGAGACACAAGGCGAGCACGATCACAAGCAGGGCGAATTCCCCGACGAGTTTCTTCTGTTTCAGAAAGAAATCCATCGTAAAGGCGACAAATGCGCCGCCCAGAAGAACCAGTTCCGGGATGAAATATTTTAAACTTTCAACAGCGTTCATTTTCTATCTCGATTTTTATGTCATTCCCGCGGAAGCGGGAATCCAGACTGGATCCCCGATAACCCTAAAGGGCTACTTCGCTGAAGCATTCGTGGATGACGATTTTTGAACTTGTTTTGGAGGCCATTTACCCAACCTTGATTGTTTTAAGTAAAGCATCGAGCGTCGGGATCATGTAATCCAGGATGATCCTCGGATAAAGACCGATTCCGAGGATGAGGACCATGAGCGGGACGAGCGTGAGAATCTCCCGGAAATTGATGTCCGTAAGAGAGTCCCACTTTGGATTGAATTTTCCAAGCAGGACGCGTTGGATCATATAGAGAAGATAAGCCGCCGCGAGAATGATCCCGATCGTGGAGAGTCCGGTGACGACCTTGGAATATTGATAAGAGCCTAGGAGCGCCAGGAATTCGCTGATGAATCCGGAAAGACCCGGAAGCCCGAGCGATGCGAGCGCGAAAAAGATCAGAAACCCCGAATAAGCCGGTACTTTTGCGCCGAGCCCTCCGAAATCGTTCAGGTCACGGGAATGAGCTCGGTCATAAAGAACGCCGACCAGCAAGAAGAGCCCGCCCGTGATGGTTCCGTGCGTGAACATCTGGAGCATGGCTCCGCGGAAACCGTTCGCGTTCAGGGCCGCGAGGCCGAGAAGGACAAATCCCATGTGACTCACGCTCGAGTAGGCGACCATTTTCTTGAAATCCGTTTGCGCGAGGGCCACAAAACCACCGTACACGATCCCGATGATGGCCAGGACCGCCATCGCCGGTTGGAACCAATGCGTGGCTTCCGGGAAAAGAGGATAGCTGAAACGGAAAAATCCGTAGGTGCCCATCTTAAGGAGGACGCCCGCGAGGATCACGCTGATCGGCGTTGGAGCTTCCACGTGCGCGTCCGGCAGCCAGGTGTGGAACGGGAAGATCGGCACCTTGATCGCAAAGCCGAGAAAGAACGCCATGAAAACGACCTGTTGGAAAAGAAGGCTCCGGGGCATGCCGACCAGCAGGGTCATGTCGAAGGTGCGCGGCGCGGCGGCGAAATAAACGCCAAGGATCCCGAGGAGCATAAAAAGACTGCCCGCAAGCGTGTACAGGAAAAACTTGATCGCGGCATACTCGCGGCGCGGCCCGCCCCAGATCCCGATCAGGAAATACATGGGGACTAGCACGACTTCCCAAAGGACATAAAAAAGGAAAAGGTCCAGAGCGAGGAACGTTCCCATCATGCCGGTCTCAAGCAGGAGATACAAGAAGTAATATTCCTTTTCGCGGCCGTCTTTCACGCGGACGTGGGGGAAGGAAGCGAGGCACGCGATGAGGGAAATGATCGCTGTGAGGAACACCATGGGAAAGCTGATCCCGTCCGTCCCGAGAAGGTATTGCACGCCGAACTGCGGGATCCAGGACGCGCGTTCCATCATCTGGAAGCCGGCTTGCGCGGGTTGGAAGATGGTCAGAGCGTAACAGGCGAGCGCCATGACGACGCCGGTGGTGGCGAGCGCGATCCACTTGATCGAAGACGCGGCGCTTTTAGGCACGAACAAGATCGCGAAGGCGCCGATCAAGGGCGTAAAGATGATCCAGGAAAGAAGATGCGATGTCATAATGACTCCTTTTGAGTTCGGAGTTTAGAGCGGGGAGTTTGGAGTAAAAGCTTTTGGCTCTATCTCCCGACTCCGAACTACAGGCTCCGAACTTATGCTAGTTTCAATTCCCAAATGAGAAAAACCATCAATACAAGAAACACCAACAGTAAGTAATTCTGCACCAATCCCGTCTGAAGGCGCTTGGTGATCGAATTTAAAAAATGGACCAGCGTCCCCATGAAGTTCACGAGGGCATCCACGATGTAAGTGTCGATCCATTGTTTCACGCCGCTTAGGAACATCGTTCCTCGTCCCGCGCTGTTCACGGCGCCGTCGATCACCGCCGCGTCAAAGCCGAACAGAACCCGGCCGAGCGCGACGAAAGGTCTGATGATGTAAGTGGAGTAGAGTTCATCGAGATAGAATTTGTTGAACGACAGGCGGTAGAGGACAGGGAAGGTCTTTGCGACGGCTCCCGCCCAGTGTTTTTGCTTCAGATACATGATCCCGGCGAGTGTGATCCCGAGAACTGCTACGGCGATCGAGCAGGCCATGACGAAAGCGGAAGGCTCATATTCCGGATGATGGACCATGTGCGCCATAAATTGTTGGAACCAGTGATGCATGAAAGGAGACCCGGGGATACCGATCACGGCGGAGCCTATCGCCAGACACCAGAGCGGCACGGTCATGAGGGCCGGGGATTCATGGGCATGGACCTTGGCGTTCCGGGCCGCGCCAAAAAAGGTCAGGAAAATAAGACGGAACATATAGAAGGCGGTCATGAAAGCCGTGAGAAGGAGAATGCCGAAGACCCAGAAATGGCCGGACCCAAAGGCCGCGAGCAGGATCTCGTCTTTGGACCAGAATCCGGAAAGCGGTGGGACGCCGGCAAGGGCCAGACTTGCGATGATGAAGGTGACCGCGGTGTGCGGCATTTTCTTGAAAAGTCCGCCCATCTCACGGATGTCCTGGACATGCGTTCCGTGGATCACGCTTCCGGCGCCGAGGAAGAGCAGGGCTTTGAAAAAGGCGTGCGTGATGAGATGGAACGTTCCCGCGCCAAGCCCCGAAAGCCCGAGCGCGGTCACCATATAGCCGAGTTGTGAGATCGTGGAATAAGCGAGAACGCGTTTGATATCGTTCTGGGTTAGCGCGATAAAGGCGGCCATGAACGAGGTGATCGTTCCAATCGCGATCACGACCGGAAGAACATTCGGGATGGCCATGAAAAGGGTGAAAGACCGCGCGACAAGGAAAACGCCGGCTGCCACCATCGTCGCGGCATGGATGAGCGCGCTGACAGGTGTCGGGCCTTCCATGGCGTCCGGCAACCAAACGTGCAAAGGGAACTGCGCGGACTTTCCGATCGTACCGCAAAAAATGAGGAGCGCCGCGACCGAAAGGAGGCCCGTGTTCAAAGCTGTGTGAGCAACGTGGGCTCCCGTAAAGATCGTATTCATCTCCGAGAAATTCAACGTGCCGATCGCTGAGAAAAGCGTGAGAAAACCGAGGAGAAAACCGACATCGCCGACGCGTGTCGTGAGAAATGCCTTCAGGGAGGCGTTCGCCGCCGAGGGCTTCTCGAAGTAAAAACCGATCAAAAGATAGGAACAGAGTCCCATGATCTCCCACGCCATGAAGAAGAGGAGGTAATTGTCCGAAACGACGAGCGTGAGCATGGCGGACATAAAGAGAGAAACATACGCGAAGAACCGGCTGTAGCGCGGATCGCCGTGCATGTAGCCTGAGGCGTAGACCTGGATGAGCGTGCCAACGATCGTGACCATGAAAAGGAGCGTCGCGGAAAGAGGGTCCATCAAGTAGCCGAACTTCAGCGGCGTCGTGCCGAGCATAAGCCAGGTCCCTTGATGAGCGAAATGCGCGCCCTGAAAGACCGCCCAACAGACCGGTAGCGAGATCGCGCAGGCGAGAGCGCTCGTAGCGATAGAACACAAAGCCGCGCGTTCCTTGAGCCAGCGGCCGGCCAGGATATTTGCCACAAAGGCTATAAAGGGCAAAAGAGGTACGAGGAAGATCTGATCGGCGGTTACCATTTCAGTAAATGGACCTCATCGGCTTGAACGGTTTTCCGGACCCGGTAAAGGGCGAGTACGATGGCGAGTCCCACGGCGGCCGCGGCTGCGGCGATCGCGATCACAAAAAGAGCGAAGATCTGTCCCGTTTCGGGGGAAAGCGACGTGTATTTCGAGAACGCGATCAAATTGATATTGGCGGCGTTCAGCATGAGCTCGATTGAGATCAAAATGCCGATGATGTTCCGCCGCACAAGTGCGCCGTAAACACCGATCGCGAAAAGGAACAAGGAAAAGACGAGGATGTGAGAGAGAGGAAGGAGGGTCATTGGGACTTCTCTTCCGGATCTTTCTTGGCGATGATCACGGTTCCGATCAACGCGGCGATCAGGATGACCGAGATCACCTCGAACGGGAACACATAAGTCCCCATCAGGGCTTTGCCGAGTCCCATCACCGAAACCTTGGCTTTAAGCGCGGTCGGGGTTACGGGCCACGGGGTTTTCAGGATCAGACCTGTGAGCAGTACCACAAACCCTGCGAGGCCCGCGATCGCGAGCGGGCTTTGCGAATTATTCTGGCGGACGGTTTTCCCCATGAGATGCTCGGTGAGCATGATGGCGAAAATGACAAGTGTGACCACCGCGCCGACATAAAGAAGGATCTGGATCGCGGCAAGATATTCGGCCTGAAGGACTACGTAAAGGGCTGCGGTCCCGATCAATGCCGCCGCGAGGCACAGCGCGCAGTGGAAAAGATTGCGTAGCGTGACCACGCCCAAGGCGAACACAAGGATCGCGGCCATCACGGCGTAGGTCCCGAATTTCGCGGCTATTTCCAGGATCGGCATCGCTTAGCTCTCCAAAGGATAATGACGCTGTTCAGGGATGAACGTGCTGTTGAGTTTGACCAAGCCCCACAGTGAAACCGCCAGAACCGGGATCGAGATCAGCCATCCCGTCAAGTGCGGTACGAAATGCCAAAGTCCGGTCAAAAGAATGTTGATGAGCGTGAGCGGCAGAAGGAATTTCCATGCGAATCCCATCAGATGGTCCACGCGGAACCTCGGGAACGTGCCCCGGAACCAGATCATCACGCAGATCAGGACGAATGTTTTTCCGAAGAACCAGAGCCATGAGGGAAGGAACGGACCCTGCCAACCGCCGAGGAAAAGTGTCGTCGCGATGCCGCAAAGCGTGAACGCGTTCATGTACTCGGCCATATAAAAGAGAGCGAACTTCATGCCGCTGTATTCGGTATGAAAACCCGCCACAAGCTCCGATTCCGCTTCCGGAAGATCGAACGGCGGACGGTTGCATTCTGCCGTCGCGCAAAGAAAGAAAACGATGAATCCCACGATACCCCAGGGCGTAAAGATAAACCAGTGCAGGTCATAGTCGCCGGTCTGCGCGAGGACGATCGTGTTGGTCGCGAGACTTTGGCTCATCATAATGGCCGGGACGACGGCCAAGGTCATCGGGACTTCGTAGGAGATCATCTGGGCCGCTGTGCGCATTCCGCCCAAGAGTGAATATTTGTTCCGCGAAGCCCAGCTCCCCATGAAGATCGGAAGGATGGTGATGGATGAAACTGCGATGAAATAAAGAAGTCCGATATTCAGGTTGGATGCGGTCATGCGCTCGCCGAAAGGCACCACCAGGAAAAGCATGAGCGCGGGCACCACGATCGCGATGGGCGCGAGGAGATGAACGATCTTGTCGGCGTTCGCGGGGACAATGTCCTCTTTGGTGAACATCTTGATGCCGTCGGCGATGGGCTGTAAAAGCCCCCATTTGCCGACGCGGTTCGGGCCGTACCGGTTCTGGATGCGGCCGATCAGTTTTCGTTCAAGAAGCGTCAGGTACATCATGATCACCGGTCCCATGCACAGGATTGCGACGCCGCTGATCGTGATCGACGCGAGCACCACGATCCAATCGGGGAGGAATCGCCCCAGAAGGGCGAGGATCCACGCCTTGGCCGTTACGAAGATCATGTCGACGTAGAATTCGATGCCTCGGATCATTGGGGCCCTTGTGCCGTAGTCTGCCCTTGCCCGCCAGCGCTTTGTGGCGGGGGCGGCGGAACAACCGCCTTTTTCTTTTCTTCTGCCGCCTTGCGTTTCTGGTCAATGGCGGAGGCCAGGGTCGGACGGACCTTCTTGAAATATTCGTTCGATTTCAAAAGCGCTTCCTTGTGGCGAACGAGACCTACTTGACGTTCTGGGGCCGTCACTTCAAAGGCATGGTCCATGAAGATCGAATCGAACGGGCAGACCTCTTCACACATGCCGCAGTTCATGCAAAGTCCGTAATCCACATCGAAGACTGCAGGTTTTCGCGTCGGCTTGCCTGCGGCATCGATTGCCATCTCAATATGAATACATTTGGTCGGGCATTCCCGCTCGCAGATCCCGCACGCCACGCAGCGGATCTTCTCTGCGGAGCCGTCATGAACAAGAAAAGGGAAGTTCCTGAAATTCTCGACCGCTTTTTCGCGTTCCTCCGGGTACTGGACCGTGAAGATCCCGCCCTCGTCCAGTTTCCGGAAATAAGAGGTCAGGAAATTCTTGAACGTGACCCCCATGCCTTTGAGCACTCCCATACCGAAGATCATCGGTCTGTCTCCCCGAGCACGATGTCGATGCTTCCGAGAATGATGATCGCGTCGGCGATCTTCTGGCCGAGGCACATTTCCTCAAGTACGGTCAGATTGATGAGGGACGGGGCGCGCACATGGTAGCGCCACGGCTGAGGCGTGCCATCGCTGACAAGATAGAATCCGAGCTCGCCTTTCGGCGATTCAACGCGGGCATAGGCTTCCCCCACCGGCGGCTTGAAACTGCGGGGGTTCTTGAGCGTCGGGGCCGCTTTTTTGTTCACGATCTCGCCTTGCGGGATCTTGGTGAGGGCCTGGTCGAGGATTTTCAGGCTCTCGCGGATCTCAAGCACGCGGACATAAAAACGGTCATACACATCGCCTTTTTGCCCGAGCGGGATCTTGAAATCGAAAAGTTTGTAGAGGCTGTAGCCATCGACTTTCCGGATATCATAATTCACGCCCGAGGCGCGGAGCACGGGGCCGGTGATGCCGGCGTTCGTGGCTGTTTCTCCGGACAGAATGCCAACATTCTGACAGCGCATGCAAAGGATCTCGTTTTTCGTAAGGAGATCCTCGAATTCCTTGAGGAATGCCGGGAATTTCGCGACGATCTTCCGGATCGCGGCGAGATCCTCATTCGCGAGGTCGCGTTTGACGCCGCCGAAGCGGAAATAATTATTCATCAGGCGTGAACCCGTGATCGATTCAAAAAGGTCGAGGATCCTTTCCCGTTCGCGGAAGGCGTAGAGGAGGGGCGTGAAAAAAGCGCCGAGGTCGTTTAACATGAAACCGATCACCGTGATGTGGTTCACGATGCGCGCCAGTTCTGCCATGATGATGCGTAAATACTCCGCTCGTTCGGGAACCTCGATCGCCGCGAGTTTCTCCACCGCGAGTACGTAGCCGAAATTGTTCGCGAGGGCGTTCACATAATCGAGCCGGTCCGTGTAAGGCAGGATCGCCGCGTAGGGAAGGTTCTCCGCGATCTGCTCATGGTTCCGGTGCAGATAGCCGAAGACCGGCTTCAACCCGCAGATCTTTTCGCCCTCCAGCTGCACCGTCATCCTGAAAACGCCGTGGGTCGACGGATGCTGAGGTCCGAAATTGATCTCGAGGAGCGAGGCATTATCTGTATTTTTCAAATCAAGAGTCTGTTTCATGAGCCCATCTATTTTTCAACGATAGTTAAACAGCTTTTTCCATGTTTCGAGGGGAACGGTGAACGGGAAACGCAAAGCTGTTTCGTTCAACGTTACCCGTTTTCCGCGAGCTCAGCTCCGCGGTTTTTCCGGTTTCCCGGCGATCGCGCGCCGATTCGCGGCCGCGAGTTCTTTGGCTTTCGCCTTCATTTCGTCCGGGACTTGAACCCCGCGAGCTTCGAGCCACGCGACGTCCGCGGTTTCCAGAATCTCTGTATCTTCCTGTTCGTAATCCTTGCGGAGGGGAGATCCCTGAAACTCATCCCACATAAAAAGCCGGCGAAGATCGGGATGTCCTTCATAAATAATGCCAAACGTGTCAAAGGCTTCGCGTTCCTGGAGTCCGGCGCTCAGGTACACCTGCACAAGGGAAGGAACCCGCGCGTTATTTTTTGTAACGCGGACTCGGAGTACGACCGGGCCCTGTTTTTTTGCCATCGAATACAGATGATAAACCGATTCCAAATAGGTCAGATAATCTGCCCCTGTCACGGAGGAGAGATAATCCAGGAGGAATTTCGGGCTTTCCTTCAAAAAGAGAGCAACCCTCGGGAGATCCTTCGGATCTTCAAGTAAGATAGAGTCCCGGACAGGGCGGAGTTTGACGTCCGGCAAGCGTGTCTCGAGCTCTTTTTTGACTTCCTCTATAGAGATAACCATATTAGGTGGCGACTCCGGGCGCGGCAGGCTTAGCGGCTGGGACAAGTTCCAGGTCCGGGGCTTTTTGTTTCTTTCCGACGAGGATCGTTTGTCCGTAATGTTCCGTGCGGGGGTCTTTCTTGGATGGTTGCCAAACCTCCGGATTGAATTTCGGGATGAGCCCGTGGGGCCCAAGCTCAGGCACCGGAAATTCCCGTTTCAGGCCTTTTTGATACCACTCCGCTTTCAGGATCTCCTGCGAGGCGATCTTTTTCTGAAGCTCCATAAGGCCGTGGAGTAATGCCTCGGGACGTGGGGGACACCCGGGAAGATGGACATCGACCGGGATGTAGCGATCGATCCCGCGCAAAACGTTGTAACCGTCGATAAAAGGTCCGCCCGAGATCGCGCATGCGCCCATGGTGAGCACGTATTTGGGTTCGGGCATCTGATTGTAGAGGCGGACGACCTGGGGAGCCATTTTCTTGGTGACGGTTCCGGAGATGATCATGAGGTCGGCCTGGCGCGGTGACGCGCGAAAAAGCTCCGCGCCAAACCGGGCAATATCATAGCGGGCGCAGGCCGCGGCGATCATCTCGAACGCGCAACAGGCGAGGCCGAACTGCATGGGCCAGATCGAGGATCGGCGACCCCAATTGTAGAGGAAATCGAGGCTTGTCCAGAGCACGCCTTTTTGGGCGAGTTCCGCACGAAGCGAGCCGTCCTCTTGAGAGATGTTCTTTGTGAAAGCCATAGGATTCCTTAGGATCTTATTCCCATTCGAGCATTTTCTTTTTCCAGGCATAAACGAGGCCAAAAGCGAGGATGGCAATGAAAATGACCATTTCCACGAAGGCGAAAAGCCCGAGTTTCTTAAAGGCCACCGCCCAGGGGTAGATAAAGACCGTTTCGATGTCAAAAATGACGAAAATCAGGGCGAAAAGGTAATATTGCACATGATATTGCATCCAGGGGTCGCCTTTGGAGGCCAGGCCGCATTCGTAAGTCGCCTGTTTCTCGGCCGAGGGCTTCCGGGGTGCCAGGAACCAGGCCAGGACGAGGGGGATCGCGGCGAAAATAAGCGCGAAAACGAAGAAAATGCCGACAAAAAGGTACTGATAGAAATAGGAGGTGCTAGACATAGGCGGGTATTATAAGGACAAAGGTTTTCAAGTCAATTAAGATAAGAACCTGGGAATGGTCCGGGGCGCCTTCCTTATATAAATAGATTTCCCCGGGTAAATTGCTTGGGTACAATGGGGCCTGGTTTTACTGGCGAACTTTGCAGTACCCGTAAGTTTTTCTCCTCTCCCTTTGGGAGAGGCCGGGTGAGGGGGGGGGCGTCCACGCCCTCTTATCCTCACCTTCTCCCCAAGGGAGAAGGAACCCTTTGTATGTTTTTTAGGAAAGGAAAACTATGGAAACAATAGAAGTCGGTTGCGCGATCATTCACCGGAATGGGCAGCTTTTGATCGCCCAGCGTCGTCTTGACGATAGCTTTGGCGGTTATTGGGAGTTTCCGGGTGGCAAGCGCGAAAAGGACGAGACGATCGAAGATTGCCTCGCGCGCGAAGCCTCCGAAGAGCTTGGGATCGAGATCTTTCCGGAGAAGCTTCTTTGTAACAGGGTGCATGGAACTTCGGAGAGGAAGATCTCTCTTTTTTTCTATTTTTGCAAATGGATGAGCGGAGAACCCCGGACGATCGATTGCAAGGATTTCAAGTGGGTCACCCGCGAGGATATCCGCCGCTATACCCTGCTTCCGGGAGATCTTGAGGTGCTCGAGGATCTGGTCCTTCATTGGGAGAAATATTTCAAATCCTGATGAATTGTGGCCGATAATAGGGGCGGTGTTTGAATGGTATTTCGTTAGGAATCATCGCTGAGAGTTTAAATGAGTCATGTTTCTTGGGATCGCAACCTGGATCTCCAAGAAAGTGGCCGGACGTCTGGAGAGACTTTGAAGAACACAATGCCGAAAAATCACGGAGCTTCCGAGCACCCGGAGGGATCGTTCCGGCGGCAGTTCTGGCGTGTGCCCCTCCGCTATAAAGTATCGATCCCGGTGTTGTTCCTCATGCTCGGGATCGTCTTTTTTGTGCTTCTCACGACTTTCAATGTTTTCCGGGACATGATGATCAAAGCCAAGGAGGAGCGGCTTCGGACCATCGCATGGATCTTTTCCGAGACCCTCAGGATCCCGCTCGAGGCGGGGGACCGGCGTTCTCTGCAGGCCTATGTCCAGCTTCTCAGCGAACAATCCGATGTGGGGGAGGTCCGCGTAGAGGATGCCCACGGAAAGATCCTCGGCAGCAGTCCGTCCGGGGGTGAGGCTATTCTGGGTCTTTTTTACAAAAAGGATTCTCTCGGGGTCGAAAGGATCGATCCGAACACGTACGCGACCATCGCGCCGATTGTGAGCCAGAAAAAGCAAATGATCGGGCGTCTGATCATTGTTTTTTCCAAGATGGAATTTGAAAAAGAGCTCCAAAAGATCTTTGCCGAAAAGTTTTTTGTCGCATTTCTTCTGGTGATTATCGTAACCCTTGTGATCACCGGGATCACCTGGTGGGTCATGCGCCCCTTGACCGCGCTCCAAAAGACCGCGCGCAACATTCTCGCGGGGGACCTGGAGGCTCGGGCTTTCATTCATTCCAAAGACGAGATCCAGGAGGTTGGCGAGGCGTTCAACAAAGTGGTGGGCCGCCTTGTGCAAAGCTTCGATCATTTGCAGGCGCGCAGCCGGGCCCTCGAAGAGTCCGAGGAAAAGTACCGCTCGATCGTCAATGACGTGAGCGATATCATCTTCTCCATCACTCCCGAAGGGGAGCTGTTGATCCTCAATCGCGGTTTCTCGGGATATGCGCGTGAGGAGATCCTTGCGGAGGGACTTTCGCTTTTCTTTCATATGCACGCGCCGGGAGAGGCTCAAAAATTCCAGGAATCGCTCGAGGTGATCGTCCGGACCAAGAAACCCGTGGAACATTTGAATACCAAGCATATTCACCGGCTCCATCAGGCGGAGATCTATTACCAGACGAACCTCACGCCGGTCGTGAACTATGAAGGGAATCTTCGTCTTATCCAGGGTGTCATGCGTGACATCACGGACCTTCGTCGCGTGGAGTTGATGAAAGAAACGCTCATCCGTGACGTGGCTCACGAGCTCAAGACTCCCACGGCCAAATTTATCATGATGACGCAGTTGCTTGCCCGGCAGATCGCGAACAATCCCGAGAAGGAGAAATTACTGCCGATGGTCAACATGCTCAGCGATAACGCGGACCGCTTGATGCGCACCATTTCAAGTATCATGGACCTCTCCAAAGTGGAATCCGGGATGTCCGACATTAAAAAACAGGAGTTGGACCTGAACGACGTAATTAAGCTCGTGGTCCAGGATATGCATCCGTTGGTGGAGCAGCATCATCTGAAGCTTGAGACGCGGCTTTCCCAGGTCCCTCTCAAAATGTTCGGGGATCCGGACATGCTTTACCGGGTGTTCGTCAATCTTGTCACGAATGCCGCGAAATTCACCCCCGATGGGCGGATCACGATCACTTCCTCGGTCCGGGGGGACGATGTGTTCGCGGAGGTGGCGGACACCGGGATCGGGATCGAGCCTGAGAACCTCCAAAAGATCTTCGAAGCATTCTTCCAGAAAACCCCCTCCACGCTCGGGATCGGTGTCGGTCTCACCATTTCCAAAGAGATCGTGGCCTTGCACGAAGGGGAGATCTGGGTTGAAAGTGAAGGCGCCGGTCGCGGCAGTGTTTTCAAAGTGGCTTTTCCGTCCTGTTGATCTCTTAAAAACAATCATGGTGGAGCCTTATGAAAAAAATATTGATCGTGGAAGATGACAGTGATTTTCAAGATATCTATCAGCTTTACCTTCAGGGAGAGTCTTTTCAGGTCCTGACCGCGATGAACGGCAAAGAAGCCATCGCCGTTCTTGAAAAGGAAACGCCGGATCTTATTGTCCTGGACTTGATCATGCCGGTCATGGATGGAGGAGAGTTCTACTCGTGGTTACGGAGCCAGGAAAAAGGGCGCTCCATTCCCGTGATCATCGCAAGCGTTAATGATAAGTTTCCGCAGAGCGTGACGGACCTCGGCGGCGTGGCCGGGAATCTGAAAAAACCGTTCCGGATCGAGGCGCTGATCGAAATGGTTCGCGCGAATTTGAAGTGACCCCGGGTCCGGCGTAGCGGCTATCAAAATGGAGCAAAGGACATTTTATGACAAGTGATCCCGAAAAACTTTATCAAGCGACACATGAGATCGGCCGCGTTTATGACGCGATCACAGACAGTAAGGTTCTGATCGATTTTTTTCTGATGACAACGTCCCGGTTCATTCCCGCGAGGCAGAACTATCTGTTCCTCGCGACCCAGAACAAGACCCTTTTGATGGAATCCTCCGTTCCCCCCGTCGCAGAGATTCCGGGGGATATCGCGGCGGTGGCGCAGAAAGTCCTGGGGGAGGGAAAACCTGTGGCGTTGAAGAACCAGATGTTCCTTCCCTTGATCGCCCGGAATAGTGTGATGGGCGTCGTGTGTCTTGAGAGGGCTTCCGAGTCTCCCTCGTTCTCCTCCCAGGAGGTCGAGATCGGTTTCGATCTTGCTTCGGAATTTTCCGGCGCGCTGAAGAATATCCTGCTTTTTGAAGAGAATCTGAAGATGGAGCGTCTGGCCGCGGTCGGTCAGGCGATGGGCATGGTGGTCCATGAGATCAAGAACATCATGCAACTCGCGCGTTTCTCCGACGAGATGATCCGCATGGGGCTCAAGGAAAAGAACGAGAAATTTCTTTCGACCGGGCTTGCGAAAATGGGGAAGACCTTGAAGGAAATGGACGGGTTCATCTGGGAAATGCTGAGTCTGACGAAAGATTATCAGCTGGAGCCCGAAAAAATGGATATCGCGGCGATCCTTGCGGAATTGCAGGACGATCTTCAGGAGCGGGCCACGGGGCATAAGATCCGCCTTGATTTTAAGGCCGATCCGGATTTTCCGGCCGTGGAAGGGGATGGCCGTTCGCTTTACCGGGCGCTTCTCAATCTGGTCAAGAACGCTTTCGAAGCTTTTCATGAGGTCCAGAACGCTTGTGTCAGGATCGGCGCCCGGATCAAGGACGAGGATCATTACGAATTAGTGGTCGAAGACAATGCTTCCGGAATGACGGAGGAAGTGAAGGCCAAGCTTTTCGAGTCATTTTTTTCCACCAAAGGAAAGCGCGGGACGGGACTCGGGTTGATGGTTGTGGCCCGTACCGCGAAAATGCACCAAGGCGTCGTGACGGTTGAGAGCCAGCTTGGCGTTGGCACAAAATTCATTCTGACACTCCGGCGTTCATTCCCCAAAACGTCCTGACCTTAGCTTTTTTATAATCCCATAAAGGAAAATCATCATGAGTGAACGTAAGAACATCGGATTGTTAACTTCTTTCACGAGCGAGATCTTCAAAGGAGAGTACTTCGTCAAGATCATTACCGGCGTAATCAACGCTTTCTGGAATTCCCCTTATCAAATGAAATTGATCACGGTGCGGGAGGGAGAAGATCCCAAGACCAAGCTTGCGGAAGAACCGGTGGAGGGACTGCTGTTCCTGACGTGGACGATCCACAAGCCTTTTCTCGAGGAAGCCCGGAAGGCCGGGATCCCCACGGTCGTCATCAATGATTTTGAACCGGATTTCACCGGAAACATCATCTATGGAGACAATCGTTCGGGAGTGGAGCAGAGCTTGCAGCATTTAAAGAACACCGGACGCGTCAAGGTCGGTATGCTCCAGGCTCCCGATGACGCCTCGATCGATTCGCGCGAAAGGTACAAGCTCTGGCAGGAATTGCTGGGGCGGTATGAACTCACGGCTGATCCGGCGCATTACCGCAAGTGTGAATACTATTTTGAGGAGGACGGCTATCTCAAAATGATGGATATCCTCCAGAACAATAAGACCCTGCCGCAGGCCATGCTTTGCTTTAACGATGATATCGCTCTCGGAGCCCTAAGGGCTTTGAAAGAAAGCTGGATCATGTGTCCCGGACAGGTGGCGGTGATCGGGTACGACGGAATCTTGAAGGGGAAAACCGTCGAGCCTTCCCTGACCACGGTCAGTCAGCCTTTGGAGCTTATGGGTGCTGAAATGGTCAAGACGGTCGTGGGCTTAATAGAAGGAACCCTCAAGGAACCCGTCCAGAAAAAATTCGCGCCCGAGCTCGTGATCCGGCGTTCCTGCTAATAACCGGACGCCGTCCGGTCTACAAGGCCCGTATCAAGGGCGCCTGGTTTTCCAAAGAGAAACAACTAGGAGAGTGAAGAATATGAAGTATGCAGAGCTGCAAATGTTAATCATCGCCGCTGTAATTGTGTCAGGATTGTCATCTCTAACCGTATGGTTCCTAAATACGGTTGTTGGAATTTCTTTTGGGATACCTGTGTCTTGGACGTGGCTTTTAATAGAATCTTTTCTAGAGAAAGGTCTGGCGACCGCGATATTCCTAACGGTCATTGTGCATGCAATGCTTTTTATTTTGATCAACAGTTATTATTTACTCCCCATCGTTGTGAGTCGTAGGCTGGCAATTGGCAGAGTGATTTTTTTTACTATCTTTCTCTCGTCGCTGTTTTATTATTTTTTTAATGTAAAATTAGCATTTCAGTATCATAAAAAAGAAGAATTGGTTATTTTTGCCGCAGCTTCAGTAATATCTTATGCGTTTTGCTTTTTTTTGTTGTTTAGAAAGCCTTGTTCCGCGGAACGTAATCTTCTTCTGATAAATAGTTTGGTGTTTTTCAACATCATCATATTCTTCTTTCCTTGGCTTGGAGCATTAGTCTGAGAGTGCGAAGACGGGACGCCGTCCGGTTAACAGGTTCAGGAGGGGAAGCTCAGGACGTAGAAAACGCGCCTCGCTTTCATTTATAATATGAAAAAAATAAAAATATGGACGTGCTTTTTTTTAATCTATACGACAACTTACGTTGGCTCCTTTTTGTATTTTTTAAAATTCAAGTCGCAACAAGACATAAATGCTATTTGGTGGGTTTTTGAAATATTGAATTTTCCAGTAATGGTATCAAATTATTTTACTTATGCGTTATTCAAGATGCCAATTGTTGCTGCCCTGGCTAATGTTTTTTACTCCAAGAATAATAGCAAGATAGATTTGGGTATTCACTATTATTTGGAGGGAATAATCGGTTATACCCTGCTGTATTTATTTGTTTTAGGAGTGATTTGGCTATCAAATAAAAAGTTGAAATCTCAATAACTTGAGTTCTGCAAATTTTAGTTTGTCATCGCGAGCCCCCGAGGGGGCGTGGCGATCGCGTAGTTGAGATTGCTTCGCCGTCTTTGCGGCTCGCAATGCGCTTAACTTCTTATTACGAAATAGGTTAACGATAACACTTGTCAAAAAAACGCAGAACTCAAGTAAATAACATAAACGGGACGCCGTCCGCAGGGAGACGTTAAAGTTCCGCAGGCAGTCGGCGTCCGGTTATGAATGCGGTTACGGAATGAGGACGGTGAGGGCAGTGATGTCGTCGTGCTGGTCGGCGCCGGTCGTGAACCTGCGTACATCTTCGAAAATTCTCTCCGAATAGGTCGCCGCTGAGTCAGCTTCTTTTTTGACGCATTCCGCAAGCCGGTCGATCGTATATTCCTTGCCCCGTTTATCACGCGCCTCGATCACGCCGTCTGTATATAAGAAGAGGGCGTCCCCGGACTCCAGATGGGCCGTGTTCAGGAAAAAAGGGGTTCCCGGCATGAGTCCGAGCGGCGGACTTTGTGTGCCCTTGAGGATCTCGGTGGCCCCGTCCGAGGCTTTTCTTAAAAGAAGCGGGAGATGACCTGCCGAAGAATACTGGACCGTGTTCATGGACTTGTTGATCACAAGACAGATCATCGTGAGGAACATCCCGAACGGGCTGTTGACCGAAAGACGCTGATTGAGGGCGTTCAGGAGTTCTGCGGGATCTTTGGCCTGCGGCGCGAGGAACCGGTACTCGGACATCGCTCGTACCATATAAAGCGCGGCTGGGACGCCCTTGCCGGATACATCGCCCAGGATCACGCCGATCCGGTCGCCTTCAAGCGCGATCACATCGTAAAGATCGCCGCCCACATCAAATGCCGGAAGTGTCAGGGCGCAAAGGTCGACGCCGTAACGCCGGCCTGTGAGGTCGGGAAGGAAATTCTGCTGGATCTCGTGCGCGATCTTCAGGGCCTGCTTGGCTTTTTCTTGCTTCACGATCTCGCCGTGGAGTTGCGCGTTCTCGATCGCGATCGCCGCATGGTCCGCAAAGGTCTCAAAAAGTTCCAGATCGTCCTGGCTGAAGCCTTCACGGAGGATGGGATTGATGGCCTGGAGCACTCCGATGACCTTGCCTCGGGCTTTCATCGGAACGCAGAGGATCGCTTTCGTGACGAATCCCGTGGAATCGTCAAAACGCTTGGCGAAACGCGGATCTTTATGAGGGTTATTGACGATCTCCGGTTTTCCGGACGCCGCCACGGAGCCCGCGATGCCTTCGCCCATTTTGACCCTGAACTTTTCCTCGAGATCCGCGCCCTTGCCGCCGAGCGCCACGCGGAACACCAGTTCCTGGGAGGTCTCGTCGATCAAGAGGAGCGACGCGACCTCAGAGCGCATGACCTCCGAAGATGTTTTCATGATGAGCGCGAGGAGTTCGTTCAGTTTAAGCGTGGAATTGAGGACCTTGGTGAGCGCGAGGACTTTGCGAAGATTGGCGACGGCGTTCTCTTCGGACGTGGCGGTATCCAAAGTTCTTCGGACGTTTTTGCGGCGTGGAAGTGGCGTTTTTCTCATAGGAGAACGTAAAAGATCCTTTGAAAGATCAGTGTAACCCAGACGGCGTAGCTCAGACTGAGGAGAAAGGCTGTCAGATCACGCAGACCTTTAAAAGGTAAGCGGAGAACCCCGGTCAGTGGAAGAAGGAAAAGGATCCAGGGTGAGATGACGCTTGTGAAAAGGATCCACGCCACGAGCCATCTTTCGACGATCGCGTGCGCTATTTCCGGGGAAGTGATCAGATAAACGGGGGGTCGGTCTTTCAGGTAACTTTTGCTGAAAGCGTTCAGGATATAACTGCCGGCGAACGTCAGCGTGATAAAAAAGATGATGTCGATCGTCCAGACGTTCATCCGGTAGAACATGTCGATCAGAGGGGACGCGGGGAACCCCCGGGTTTCGTGGCTGACGGGGAGGAGGAAGACCGCGCTGATCACGAGGACATGGAAGAACTGATCGGTCATGAAATAGAGAAAAGTGTTCGACGGCTTTTTCTGGGTCGCTGAATATTTAAGGAGGTCCTGCGCCAGGTGCACGAGAACGATCCCGGCCACAAAAAGCCAGATCTGGAGTTCATTCAGATAAGGATAGAGGAAGACGAGCGAGACGACGCCATGCACGACCGCATGGGCGATATGACCGGCGAAGCTCTGGACCTTCAATTGGTAAAGTTCTTCGAATTGAAGAATGAAGTCCGCGATGAGGTGCGCCAGGATAAGTTTTAGAAAAAGAAACATCACACGCTCCTTATTCTTTTGGCGATCATTATGACATTTTTCCGGCCCTTGTCCAAATATTCTCTAAGAGCTTATCTGATTATCAAATTCAACCGCGCATTGCTAGCCACGAAGCCTCGCCAAAGGCGGGCGAAGACGGCGTCCGGTAATCTGTAACCGCTTAGGATCTTAGGGACGGTTCTCTCAGGGAGAACCGTCCCTGACCCGCTGCCACGCCCCACAAAACGGGGCCCGCAATGACGACTCGAGGGTTTGATATCAGGATAGGTGCTAAGAGTGGGTGTATCCCACCTCATACGGTTCGCAACACTTCCCCTCTTTAGTAAAGAGGGGCAAGGGGAGATTTCAAATCCCCCTCGATCCCCCTCATATGGATGACCGCCAGTCAAGCTTGGCAGTTGGCCTTGGATTCGAAGCAACCCGGCATGAGCCATCGAGTGCCATCAACCTCATATTCGCGTGCTGGTTAACGCATTAAGTTGAGTCCGAATGGTATAGGA
>JAZDJU010000011.1:0-25040 GCA_043803685.1 Candidatus Omnitrophota bacterium
CGACCTATATTCCATTGTCCCATTGGTAACATATAAAGTTACCAGCTTGCCCTGCTCCTTTTTCTTGTCCTCATGCACAAACAATTCGATGCTTAGATTTAACGAATCACAATTGATCCGATTAATTTCTACGGGCGCGAGTTTCCCACGAGAAAATCTACTTAAATCATTACCATCAAATACTGCGTCTATTGAAATCTCCGATCTGCGCCACCATTCTCTAGCCCTCCCACCGATTTCAACAGGCAGCGGGGCATAGCGACCTCCTTTCAAGTTCACGCAGAGTTTAAAATCTTTTGCTTTTTCGACAAAGAACGTAATACCCATGCTGCTTGGCTTAAAAACATTCGCTAACGACAAGTCTAAATCTTCCGTATTCTCACCATCTGAGACAGCTTCACTTTCGGATTTAAGCTCTTCGAGAGTCTCATCCAGCTCAGCGGTTTCGCCCACCTCCTCCCCCGTTCTCGGCTGTGCAAAAGGCGGCGGATTCGCGGGGGCATCACTATTTTCATCATGGTTTAAACCCCTAGGATATAGAACTCCTATGCCATACCTCCTAGTCGGCGCATCCACCTGTAATATCTCATCGCCAGAGCCCGCTTGTTTGCGTGGTTTATATGCCTCCTTAGCTTCATCGAACTTAAGAGGCTCACCGCAATTGAGCTCCTCCCCTAAGGGGCAGGGGCCGACTAATTCTTTTTTTATAAATTCAATAACGCTTTTTCTATCAACGATGGGATCAATCATTTAATGCCTACCATTCTTGTAATTATCGCACCCTGCTCTTCTGCGCCAACCAGTACAGATAGTCGATTTAATGCTCGGCTCATGCCCACATAACATCGTGACAAGGTTGTATCTGAACTAAAATCGGATAAATCGGTCAGGATTACAACTGATCGCTCCAACCCTTTAAATGCATGAATGGAGGTATAAGCAAGAAAGCCGTTTTGGTCAAACGAAAACTGCTTTAAAACGTTACTCCACTTTTCTTTCTGGGCCAACCGATGAGCGCAACTTTCCGGCTCACTCTTTCCAGATAAAATGATTATATCTCTAAGTTCAAAACCATCTTTTCTGTATTTTTCTATGAGCGCCTCTAGCTTCACTAGCTGATCATTTTCGCTAGAATAATAAATAAGCTGTGGCTCTATGCCATCGTCAGATCTCAAAACCCTCTTATAATTGGGGCTCATCCCACCCAAATATCTTGCCATGCTTGCTATCCTTGGCGTGTTCCTGCAATTTATTCTCATTTCATACATTGCAACTCCAGCCAGACGCCCGCCCATCAGTGTTTTAAGGCTCAATGATGACTCATAAAGCATTTGCTTTTCAAAATCTCCAAAAAACTTCCAGCTGCCTGATTGCAGCCCACCCTTAAGCGACTGGCTTATAAAGTCTAGGTAAGGTTCTGCTGTTAAGTCTTGAAATTCGTCTATGATGATTTCGTCATAAACGTGCACACTACCAATTTCGCTCTTTGCTAGTTGCGGCAAGCGCTGCTCCCAGAAACTACTATCATTTTTTTCCCCTTCGCTCAACGACCGACCAATAACTGAAAGCATATGTCCATGCAGCGTTGCAACCGTAACATCCAGAGCGCTTCCCTTGAGCTGAGCTTTGAGCCATTGCCCCAAGAGCCGATTGAAGCAAAGCAACAATATTTTTTTCCCCCGAGGCATGCTCTTCGGACAGCTTCGATCGCCAGCAATGTTTTCCCCGTGCCTGCCGGCCCTGTAAAAAGAACCCTTTGATTGCTTTCCATTGCGTCCAGAATATTAAACTGCTCTTCTGTATAATTTTTAATTTCTCGCCCACTCTTCTCCTTAATATTCAGCGGGCTTTCAAAATACTCGAAATTCGGTCTTATTAGCTGCAACATCCCCTCCAGTTTATCCTTGGTAAAATACTCAGGACTAAACTTAATGCCTTTTTGCTGAAAGTGACGCAAAGCATTCTTCATTACCTCAAAAAGCAATTCGCTGATAGGCGTCACACTCAAAGCCTTTTTGTCGATTACTTGCCATTCGTGCCATTCTGGCGACTTAACATTGAAATCAACGTATGGAAAAATAACAGCGTACCAAAAGGGGACTTTGATAAATTTGTTTTCTTTCTCTTGAACATATTGACGCAAGCTATGCATTCCTTCAGAAGCCTGTCGAAATGGCCCCCGCCGATCCGGGCTAAAATCCGTGCCATACATCCACACACCATCTTTAAACATTAAGTGCGAGCATCCCTTAACTTCGATGCAAAGAATACCGTAGCCCGGAACCAAGACGACGAAATCAAGCTCCCCCGTGATTCGCGTCTGGTGATCCACAACATCGAGCGAGTGCAACGCAATCCAATCATCAGTGTTTTTGTCTGCCATCAGCATGTCAAAAACACGCTTTTCTCCCGAGCTTTTAAAATTAACCCCAATCTGGGGTGGGATCATGCGCGCCATGGCAAATCAGCCCTCTTTTTTAACTGATTAATCTCAGCAGATGACACCTTATATTTCTCACAGGAAATAGCTCTTACTTTAAATGCAGTCAACGCGCCCGCTTCAATGCCTGGCAAATCAATACACACCTCATTATTAACTTCAAAATCATCTACGCTCATTTGCTTCGCTTGTTTTATTAACTGCCTACGAATATAAAAACCCGCTTTCATATGAGCTTTATTAATCAGTCGCGCAGCATCAAAATACTTAGCAGCATCATTCTCTAAACCAAGGCATTTAAGTATGGCCATAAAATCCTGGTCATTCCGCGGCCTTATCGAGCTGTCAGACATCCAGTTTCTAACATTATATTCTTCTGCTATTTTCGACCCAGCGTCCAAAAGATCGAGGCTAACTTTGAGCGTGCTCGATCTTGAAACCTTTTCTTGCAAAAGGCGCTTCCAGTTTTTTTGAAGCTCATTCGCTGACGCGGCTCTTAAGCCAAGCAGTTTATCGGCGACTTGCGTTATATAATCACCGCTACCTTTCGTTCGCAACAAAACAAACATTTCTCTTTCGATTTTGCTGGTTTGAATTCGCTTCACAAATAATTCGGCTTCTTCGCCCGATGAATGATGCTCAGCCAAGATCTTGTTCTTCTCAGAAAAATCTATCGCTAATAGTTTCGATTCAGGATCCGCGTCAACAAACACCATATTTCCATTTTCCAGCAAACAGAGGTAGCATTCGCAAGTCGCCTGAGCTGTTATGGCAGATTCTGTAACGTGAAATTCTTTAGACAGCTCGCCCCAATTGATGACCGGGACTATCTTGTCCGCATCACACGCTATATCCGTTTCTAATTGTAGCGGCTCACATATCTGAAGCTCACTAAGCAGTGATTGAACCATAAACGGCTGCCCCGCTCCTTTTTGGAGGTCGGAAAAAAAACAAAACTTTGCCTCATCATCGCTTAGCCAATCCAGGCAAAGCACTTTTATTCTACTAGCACGGGGTGAGTTAAAAATGTGTGCTGGATACCACTTTCCAGCGCCCACGAGAATGAGTTCATCAACCGCCTCATAATCCTCCAAAAAATGTATCGCTCCAACATTAACATTAGTTTCAGGCATATTGTCTTTTACATGGTTCCGTAACGGCGCCAAGAACTCGGAATCCTTGATCAAAAGAAGGGCTTTCCCGTTAATGTTTTTTATTACAGACAAAACCTCGAGTATAGGGCTCACCCCTTCAGATAGTAGTTGATCGAATTCATTTATTAGCTTGCTAAGATGTGAAAACAGGGTTGGATACACCTCTTGGCAGCTCGCCAGTTGAAACTTTATTCGCTCATATAGCGGATAATTCAAAAGCGCCGGGTGCGCAAAGGGCAGGAGGGTCAAAGCAAAGTCATACCGATAGCATCTAAAGAATCTCAGAAATGATTTCCAGTATTCATCATCTGAATCGCCTAACGCTTTTTCGATGAATTGGAAGTGACACAACACCGACTTGAATATGTCCAACCGAATATAGTAACGAGTTATATCCAATCGACCGCAATTCTCATAGATTCTATTTAGATTCAATATTGAGTATTTATCCATAATCACTCGTAATAAACAATGGTTTCAATGCCATGCGGCGGGATAGGCACCTGCAAACCATTTTCACCTTTGCGGTTTAAGATATAATCGTTTTTAACCGCATCGACAGCTTCGAGAAATAACCTTTCCGAACGATCTAGTAGCAGAAAAATATGTGCCCCCCTCCTGAAATCAAGCCACTTGAGAAACCCTGCCGCCCCGTCAAATATAGTAACCTCCGGGCTCCTCGCTTTCACATCTTCCTGAAGATCGTTACTGTTAACACCTATTAACTCGGTAAGGAATCCATAGCCGTCATTTAAAGAGCCTTTCACTCGCACAATGTCCTTCAATTTACCAAGCTGACTTCTCCCCTCGTCTGAACCCAAGACCACTTCCGTCTTTTCCATTTCATCCTTATACATATTCAGATAGCCAAACATTTCACAAATCGCAGCATTGCTCATAAGAGAATGTTTAAACTCATTCTCCCCAAAGGCCATCGCGAGGAACTCATCGTTTATTTGGACCTGTCTTCCTCGAAGCGTCATGGGAATGATCTCAAGTCTCTCATTCGTAATCGTGACATCGTGGGCCCTGCTTTTATTGAAAAAAACACAATACTTGTCCTTCAATCTCAACATCACTTTAACCTGCCTCTCCCCAGACAGTTCGCAAACGCCGCAAATAATCGCTCTGTCGTATCGGTTTCCTTCCCAAATGGCTGTAACCTGGGTTCTTGGCGCCGCAGCACAAAGAGTTTCGAAATGCTCGGAGCTTCGTTCGCAAAGAGGAATCCTACGGCTTCGGCTCGTCAGATAGCCCGCATTCAAAAAAAAGCCTGCTAGATCGCGAGAAGGCGCTGTCATAACTACTCTATATTTCTTTCCACTACTCTCATTGCCTAGCTGCCAACCCACATCAAAAAAATACTTAAGCCATTCAGGGAAAATTACATTTTGATCAGCTATGAGGAGAGTGAGAAAGGAGGGTTTGGAACTCATGTTTCAGTCTTCTTCGAAGAGGCTTTGGGGTAATCGTTAAATCGTTCTATGGCGAGTTGCTTTTCGTTCACGCAGATCTTTCTCCGTAAGATTGCGGTCTACTCAAGAATCGAGCATTCCGTGTCGGCAAAAGTAATTAAAGTATACAGCAGACAGACAGGCCTAACAAAGGTATTTGCCCTACTGCTCAGCTAAAGACTATGACATAACGCGACAGCGTCGTGACGCGGAGGAAAGATTTAAATATCGAGTAGCTCAGCGCAGTGGCGGAGTTCTTCTTTGGTGACATGGGTGTATATCCGCGTTGACTCAAGATAGAAGGTAACTTTAGGTTTGAATCGTTGCCTCAAGATGAGGGTAACCGTGCGAGATGGTGAATTCTAGCGATTTTCTCATCGATAGTCCTTTTGAGTTTAAAGGGGTTGAGGTTCTTTGCCATCGTTCTGAGTGCGGCCTTGTTTGATTCCGAGACGAACTCTGAGTTTAAAGTTCTGCGGTAAGGCGTGAGCGGCTTATCGTGTCGTTTGACGATCTTGGAACCGACTCGTTTCTTCTCAACCAGTTTTGTGGAAGGCAGAAAGAAGTTGAGAAAGAGGCGCCATTCGTTGCGGTAGAGATCGTTGAGGGCTGGGACGATCTTGGGATTTTCGAAACGACCATAGGCAAGCCACTGCCGGATCTGGGTCCAGTTTTTTTGTTCGACGTGGGCGTTGTCATTCTTTTTGTAAGGCCGGGAGCGAGTGAATTGGACCGGACGCTTACGGTTTTGGAAGTGGCGAACGAGATGCCAGTTGAGGAACTCGGAGCCATTATCGCAATCGAATCCGAGGATGGGGAAAGGGAGACAGGATTCGATGTCCTGGAGTTGTTTTAGGATATCTCCTTCGCCTTTGCCCCATACGGCGCGTTGTTCGGTCCATCCTGTGGCGATATCGGTGGTATCGAGGGTATAGACGAAGGTTCCAAGCAGAGAAGTGCCGCAATGGGCTACGGTGTCGGCTTCGAGGAAGCCCGGCTTTGACTCATCCCATTGGTTGGTTTTAATGGGGATGTGATGTTTAAGGAGAAGCCCCGGCTTGGTGGCGGAGCGTCCGGTGCCGGTATGAAGGATGCGGAAGGGTTTGAGGATCCGGTCGATGGTGGCAGGCGAGATGGATTCTAGGAGATCGAGGATTTTAGGTGAAAGGAATCCGAACTCGGACTGGTAGGGGGAGATCCATTCTGGGAGAATTGCCTTGAGGCGTTTGGAGCAGGGAAGGTGAGCAAAGAGCCAGATTTGCTGAAGGGGTTTGAGGAGTTCGGGCTTGGCGTATTTTGATCCGGGGCCTGGTTTTCGTGTTGTTGCGGGTCTTCGTCTGAGTTTATAGGCGAGAAGTTTGCGAATGGCGTACTTGCGGTTGTAGCCAAAATTGACGCAGAACTCGTCGAGGATCCTGGAGCGTTCTTTGCGGCGGGATTTTTGATAGCGTGGGGCAAGGGTCTTTAGAAACTCTTTTTTGGCCGTTGGACTCATTGGGGATACCCTCCTTTGTAGGGTTACCTTTATCTTGAGTCAACGATTCGATATTTGCCTTCGTAGAGTTACCTTTATCATGAGTCAATGCGTATCTGGGTGGTGGTGATGGAGCTTGGCTAAGGAATTCCTGAGCTCTCCCCCATGCCGCTTTCCGACGATAAGGCGACATTAAATCGCCTCCAAACGGAGAGAGCAGCACGGATGAGATTTGCCTGCCGCCACGTATCGTCTAACCGACTTAAGGCGTTAAATTGCTAATGGAGAGATTTCTTTTTATCTCGAGAGACTTTGAGGGATTTCAACCAGCATGGACTTATCGATCTCTGCACTATCAACCCTCTGGTTATACATCTCCAACAACCGTTTAAATTCATCAGCCACTTTATCCTTCGAGAATTTCGACAACTCGTCTATATTCTGAGCGATAAAAGACTCTATAGCTTCTACTGCAACCCTACCCGGAGCCGCCACCTCGGCATTTTGCTTCGCACCTTCCAACAGCCTATCAGGAACGAGGAGATAGACACGCTGCCCATCCAAGATATTCCTCGTACATTTTTCATATACTGCGGGCATTGGTGCTACAGTTACATGGAAAGCAGTATTTCCTATTAAAAAATCTCCCGGCCTGTTCAACTGCTGATCCGCAGTACTATACGATTCGTTACTTACCGACACATCAGGAAACCTCAGCTGCAGCTTTGCTCCAATAAGATATTGCGCCACGGGGCCTTCTTTTCCCGTTTCACGTGCAACTGCAAGCAATTCAAGAATCGATTGTCGAGTTGTCTTTGTGAAATCATAGTTCATTTTTAATCGCTGCTGATTATGGAATTCACGCACTTTTTCAACTAGAACTTTTTGAAATCGCTCCAAAGCTCTAACTTTTTCTGCCGGAGCGAGAGCTTCTAATTTTTCAAGTTTTATAGCAGAGAGCATCTTTTCTATATCACCGCGCAAGCCTCTGTTTGTCCGGCCTCCTTCGCTTACAAAAGGTCTTGTTTCTCCAAACTTCTGGAGGATTTTTCTGACGGCGTCTCCCCCCGCGCCGCGTACCTGTGACCCACCTTTTGCAGTATGCGAATCTATGTTTAAATCAAATCTTTCTTTAAGCTGTTCGATCACGCATAAAGCTCCACTAAGAGTACCCTTGGCGGGGAATCCACCATAGAGTTTTAGAGCAGAATGCCATTGTTCAAAAGGGCTTAATGCCTTATTTGCCATTATCATTACCCCATGACTTTAAAGGGGTGCTTCTAATCAGGTTGCTCACTAGTGGATTCAGATAGTATTTTGCGATCCATTCCACAACCGAGACACAAACAGCATCACCGAAGCCGAATAAAGCCTTGTTCGCAGAAACGTTAATTTTATAATTATCTGCCCCCATAAGCCGTGCTGCTTCTCGCGGAGTAATTAATCTCGCAAAATACTTTCCTTTTCCGGCTTTAAATAATATTTGCCTTGCGCTGCCCCCTTTCGGGGTCCGCAAGCATCCCGCAATTCCATCGACTCTTAATTCAGCAGTAGATACTCCATGCCGCGTTCTTCTGAATATAGTTCCATAACGCCACCCTTTCCCACGAATCATCTCATCAGCGATTTCACGGTGTTTCTTACTCATTTGGCTTAACAAGTATCGCGCTCGTTCTTTGTTCCACCAACTTTTATCGGCACGTGGAATGTCCTCCAGGACATGTTTTAAATCAAAATGGTCGTTAGGAGGAATTGGCAAAGGCTGCAAATGCCATCTGATCTCAGGATGCCCCCCCACAAATTCCATAAGGCTCTCGGGTCTCAATTTGTTCACCGCAATGCTTGTCGAGCTCACCGTCTTACCGCACATCATTTCTTCTTGAATCCCAACGACAAACAACCTAGGTCTGCTTTGGGGGACAAAATTAATCGCATCCATAATAAAAGCGTCAACAGAATAGCCCAGTCGGTTCAAAGCCAATAAGGCTTGCTTAAAGTCCCCGCCATTACTCGACGTAAGGAAAGCAGGGACATTTTCGAGCATTATAATCGGCGGTCGTCGGCACCCCATCTCGTCAAGCACCCTAACAAAGCCCCAAAATGCCGACGATTGTTTGCCCTGTAGTCCTTCTCTCGCACCAGCAAGCGATAGGTCAGTGCAAGGGAAAGAAGCCGTGGCTAAAGTAACGGTTGGTATTTCGTTAACGGAAATCTTATGGATGTCTCCTAGAGCGAAGTGTTTCTCGACGCTCTCAAAGTTATCTTTGTACATTTCATATTTCTGGACATCAATATCATTCGCAAAGGCGCAAGACCAACCGGCGTTTTCAAGGCCCATCCTCATTAGACCGATCCCGGCAAAGAATTCTGCTACGGTTCTTTGCGGTAAGCTCGAATACGAACGGGTATTAATGCGGTTTTCTAAAGCTAGTCTTATTACATTGAGACAGCAAATCATGTTCTGATTAATTTCACTTTCCCAAAAACGCAATACAGTCCAACCCTCAGATATTAATAAAGAGGTAAAGTTAAAATCTCTCTCCATATTGCGACGAATTTTTGAAAGCCAGTATTCTCTTGTTTTGGTGGTTTTGAACTGCTCCTCTAAAGATAAAAGGTCTCTTTCTTGCCATTGTCCACCATGCCAGAAATCCCCGTCAATAAAGATAGCAAGCTTCTCACTCGGGATTACGATATCAGGCTTTCCGGGAAGATTTGAACAGTTGGTCTTAAAGCGAAGGCCGGTGGACTTGAGAGACTTTTGAAATAGGCTTTCTGGAAGAGTACCGGATGAATGAACTCGCCGCATTCTTTCTGAAACAATGTTGAGAGCGTCATTTATTAACATATGGTGTTTATTGTATACGACTTTTTATTTTGTATAAAGCAATCTTAAAGAGACCTTCTTAAAGAGACCTTCGAGGGTCTTCACAAAATGCGCAGGTAGAAACGGCCGTTGAGAAGTGACAGCTTAAAGCGCACTCACCCAGTGTCAGCGTTTTGTCTTGGGCATATTTTGGCTTTGCTTAGAATTTGCCGATCTTCGGATGTCGCCATTCGACTAAAAGCCGACGTTAGAATTGCTCATTCAACCTGTCCTGATACCGTTCTAGTACCGTTCTACACGTGCGTTTTATTCTATTGAGTATCGCGTATGATGTCTAATTGGTTAAAATCAAAAGAAGCTAAAAAAGCTCCCCCGCCTTGCTTTTTCTTCGGAGATCTCACTTGAGCAATTCGCGGCTTTCCTTTTGCCTTTATTTGATTATGCCAATTTAAAAGGACAAGATTCTTACCTTTGTGTCTGGGACTATCGAATAGAATCCCATTAAAACCCATTGACCTCGCGCAATCGGCAATAAACCGTGGGATAAAATATTCTGGCCTCCAAATTGCTCGCGACCCAGGAACTAATGACCGCAGCTTAACATTGATAAACCAGGGCAACCCTTCAAGCTCATCTTGTCGACTTGCCAGCATAGTCAGATTAAGAATGTTATCGATTTCTGTTATAACAAAGCGTTGAATCCATGCAATATTTTCGCCTTTTTCTAGCGTCTCAATTAATGCAGCATCTTTGGATTCTGCCAAATAAAAGACTCTTTGACCATAATGGTTAAATCGTCCTTCTGCTTCTGGCTGCTTTGGCGGCAACATATCTTTCGTTAGAAATTTTTTTGCACCTTCAGGCTTCCTAGCGCGCCACCAAATTTCATTCGAAATGCCCACTTTGGGAAACTGCCGTAAAGCGTTATAGATTTTCCTCCCCATTTTGTGCGCACATCCTAAATAAGGGTATTTCTCTAAAAATTCTCCAAAATCTTTGATCGCTGGGATGTATTTCTTGCGAAGTCGTTCCCACTCATTTTCCTCCTCTACCTCAGCCTGCGTTTTTACTCCGATCGTATCACCGCGAGAAAATTGCGCTCTGCAATTTCCACAGCATAATTCCTCTACTAAACGATCCCGCAACTTGGCAGGGACATTAAATTCATCGAAAACCTCTTCTAAATCCTCCGCTGATCCATTGATCCAAAATGTTTCCTTATCTTCGCTATCGAATGGTTGGCAATAAGTACAACTAATACACCAGGGCTGGATTTTTTTCCTTAATCTTTCGACTCGGCTTTCCTCGGCACTTGTCAAATCCATGGGCATTATATTTTTTCTCGAATCGAGCTTATATAGGGTGCGTGTGGTTTTTAAAGTTTCAAAATCTTAAAGATCTCTTCAAGCGGCACCGCAAAATCAGGGTAGGTCTTTCGAAGATTATCCCACGTGCCACAAGCTTGAATCAGCTCCGCAACATGTCGAGAGTTTTCGCTCTGTTTCGTCGTCTTGAGAACTCCTTCTAGATTAGGGTTCATAACTTTCCAAGAGTTACTACTAGGATCAATTTTGAGTAATGCATTCTTTGCATCAGCATCTAAAAAAGCCGCCTGAAGAATTTGAAAATTATTAGCATAGGGAGCTAAATGAACTATATTGCCAAACCCACCAAGACGCAAAATCTCAAGCCCATAATAGGCGGGCACTATCCCTTTCAATGCCAAAGCTGCTTGAACTGCAGCATAGTCATCATCACCTTCAAGAAATAAAACTCGTTGCGAAAAAATCAATCGGTCAAGATTAGGTTCTATGAATTTCAATGTAATATCAAAAGAGGGCGCTTTTGTTTTTGCAGGCCATTGGATGGGAGTAGTAGCGCCTGATTCTTTTTTTAACAAAATTGCGCTTTCAGGAACGGCAGGATCAAAAAATTCCGCACTATGGGTTATAACAATTACCTGATTCCCCATCTTTGCAAACTTCTGTAAAGTTGAAGCGAATAAAGCTCTGAGATGTGATCCTAAAAATATTTCCGGCTCTTCAATCAGGATAATGTTTCCTTTCGCACTATCACCCAAATTATTCAAAGCACGAAAGAGCGCCACAATCCCAAGAGCGGAATATCCTCGCCCAAGTCTTTCAAAAGGCAGCAATGGCACTTCAGCATCATCTTTTCCAAGGAAATCGAGTTTTTTTAATAGATCCATGCCCCCCGGCAGACCGATTTCTAGACCTAAGGATTTCGGTGGAAGTTGTAATTGTGCAGTCATGAAGTCAGCCATTGTGCTTAATATAGCGTCAACGCGATCAGTCTTTAGTAATCCCCCCAACTCCGCCAACACTTCTTTAATAGCTTCTTCTCGCGTGCAATCCTTGCCATGCCAGTTAATACGATTAGCATCTCTCAATAAGTCATCATGCAAAATCTTAGAAAGAAAGGACATCAAACTTCCGCGTTGCATCGACAAGTGCCAATGGTAGGAAGCATTATCCAAATAATAAATAGGTATGCGTCCATTAATTTCTCGAACCATCAAAGGACGCGTCTTTTGTCGTCCTTCTTTTTCCTCAGAAGTTAATTCCCGGCCTTTTGCTAATTTAGTAGCCATATCAGTCAGTATAGGTTGGCCAGTCGGAGTTAACGCAGAATGCTCACAACGAACACTGCCCTTTTCTTCGCCGATCTTGTATTCCTTTGCTTCGAAGCGCAGCAAGCCAACGTCAGAAAATTTGTTGAATGTATCGCCATGTTTTAAAGGCGGATCGAGTTCAGCTTCAATTTTAATGGGATTTTCGGTATTGCCCTTATGGAAATCCCAGCTTTCCACAAGATCTCCACCGATATTTTTTTGCAAGGTAATCCATCGAAGAGCTTCGAGCAAATTGCTTTTACCCGCCGCATTTAATCCTGCAACGACAAAGTAGCCATCCGCATGGCTTAAATCAATGGAAAGAAGTTGGGGGCCAAAGGAACGTAGATTTTGGATGCGAAGCGTTTTAATTTTCATTAAGCCGAGGGTTCTCTATTTAAAAAATTATATGCTTACCGAACGCCTTCCGCGTGGAGAGGTTAGCTCCCCTGCTTCAATTGCTAAATACTCTGCCTCTTAGTGGGGATTTTCAAGAAAAATTATGGGGTTTTCTGGGGTTTTCCCGGAGGAACGAGCAGAATCTCACTTTTCGACGAAAATGCGAGATTAAGCGTGGGCGTACGCGTGCTCATTAAGCACGAGAAAACTTCTTCAAGCCGAGCACATCCATGAGGCCTGGGTGCAGCTTGAATTTTTCGGCAGTTTCGTCAAACCTCGCTCTTCCCTCTTTGTATTTGAAGACATATTCGGAACCGCCAAAACCGCCACCACCAGCTCGATAAAAGCCGATCACAGAAAAAGAAAATAATTCTTTCAGAATTTCCATAGGATTTTTCCCGGGGAAGAAATCCTTTTTGGCATCAAAAATTCGTATAAATTCGGCCTTATCAAATTGCATCACTCCAATACCCTTAAAAATTTCCAAATAGTCTTCATATTTGGGCAAATGTTTGTGAATTTCATCATCCAGTTCACGAAGGAAATAGTCGCTATAAGAAGTCTTGGCTTTTATCAAATCAGCATTATCGAATTTCAGATTAGAATCAGGCTCGCTCTTTAATCTGTTTTTGTATTCAACCAGAACTTGATTGCAAAACTTAATAATATCGCGAGGCCTAAGATAGGTGCGATCCAGAATGTGCTGATATTTGCTCTGATGGCCAGTCATTTCTTTCGTCTCATCAAACACTTCATCCCAATTAACATTTTCGCCTTCGCCTAATAGCAACGCAAATCGTTTCTCCATCAACCCCTTAAGTGTTTTCGATGTTGTCTGCGTATCCCATTCAATAGTCGAGAGGTGATTCTCAGTGATTTTATTCTTGTCTTCAAAATGCAAGTTGTCGTAGATATCATTTCTAAGAAAAATAACGACGAGCAATTTTTTTCCAATTTCCTTAGCTTTTAAGTTTATATCGCGCGCGGCTAATAATAATCCAATAAGCCGATTCATATAATCGGGGCTACCCGGGTCAAAACCCAAATCCAATTGGTCGAAACAAACATAATATTTATGAGCTGGGTTAAGGCAAGATAGCACGGCAGTGGTAAGATTCTGGTTAACCTCCTGAATAATTGTGGGTAGTTCCTCCATCGGAACTTGTTCAGGAGAGATGCCTGCCTTCAATAGCTTAAAATCAAAATCGATATGTGGTTTCAAACGAAGGACTTTAGTGGGACTAAAAATCTGGGTAACGTCAGGATCACGCGTACCATAGGTGTCGATAACAAATTGTTCGATCTTTGCTTGTTGCTTTAATGATTCTTCGTCGTATGGAAGTGATTGATCTTGGTTTAAAACGATTTTTGAAAGAGTGAGCAAAACAAAATATTTCCAGCTATGCGTAAATTTATCCTGATCGGGGATGCCGAGCTTTACCTGCCTATCGTGATATTCCCAAGGATAATCCGTAAATGTGTGGCCAAAGCAGAAGAAATCATATGTTCTATTAAGAAGTAACTTTTTGAATATTGATGTTTTGCCACTCCCCTTCCTTCCGACAATTAGGAAGTTTTTTAATTCAAGCAACGCCTTAAAGGCCTCGTGATCTTCAAAACAACGAATGAGAATATCATCGCTATCCGCATCGATACCTCCGAAACATTCGATTTCCAATAGTTTCTTCATAACCTGCTCCGCAATTTGTTTCCGAGCAATCCCGTTGACATTACAATCTGACGTTCCAAAAGCTAATCACACGTGCTTACCTAATTCACAATGGCATAGTATAGCGTTGATCAGGAATATCGGAAATTTAAATCCATTTTAGCGATCTGACAAAATTTGGCTAAAAAATGCTTGCTGTAATTCGTCCGATTGGCAGACTCAATCTCGCATTTTGCATATTATGCGAGATTCGGGAACCCTCACACATGTTCGATCCCAAACCGGCTCCCTGAACTGATTAGATCATTACCGTGTTCCCCCGCATGTGAGACCAGCGCAACTAGCTCATGACCGCAGGAGAGGTGGAAATCCTTAAGACTCGGGTGAAGGAGCTGCCGTTGACTATGTCAACAAGACAAGTTTAAAAACACCGCTGGTTGTTTGATCGGTGCCGCTACCGGCGATATCCTGCACCATACCCACATCGAAGCGCAGATGATCGTTCACGGGAATGATCGCGCCGAAGACCATACTGAAAAGCTTTGCGCCTTTTCCGGGGCTTTGAAATTCCTGGGTATAGAGCGCCTCGATCTGCGGCTGGAGCCAATCGAAAACATGATATCCTGCACCATAGCCAACGGTCATAGTTCCGGCGGAGTTGTCGCTCCTTTTTTTATGTGCGAAAGGAACTTCATAGCCGAGGTTCCCGCTCATCGTCCAGCGTTTGATATCCTTCGTCACCGCTAGCGTGTTCCCCATGCTGACATATCCTTGCGACGGCCCGAGGTGATCGAGGTTGCTACGCCGGCCAACCGGGATCACAATGTAAGGAACATACGCCATGCGGAGTGTCTTATCGCAAGACTGGTAAAAGCGCCAGCGGCCGTTCACGGTCATATCCTGCCAGCCGTGCCCCTTATGCGGGCCGTCCGTCGTGTCCTCCAAGGGGTCTCCTGTCGCAGGATCGATCTGGCCGTCGACTTCATTATAATTATTCTCTTTGTCCGCAAGGATCGAAAAACCTTCCGTAATGCCCATGTCAAACCCTTCAAAAACACCGAAGTTCACGGTGGACTGAAAAGAACTCTCCCTGAAAAGTTTCCGGCTGTCCCGGCTCCCGCTCGTCTGCCACTGCTTCCCCGACCCGGTGATTGAATAAGAGCTACTCCACTCGATCTTCATCGGATCAAGCGGCGTTGCGTCCACCAAAACGAGCTTCGTTGCTTCCGGTTCAAAAACTTCCGTCTCCTCAGTGGAGGCCTCCACCATTGGAAGTGTTTTGGTGTGCGGCTCGTCCTTAGCGAAAACTTCACCCAGTCCTATCCCAAATACCGGCGTGATAATCGAAAGAAAGATGGCCATGTTCTTGAGTTTTCTCATAATCTCCCCCTGTTTTGGCGCAGAAAGCGCCGTTATTTAATTTCTGGCTGGGGAGTTAGACCTGGCTGGAAATATCGACGATCAAATCGTGGCGTTACTTATTCAAAATCAACTTTTCTGTTTTCGTGATCAATAGCCGGTATTCTTGCCCGTGATGACGGATCAAGACCTCTCTGGCTCTTCCGAAAAGATCTGAGGAATTAAAACAACGCTTGTCGGAATGTGCGAAACCGCCCGCTCTCTCGGGAGCTATCGAACGGCTTGAAAGGGTGTTTTCTGCTTCCATAAATGGACTCGCCTTATTCTGTCGAGCAAGCGATCAAGTCTCCACCCTTGATCCCTTTCAGCCCGATCAGCTTTTTTGAAAGACCGTTCAGCTCTTTCGCGCGTCCCTTCACGAGAATGGTTTCAAGGCAATGGTGATGGTCGAGATGCACATGCTGACCCGAAAGGATCAAGTGATGATGATCATGCTGAATGGTCATGAGGTTGTTGAGGAGATCTCGCCGGTGATGGTCATAGATCAGCACAACACAACCGGCCACCAGTTTGTTGTCTTTCCATTTATCCTGGAGTAAATTTTTCCGCACTAGGAACCGTATCGCCTGTGAACGGTTGGGAAGTTTATGTTTGGACACGAGGCGGTCTAATTCCTTCAAAAGGCCATCTTCTACAGAGACCCCGAATCGTTTCATGACATGCCTCCGGCTATCTCGCCGTCTTGAGTTTCATGCAGGTCAAACTTTTGGCCAGAAGCCAACCCAGAGCGAAGACCAACAATACGCCGGCCAAACCGGCCAAACCCGTGGATAGCATCCCATCTGGAAGCGCCGGAACCGCGTATCCCGATAGAGGGCTCACAAATGTGGGTGCGGCTTCATGCAGAAACCGGTATTTTTCAGCAACCCATTCGAGGCCGTCAGGAAATCCGCTTGCGAAGGAACTCAAGAGAGTCCCGATGATCCCGGCTGCTAAAAGCGGCGCGCCCACATTCCACTTAGGAGAGGTGCTAAGTGATTCCGCGGAAAGAAATCGATAAACCGCCACGGTGATCAATCCCTCACCCATTCCGATAAGAGCATGGACGCTTAACATCGCGCCAGCAACCCTTGCGAAAGGAACAGTCCCTGAGATCCCCAATTCAATGCTGCACGCCAACGCCGCCAAGATCACGGAAAGCCATCCTGCCACGCCAAGCGAGGATAAGCGAAAGACCGAATTCTTTTCGGAAGCCCCTGCAAATTGTTTAAAAAGGAATCCTCCCACTCCCGCACCGATCAAGGCCATGTTAAAAATGTTGGCACCAAGAGCCGACACACCTCCATCGGAAAATACAAGACATTGAACAAGCAGGACAAGCGCGGTCGCCAAAACGCCGAAAGGAACGCCTAGAAGAGCAGAAGCAAGCACGCCTCCCAAAAGATGACCGGAGGTGCCGTTCTGAATGGGGAAATTCATCATCTGGGCCGCGAAAATAAAGGCCGCGACCGCTCCAAAGCGAGACGCTGAGGGTTTTTCTTTGGATCTTATTACCATGATCGCGGCGCTGGCAATGCCGAGCGCGCTGACCGCGGCCGTTACGGGGCATATCTGCCCATGAAGCATGTGAGCCGGGATGTGCATAAAAAACCTCCTGAGTTTATTTTTTAAGGGAAACAGGTGTTACGTTTTTCAGAATGATGCTACTTAAAATCATTAGCTTGTCAATGCTAAAGTTGAAAGCGTTTTTAATTTCCAAGATCGTTAACGCAAATGAAAATGATTTCTATTTACAACGGACGCATTCTATGCATAATGGGCGCGTTGTCAACCCTGATTTAAATCCAAGGAGGCGCACTTATGAATCCCTATCTTGTCAGGCTTAAAGAAAACGGCCTCAAGGTCACTTCGCAGCGGGAAGCGGTGTTGGCCCTTTTCGCCAAAGACAACTCGAGGAAAACTCCGTATGCGGTCCACAAAAAACTAAAGAAACGCCTTCCTCAGTTAGGCCTTCCAACTGTCTACCGCGTTCTCGAAGAGCTTAAGGAGATCGGGCTTTTAGTCCAGATCCCCTCGGAAGACCGGCAGCTTCATTACAGCCTATGCAATCTTCCGGCCGACAAGCACCATCATCATTTCGTTTGCCGGAAGTGCAAAAAGGTCGAAGAGGTGGAACATTGCAACTTCAAAGGTATCTCGAATTTTATCCTTCGAAAACTTGGCGCGATTGTCGAATCCCACTCCCTTCAACTGGAAGGCCTTTGCGCCTCCTGCAAATAACAAGGAGCTTGTCATGAAAATAATGCGGCTGTATCTTTTAATAGCGGCACTTGTCGCACTACCGGCTCATTACGGATGGTGTGCTGGCATGAGTGATACCGACGGACAAAACCAGAAGCGGATACTCGCGTCATTTTATCCGATGTGTATCATGGCGCTTAATGTCGCAAAGGATGTCCCGGGCGTTACCGTGGCGAATCTGACCCCGCCTCTTACTGGTTGCCTGCACGACTACGCGTTAACGACCCAAGATATGAAGAAGTTTGTTGATGCAGATATCTTTGTCGCAAATGGCGCGGGGATGGAATCTTTCCTGGATAAGGTGACGGCACAATACCCCGGATTAAAAATCGCTAAATTATCAGAAGGTATCCCGTTAATAAAAGGCGAAGGGGATGAAGGCGACAATCCCCACGTATGGGTAAGCATTTCTAACGCGATCACGCAAGTCAAAAATCTTTGCAAATCCTTGCAGACGTTTGACCCTGCGCACGCCGAGATATACCAAAAGAATACAGATGACTATGTTTCTCAGTTGGAATCCTTGCGTCAAAAGATGCATGCCGCCGTGGATCCCTACAAAGGAAAGAAAATCGTGACATTCCACGAAGCATTCCCCTATTTCGCGGAAGAGTTCGGATTAGAGATCGCTGCCGTTGTGGAAAGAGAACCAGGCAGTGAACCTAGCGCGCAGGAGCTTGCGAAAACAATAGATTTAGTCCGAGGATCAGGCATCAAAGCTTTATTCGCTGAGCCGCAATACCCTGCGCTCGCCGCAGAAGCCATTGCCAGCGAGACAGGAGCAAAGGTCTATATTCTTGACCCCGCGGTAAGCGGCCCTGAGCAGCCTAATGCCTATGTCCGAATCATGGAAACGAACTTGGCAACGCTTGAAGAGGCGCTAAAGCATTAATATGGAACGCTCGTGCGGACACTGTTGTCTAAAAATTGAAGGTCTGAATGTAGCGATTGACGGTCATCCGATACTTGAGAATGTCAATCTACATACGGATTGCAAAGAGCTCCTATCGATTATCGGGCCAAACGGAGCGGGTAAAACCACTCTATTGAGGGTGCTGTTGGGTGATATTCCCTATCAAGGAAGAATCAATTTTCAAGAGAAAGGATTGAAAAAAAAGAATCCACGAATAGGGTACGTCCCACAAAAGCTGAATTTTGACTATAACGCTCCCGTGAGTGTTCAAGATTTAATAGCTGCATCCTTAACGTATGCGCCTGTATGGTGCGGGATAGCCGGTGGTATTAGAAAAAGGATAGAAGCTGTTCTTGAAAGATTCTCTGTAGCACATCTTTTGGATCGTACGATCGGGTCATTGTCAGGAGGCGAATTGCAACGGGTGCTTCTGGCTATGGCGATGATCCCCATTCCTGACCTACTTTTGCTGGATGAACCCGTCTCAGCAATTGATGTGAAGGGGCTTTCTTTATTTTATGAGACCGTGATGCGGCTTAAAAAAGAGCATGATATTTCTATTGTTATGGTGACTCATGATCTGGCGGGAATTGCCCCCTATGCCGATAGAATGATCCTGCTTAACCGCTCAGTCCTTGCAGAAGGAACGCCGCGCCAGATCCTTTCTGACAAAAAACTCGTTGAGACGTTTCAACTGGAGCTGCTCAACGTATCCCGCATCTCACTCTCTACTGAGGGGAAAAGCGATGAATGAATTTTACAGCCACATGACGCGGCTTCATTTCAGTTGGATGCAGTACGATTTCATGAAGAACGCTCTCTTGGCGGTTCTCTTTGTGACCCCGCTCTTTGCGCTCTTAGGCACGATGGTCGTCAATAACCGTATGGCTTTTTTCTCTGATGTGCTTGGGCATTCCGCGTTAACCGGCATAGCGCTGGGGGTGATGCTTGGCGTGGGCGATCCTTTTTGGGCGCTGTTGATCTTTACGATCATACTTGCCGTTGCGGTGAACTACTTTAAAGGAGTGACCCAAGCCTCATCGGATACAACGCTGGGTGTATTTTTTGCTATGGTGGTTGCGACAGGGGTTGTCATTTTAAGCAGGAATGGCGGTTTTAGTAAATATACGACGTATCTTATAGGCGATATTTTGGCTATCTCCGGCGGGGAGATTAAATTGTTGATCGCGGCATTCTTGCTGGTCACAGGATACTGGTATTTATTCGGCAACAGCCTTTTATTGTTGAGCGTTAACCCGACTCTTGCGCGCAGCCGGGGCGTAAAGGTATTTTGGGTGGAGACGAGTTTTGTGATCGTGTTAGCGATCATCGTCGCAATCTCCATACGCTTGGTCGGGGTTTTAATTATTAATTCCCTCTTAGTCCTTCCAGCGGCAACTTCTCGTCTGTTGGCTCGCAACACATCAAGGTATACCTTTTACAGCGTTGGGATCAGCATTGTCTGCGGAGTAAGCGGCCTTATCGCTTCATACTATTGGAATACCGCGTCCGGAGCGACCATTGTGCTGTTGTGCGCTTTTATGTATGTACTCTCAACTTTTATTACTCGCCTTTTACCAAAGAAGTCATAACGTAAAGAATGAACATGGATAAGAACCGCATTGAAAAAGATAGCCCCCTCAAAAAAATCATGAGCAAACTTAAAAAATTTCTAAACTGGATCTTTCATAATTTATTTCTGAAGCTTTGGCTCGTCTTCGGAGGGATCATCGGTATTTCAACCGCCTCCACATGCCCCTGCTGCGGTCAAGTCGCCTCATCCTGCCCCGCGGGCCTCTCGATCATTGCCATTTTGGCAGGGATACTGGCTGGATTGGGTGTTTTTTATAAAAAGCTCTTTAAAAGAGGAACTGCCGAAATGCCTCGCGCTGCAAAGCAATCGAGAAAATGGCCCTTCGGCTGGGCTCTGTTCCTTTTGACAGTGATCGCAATCATAGAGTTCGGAAACTATTTTCCGATAAACGCTGCTCCCAAAAACCAGTGGCAGCCCAAACCCCGAATGCCGGGCATGTGCCCGCTTAGAACCAATGCGGCTCCTATCCCCCCTGCACCCACCCTGCAGAATCTTGAAAAAATTCAACCGATTGCGACGATCCCAAAGAAGAATCTTGAAACGCAATCAGCAAGAAATACGCAAAAGCCTGACGCCAAGAAGGTAGCCTCCGGAGCTATGCTGGCAGAGAAAAAAAACATTCCAGTTCAAACATCTCCGGAAATAATCCCGAAAGCAAAACCGGCTGAGAGTCCTGCGAAGCTCGGACGGATGAAGGCCGTCATCAATGAAGATGGCTCCGTGGAAATGCAGAAAGAAGAGCCCGACATGATCCGTTATGAAACAGCAGGATTTTTGGAATTGAACGATGATATGTATAACCGGCTCGATTTTTATGAGGGGAAAAAAGTCGAGATCACAGGATACGTCTATCGTCGTAGCGATTTCAAGCCAAACCAGTTCGTTGTAGCTCGATCTTACATGTGGTGCTGCAGCTTTGACGCCTCTCCCGTCGGCCCGCTGTGTGAATGGGATCGCGCTCCGGAACTCACCAACGACACTTGGGTCAAAGTGGAAGGCCTTATCACCCGGGAACACTTCATAGATGCTTACTATGAAGAAACCGGTGACATCCCTATCATCAAAGTTGAAAAGATTGAACGGGTTTCAAAGCCCGAAAATCCGTATGTGTACGCCAGAAATCCGGCGGCTCTTTTCGGCTCAAATCGCCGCTCTAAGTAAAATTGACAAGGAATTAAAAAAACGCTACCGAAAAATAACACCGCCTTTGTGTATGTGTAAATTGTTTGCACCGAGATTGAATGTCATTTTCTGGGCTAAAAGCGACATCTCCCGCCTGCCCTCCTAGAAGTGCCTGAAAAATCAATATCTGGAAACGCTTGTTGCAGGTTAGCACGGACATCACTATTAAACCCTACTAGCCCTTTCCGCAGCACCGTCAATGACTTCTGGCCCAAGAGACGAATAAACCGGGCGCATGTCAACTCGGAAGGATCAATGAGAAGCCATTTACAGCGCTTATTGATATTAAAAGCTGTCATCATTTTCGATCTGGCTTGCGCATCCCCTTCGGGCAGCGAATAGCCAATTATGATGATGCATTCTGCTTCACATAACCGCTCGAAGAATTTGCTCCACTGGGGCTCAAGCAGCTTGTAAAAATCACCGCAATATTTATAGGCGCTGGGTTCTAAAATAACCGGCTGATCTGAAGAATTCGGATCTTTTGAATATTCATTCCATTTCCGTTCCAAGTCACCCGAAGACGCGAAGCGCACATAGGTAAGGCGGCCATTTATCATCCACCAGTTGATCCCGCCATGAAGCTTCAAAAAAAGATGCTTTGGCCATCCGCCGTACCAATTATCTATGGAGATAGCTAGCGACGGATTAGATCTTGACCCCGGACCGGCCCATGATTGCCAATACCAGAATGAAGCATCAAAAACGCAGTCCCAATTAAAGGAGGCCCATGTAACTTGTTCGAATTTCTCATTGCAAACTTGTATTAACGGATTAAGGTGCGCCGCCTTAGTCGACTTCCCCTCAAAGACAGCACGCATGATCAGGACATATAGCCGCTTTCGAAACTCGGTAAAAAGATTAAGCTCCGGACATTTCCTGCAGTTTGGTTCGTTCTCCCAATCTCTCAATATGGTAAGCATCTCTTCGATAGTGACGGATTGATCCGAGGATTCGAGGGTATGGCCTCGCGGAGCCCAAAAAATCTCGTCTAACTTTTGAGCAAGGAATGCATCCTGCTTAAGGTACTGACGCGCCCATTTGTCTTTGAAGATCCCCTGCAATGTCGGCACTCCAAAATCAGATGAAGCTCCAGCCCCGAGAATGACAACTGCTTTACTCATATTCTCCTCAACGGGTGTTAGCTAAACTTCAGCAAGGAACCCAACTTATATTTCAGGATAAGCGAACGAAGAACGGGGTCTTTGGCGTATTGGCGGAGGATATCCTTCGCGACAGCTCGGATCGCCTCTTCGATGCTGGGAGGCAGGTTTTGAGGCGAATGAGCCCCTGAGACACCTGTAATGCTCCTGGTATAAATATTCTCGCCTGAGCCATCGAACACTCTTAAAACTAGCGTCAACTGGATCACCTCAGCCTGATCAGCGATATTAAGCGCTTTAATTCGTATCACAAGTAATCCGCCCGACTTCTCAGGAGCTGCAAAAACATACGGCGATTCCCCTTCTTCCGTAATCACTCCTGCGATCCTGAGCCCGGCATTTTCCTCGAGGTTCTCTGCAATACATTTCATCACGGTCGCAAGATGGCTGGGTGGCGCTTGGGCAACGGATTTAATATGTTTGTCGCGAACATCACCCGAAAAGACCGGAACAGGCAGCCGAGTTGTTCCGCAGCCGTACAGCACAGGACCCACAACGATTAAAAATACCGCTTTAACGGACCGGCGCATGGCAAACATGTTTCGCAGCTTTTTCATAAGATTCCTTACTGCCGATGTCAAACCATGCCCCCTCGAAAACAACCCCGAAGACAGGCTCCTTTTCAGTCAACCATGCAAAAAAATCTCCGATGCGATCGGGATTCCGCTTTTCAATATCGAGATACTCATAGAGTCTGAGGCGTGCCTCCGGGGACATGTGATAAACACCCACACTCACTTTCGTGGAAGCCGGAGCGGTAGGTTTTTCGTCAAAGCGGGTGATCTTTCCTGTTTCGTCCATTTCAACCACACCGTATTGGGACGCTAAGGCCTTCTCCTCCACGTCGTAAAGACCTATGAACGTGTACCGCGAATGCCCCAGACACGGCAGTAAAAAATACCCGATCGGAAAATCAAAATAATTATCCCCGCAGAAAACAAGAAAACTTTCCGGAGTTCCCCGGGACGGCCTAAGTGACAACTCCAGGTCCCGTACGGCCCCCAGCCGCTTTTCCGGGTCATTAACTCCGTTATGGATGATGCGTATCGGCTTTTGATAGAAGGCTTCTTTCTTCCATCTCTTGAGATTTTGGTAAAAGCGTTTGCTGCTAACGATGACGATCTCATCAATGATCGGAAAACGATCAAGCTTCCCAACCAGATGATCAAGAAGCGTCTTATCCCCGAGCTTTAAAAGCGCTTTGGGAATATTCCGCGTAAGCGGATAGAGTCTCGTTCCAAAACCGGCGGCGAGAATGATAGCTTTCATAGAATGTATGGTTCCTCCTGGGGTTCAAATGTGACGGGGAGACACAAACACATGCTTTCCTTGCCCGACTTTAAAAACACTCTCAGATCCTGAATCCGACGCCCAGCTCTAACACTACGGAGTAACAAGGTAAGCTCGGCCTCAAACGACGCAGCGTCTTCTTCCGGGAATTCCTCAGGAGTCATTTGCGCCACCCGTCCTTCGCAGGCGAAATCTCCGCAGCCGCCCGCATTCCGTATTTAATATCAGGCGGCATTTCCCTGAGACGGATCGCACAGGCAACGACATGCTTGATCTTAAAGACCTTTTCAACCTCATCTCTTGCTCGGGGAGCAATACGGATCACTTCCCCCGAAAAGGTTTTTCCGCGGAATGCGTTGAATTTCGCTTTGACCGGATCACCAAGCGAAACTTTCCTGATCATGTTCTCCAGGATCAGCATCTCAAGGAAATACGTGCCAGGATCCGCGAACTCGAGGACGAACTCACCTTCCTTAAGCGGGCTTCCTATCTGCTCGCTCGGGTCCGTAAGCAGAATCCCGTCAAACGGGGCTTTGAGTTCCAACGCCTCCACTTGCGTCTTGAGAAACCCGATCTCAGCCTCGGCGGATTCCATCTCTTTCGCCTTGATTGAAACCGTCTGCTCCAACTCTTCAAGTCCATAAACGGTGCGTTCATGTTCCGTCTGTCCGATCACTCCGTTCTCAAAGAGGATGTTGCTTCGGTCCTTCTCCTGCGTCAGGAACCCGGCCTTCTTCGTAAGCCGGTCCTTATCCAGCTTTAAGATCTCAAGAGCAAGTTTCTTCCCCTCCAAACGCTGCTTGATATCCAGGTTCTCGAAGCGGGCGATCACTTCCCCTTTCTTCACCCGGTCACCTTTCTGATGAAGCAGCTCTTTGAGCATTCCGGGACCGGAAAGTCCGATCCTCGCGAACCGCTCCGCCTGCAGGATGGCGTCCCCCTTAATGACCGGCTTCGGCCAGAAGAGAGCCCCGAAAAGAACGGCCAGGACTAAAATAAAGATCTTCGTCTTCCCTTTTTTAGGGGGTTCTTTTTTCTCTTCAAAAAGAGCGGGTTCTTTTTCCTGAGCGTGGATTTCCTTCTGCGTCATATTCTTGATCTCTCCTTAGTTGATTTAGATCCATGCCTTGCACCGTTCCGGAACCGACCTTGCGGTCCAGTACGCAACGGGAATGGAAAGGATCAGGCT
>JAZDJU010000012.1:0-22463 GCA_043803685.1 Candidatus Omnitrophota bacterium
GAATGGGGTCTTGACCTTTAACGCGGCCTATATCAACGGAGTGGTGTACGCCTGGGGCGCGGACAAAGGCGAGAACGGCCTGACGGATCCCAATAGCAAAGCCTATTGGCATTCGAGCGCGGAGACCGGTAAGAATTCGATAGCGAATTCCTCGATGAGTGACAGCAACATGAAAAATCTTGATGTGGTCAAGAGCGGCACGGCGGCAGACGCGCAAAAGATTGGATACGATTTTAGCGGGACTGCTTTTGCGAGCATGAACACGACGGATCAGAATGCGTTGGGCCAATTCCTTGCGACGTATGGGATCGGCGGGATGAGGCTGGCGGGGACGTATGTGTACGATGTCAATGGCACGCAGATCGGATTCGGGAATGCGGAAATGGTGAATGGGGTCTTGACCTTTACTCATGCTTATATCAACGGGGTAGTGTATGCCTATGCGAATTTTAATACGGATGTGGCTGGGGCTTCGGAACGGTGGATTCAGATTGGAAATGGCGACGTGAAGAGCGTTGAGGCGTATAGCGCGAGCGTTGATTTGCCGGGGGGGGGTACGGCCTTGGGAGTTTACATGAATGTATTCACGGGGGCGGCGGCCATGCTGAGCGTTGCTGATCAAGCCGCTCTCGGAGCTTTCATGGGTATGTACGGGATCAACGGCGTGAAACAGGCCGGAGTTGGTTTTGTGTTTGACGCGGCTGGGACCCAGATAGGTATGATCGAGATAAAGGGGTGGAGCAACGGTGTCCCTGTCATTGGTGAGGCTGCCTACATCAACGGAGTGGTGTATGGATGGAGTAGCAAGAAAGGTGTTTTCCAGATTGCGGATTCTTCGCAGTGGCACAACACTACTGGAAAAGAGGGTGAGGCAGTTGTTCTGGATCAAGATACCCGCAAGAAGGTGGCTAATTATGCGATGGATATCATAGGCTTTAGACATGACGATGGGACGAGTTTTAATGCTGCCGAGACATTAGCCGTCGGTAATTTTATGGCGGCAATGGGGTTAAACGGTCTCATTCAGGCGGGGAAGACCGCTCTGTATTTGGACGGGAAGTTCGTGGGGACCGGGGTGGTGCAATGGGCTAACGGTAGTGCGTGGATCAAAGTCGCTTCCATTAATGGCGTGATATATGCGTGGAGCGCTGAGTTGTATAAGGGCCGAGGGACGGGCGAATCGTCTTTTCATCAGAAAGTCAATCCGTCTGACGTGACGATGATCTTTGGCGAAAAAGGTGCAATTAACATTGTCGATTCGAACAACAAACAAATAGCAGATTATGCGAAAGAAGTGACGGGATTTAATATCGGGGATGGATTTAAATGGAGCACTTCTGAAACAACGACGATCGGGAACTTCATGGCCGGATTGGGATTGAACGGTCTGGTCCAGACCGGAATGGCTGCGCTTTATTTGGGCGGGGAGACTGGGAAGCTCGTCGGAGTTGGGATGATGACGACGAGCTATTTTTCATCCTTACAGATCGATGTTGCCAACGTTGGTGGAGTGGTGTATGGCTGGAGCAGTGAGGCGAAAACTTTTCAGATCGCCAATCCATCCCTCTGGACAAGCGTGAAGACCGCCGAGGGATTTGTGGCCAAAGATGGAACGACCTTTACATCTTCCGAGACGTTAACGGTCGGTAATTTCATGGCAGGTCTCGGATTGGGGGGATTGACTCAGGCCGCCGGAACATATTATCAGCGCACTGCGGTCGAATTGGGGGCCAAGGCTTTCTTTTTTGTCCAAGACGCTGCTGCGCGGTCATTCAATTACCTGATGGATAAATATGGGGTGGGCTTCGCTCTTGGGGCTGCGGTCGGAGCGGCGATCATTGTTGCGGGTGCGCTGGTCCTCGCCGGAATTAAATGTATTCTCGTAGGGGGCGTTGTCGCTTTAGGTGTAAAAATGTCTACCGTAGGCGGTCTTCTGATCGCGAGCGGCGCGTTTCTGGGTTCTTCCGTCGCTATTGGTTGTTACTATGCCGACGTTTATGCCGCCCAGATTAAGGCCGGTGAAACCTGGTGGAATGCGTGTCGCATAGCAGGTCAGGGGACGTGGCTTCGGGCCATTCAAGATATCGCGTTCAGTTGGGTGGCTGTCTCTGTGATCAATATGATCTTTGCCATGGGGGTGGCTTCGTTCGCGGCAGGAGCGGCCAATCAAGTGGCAAGTTGGGGTTGGGTCCTTAGGACGGGCTCGTGGCTGACCGAAAGATTTGGAGCCGGGACCGGAGGTATTCTTTTGAGCCGTGCGGAGGTCACGCTTACGGGACGGGCTGCACAATTATGGGGGAGCCAAGCGTCGTCTGTCGCCTATTCGGGGCTCCGGTTAACGTCGGTGACGTTATCCGGATGGAATGCGTTTGCGATCCATTTCGCTTCAGGCTTTACGCTCCGAACTATCATTCCGACGATCCTGAATATCGGCGTCAAAATGGGCTTTACGCTGAGCATTGGGGCGAACGTTTTGGCGCTTCTCGGTATAACTTACGGCACTCCCGAGGCTCTTTCGCGTGAGCGTCTTGACGGAGGCTGGAACTCCGGGCGGGGCAACTTTCTTGGGGTTTGGGACAACATCACGCGCGGTTTTGTTCTCATGGTGGCGAGTATGCAATCCATGACCGGCCTCGAATCCATGATGCAAAACATGGTCACGACCGAGCACTGGATATTCACTGTAGGCTTTGCGGTTTTTGGGTTTATTCCTACCTATTCGTCAAGTATCCTCAGCGGCATGGCAGGCATGGCAGGCACTTGGGCGGGCAAATGGATCGGTCTCCCCGCCGGATCGGCCGCGACGGGAGGTATTTTTGAGATGGTCGGCTTGGTTGGGGAAGGGGCAATCATCAGTTTGGCGACCTTTCAATTGATGAGTCTGATCGGGCGGAGCTTCGTGCAGGCATGGGAAAAATCGGGGCTTGCCGCGCTCTATGAGGAGGCTTTCAAGGAAAATGTTCTTCAAAGTAGCCTTCTCGCCTGGGTTCCGGACCAATATTCTGAATCCATGGTCGAACTATTTGATGTCGCGCGAGGAAGAAAGACTCATTTCAGCGCCGAACAGAATCAGTTTAGTCAACAGTTGAGCCAGGCGGTCACCGCGTCAGGACTGCTCACGGCAGGTTTCTCTTCCGTTGGCGGAATGTTGACAAAGGCTTTGGGGCAGTTTAATGCCGGCAATATCGCTGCAGCTCAAAAGATTGTCTCATCTGCGATCCAATCATTGAACGGGCAAGCGACAGGCGTAGCCCAATTCGATGTCGCCCTAAGCTCATTACAATCTATGGCTGAAAATTCCATGGCAGTGATCGGTCGTTTGGATGTTGCCCTTTCAAACCCGGAAAGTGCCTTAGCGAAGCTCTACGACGTACCGACTTTGAATACCATGTTGGGTCTTGCTAAGAATAATCCGTTCATGGATTTTGGAAATAGGGTGGATGTCCAGGGCGGTAACCTTCGGGGGCTTGCGGCGGCCGCGGCGATCCAGCTTGTGGCGACGGGCGGGTTTGATGCTACCTATAACGGCAAGTCTGCCGGGGAATTCCTTGGGAGCTTTGGCTTGAATAAAGAGCAGGTAAGTCATATTCGGACGATCAACGTTGATTTTGCTGCCAAAACGATCAGTTCTGAGGATCTGTCGAATTTTACCCGCGATCTTGCGATGTCCTCAGGAGTTCTTGTCAGGGATGTTCGCGGTGTCCCGCAAATATCGACGCAGCTCTTCATAAATGTTGTGATGGCGAATTTTATGGGAACACTCAGCGCAGAAGCTTTTAGGTCTTCGGGTGTCGAGAAGAACGCGCTCGCGGCTTTTGAGGCTATGACGCCGGAGGCGCGGACGAAGTTCCAGAATGCGCTTCGAGGGCGAAGTGAAATGGCCGACGGCGAAGCGCTCATGTTCCTTATGCTCGGAAGCCAACTTGCAACAACTCCCAAAGACACCGCGAAGGTCAAAGCGCTTTTACAGGCTTTTGGACTTACGAGCAGTTCGGCAAGAGGGATCGCTGGAAGCCTCGGGATCATGTCGAGCTCCGCCCGATCGATCCTCCGGATGGTCGAGGATGGTGAGGAAGGCGCGAACACGCGTGTGGGAGAGTTCCTGATCGAGAAGGCTGGAGCTTTCCAGATGAAAGATCTCTGGAAATTTGAAGGGGTGCTCTCGGCGTTCGGCCGTGTGGATGCTCAGGACTACGGAAAGTTCTTCAGTGATCTTGGTTTGCAGGGCGCGATCCCGAGCGTGATTCTTGATATGCTGACTAAAGACTCTGTTTTTGCCGACACCCTCATCTCGGGTATCCTGGATTCTTTGATGGTCAGCGGGAAACGGCCGACCGAGGCTGGACTGCGGGATGCCGTGTTTTTCTCCGCGTTGCAGTATGCAAAGGATGCTCCCGAGGCGGCTAGCATCGTCAAGGCCATGCTCGGTGAAAAAGGAGAGAAACTGGGGAAGGGGCTTGAGCGCCTCACGGGGGTTGAGGGTAGAGCAAATTATGAGCTCAAGGCGGTTCAGGCGATCGCCGCTTCGATCGCTAAAGAATCAGTCGCTTTTGCTTTGCCGCTTCTTGAAGCCGCGGTTCAGGGGGTCGCCGCTTTATCCTTCAATGTCGAAGCCTTAGTCGCTTCCGGTCTTGTGACCCAGGATGAGATCGATGCTTTCTTGTCTGAACTTAACCGGCCCCAACCCGTGACCCGTTCTGAAGTGAGAGACGCTGAGGCGGAGCAAACTCCCGAGGAATTGACAGAGGCAGAATCGGATCGATCGGCGCAGAAAAATTTTGATTCCGTGAGAGAACGATTGTCGGGTGCTGTTCAAGCCCTGGTGATGATCGGCGGGCGTTATGCGGCTACCCATGGAGATCTCACTTCCGAAGGACTCAGGGCCAACCGGGCGACGGGACCTCCAGCTTCAGTCACGGCGGTAGAAAATTCTCTGAGTCTGCTATTGGGTGATATTTTAAGTAAGGCCGAAGGCGAAAATGGAGTTGCCGCGGATCGTATTCTTGTCGCAAACCTCGCATGGCTTAATCAATCCTTCTCCAGTCAGATCGCTGCTTTAAATCTTCAGCTTGATAAGGCTAAAGGCCTGCATGCCGCGGACCGGATCCTCTACGGGCTTTCCATTTCTCAGTCTTCATTGCGGATCGTTTCAACGCTGTATGCTCAAAAAACAGGCGCACGTCAGAAGACCGATTCCTCTCAGGATGGCGATACCACGAGCGTTGCCGAGCTTGAAAAAGAATCCGATGAGATCCTGCGGGTCCTCGGGAGTTCCCGCAGTACGGGTTCCCGGCTCAACCGGGATATGCGCCTCCACGAGCGCGCTTTCCGGGCTAACCAGAATGAAACTCGTGTTCCAGCAGGCCGCTTGAATCAGTTGGTTGCCTCCGTCCAATCCGCTTTCATCAATTCGCTTCTCGGTAAGTTTATTTTTGAAAAAACGCAATGGGGCGTCGCGCAAGTCCTCCGGGCGGTTGCTGAGGAGGGACGTGAACGCTCCCAGGAAATGTTGATCACGGCCCTTCAGAAGCATTCCAAGTGGGGGGAGGTTTCTAAGGAACTTCGCGATAGGGTTTCCGCCTGGCAGGAAGACCAAAAAACAGGCGCCAAGGCTATCGATCCCGAACTTTTGTTGGCCATCTATAAAGATGTGGCAGGGAAAGCTATATTTACCGAATTAAAATTGGTACCGAAGCTCAAGGCGAAGTTCTTTGACCTGATGTTGCTTTTTGAGGGTACTGTTCAATCGATCCAGGATCGCGCTACCGAGATCGGAGCCCAATTGGAATTAGCGAAGCGTCTTGACGGTGTGACCGGCGAGAAAGCTCGTGCAGAAGCCATCCAAGAAGTTTGTAGGGCTTGGCAGGCCGAATTCCAGAAGCGCATCGATAAAGAAGGTCTTACGAAGCCTCTTCGTAATGAGGCTTTGGCTTTCTACAGTGCGGCGATCGCTGCCACTAAAGGCGATAAAGGCTGGGCAGATTCTCAGGGGAATTTCCGGTTGCATGACGAGCAGATCATGGCCGCTTTGGTCATGAATTATGGCTGGAATATCGCGGAGCTTGCCACCGGTGAAGGAAAGACCACGATTGGCTTTTTGTCAGCCGTCGTGAATGGCCTGACAGGAAACGGCTCTTTTATTGTCACGACGCAGGACATGGCGGCGGCGGATGGTTATATCAGCAATACCACCGTGGCGAATATGCTGGGTATTTCAGTCGGTCTTGTTCAGAAGAACGACTATGAGCGCGATGCGAACAAAAATGCCGAGGTCTTTAAGGACGAGAAGGGCAAGTCATTTATCCGGAAGAAGGGCGCTGATATGACCTCGGAACAAAAACGCTCCGAGTATCACAAACAAATTACCTATGTGAGCACCCAAAACTGGGCCTTTGACACCCAGAACGACATTCTTGAGACCAAGGAGAACGACCCCGGGAAAAAGATCATTGACCGCGATTTCAAGAAGGTCTCCGTGATCATTGACGAGATCGATAGCGTTCTGATCGATCAGGCGATGACCTCCTTTATCCGTTCGTCAGGACAGGGGGAGGCCAAAGAGGAGGACAAGGATTTGCGTTTGGCGTTTGCCCGGATCGTGGGGAATGTTGACGTTGCAAACGAAGGAGATGAATTCAAGCTCGCCGTAGGTCAATTTTTGATCGTGGACGGCGAGGCGGTACGGCCGCTTGTGCCTAATTTCCAAGCGGATGCCATAAAAGATCCCACAGGCCGCATGGCTCAGGCGAACGAATCCGGCATCGCGAAAGCTGTAAAGCGTCTTGCGGCGATGCTGAGTGAAGGAAATATCTCGCCGGAACTTTTCGACCGTCTTGTCACCCCCGAAACGAAGAAGGGGAAGATGGGGCTGACCCTGACGAAAGAAGGGAAAGATCTCTTGAGCGACGCGGTCCAGGCCCAGCATCTTTATGCCGAGGGCCGTCAGTACCGCCGCGAGAACAATGAGATCCTTCTGGTCGCAAAAGACACGGGTGTCACGCAGGAAGGCCAGCGCCTGAATCGTCTCCATCAGGCGATCGAAGCTAAGGAATATTTGCTGGATCAGGAAAGGATTAAAAATAACTTGGAAGTCGAAAATCCGGTGACGATCCATGAGATGGTGGTCCGCGGGGAGAGCCGGACGACTTCAAGCGTGACGGCGCGTGACGTGTTGCGGCAATATGGCCGTGTTTCAGGAATGACCGGGACGGCTTCATACGGCCAGGCGGAAAAATTGTTTGACAAGATGTATGGCTTAAAAGTCCAGACAGTCCCGACCCACAGCATTAGCCGCCGCGTGGATCATCCTATGCAGTTCATGAACTCCCGGGAGCGTTTTGAGAGGGTCGCGGAGCTTGTGATCGAGGCTATTGCGGCGGGAAGACCTGTCCTTATCAACGCTCAGACCATGGAGGAAAGCCGCGCGATCGAAGCAGAGCTCGACATCATCTTAAAACGAGAGGGGATCGTAGCTAAGGACGGGATACGAGTCTTGAATGCGGCTAATGAGCTGGAGTACGACTGGATGAAAGATAGTGCCGGAAAGCCAGGCGTTATTACTATTGCCACGAACATCGCGGGGCGTGGTACGGACATTGGGCTGGGTCGAAAAATGACCATAGCTCACTTTGACGAGATGTTGAAGCGAGGAGCAATAGATCAGGCAGCTTATGCGCGTTATGTCGAGGCTAAAGATGGAAAACCTACGCTTACCCCAGAGGGTAAGGATTATGATAAAAACAGAATTGACTCCGTAGGCGGGCTGCGTCAGATCAATTATGGAGTGAATGATTCGCTGAGAATTGATATGCAAGCCAGCGGCCGCGCGGGTCGTATGGGAGCGGCAGGGGAATCGTTCACTCTTGTCGCGACCGACGAGGCTAGCTCCGATTACACCTTTATTCAGCGCGGATTGATGTCCGGCAATCGTGTCCAGCAGGCCATTGCCAAGGTTGCGATGGCGCGTCTTAACGATCCCTTCACGGAAGGCGGTCGCTTTTTTGCCAAGTGGTTCTTGAGCAGTGGATTGAAGGGTGTGGATCTTTCCGAAGTAAAAACGATCGGGGAATGGGCCTATCGCATTGCCCAGCGCAATGTCGAGATCCAGAACGCCAAGTCCTTGTTCGAAGCGGCGCGGCGCGGGGATCGTTTGTTCACAGGGCAATTGCTTGTGAAGCCCATCTTTGATTACCTCCAGGAAAAGATCCGGACCGAAGTCCGGTCTCAATATAAAGGGGGAGTGCCCGAAGCCATCTCCACCCGCGTGAATGAGGTTTTCAATAGTTTCAAGGAGCCCTATACCGTTGAAGAGCTGAAAGAAGACCTTGATGCCGGTTTTGTTTCAAAAGAAGATTTCTCAAAGTACGCGCTTGAGGTGGAGGATCTGTCGGGGGTAAAGACGTTCGTGTTCACAGATGCGGGCGTAGCTTTCGCGGCTACTCAAAAAGACTCTTTAGAACGATTAGGTAATCTTCTGGATAGGAAATTTGGAATCCGGTTGAATTTTGAGGAGCTGGGCAAGGTCAACATGCAGGCGCTGGAAACGGCGGTGGCTCAGGAACTTATGTATCATTATGCTTCGTCGGCCATGGAAGAGCGGCTAAGCGAGATCCGTGGAGACTTCTTCAAGGAGATCCAGAAGGAAGGTCCGAAAGCCACGAGCCGTTTTGCGTGGCTCGCCGAGCAACGATATACCAAGATGTTCACCAAAGCGTTGATGAGCATGGCCGAGCGCGGGCCGGGCGTGATCCGTAACATGGATCTCAGCGGCGAGAAACTCAATGATTATGTGAATAATGCCATCACCTCACGTGAAGACACGAAAGAGAAGGAAGTTGAGAAAGCTGCGCGGGTTAAAGACGCTGAAAAGAGTGAAGAGAAAAATGAAGGATTTCTTGGGGCCTATCTGACACGGTTAGCCGATGTCGTGGAAGCCGCAAAGAAAGCAGAGGAGCGTGGCGAGTTTCAGTTGGAAGCTGAAGCGAAGGCGAAAGTTGCGTTGAAGGAGAAAGTTGCGTTGTGGAGGGCTGCCTTGGGGATCGGCGTCACCCTGCAACGGACATTCCGGGATTCGGCCGCAGTGGAACAGTCGCTTACGCGTCAGGCGGAGCAGCAGCAGATCACGATTGATGCGGCGGTCCTTGCGAGGGCAGCGGCTGCTGCGAAGGATGGTTCAGCTCAAGCCCAAGCGCATGTGCAAGCGTTGAATGAGCAAATGAACGCGCGACGCGAAGCTGTGATCGCGCGTTTGCGGAAAGGGGAGATCCAGGCCGCGATCATCCAGACCGATAAAGGTTTTGAAGTCTTTGTCATGCCTGTCAGCGGTGACCCCAAACCAGTAGTGCTTCAGAAGGTTACTCCTGAATATTACAGTGCGATCAAGGCTCTTGAGCGATCCGACGGAAAAACAACTTACACGCACAATGGCAAGGAACTGCCCGTCAAGGTGTCCTCAGCCGGTGTGATCGAGATCGGGGAGGTGCATTATCCCGCGGATGCCACGATCGGCAAAGGCACGATCCTGATCAATTCAGAACTGGAAGGAACTAAACCCACTATTGGGGTCGGGGCTTACATCGAAGGAAGCGTGCTCAATAATGCGACGATCGGTGATCACGCGGTCATTAAGGTGACGCGTGCGAATCAATCGATCGATGCCGGCGCCTATGCAAAGCTTGACCATGTGTATGGGGATAAGATTACCGTCGGAGATAATGGGACGGTGGTCTATTCAGCCCGTGAAACGATCAAGGTCCCAAGTGGCGCAGCCCGGGTCGGTGATTTTAAAGAAATGGGCATCTTTGGCTTCAAGGCCAGTGATGCCGAACGGACCGTCATCTCTAGTGACACTTACGTGGCAGACCAGAGAGGGTTGTCGGTTTTCGTTCAGGATGTGGTGGGTAAGGTGCTTGGGAAGTGGCGTTTTGAGCGCCTCAAGAAATTCTTCGAGCGTCTTTCTGAGGAACTCGCGAAAAGGACCGATACGCAACTCCTCCGTGCGGATGTCAAGGCGCGTCGTGTCGGCGGTGCCCCCGATGAGCCGGAGGTCGCGGGGCAGGCAAAGCAGCAGTTGAGCGTGGAGGAGGTTCTCGCTCATGCGGAAGCGATGAAGATCATGGCTTCTAACGCGAATGAAGCCAGGGATATTTTAGGTAAACTCTCGCCGCGCCAGAAGCTTATTGTGATCGCCATCATAGCCTTCCAAGGAAGGCGTGATGCAAACGGCCAACCGCTTTTGACCGAGGAAAATCTGAAATATTTCGAGGGATCGGAAATTCTTACGGAAAGGGTTAAGGACATGCCGGGAGTGTGGGGTAAGCTTAAAGACCACAATTTGCCAAATGTTCCTTTCATCTATATCAAGCTTTCCGGCTCGGCCTTGAAGTTATTGCAAGCAAAGAACATTCAAAGCGAAACAGCCATTGGCTTTAGGACTTCGCCTTATGACATTGCGATTCTTGGCCAATTTCTCTCGGGGAGTGCAGCGCCGATACTGAAGGAAGTGTGGAATGATTTACTGCCGTTTATTGCGGCTGGCTCCATTACCGTGAATGGCCCTATGGCGAAGGAAAACAAGGAGAAGGGCTTTGAAATGGTCGCCCACGAATATGGTCATCATATTGATGCGGGTAAAAACATGACTGAATCGTCCAGTAGGGAAAAACTGGCTGCGCAAGGCTTCCAGGTCGATCACCCAGCTCTGACGAAGCTGCTCGCGGATCTTGATGCCATTAAAGCGCCGTATGTCTCTCGCTCCACGGAGGATGTCAACCTTATTGAGGAACCCGCGCAATATCGTTTGCAGAATCTGGGTCAAAACGGAGAATTCCCTGGCTTTGGGAAAGATCGCGGGACTGTTTTGACCTATGCTTATCAAGACGATGGAAAAACGCCGCATGCGAAAACTCCGGAACATCTTGAAAAATTAAATGCTGTGATGACGGTGATCGAACGTCTCGACCGCATTTTCCCGGGGCGCGTTGTAACCCATATGATCCGACGTGCGCGGAGCGTGGGAGAGATCCTGGGCTGGACCAAGGGAGCGGACGGTTCTACTTTAACGGATGAAGAATTGTTCGATCGTCATTTGCCGCACTTCACAAAAGAAGAGATCTCGCGCGCCAAAGCGGCCGGATATGACACTCGGCAGATCGCGCTCATGGAAATGGATGAAGAAGCCCGGGAGCATGGATATATTCGCCATGATCTTGCTGATCCGACGCCCGAAAATATCCAAAAGTGGGCGAACAATTGGGCCGTTCAGAAAGTGACCTATCTCTGGAACGAAGGCGGCGAGAAGGAGCAGCAGCTCATCCGCCAGTGGCTGAGCAGTAGCGATGCCGTTCTTCGGACGGCAACGGAAGAAGCGATGAAGGCCTTAAGTATCACGGAAAGCATGTTGCCTGCGAAGACTGCGCAAACGGAAGCTGTTACAACAGTGGCTCCTGTCGACTCGAAGGCTTCTTTCACAAGCTTGGGGTTTGGGCCGCAGTGGGCGGAGTGGTTCTCTGATAGTGCGGTCCAATTCAGCAAGGCGGCCGATAGCACCTCAAGGGAATCGGCCGTCCATACGGCCATTAGCGATCTGGCTGGGAAATTGTTTAATCTTGATACGGCAGGTCTGAATATCAATTTCAGTTCGTCGAATACGGATCCGAATCTTAGAGGGAAAGTGGGTTATTTCTCGAACGGGACCATCACCATAAATCGCAGCAGGCTGAGCGAGATCGAAAGCGCCGAGATGACGAATCAGGCTGAGCTTGAAAAATATTGCAATATGGTCATGGATATGACGGCGGTCCTGGTGCATGAAGCCGAGCATGCTAAGGAGCCCGCGAACATGGAAGGCGTTCGGTCTGAAGTGCGGGCTTATGCGGAGACCGCGGAAGCGATGAGAGCATTGGATGGGCTTAATCATGGCTCACGCTATGCGCGGCAGATCGAGTTGATCGATCTGTTGTTGAGCGTGCTTGCGGATGGGCGACGCCTTGATACGAAGGTTCCAGCTGATGTGTTGCAGCTTGTGGAGCAGATCGTGTCAGGCAGCGCCGACCCCAGGCTTGGTTTGGAATCACTGCTGAATCGTTTGAATGCCCAGATCTATGCCCTTGGGAATTCAGGGTTGAATGCACAACGCAATGTAAAGATCCTTAAAGATGCAGCGGAGGTGAAGTCGCTGATCGATTCTAAGTTGAAGAAGGATGCCGCCAACCTCATTGAGCACCATGTTTTCGTGACTTCTGAGGCAGATGCGAACGTTGCGGAAATGCGTTCCGAGATCGCTCGTTTACAATCGTTGGGTTTCATGGTCTTCAAGTTCGACGATGCCGTGATCCGCGGTATATTCGGTAATAAAGCGGATCCTTATGATGCCATCTATCGTCTTACGGAACTTGCCGCCGCGCTGGGACAGACTCAATTCGTGAAATTAATGGCGCAATATGAGGTCCGTCCCCAGGTCGACGGCAAGTTCTATTCGATAGCCGCTTGTTTTAGCAGCCCCGTCATTAAAGGCTTGATCACGGAGCTCGTCAGCCACCAGCAAGTCGCCTCCGCGGCATAATTCCACATCTTTTCTCCCGTGTAACTCTTTGCTTATATCCTTTCAGGCTCTTTATTGACAAGTTATCAATATATGATAACATTCTTTTAGAGGGGCTTTATGGGGTTTCGTATCAAACAATACGCTAAAGAGCAGGGAATGAAATTGGGAGATGTGGCCCAAAAACTTCGGATGCCGCTTTCCAATCTGTCTGCCGTTGCGTCCGGACGACGGAGCGTTTCACTCAGACTTCTCAACAAGATCGCCAGCGTCTTGAATTGTTCTGTGCCAGAGCTGTTTGAGGTTGAAAAGGCTAAAGATGCCTTTAAAGATACTGAGCTTAACGACAGGGTTTCACAGATCGAACTCGAGAATTTTACGGGATGCGACAAAGGATGGATCCATCGCCTTACATTTGACCAACAAAAGCATTTTAAGATGGTCCGCGAGGGTGGCGTGCCGTATGGCGCCAAAGCGGCAGGGGATAAGGACCCTTGGGAGACCTTATTCGAATGTTTCAACCGAAAAGGCGTTGATTATGTTGTGATCGGGATGTCTGCGATCAATTATTACGCTCGATCAGCCATGGAGACGTTTGGAACGCAAGATTACGATCTTTTCCTGAGGCCTGCCATAGCAAACGCGGTTAAAGCGTTTGAGATTTTATGCGATTTGGGGTATGAAATGGTCGCTCACGGTAAGGTGGTTTCAAAAAACGATTTAAAGGGGATTCTCAAGAAAAAACGGACGGTTCTTGCGGTTAATCCAGAGGGCGTTACTTTCGAGCTCCTTTTTTCGGTTTCAGGATTCGTTTTTGAGCAGATGGCCAGTGATCCTTCGATCTTCAGGTCAGGCGGAACGGTTATTCGCGTTGCGAAATTGAACAAGCTCTTGGCGTCCAAGGCGGCTGCCGATCGCCCCAAGGACAGGCTTTTTCTTAAGCGGTATAAAATGATCTTGGAGAATATTGCGCGGAAGAAATTTAAGGATTAAAATTTTCTCAGGAACGGCCGTGGATCGGACGTTTGCGGAAAGTGTCAGAGAGATCTTTGCAGTTACTCGTCTCGCTTCATGGCTGGGCGTTAGCCAGTTCGAGGCCTTGATGCAGGAACATTATGATGTCCGTGGTCGCACCGGTCAGGGCTATCTGTCCGTGAATGCGTACCTTAGTAACGAGTTCATCAAATCGCTCCTTAGCGAGATCCTTGCCATCCAGCAAGTCGCCTCCGCCGCGTAATAATTCCACCTCTCTTCTTCCACTCAGCTTTCTGCTTATGTCCGTTGAAGTCTATTTCAGCCAAGAGCTTCTTGTTTTTTGGGTGACAATCGTGTACATTATGGGTGACGATAGACCTACTCAAAAGGAGGTTGGTTATGCGTTTTATTTCAGTAAGGGATCTGAGGGGGAGGCCGGGGCAGATATGGAAGCAATTAGCCCGTCTCAGGGAGATGGTGCTGACGCTGAATGGAAAGCCGATCGCTATTATTTCCAGCACTTCCGAAGAATTTCTTGAGGAGAATCTTGCAGAAGTTCGAAAAGCACGGGCCATGGTTGCGGTGAGGGCGATCCAGGCGGAATCGGTCCGCAAAGGTCTTGATAAAATGACTCTGGAAGAGATCAATGCGGAGATCCTGGCTGTCCGCAGAGCGCATCGCCGATGAAGGTTGTTGCGGATACCAACGTTCTGATCTCAGGGCTCCTGACGCCACATGGTCCACCTGCGGAAATCGTCCGCATGGTTCTGAACGGAAATCTTCGGGTTTGTTATGACCTCAGAATACTGGATGAGTATCGAGAGGTTTTTGCGCGTCCGAAATTCGATATTTCTCATGGGTTGAGCGCCAATCTTTTGGAGCAGATCCGTGCGAGCGGTGAATCGGCAAATACTCAGCCATTGTCGCAGCCGCTTTTGGATCCGAGTGACGAGGCGTTTCTTGAAACGGCCATTTCCGGGGGCGCAGATTGTCTTATTACTGGAAATCTGAAACATTTCCCACCGTCCTGTCGGCAGGGAATGCGGGTCTTATCTCCTCGCGAGTTCCTGGAATTTTACAGAGACTGGCAAGCGAACGGTTCCGGCAAGATCCAAAGCCCGTCGGTGGAATACAGGCTGAGGAAAGGCGGAAAAAGAAGGCGATCGCGACACTGAACCCGCCCAGTGGAGGGAGAGTCCGCCTAAGAATCATGGCTTTGTTTTCTTATAGAAAAGGCAGGAGGAGCCCATGCAAATGAATGAAATTAGCGCTTTGAGTCTCAGGAAGCGATTTGGAGAAATGATGGACCGCGTCCGGCGCGAGAAAGAGCCTTTGATAGTTACCAAGAACGGGCGACCGATGATTGTGATGATGGATATTGAGCTCTACAGAGCTTCGCAGGAAAACATTCAGGATGAGGCGTTCCTTGAGGCTTATACAGAGGAACGAGTGAAAGAGTTTCTTGCCGAAGATGGTCTCGATAAGGCGACCGTTGCGGCCCTGCGAAAAGATCCTGCCTGATCATGCCCAATTCTCCATCAAAAGATTCCACGGTTAATTGGGCTAGCCCTTGCAACCTTCCGTCAAAAGAAAATAGATGCTAGGGCATGCGCATCTTCCTTAACGCAAACGTCTTTTTTGCGGGATGTATGTCAAAAGAGGGAGCTTCGGCTTTCGTTCTTGAACTTGGCAGGCGAAAGCGAATGGAATTGGTCGCGAGTAAATTAGTACTTCGAGAGGCGGACCGGAACTTGCGCCGGAAGGCGCCGCCAGTCGCTCTCAAGGCTTTTCACCAGTATCTTCAGCAAGTCAAGATTCGCATCGCTTTAACTCCCAATGGAGAAATGATGAAGCCGTACGAAGGAATGATTGACCCCAAAGATCTTCCCGTGCTTGTCGCCGCGATTGCGTCCGAAGCTGATTTTTTTCTCACGCTAGATCGCAAACATTTTTTGTCAGCCGGATTAGTTGCGAAGATCAAAAAACCGCGCATCCTGGGTCCCGCGGATTTTCTTCGGAATTTTTATCTTAAAGGAAAGATATGAAGAAAGGTTGGCGTTCAGCAATGCGTTCCTGAACGAGATCCTGACCATCCAGCACTTGATTTTCATTTGTAAGAAATGATCGAAAATCAGTGCAATCCAAGTCGCCTCCGCCGCCTAATTTCGCCTCCGTAAAGTCTCGATTTTTCCACGTTCTAAAAAAAAGTTTATCTTGCGAGACAGCGCCTTACAAGTTAAAATCAGACCAGAATTCAGACTAGTCTTAATTTTAATCTACAAGAAAGGGTGTTCCCATGACGAAAACTCTGCCTCTCTCCGAAGTGAAGGTCAAGCTAAGCGCGATCGTGGCAGGCATTGTGCGCCGGTCCGATGAGGTGATCATTACGCGGAATGGCAAGCCGGCTGCGGTCTTGATCAGCGCAGATGAATACGATAGCTGGAAAGAGACCCAGGAGATCAAGCGTGACCCTGATCTTATGCGACAGATACGCGAGAGTGAGGAGGCGTATCGAAAAGGTGATTTTAAAGAGTACGCATCCCAAGATCTAGACGAGCTTTTTGGAGGCAGATAAGTGAAGCTAATTTGGCGTGTCTCCGGTTCTCTGAAAGAGCAAGTGAGACATCTTCCGCCTGATTTAAAGTGTCAGGTGCGATTGGCGTTCGACGATATTCAAAAAAGACCTGAGGCGGGGAAGCTGCTTTCCGACGAGTTAGTGGGATATCGGAGCTACCGTATCGGAAGATACAGGATTATTTATCGCATTATGGAGGATCGCCTTGTCCTGGAAGCTGTTGGATCCCGGGCGGATATCTATGAAAGGATTGTGCTTGAGATCGGCCGCGCCAAGATCCGGGAGCGCGCTGCCAGGTATGGCGCCAAACCACGAAAACCGGGGCCGCGAGTCGCCGTAGCTGCGTAATGGCGCATAACCCTACGATCTGTTGTCGCTTGCTAAAAACAAGAAGGTCGGTTAGGATATGTACGTAACTATGTACGCATTCCAATATTGGGAAGGAGGATTTCGTGACAACATTGAGCGCGACGAAGCTTCGAGGTAGTTTGTTTCATGTTCTGAAAAAGGCGAGTAAGGCTCACGTTCCATTCCTGGTCACCTCGCGCGGAGGGGATGTGGTGATCATTTCTAAGGTCGACTACGAAAACCTTTTGGAGAGCCTCGAGCTTCTCTCGACGCCTGGGGTTCTCAAAGGAGTGCGTGAGGCGAGGGCTGACGTTAAGGCCGGCCGAACCAAGTCCATGGACGAGGTCTTTGGTTCATGAGTTCTCCGCTGTATGAAGTGCGGATCACCCGTCGGGCAGAGAAAGATATTCAGACGTTGACGCCAAAGCTACGTGAAAAGCTTAAGGATATCCTGATCGAGGTGATATCGAAAAATCCATTCGAAGGAAAAAAACTCCTCGGAGATCTTGAAGGAAGTTATTCCTATCGATTGAGTTATCAAGACCGGATCGTTTACAGCATTGATAAGCTGAATCGGATCGTTTATCTGGAGCGCGCACGGACCCATTACGGGAACTGATATGAATTATCCAACAGTCTTTGATCTTCTTGATAATGCTGTCCAAGAATTGGGCGTCCGCTTAATTCTGATCGGCGGCTTTGCGGTCAATGCCTTTGGTGTTGGGCGGAATACCCAGGATGTCGATTTTTTGATATTGGAAACGGATTATCTTAAGCTTAAGGACTTTCTTTTAGCTCAAGGCTATGAAGAAGTGGTTCGCACCGATGTCTTTGCGAAACAGACGGCCAAGGATCGCTATGCGATGCCCGTCGATTTTTTATTTACCGATCCTCACACATTCGAGATGATCTTCCGGGATAGCGTGGGCACGACGATCTCTGGGCATGCGTTCAAAACGCCATCGCTCTTGCATCTGGTCGCTTTAAAACTCCACGCGATTAAAAAGGGTTCGAAGGATCGTGTCTGGAAGGATCTTCCGGATATCATTAATATGGTCATTGCGAACCGGATTGATACCGACTCTTCCGATTTTATGGAGATTTGCCGCAAGTTTGGTCCGGAGGGGATTCATCAGAGAATTCAAGAGGCAAGCCGCAGAGGTCCTGATGGAAGATCTTAAATTTCCTGAAGGAAACATCCCGCAGGATAAGCCTCGAGGGCTGTCCATGGATGCATACCTGGAGTTCGTTCTCTTTAACCGGAAGAACTTTCCATGTCCTAGGGATGGCCGTATGCCCGCGCCTGTTCGTTTTGTGATCTGTGAAGATGATGCTTCCTACGGTTCTTCTCCCAGTAAATCCTGACAATCTCAATCTGCCTGAATTTTGTCCACTCATCCCAGTGGCCATTGTCTTGGTGGGAAGGAGCCGTCCAAGTATGCAGCTGTGTAATACCATTTCTTTTTTTGAACATTTTTGAGTAGAATACCACTCTCATGGGAAAAAAGAGTCGCCTCAAAGCTGAAAGAGCCAGTGCCGCTTTATTGTCGCCAGAGCAACCTCCTCCGCCTGTGTGGGCAGGCCGGGTTATTGTCTTTCTGGGCGTCGGGTTCATTCTTACGTCCTTAATTCAGGTGGGCGCGTTCGCCGATTTCGGATATTACCGGCAGCTTTTTCAGGACAATTCCGAGGGGTATATTCGCTTTCGTTATTTCATGTCTTGGATGTCCCGGTTTCTCGGGCTCACGTTCGGCGTCGGATTTCTCTTTCGCAAAGAATTTTTCAGGAGAGCCCTGATCGTTCTCGCATCAGGGACTATCGCGGTGGCTTACTGGAAGCACCCTCATGCCGCTTTCATTCATGTTTTGCACAGAGTGAGTGAACAAATGACCGCAAAGGGCGTGCCGCTCACACCTGAAATTTTGGTGAATTATCTTCAGGCATGGAATTTGCCATGGGCGACGGTCTCATGGCTTGCGCAGGTGACTGTGATCGTCGTGATCAGCTCTGAAGTTTTTGTCGCTCTGGTGGTTCTCTTCTTCCTGACGCGTCCTGCTGTAAAATCGCTTTGTCGCTAACGATTTTTCTGTGACAGGTACCGTTAAACTCAGCATCATTATTCCCGCCTATAACGAGGCTGGCACGCTTCTTCAAGTGGTGGCAAGGGCGCGGTCCTCGTCCTTACCATCCGGGATAGAGCGTGAAATCTGTGTCGTGGATGACGGTTCTACAGACGGTACGCGTGATCTGCTGCGCCAGTGGGAGGGAGCTTCTGATGTGCGGATCGTAACGTTAGGGCGCAACTTCGGAAAAATGGCGGCAATGCGAGCTGGCGTTGAAGCTTCAAGTGGAAAGTACGTGGTCATTCAGGATGCGGATCTGGAATATAGTCCTGTTTACTATGGGACCATGCTCGCGCCGCTGTTGGCTGGGGAGGCCTCGGTGGTCTTGGGATCCCGCTTCCTTGGAAGTGCCAAGGAGATGCGCTGGGAGGTTCGCTGGGCCAATCATTTCAATAACTGGCTTGTAAATCGGCTCTATGGATGTTCTCTTACCGATGTGAATAGCGGACTTAAGATCTTTCCGCGGGATCTTTTCAGGAGCCTGCGGATCACATCCGGGCGTTTTGGTGGTGAGGCTGAGGTCACTTGCCGTCTTCTACGGATGAAAAAACGAATAAAGGAGATCCCAATCGATTATGTTGCCCGGTCAAGAGCTGAAGGTAAGAAAATGGATCTTTTTCACGCGCTTCATGTCTTGGGGTGTTTTATCTATCACCGTTTTTCTTAGAATGTTGTTTCCTAGAATTATGTGAGGTCGTATGGGTTCAAGTATGGAGAGAATGAACGATTCAAAAGACGAAATAATAAATACTGCGCTGAAGGCCTCCTCGCAGAGCGAGCCGCCGACATGGGCTATTAGGGTTGTTTTTTTTGTGGGAGGGGGATTCATTCTTACGTCTTTCTATCAACTGATGCTTGCAGCGGATTTCAAGTATTACAGTTATCTGTTTCAAGACTATCCCTCAGGCGTTATTCATTTCCGTCATTTTATTTCATGTAGCGCTCGCTTCATGGGGATCGTGTTTGGCATTGGATTGCTTTATCGTAAGGAATTTTTCCGGAAAGCCTCGATTTTTTTGGCATTTGCGACTATGGCGCTGGTCTATTTGAAGCATCCGTATGCTGGGGTCGTGCGTCATCTGCAATATTCAAACGAGCTAATGGCTGCTAACGGCTTGCCGTTCAGTCCCGAAAGTGTCATCCGGTATTTCCAAGCATGGAGCGTGTCGTGGGCGACAGAGTCTGTGTTTGCTTATCTCCTGCTCGTGTTTTTCATCGTCTCTGACATTTGTTTTGCTATTTGTGTTATCTTTCTCCTGACCCGTCCCTCCGTAAAATCGCTTTTTAAATAACGTTTTGGCGGAAGAGAAAAATTGATGAAAAAGCAGCGTCATGATTCCTGCTGTTCGCTTTACCAACCATTTCAACCAGAGGTCTAAGAGCTTTGCGGAGGCGCATGGATCGACATGAATAGCCGCCTTAAAGTTTTTCCGACGGACCTCCTTAAGGGGTTGAGGATCAGATCCGGACATTTTGGCGGAGCAGCCGAGATCGCGCGCCGGTTGCTCAGTATGCAGAAAAAGATCGTGGAAGTGTCGAGCGATTGTGTGTTCCATTTAAAAGCGGAAAGCAAGAAAATGAACTGGCTCCTCGCGTTCCACATATTTGGGTGCTTTCTCATTCACCGGTTCTCGTATGCTCGAGCCTGACCCTGTTGGGGTTTTGAGGGCGGTCAGCGTCGCCGGGAACTACCGCAAGTGGATGTTTCGAAAGATCGAGCCAGAACTTGGGAGTCGAGTTCTCGATATTGGAAGTGGCTTGGGCGATTTCGCGGAGTTGTTCGCTCGGCCTCATTCAGAGCGACGTGTCATTTTGAGCGATGCCTCAAAGGAAATGACCGAAGAGATTTTGAGAAGAACGACAGGGATGTCCTGTCTCGAGGTGATGAAGTTGGACGTCTCGGCCGAGAATGCCCCCTCGGATTTCCCGGGTTCCTTTGTGCCTGATACGGTGACTTGTATCAATGTTCTGGAGCACATCGAGGATGACATCCGGGCGCTTAGCAATATGCGCAAGTGGGTCGTCCCTGGAGGCAGGCTTGTCCTGCTGGTACCGGCTTTGGACTGTTTGTATGGCTCTTTTGACCGTCTGGCAGGCCATTACAGGCGCTATGACCGCAGGAAGCTATCAGATTGCCTCAAAGCTTCCGGATGGGCCCTTCGTAGGCTCGAATATTTCAATTTTTGGGGTATGTTTTCCTGGTTTCTTGGGGGGCGTATTCTTCGTCAGAAAGAGTTCAATCCCGCTATCTGCGGTCATCTTGACAGGCTTGTCCCACTGCTGTCGTTCCTCGAAAAAGTCATTCGCCCTCCGGTAGGTCAGTCTCTGATCGCAGTCGCAGAAAATCCTCTGTAGTGGTGTTATGTTGTTGGGAGAGCGTGAAAAACGAACTTGTTATGACGGGTGCGGCGAAGTTGGTTTTGCGACAAAGATCACAGCTGCTATCATGTAAAGCAGGCTGGCGAGTAGGCTTATCAGTGTCAGCAATCCCGGTAGTGGATGGGAAAACAGGAGGCCGATCATGATGAGACCTGTGACGGTCAGTGAGGTTCCTGTGGAAAAACAGGCTAGATTCAAGATCCCGCTGAAATTCAATTTTTGGCGTCGTGTCTCATTGAGCAAAAGTCCCACGAGCGTGAAGACCCCATTGATGAATAAGAGGACTATAAGAGCAATCGGGAAAAGCGTGATCGGCGTCGCTGCCAAAAAAGTGAATTTGAATCTCAAATATAAGTTCTCGATGAGTTCACCGGTGACGCGGACCTTGGAGGGTAAAGGTTGCTGCTGCGTCCGGGGCGTTAATTTTGTAACATCGCGATCCTCGAGTTGTCCCAACATTTTCCGAAAGACGATCCTTTTAGAGGTCACGATGAGGAAGAGTTGCCCCATGTCTTTCTTCGTGATGCTCTCGCGATCCATGTCAAAAGTCACAATCGGGCCATAAGTCGGATGAGTCAGCGTTGCAATCTTTTGGCCGTTCTCCAGAGAAAGCCCCTTGGGCGTCCAGATGACGACAGGGACATTTTCTTTGACCCAACGGATGAACTTATCGCTCGTGGAGGCTCGTTCAAGAAAAATAGCCATAACAAGCCCTGTAATGATCAAGGCTCCGTACGCTGTATAAAGGACTCCTTTGCGCCATGAGGCTCTTGAGGCATCCCGATAAACCTTGGGCAGAAAAAAACCTGTAATAGGCGCTAGAAAAAAAGAAAGTAGGATATCTTTGATTTTGTTCATGACCGTGTTTGTTTGAGTTTTGGGATGTTCAGCTGCGGAGCTTTCACCTTGGGAATGTTCTGTGTAGATAATTTCGGCTCTGGCAGGCGAAATTTGGGTAAGTTCACCGGTATTTGAATGGGCGCATAATGTGTTTCGGAGGGGGCGAATGGAAGTGAAAGGATCATTACGTAAACAAGCCAGCGAAGGCTAATGTAGTAGTTGGAATCGTCTGCAATCGCCGGTTCTTCGGGCGTGTTGACGGCATAGCTGGATGATGCGTTGGAAAGGGGCTGAGCGCTAACGGTGGAGGGTGCTGCGTAAATAGGATGCACGGAGTATGCTAAGAATATTATGAGAGTCGTTGACGCGAGAGCGAATCGTTTCATGCGCGAAAGAATATCATTGGTGGAGATGTTTTGCAATACCGTTATGGAGCCCAACGGGTAATGTTCGGTGAGTCTTGTTTTAGCATCTTCAGTGTCGGGCGAGAGTTCAGCGTGAGTCCTATAATGTATCTTATGTAAAGTAGCGCTATAGGGCGAGCGTGCGAAGCGGGACCCTCTAGGGATAACCTCAACAAGCTACCTAAGAAGGCCTTTAATGGCCTCTTGGACACGCCTGCCGTCTGCTTTTCCCTGAATGGTAGGCATCAGCACCTTCATAAGTTTCCCCATATCTGCAG
>JAZDJU010000013.1:0-2107 GCA_043803685.1 Candidatus Omnitrophota bacterium
CGGTCTTCTCCGGCAGCGATCCCGTCAAGGAATACCACTTTTCTCCGGATGGGAAATGCCTGGTCGTTGTAACGCAAGGAGGACTGTTTCTCGTCGATAGAAAAACAAATCAAAGTGAGCGCATTGATGCCCTGCAGGAAATGGCCAGCGCGCAAGGTCAGGAGCAGGCCACAGAGATCAAGGGAAATATCGGCGGCATCCGGTGGGCCCCGGACAGCCGGAAGTTCGTCTATGAGATGGCGCGATGGTCCAAGGTTTCCTCGCAGGACAACGTTTATCTCTATGACCTTCAGGGAAAAAAGAAACGGATGATCCAAAGCCCGACCCGGCGCATTTCCTCGCTGTACTGGGACGAAAAAAGCGAGAACCTCTATTATCTGTACCACGAGTCGAAAGGTCCGTCGAAGGAGATGTCCGATTATGAAGTGGCGGTCTTCCGTATCCCGGTTGTGGACTTGACGCCCGAGCTTATTGTGCGCATTCCCGTTGAAGATGCCTCCGTCCCGGTTGAGAACCTGGATCTGAGGGGCATCGATCTTTTTCTCGACGGGGATAAGCTCTCGTTCGGCGTGCCCGGCAAGGAGAACGACCTCGTTTCGGAGACGGGCGTGAAGTTAGGGATTGACGAGAAGGACTATTTGTACTTTGTGAGTTCGAAGTGGTTCCGCAAACGGTTGTATAAGATTCCGCGCGAACCGCGACCCGACGACATCGCGCGCTACCAGTACAAAGGCGGGGACCTTGTGATCGGCCATATCCGTTGGATTCCCGGCGGGCATTATGTGATCATGGAGCACCGGTACTGGGGGGTGCTTATCCTGGAACCGTCGACCGGCAGGATCGGCCTGTTAGTTCGCGCCAACGGCCACACGTTCGGGTGGTTCCAAAAGATGGCTTGAATGCGCGGTGAATTTTTCCGTTGTTTGGTTGAATCGCGCGGCATGAATGATATAATAAAGCCGAATTTAGGATGGGATCGTTATCAAACGTTGGAATGAGGATTGCCGACATAAACAAGATCGCCGAAGTACTTAAACGACAGAACAAGGAGAGGCCCGACGTTATCTCTCCGATGAGGGAAAAATTTAAATTTTCAAACAATCTAAAAATGGGGGGAACAATGTTTAAATCATGGTTAACTTGGGGTATTATCATCGTTATCGTGGCGGTGTTTGTCGTGTTCAATTATCAGGAAGGCAGGGACGCTGTGCCTCTGAGCGAGATTTTTCCCGATGAAGAGGTGGCCCCTGTCGAAACCGAATATGAATTTGTGCAAGAGAAGGCCGTCTCCAGCGCTCCTGAGGCAGCGACAGAGACCGTCGTCAAGGATCAGGCCCAGACGCTGAAAGAAACGGTGATGCCTGCCCTCGCCGCGGTTGCCACAGAATCTCCGAAAGAACTGGCCGCGTACACGATTCAGATCGCGTCCTTCAATGACAAAAAGCGCGCGGAAGACGCCCTTGTGGCCATCCGCATCAAAGTGCCGTCGGCGTATATTGCTTCACGCAATCTCGGCGAAAAAGGGATCTGGTACCGCATCTACGCCGGGCGCTTCACCGCGCGCCAGGAAGCTGAGATCAGCTTGAACGACATCAAGAAGAATTACGACAGCAGTTTTATCATATCGTCTAAATAATGGACGCAGCAGCTTCCCGAGCGTTCCCGATAAACATTTAAGGTCCAAGGCCCGCACGCTACCGTCCATGGTCCCATTCCGAAAAGAGACTTATGTTTGTATCCTGCTTTTCGTCGTGAGCATTTTTGTGCTCACAAGCGGGCTGAGCGTTCATGGCATCGAATACCGCGACGATGAGATCTTTTATTTCAGGAGCACCCAGGAGATGCTTCAGACGCGCGATTTCCTCTCGCCGACGTATTTCGGGGAGAACCGTTTTCAGAAGCCGATCCTGTATTACTGGCTTGTCCTGTTTTCCTATTCCCTCTTCGGTGTCAACTGGTTCGCGGCGCGTCTTGTCGCTGTTGTTTTTGCCGGCCTAACCGTCTGCGTCACGTGGCTCATCGGAAAGACCCTGTTCAACCGGAGGGTCGCAACGTTGAGCGCGGTCATTCTCATGACAGTGCCGCTTTTTTTCAGGCACGCCAAGAA
>JAZDJU010000014.1:0-36036 GCA_043803685.1 Candidatus Omnitrophota bacterium
GAGGAAAGCGGATCCTGAATTTCTTAACCTGTTGAAAATAAAAGGGTTGTGAGATTTTTAGGGGCTCTTTTCCTTGACATATCCAAGGGAATCCCTATAATACGCCATTCGTTGCTTGACCTCGCAACATATGAGAGCCCAGGCGAACGACGCATCCTGTAACTTTCCTGAGATTCCATAAATTATGATAAGAAGCATGACCTCTTTTGCCCGTGTGTCGTTCACGGCTTTGGGGAAGCGTTGGATCGCTGAAATAAAGTCGCTTAATCAGCGGTTTTTTGAGCTTTCTTTGCGACTTCCGCCCGCGATGTACCCGTTCGAGCCACAGGTGCGTCAGCTTGTCCAGTCCGTCATGCGTCGTGGAAAAGTGATGCTCAGCATTTCGGAAGAGGGCCGTCCTGGCGAGTTGCTTGTTTATGAGCTTGATCAGGATCAGGTTCGTGCCTATCTCGCCTCGGCAAAAAAGGTCAAAGCCAAGTTCCAGTTGGACGGAGAACTTACGCTCGCCAAGGTTATGAGCTTACCCGGCGTAGTGAGAGAAAAGACTTCCGAGGATGTTAAGGTTTGGAGTTGGGCGAAACTGAGCGACTCTCTGAAAAAGGTATTGGAGAAAGCCGTTTACCATAAGGAAGAGGAAGGCGAAAAGTTGGACAAAGACTTTCGTCAGCGCCTGGATCATATCGCCCGGACGATGCACAAGATCGAGACTCTTGTGAATGGGAATCAAAAGGTTTATTTTGAAAAACTCAAGAGTCGCCTCGGGGATCTTTTGGGCGATGAGAAGCTCGATACGGATCGGCTCTACCGAGAGGTGGCTTTCTTGGCCGAGCGTTCCGATATTACCGAGGAAACGGTTCGGATGAAAAGTCACTTGGAGCTTTTTGCGAAATGGCTTGATCGACAGGGTGAGATCGGCCGGGAACTGGATTTCCTTTGCCAGGAAATGAACCGGGAGGCCAATACGATGGCTTCCAAGGCCCAGCTTTTCGAAGTTTCTCAAGAGACTATCGCGATCAAAAGTGAGATCGAGAAGATCCGCGTGCAGGTTCAGAATGTCGAATAAAAAGGCCGGGCTGGGAGAGGGAGTTTTGGTGGTGCTGTCCGCACCTTCGGGATGCGGCAAGACAAGCATCGTGGAGCGCCTCCTGAAACGACATCCCGATTGGGTCCGTTCGATATCAGCGACGACGCGGAAGCCCCGGGTCGATGAAAAAGACGCTCAGGATTATTTCTTTTATTCCCGGCAAGATTTTGAGAAGAAAGTTCGTGAAGGGAAGATGCTGGAGCATGCCGAGATCTATGGCAATCTCTACGGTACTCCTCGGGAATTCGTGGAAGAGCAAGTCTCTCAGGATAAGATCGTGGTCATGACGATCGATGTTCAGGGGACGAAGCAGATCATGGGGGCCTGGGGGAAAGAGCGTTCGCTTTTGAGTGTTTTCGTTCTTCCTCCATCGGTCAAAGTGTTGAGAGATCGGCTTACGGGGAGGAACACCGAAAGTCCTGAAGAGATCGAAAAGAGGATCGGTATCGCGCAAGATGAGATCAAGGAAGCAAAGCTTTACGACCATACGGTCATCAATCAGAATTTGGATCAGGCTGTTCTGGAGGTTGAAGAAATTATTTTGAATGTTTCTAAACAAAGGAGAGAAAAATAATCATGGCGTACATCGCGTTGGAAAAAATACTTTCGGAAAAGAACAAGAGTCTCTACAAGAGCGTGTTGACCGCAGCGGCCCGGGCCAATGAACTAGCGCAAGGCGCATCGCCGCTTATCAAAACAGAATCTAAAAAAGTCGCGACCATCGCTCTTTATGAAATGGCCGCCAAGAAGATCAGCTATGCTGAAACCAAAGCCAAGAGCAAGAAAACTCTCGGGTAAGACAGTCCTTCATATTCTGACGGGGAGTATCGCTGCCTACAAGGCCCCCGGAATGATCAAGAAGTTGAAGGCTCACGGCGCGAGGGTGGTGTGTGTCATGACGCATTGCGCCAAGGAATTCGTGACGCCGACTGTCCTTCGGACTGTCAGTGGAGAGCGCGTGTATTCGGAGATGTTCCCGCAGGACGCTCCATTTGGAGTGTTGCACACATCCCTTGCGGATCTCCCGCATCTTGTGCTGGTTTCTCCTGCGACTGCAAATTTCATCGCGAAGATGGCGACGGGCATTTCCGATGATCTCGCCAGTTGTCTGGTGCTCGCGACGCGAAAACCGGTCTTGGTCGCTCCGGCCATGAACGACAACATGTTGACGCATCCTGTTACCCAAAAGAATATCGCCCAGCTCAAGGCTCTCGGGTATCATTTCGCGGACCCGATCGAGGGGGATTTAGCGTGTGATCGTGTCGGGGTTGGACATATTGCTTCTGAAGACTCCATCCTGGCTTGCGTTACGAAAATTCTTTCTAAAAGTTCCTGCCGCAGGTAATATCGAAGTGGCGCCTCGCCCTCCTAAGATCCTCATCACCGCAGGCCCCACACGGGAAATGATCGATCCTGTACGTTTTCTCTCCAATCTCTCGACAGGCGAAATGGGGTACGCGCTCGCGCGCGCCGCTGTTTCCAGGGGGTATCACGTGAGTCTGGTCAGTGGGCCGACCCATCTTCGTCCCCCCAAGGGTGTGATGTTCTATAGCGTCACCTCGGCCGTGGAAATGAAAAAAGTTTGCATGGAACTTTTTCCCGATCACGACGGTCTCATTATGACAGCGGCTGTATGCGACTTTATGCCAGCCTCGACAGGTCGCCACAAGATCCCGAGTGCGAAGGGCCTGACGCTTAAACTTAAGCGGACGCCGGATATTCTGGCAACGCTCGCGAAACGGAAGCGCAGACGGATCGTGATCGGTTTTTGTCTTGAGACCCGGGATCTGATACCCCGAGCGACTGAGAAGCTTGTCAGAAAGAAGTTGGACGGGATCGTGGCGAACTTTTACGGTTCAGGGTGCATCCCTTTTGGAAATAGGCGTGTGAATGTGCGCTTGATCGATTCTGTGGGAGCTGTCCAAACGATCGAGGATCGGTCCAAGGCGCAAGTGGCACGAGCGATCCTGGCTTGGATGACGAGTATGCATCAGAGGGGGCGTTAGATTTTTGAGGCAGAAGTTTAGGGGTTTGTTTTGTCGCAACTCGGCGCAAACAAACAAGAAGTGGCGCCAAAAATCTATTTTGAAAATCAAAAAAGTGATTATAATGAGCGGCATTAAGAAAATGAATTTTTTTGCTAGGTTCGGACTTGGACAGAGGAGAGAATCATGAAAAACATTCAAAATAAGTTGGTGTCTCTATTGATCTTGTCGCTTGTCTTCAGCGGATGTGCAACGGAGAGCGGTCTTTCGGAGCGGGAAACGGGAGGTTTGGCGGGTGCGGCATTGGGTGCGGGGATTGGGGCTCTTGCTGGAAGCGCGACGGGACACGCGGGCGTTGGAACTGCCATTGGCGCAGGGGCGGGTCTTCTGACGGGCGTGGTGGCGGGCGAGATGGCGCGTCGTCAAAAGGAGCAGACAAAGAAAGAACTGCGACAGGAGATGATGCAACAGCAGTATCAGCCTCAATATGCGCCTCAACCGGTTTCGGCCCAAGGGACTGCGACGAGTGTTCAGCAGCCTGTCTATGCATCCTCTTCCGCCCCAAAGCAGGAATTGAACACCAAATATAATCCTCGGACGGGGCAGACCTTTCCCTCCAATTACACCTTTGATCCGAATACCGGTGAAGAACTGAAGTTGCTCCAATAACGCCATGAAAAATATCCAGAAGATCAAAAAAATCGGGGTCTTGACCGGAGGTGGGGACTGTCCGGGACTGAACGCGGTTATTCGAGCTGTCACCAAATCCGCCATCGCAAACTATGGGTTGGAGGTTTTTGGGATCGAAGATGGTTACGCGGGGCTCATCGAAAAACGTGGACACGAATTGACTCAGACGCAGGTTTCCGGGATCCTTACTTTGGGTGGGACCATTCTGGGAACGTCCAATCGTGCGGACCCTTTCAGGATTCCCGTGGAGAAGGGAAAGAAGATCGTATTCGAAGATCATTCCGATCAGGCGATCGAGCATTTTCGCCAGTGGGGCCTGGACGTGTTGGTCGCCGTGGGGGGCGATGGGACCCTTTCCATTGCCAACAAGCTCGGACACAAGGGGATCCCCGTGGTTGGAATTCCAAAAACCATCGATAACGATCTGAGTGGTACGGATTACACGTTCGGTTTTCACACCGCCGTCAGCATTTGCACCGAAGCAATCGACCGGCTCCATACGACGGCGGCGGCGCACCACCGGGTGATGATTCTGGAAGTGATGGGGCGGAACGCTGGTTGGATCGCGCTCCATTCCGGATCGGCGGGTGGCGCGGATATTATTTTGATCCCGGAGATCCCGTACTCTATGGACGCGATCTCTAAGGCCGTCAAGAAGCGGGCTCAGCACGGAAAGAAGTTCAGCCTGATCGTTGCGGCGGAGGGCGCGAAAGAAAAAGGCGGGAAGGTTATTGAGAAAAAAAGTGACCCCAAAAATCCTTATCCCATCAAGCTTGGAGGGGTCGGAAAGTATCTTGAGGAAAGCCTTGAGAAATGCACCGGACTTGAAACGCGTTCAGCCTGTTTGGGACACATTCAGCGGGGTGGTTCGCCGGTCCCTGCAGACCGGAATTTGGGGACGCTCTTTGGAACATATGCGGTGGAGCTGATCCATCAACAAAAGTGGGCCCAGATGGTTTGCGTGCAAGGGAGTGCTATCCGTTCGATCCCGATAGAAGATGCGGTTCATAAGCTCAAAGTCGTGAACTCTGACAGTCCTCTTGTTGTGTCTAGCGAGGCCGTTGGCATCAGCTTTGGGCGTTAGGGTTCGAAAAAGGGCAGTTGGATCTGGCAGGTTTTCCTTCCTGATTTTCTTTATTCTAGCCCTTCCCTTAACGGGATATAGAGGTTAGTATTTGCCCCGGTGCGGTTCCTGTTTTTTATGATAAGGGGGATGTCAGTGCGATCTAGCTCACCCGGTATATTGTTGCTGGCCTTTGTTTTTTTTGGAATGGCTCCGATCCTCCCCGCCCAAGAGATGACCGTGGATCCGGCTGTTTCGAATCCATCCTCCGAATATCAGATCGGTCCCGAAAATGTTCTCCAGATCGATGTCTATTACGGCAAAAGCGAAAAACTCTCCCAAAAGGTTCGGGTCTCTTCGCGGGGGGTCATAAATTTTCCTCTTGTGGGGGAGGTCTCCGTGGCGGGTCTTACCGTTTCACAACTCCAGGAAAGATTGAAAGAGATCCTCGAGAAGGATTATCTTGTCAATCCCCAAGTGACGGTTTTTATTGAGGAATATAGCACGGTGACGATCATGGGCGAGGTGAAGAAGCCAGGCGCTTATCCGATCAAGGGGCGGCTGACGGTCGTGGGTTTAATTTCTATGGCGGAGGGGTTTGCTGAAAACGCCTCACCGAACGATGTCAAAGTCCTGCATATCAATGCTGACGGGACTCAACAAGAGAGCATTGTCCGGGTTCAGGACCTTATGAGCAAAAACTCCGGGGATCGTGGAGGGGTGCTTCTTCGCTCCGGGGATGTGGTGAATGTCCCCAAAAGCACGGTGACGATCATGGGCGAAGTAAAGAAGCCGGGTGCCTATCCTACCAAAGGGAGCCTGACCGTCATTGAATTGATCTCTCTGGCCGAGGGGTTCAGCGAGAATGCATCCCCCAATGAAGTGAAAGTGATGCGTACGAATCTTGATGGTACCAAGCAAGAGGATATTGTCCGGGTTCAGGATATTATGAGCAGAAAATCCGGTGGGAGTGGCAATTCCGGTGACAATGAAGGTTTTCTGCTACGCTCTGGAGATGTGGTCAACGTTCCGAAAAGCACGGTGACGATCATGGGCGAGGTGGAAAAGCCGGGAGCTTATCCAACCAAAGGGCGCCTGAGCGTTATTGAACTGATATCTCTCGCAGAAGGATTTAGCGAGAATGCTTCGCCCAATGAAGTAAAAGTCATCCGGACGCTTCCTGACGGAACGAAGAGTGAGAGCATCGTGCAGGTCAAAGACATTATGAACAAGAATTCCGGGGATAACGAAGGCCTGCTTTTGAATACCGGCGATGTCGTGGTGGTCCCTGAGAGCACCGTGACGATCATGGGCGAAGTGAAAAAGCCGGGGGCTTATCCAACGAAGGGGCGTCTCACCGTGATCGAGCTCATCGGTCTCGCCGAGGGTTTTACCAAGATCGCGGCGCCTAATAAAGTCAAAGTTATTCACACCAACCCCGACGGCACCAAACAGGAAAGCATTGTCCGGGTGAACGATATCATGAATAAGAATTCCGGTGATAATGAGGGGCTTGTCCTTCGCGCAGGCGATGTGGTGGTCGTTCCCGAAAGTCTTTTTTAGAAAAAGGGTATACGGCGATCTGCCGAGGTATTTCTTGTGGGCTTTTATGGATTATGGTAAATTCACCGCGGTTCCATTCAAACTGCTAGGGAGCTTCTATGATCAAGAAGATATCGTTACTGGCGATCGGATTCCTTATCTGTTTCCCACTGGCCGCTTTCGCGGCTGTCCTTGTTGAGGGGCGTACGGGCACATTGATCATTACGAACCCTGACGGCACTACTATTACGGCTGGGCCCAATGACCCTCTCCCTGTGATCCAGGACGGTGCTTCCGTTAAAGTAATGGATGGTGTCGCACGCATCTCTACGACGGGTACTACGATCCTCCAGGTTTTAGCCGGGACTTTAACATTTCAGCTTGCGCCAGGGACGATCCTGAACGTCATGTTTGAGCCGACGGGTGCGGTGATCGCCGAAGCTATGACGGGGCAAATGACGACAGTCATTGCCGACGGCAGGACCGCAACGATGGATGCGGGGGATCAGATCCGTTTGACGCCGGACGGTGGATTTGAGGCGTTCAAGGGTGAAATAATCCTGACCGATAGCACAGGGAAGACCGAAATATTGGGTGCCGGCATCAAGATCGAGGGTTACACACCTCCGGAGACTCCTGACGTACTAACCGTCGATACGCAAGTACAGAGTGAAGAAACTTCCCGAGATATCAGTCCGGTTCAATCCTGATCATGAGCGGAATTTTGAGAGGAAACCTATTTTGAATTTTTCAAGGCTTTTGCTTGCGGCATGGATGTTCAGCTTTGTGCTTGTTCCGGCGGTGTCCGCTAAGACCTATCGCGAAGAAGGTATCCGAATCGGGGGGAACGAGTTTAAGGAAGTCAAAGGCATCCGCATGGGCAAAGCCCGCGTCAAGGGCGGTTTTTCCACGCAGGGCCAGTTCGACTCCAACGTGTATTTGACCCCCAAAAAAGGAACTAAAGATTACATTTTTACTTTAAGTCCCAAGGTCCTCATGGACCTGCCTTTCGGGATCGATGAACGCCATCTTTTTCAGGCGTTGTACATGGGAGAGGGCGGTCTTTTCTGCAGTCAGACAAGCCAGAACTACATGAATGAACGTGGCGCGGTCAATTTGAACCTGCGGCTTCCCTTTGGTTTTTTTAATACGAATGACGATTTCAAAGACACGACCGATCGTTCCGGGACGGAATTTACGACTCGGGTTCATCGGTTGGAGAATACCGCATCCGCTACGATGGGGGTTCAGCACAACAAGTTGAGCTATGAGGTCAACTACACCAATTTTTTTAAATGGTACTATAAACAGCAATACAAGGACCTTGGATATTTTGAGAACGATTTCAAGGGGACCGTTTTTTATCAGTTGTTCCCCAAAACCCAGGCGCTGATTGATTATACGTTCGGCTTGCTGGACTACTACAGGAACAAATCCCGTAACGGTTACCTCAATCAGGTAACGACCGGTCTTAAAGGAGATCTTACCGGAAAAACCATCGGGATCGCCAAGGCCGGTTTTCAGGCCAGGGATTATGATGTTGGTAAAGGGTATGTGGGGTTTGTGGGTGAATTAGGCGCTATTACAAAATTCTCGGAGCGTACAGAAGTGACACTCAAATATCACACGACCCCGGTCGAGTCGGTGGCGAATAGCGGCAATTACTACACGAGCAACATTCTGAGCGCCCAGTTGGATCAAAAGCTGATGGGGCATTTTAGTGCCATGTTGAGGACTTCGGTCGCGCTTGATCACTATCCCCAGGTCGATCAAGGCACGGACACCAAGCGCAGGGATTGGTTGTTCGATGAAAGTATTTGGCTGTATTACAACATCAAGAATTGGGGCAAGATCGGAATCGGATATGATTTCAGGCGGCGCGCTTCCAATATCGGTTCCCAGTCCTATACTGATAATCTGGTTTCGACGCGTTTTGACTTCGTTTTCTAACTTCCAGGGATCCCACGAGCAAGAGTCCCGGTTATCGCGGATCTCGCTCCTTCGTGTCGCCGGTCCGCAGGGGTCGTTCTTGGGACGATCGCATAGAGGCTAAAATAATATGCCGGAGTTTGAGTCGAAAGTTGAAGGTTCAGACGGGGGAGAGATCGATCTCCGGGATGCCTTCCACAAGTTGATTAAGCATCGCCGGACGATTCTGACCGTGACTGGCATCTGCCTCGTGGTCTCTTTGATTTATTCGTTCACGGCCCTGCCCATCTATAGTGCCACGACCCGAATTCTTGTCGAAGCCAAACCTCCGAAGATTGTCAAGGTGGAGGATGTTATTCTTCCGGACTACACCGATCGCACTAATTTCTTTAATTCCCAGGTTGAGATCCTGAAAAGCCGTTCTGTGGCTGAGGTCGTTCTTGGGAATCTCGGGAAATACGAGCCGTGGGACCGGCGCGGCAAGCCCGCCGAAAAACTGAAGCCGATCACTTCCGGTGAGATCGTTGATTTCATAACTAAGCACGTCAAGATCTCTCCTGTGCGTATGACGATGGTCATCAAGATTGAGGTGGAGGATCCGGACGCGGCCCTTGCCGCCAAGATCGCCAATGACTGGGCCCGGGCCTACGTGCTTTTCTCCTCACAGGACCAACAGCTCCAGCGCCGTAGTGAGCTTGAGGCGGATCTCGCTCAACAGTTGAAATACATGAAGGAAAAGCATCCCGTTATTGTGGGGCTGAAAAATGAGATCGCCGCGATCAATGAGAAGATCGCCGCTGAACAGAAAGCCGGGAAGCTTGGTCAGACCGCGTCCGGGTATGACATCACCAACGTCAAAGTCCTGGAGCGCGCCCACGCGCCGCTGAAACCCGCCCGGCCCCGAAAACTTCTCAATCTTATGTTGGCGCTTCTACTTGGCCTGCTTGCGGGCGCCGGTCTGGCGTTTCTGTTTGAATCGTTGGATCAAACCTTGAGATCGGCGGCGGATCTTGAAATGTTCCTCAAATTGTTCTGTCTCGCGCAGGTGCCCACGCATGTGATCGAAAAAGATCATCCCGAGGCGAGTCCTCAATTTGTGACGGAAGTGTCCCGCCACTCTCCCATGGCCGAGGCCTTCCGGAGCCTCCGGACCGGGATCATTTACAGCAACCCCGACCTTCCCAAGAGAACATTTCTTGTGACGAGCGCCACACCTTCTGAAGGGAAAACGACCGTGGCCGTCAACCTTGCCATTGTTTTTGCACAAGCCGAGGAGAAAGTGCTTTTGGTGGATACCGACCTTCGCCGGCCTTGTCTCCACTCTCTTTTTCAGGTGGACCGTTCCAATGGCGTGATCGACATGTTGGCGTTCGACCGCTCCGACGTTCATTCCCTGGTTCATAAGACGAGCATTAAGGGTCTCGATCTTCTGACTTGCGGGGAAGTGCCGCCCAATCCGTCAGAACTCTTGGGCTCTCAGAAAATGGAAGAGATCATCAAGAAGTTCTCCTCGATTTATGATCGTATCATTTTTGACACGCCTCCGATCCTGGCGGCGACTGATGCCATCGTGCTTTCGACCAAGGTAGATTCTGTGATCCTGGTCATCAAGGCCGGAGCGACGCACCGTTATGCTGCGCAGCGATGTGTCCACGCTCTCAGGTCCGTGAACGCGCGAGTGGGAGGCGCGGTGCTTAATATGATCGATCCTGATCAGCGAGGGCCGTATGATTATTATTACCACTACGGCGAGAACGCGAACCCGAAGAATAAGAAGAAGTTCATCAAAGTAAATCTCCAGAAGCAAACAGGCCCAGGGGCCTGAGCTTCTCCATGCTTTTGACGCTTGCCGAGGGGCTCCTGTTCTTGGCGCTGATCGCGGCGCCTCTCCTCTACGGTTCTGTCCACTTCCTGTCTTTGATCTTTCTTGCTTTCCTCGGTGTGCTGACGTTCAACATGGTGGGGATGGTCCGGCCTGAGTCTTTCGCTCGAGCCTTACGTACGCCTTGGACTTGGCTAGGGATCGCGATCGGGGCTGTTATCCTGACGCAGTTCATTCCGATGCCCGTGGAATGGATTCGCAAGATATCGCCTGAGACTTATCGTTTTTACGAACTCTATTTCCCGGGAGGTGTGAAGCCAGGAAGCTATTTCACATTGTCCGTTTGTCCCGGTGAAACCGTTCGAGGGCTGATCCAGTTCCTGACTTACGGTCTTTTTTTTCTAAGCGTCTGGATGTGTCTTGCTTCCGTTCCTGCCGCGCCGGCGGCAGAGGTTCATCCGGTCAGTTGGAAAAAATCAGAATTTTTAAAACTGGGTTGCCTGACAGGGATCCTAGCGCTTCTTTTTCACAGCATCTACGACTTCAATCTGCACATTTCGGCTAATGGAATCTACTTCGTCACGCTTTTGGCGCTTGGGGCCGGCGCCTCGGACAGGGTTTACGATCACGCGTTCTTCCGGCGAGTGGTCGATTTCTTCATCACCTTTGGCTTCCTTGTCGCGCTTTTCGCGATCCTTCAAAAGTTCAGCCACAACGGGCGCATCTTCTGGGTTGGTATGAAGGCCTCTAAACCCGTTGGACCTTATTTTAATTATGACCATTACGCTGGATTTATGGAGATGTGCAGTGCCGTGGCGGTTGGTAAGGTCGTTGCGAGTTTTTTTCACACCTCTTTTGCTCATTGCAAAGGGCTTGCCCAAAAGATCTTCTGGTTTTCGACCCGTGAGGCTCACCAGGCACTGCGTTGTCTTTTAATGTCCGCAGTTATGATCGCGACGATCTTCATGTCGACTTCGCGCGGAGGGATCATGAGTTTTGCTCTTAGCCAGATCTTTTTTTTCTCGGTCTTTCTCTGGACGGCCGGTCGACAGCGAAAAGGCAAGAGATGGGCGGGGGTCGTGACGGCAGGGATGCTTTTTGTGGGCGTGATGGTCCTTTGGCTTGGGCCCGAGACTCTCTTAAAGAAAATCCATATGACTTCGGTCGAAAAGATCATCAAGATGGAAAGCTCAGATTCTATCCGCATCCATTTTTATAAAGGAACGCTTCTCGTGATCCGCGACTTCCCTGTTATTGGTACGGGGCTTGGAACTTTTGGTACTAATTTTACTCGCTATCGTTCCTTTAAATATTTTGGAGGGCCAACCAATTATTTACGACGCACTCATAACGACTATCTTGAGCTTGTCTCCGAAACCGGGATCGCGGGAGTTCTTTTCCTTCTTGGTTTTCTGATTCTTTATTTGCGCGCCGTCATCCTTGTTGTGAGGAAGCTCGAATGAGGACTTTTGTGATCGGTGATATCCATGGTGCCTATAAGGCCCTCCTTCAGTGCTTTGCGCGGTCCGGGTTTGAACGCGAGAGGGATCATCTTATCGTTTTGGGCGATGTGTGCGACGTTTATCCGGAAGTTCGCGAGTGTATGGACGAACTCATCGCGCTCAAACATTGCGATTTCATCATTGGGAATCATGATTTGTGGGCTCTCGATTGGGCGACCCGGGGATTAAAGCCTACAATGTGGCTCGAGCAGGGGGGCGAGGCGACGATACGTTCCTATGGAGGAGGCCCGGTGCTGGCTGCGCACGTGGATTTTCTCAACAAGGCGCACCCCTGGCTTGAGATCGATGGCCGTGCTTTTGTCCACGCGGGGTTCGATCCGGACCGTCCTTTGAAGGGGCAAAGTCTCAAAACCCTGGCTTGGGACCGCTGTCTTTTGCGCAGGGCTCTGGAGGACGGGGTATCCGGGCGCAGTCATCAGATCGGATGCTACAAGGAGATCTTTCTCGGCCACACTCCGATCGGGATCCTGCATGACTCGGTGCCTCAACACGTGTGCAATGTCTGGGCCATGGATACCGGAGCCGGTTGGTCGGGGCCTCTTACGATCATGGATGTGGACACGAAAGAATTCTGGCAGTCCGATCCGACACCCTCTCTTTACGGTGTTAAAGGTCGGCAGAAAGGCGAGGGTTAACATGAGGACCGTTCTTTTCGCCTTGAGTTTTTGCTTCATAGTGCTTCTTGTTTGCGCCGGGAGCGCGGAGCTTCTCTTTCTGCAGGGGAAGTCCGGACGCAACATCGAACTTCTCAAGACAGCTGAGAAACTCAATCCGCTTGCTTCTGATCATGCTTATGAAGTCTACCGGTTGACAGGAGATCTCGGGGCGCTTCGCCGTGCGATGAGCCTTGAATCCACGCGCCCTGCTTATCACATGTATTATGGCCTGTCGCTTCTCAAATCAAAGCCCCGCACCCGCTCTAGTGATAAGGAAGCCGTTACTGAGATCTGCAAAGCCGCCAGTCTTAAGCCTTACAGCCGTCAATACAAGGCCACTTGCGAAGAATACAAAAAAGTGATCCCTGTTCCGGCGGGTTTATAGCTTTCGTGGTACAGTTCATGCCATGTCCAGGGAGGTTTGTATTGTGACAAAAAAGCATAAAAACATTCTGCTAACTGGCGCTGCGGGTTTTATTGCCGCACGGACGGGGGAGTTTCTTCTTGAACGGGGTTTTCGTGTTGTCGGCATCGACAACATGAATGATTATTATGATGTCCGCCTTAAGAACTATCGGTTGGGACGTCTCAAAAAGAACGATCGTTTTTCATTCTATCGTCTGGACATCGAGGATCGGCCTGCTCTTAGCCGCATTTTTAAAAAGCACCGGTTCGATGCTGTCCTGAATCTTGCGGCCCGGGCTGGTGTTAGATACAGCCTCGAAAATCCGCATGTCTATATGACAACCAATGCTGGGGGAACGCTCAATCTTCTGGAACAATGTCGCGCGAATCAAATTAAGAAATTCGTCCTGGCATCTTCTTCGTCTCTTTATGCCGGACAAAAGTTGCCTTTTAAGGAGACGCTTCTCGTGAATACGCCCATCTCTCCTTATACTGCGAGTAAAAAAGCGGCTGAAGAAATGGCCTATGTATATCACTATCTCTACGGGATCGACGTTACGATCCTCCGGTATTTTACCGTCTATGGCCCCGCAGGTCGCCCAGACATGAGTCCATTCCGTTTTATCAAGTGGGTTGCCGAGGGAACGCCGATACGGCTCTTTGGAGATGGCTCTCAGCGCCGTGATTTTACCTATGTCGATGATATTGCCCGTGGAACTGTGAGTGCTCTCAAAAGAACAGGTTTCAAGATCATTAACCTTGGGGGGCATGATGCCTATGAGGTGAGGCATATGATCCGTTTGATCGAGAATAGGCTTGGGAAGAAAGCCATGATTGAATGCCAGCCATTTCAGAAAGTTGACATGAAAGCCACTCAGGCCGATATCACCGAAGCCCACAAGATACTCCGGTGGTCCCCCAAGATCAGTCTAGAAGAAGGCATCCGGCGCGCTACCGATTGGTATCTTGAGAATCGATCATGGTTGTCCAAGGTAAAGGTTTAGAGCCATGGCGAAAGGGATATCCTGGCAATTTGAGAAAATAAGTCTGCGGCTGAAACGACTATGATCAAAACCAATTTCAAAAAGCAATTACCACTTAATCTCTTCTCAAACGTAGGGTATTTTGCCCTTAACGTTGTTGTTGGAATATGGATGGTGCCGTATCTGATCAGACACCTTGGCGTTGCGGGCTATGGCTTTATTCCGTTGGCGTCGTCGGCAACAGCTTATGTTAGCCTCATTACGCTTGCCTTGAATGGAGCGGTTTCTCGGTTTCTTGTGATCGCTCTACATAAGAATGATATTGATGGGGCTAACAAAATTTTCAATACCGCATTCTGGTCGCTTGCCCTTCTGTTGGTGATTCTTGTGCCTTTATCCGGCGTGTTTTCCTGGTTAACTCCAAGAATATTTAACGTGCCTGTAAATTTAACATCCCAAGTGCAGTGGCTCTTTTTTTTGATGCTGCTTTCATTTATTGTTTCTGTGTTCTCTTCGGTGTTTTCCGTTTCAACTTTCGCCCACAACCGCCTTGATCTTCGTAATCTCGTTGATATGAGCAATATCTCCGTCAGGACGGCGCTCGTCGTATCGCTCTTTGTTTTTCTTTCGATAAGTCTGGTCAGCGTCGGGGTCGCGTATCTCGTTGGCGGATTGATGTCTTTGGGACTCGGATATTTCCTTTTCAGGAAGTTGACGCCACTGTTGAAGATCTCGCGCCAATATTTTGATTTTTCAAGATTGAGAGAGCTCACGTCCATGGGGGGGTGGTTGGTTGTTGACCAGATCGGATCGTTGTTGTTTTTACAGGTAGACCTTATGGTAGCTAATATTCTTTTTGGGGCGCATAAGGCGGGCCAATATGGGGCGATCCTTCAATGGAGTTTTCTTTTGCGTTCCTTGGCCGGGGTGATTGCGAGTGTTTTGACGCCTATGGTTTTTATCAGCCACGCGAAGGATGAAACTCAAAGAATCGTCAGCATGTCCCAGCGTGCAGTCAAATTCATGGGGTTGGGGATCGCGGTGCCAGTTGGGCTTTTATGCGGCTTTGCCGTGCCGCTACTTACCCTTTGGCTGGGGCAAGATTACGCACCTTTTGCTTCGCTTTTGTGGGTATTGACCTTCCATCTAGTCGTTAACCTTGCGGTATTGCCATTGTTCGCCATTAATAATGCGCTAAATCGAGTCAAGATTCCGGGTCGGGTGACGCTCGTTATGGGGACAGGGAATCTCTTTTTGGCCGTTATTCTTGCCAAGTTTTGCGGCTGGGGGTTATACGGGATCGCTGCCGCTGGGGCGATCACGCTGACCTTGAAAAACACGTTTTTTATTCCGATATATGCAGCGCACATTCTTAAACTATCTAGCATGACTTTTCTCAAGCCTATCAGCCGAGGGATCCTTTTGGCCGGGATCAGCATGGCGATAGGCTGGATATTTAGCCACACAATAATGATAGATGGATGGCCCAAATTGCTTTTGATGGGTGGGCTGGCCTTTCTGTTTGCGGTCACTGTTGGGTTTGGGTTGTTAGGTAAAGACAGAGGTTCTCTGAGGTCAGCCTTTGCTGTCAGGAGCCAGGAATGAAAACCGTATTGTTTTCAGGCTACTATGGTCAAAGGAATACAGGTGATGACGCTTTTTGTGTTGTGGCTGCTTGGGGAGCGAAAAAATATTGGCATGCAGAGAAGATAGCCTTTTTATCATCGACTGTGCCTGAATTAACCGTTCCCGCCAACTGCGTATTACCCGTGAAGCAATGTTTTAAGGGGCAACGGCTATTGTGGAGTATTTTATCTTCGATCCAAGCCAAGAACATTGTCTATTTGGGTGGTTCACTGTTTCACCAAAGACCAAAAAGTCTCGCCTCACAGTTTTTTTACGGACGATCAATTGGCAGTAAAAATAAGAAAGTTTCCGCAGTGGGTGTTTCTTTAGGGCCGTTTCATGGCAAAGAAGATCGTGCTTATATTAGATCGGTATTAAATAACATGGTGTTCTTGTCTGTTCGAGATGAAGCGTCCTACCAAATTGCACAGGAGATGCGATTAGATGTCCCGACCGTGAAGTCGTTTGATCCTGCAGTTTTATTGCCGTTAGTTTATGGGGAGGGTTTCCTTAGTTCGGAGAATCAAAGAAAAGATAGGCCTGTGTTGGGAATCAGCCTATGTCACTTTGAACGTTTTGTTTGTAGGGATGTTTCTACCGAACAGCGACGTGAGAAAATTATCCTGGAGGCATTAAAGGAACTGGTCAAGAACCATGAAGTTGCTCTAAAATTCTTTATTTTTAATGACCATCCTGATTTAGGTGACGCCGAGTTAACGAATAGAATCGTAGGCGCTCTGGAGGGGTATCCTTTTGTTGACATAGTGCCATACTCATTAAATCCTGGGCAAACCTTAAAGGCTGCTAAAGGATGTGATGCTTTCCTTGGAGTTCGGCTCCATGCCGCCATTTTTGCTTATACGGTAGGCATTCCTTTTGCACTTGTGGAGTACCACAGGAAGTGTAGCGATTTCTTGGATGAAATAGGTTACAAGGAGGAATTTCGCATCCCTTCTGATGGAGGCTCGGTAAAGAATATGGTAAGAATATTGGAGTGTTTATTGGCAAAAGAAAGGGTAATTTCTCTTTTCAATATGAAGTTGGCGGAGGCTCAAGAGCTGTCTTTGCTGAATTTTGCGGAAGCCCCTGGGTTACGTGAGTGAATATGTTAAATGTAGCTGCTGCTATCTTCGAAGTTAGCAACGAGGAACGGTGAGTGTTGTCTTGAAAAAGATGCCCAGGATTCTTGATGTCGGAAGCCAGGATGGCGCGGTTCGATCTCGCTCTTGCTACTGGAAAAGCCTGCTATTAGTCGTTTTGGCATTCCTTGTCGGATTCGCGAACGCTAAAGGCTATTTGCAGCTATTAGATTTACAGTTTTTATCGAGGCTGCTTACAGCCATGCTGGTCTTCATTCTTTTTCTTTCTAGCCTTACCTTGCTAAAATCAAAAGGAACGCCTTTAAAATACATTGTTCCTTTGTTTGTTCTTGTTCTTTCGAAATATGCTTGGTTGTACTTTGTAAATCCCGGACTCTTTTCTGTTTCCGGTCCGGAAGTTAATACGAATTTTGCGCAAGGCTATTATCTCTTCCACACTTCTTATCGTGGGGAGGTTTTTTATCTCCTCATAGGCTTCTTTTTATGTTGCGTTGTCGCGCGAGGGGCAAACTCTTTTCGCGAACTTAGATGGATTGTTGGCGCGTTGGTTCTAGGTAGCGGCATAGCCCCATTAATAGGTTTTTTCTTTTTCCACCAGATGGTTGGGTTTCGCGAGACGATGGTTGACGGCATTTTGTTTCCTGGAGGCTTTTGGAATTCTTCCGTTATTTCTTTTATTTCAGTGTTTTGGCTAGCGGTTGCAGTGATGCCGTACGCGTCAAAGCTGGGGTCTTGGATTTTAAAAATCTTTTTGTTTTTTATTACGATGGGAGCACTGGTTGGGCTATCGAGAGCTGCTCTTGTGTCAATGAGCATATCGTCAATGGTTTATCTCGTTATGGCAAGGGAAGGAAGGGCGAGGATTAAATTAACAATCTTTTTTCTCCTTATTATTTTGATTTGCCTTCTCTTTTTCAGCAATGTTGTCGGTGATTTTCAGTCGAGATTTATTGAAAAGGCGACTCTTGCTGATGAATTAAGACTTCAAATCTGGATGGGGTATCTTTCAAATTTTTCGCAATACTGGATGTCAGGTATGGGGGAAGATGGGTATTTGGCCTTTTCAGCGACGCGGCAAGGTGCTCACTCTATTATTTTAAGCTATTTAGTTCGTTTTGGTTTTTTGGGGGTAGTTTTTTTTCTTTGGTTGCTCTACGGCGTTTGGGTGTCAATTGTAAAGATACAAAAAGCATTTCCTTCGAAAGCTATAGCAGCGATTTGTGCGTGGTTGACGGCCTATTTGTGTTTGGTCACCTATAACGAAACTGGCTTTGCTGAGATTGGTTTGTATATGCCCTTGGGATTATTATTGGCTTGGGGAGAAATTGCATCCCGGTATGGACTGTGTTCCGAAACCTGCGGGGGGAGATAATGCCTAAAGTTACGGTCATAATTCCTGTTTTCAACGGAGCTGCTTTTGTGGGGCGCGCTATTCATAGTATTTTAGAGCAAACTTTTCAAGACTTTGAAATCATTGTTATCAATGACGGGTCAACCGATAACACGGAAGAAGTGGTTAGGGATATCGCCGATAAGCGGATCCGGTATTTCGTCCAGCCTAATCAGGGACCGAACGCGGCACGCAATAACGGGATTCGCCAGGCCCGAGGCGAGCAGCTGGCTTTTTTGGATGCCGATGACTGGTGGCTGCCGGTCAAGCTTCAAGCTCAACTGGAGTGCCTGAAAGAGCGTCCCGAAGCGGGGCTAGTTTACTGTTCCGCGTTATGGATTTTTCTGGCTGGAAAAGTAATTCTCCAAGAGGCGTTGGTTGAGGGGGATGTCATTCAACCGCTGCTTTTCAAAAATCTTGTTACCGGCTCGGCTTCATCCGTCATGATCCCCAAAAGGGTTTTTGATAAGGTGGGGTTATTTGATGAAGGATTCGAGCGCATGGAGGATTGGGAGATGTGGCTGCGCATCGGCGCTTCATTTCCTTTTGCAGCAGTTCGTCAGCCGCTAGTTTATATAACCAACCTGCCTGACAGTAACAGTAAAGACTTTTCCAACATGCACGCCAGTCATTTGGCCGTGCTTGAAAAGGCTTTTAATTCATACGCGCGGTCTTTTCTATATCTACAGCGTGACGTGTTGGCGGCTGCTTATGCTTTGGGGGGTAGGGGGTTCTGCAAGTTTGGCATGTATGATTTGGCACGAGAAGCTTTTCGTAAGTCTCTTTCCCTCAAGAGTTGGAATCCTGAACTCTATGCGAACTGGGTGTTGACGTTTTGTGGGCCGGTCATTAATCTGCAAGGACTTAGGCTTTTACATCTTTTGCTCGAATGGCGGACGCGATATAAAATGCAAATGCGAAAGTAGCGCTTGAATGAACGGATTGATCAGAGCGAGCTTTGTATGGCGATGCGGACTAGACGTTTTCCGCCCAGTTATAATTATGAAAACACCGTTATGGATAATGACTCTAAGGGGGGAACTCAATCGAGTGTTTTGGCTTGGGATCGCATTCGATTGGTTCAAAATATCTGGAATGTTACTTCGACAGATGTTTTTAGCTGTTTCTCCGGGCATAGCTCGGTTGGTAAATACACGTGCAACATGGGATCGTCCCGATGCCTTGCGTCTTGCTTTTAAGAGGGTGCTTCAGGATACCTGGCGGAATTGGAGAGACTTGCCCGTTCAATTTCAATCAGCTTTGAAAGATTAATTATGTCTTCGTCCGTGAGTGTGATTATTCTAAATTGGAATGGGCTTCATTTGCTGCCTGATTGTCTCGAGTCGCTTGCGCAACAGACTTGGCGGAATTTCGAGACCATTTTTGTGGATAACGGATCGGTGGATGGATCGGCGGATTGGGTGAAGACCCATTATCCGCAAGTGCGAGTGATTTGTTTAGATTCAAACCGGGGGTTTTGCGGAGGCAATAATGCCGGTATTCGCGCGGCTGAGGGGGAATTCATCGTCCTGCTTAACAATGACACGTTGGTTGAACGTGGCTGGTTGGAGAATCTCTGTCGCGTCGTGATGTCCGATCCGAAAATCGCTGCCTGTGATTCAAAAATTCTCTATTTTAACGAACGAAATAGGATCTGGACGTCAGGAGCAAATTATTCTATTGCGGGTACAACTAGCGGGCGTTGGGCTGAGAAATTAGACGGAAAAGAATGCCAACAATCCTCCGATGTCTTTGTGGCTTGTGCCTGTGCCGCGATTTACCGAAAGAGCGTTTTTGATGAAATCGGTTTGCTCGATGAAGATTTTTTTGCGGGCTATGAGGATGTGGACTGGAGTTTTCGAGCGCATTTGTGCGGATATCGAATTGTCAATGTTCCATTGGCTCGGGTATACCACAAGGTTTCGGCAACTCACGGATTGAACAGCAAAATGTTTGTGCGTAACGGTCAGCGCAATGTTTCGGCGGTTTATATTAAAAATATGCCTCAACCTCTCTTTACTCGTTTTCTTCTTTTGCATTTCATCTATACCCTCGGCAGCATGATGTTTTTTTTGAAAATCGGTCGTGGTTGCGCGTTTTTTCAAGGCAAATGGGACCTGTTGATGCGATTACCGGCTTTGTGGTGTAAGCGTCAGCGAGTTCAGAAACAACGCCGAGTTTCTTCGACGGACATTGAGGCGTTGTTGGAGCGAAATTGGTTTAAACAAAAACTTGCTAAGGCTAAGGGGGTGGAATCATGAAATCCAACCTCGCGTTGAAGGATTGGATCGCTCAGCCGGTGAGACGATGATTTACGTGACCATTTCTTTGGTCTCTTGTAACCAGCGGCATGATCTGGAACGACTTCTTCCCTCATTGGCGCCTGCCGCAATTGCTGCTCGAGCTGAAATCCTGCTTGTGGATAATCGTTCAACGGATGGCACTAGCGAGTGGATGCGTCTGAATTATCCCGCGGTCAATACGTTATTCAATCCCAACCGAGCTGGTTATGGAGAGAATCACAACTTGAATCTGCGGCGAGCCCAAGGGGAATATTTCGTCATCATGAATGCGGATATGACGGTTGAGGTAGATGTTTTTTCTGTTCTGCGAGATTATATGAACAGACATTCCGAAGCAGGGATGGTGGCACCGAAAATATTGAATCCTGATGGCACGATCCAGGGGTTGATCAAGCGTTATCCAACTGTTTGGGATTTATTTTTGCGTCGTTGTTTGCCCCGGAGTCTTCGTTCATGCTTTCGCCAGCGTATGGATCATTATGAAATGCGTGATGTGGGCTATGACCGCGAATGTGACGTTCCTTTTCTCAGTGGGGCTTTTATGTTTTGTCGTACCGATGTTCTAAGATCCCTCGGAGGTTTTGACCCTGGTTATTTTCTCTATTTTGAAGATGCTGATTTGTGTCGCAGAGTTCAAAGGACGCATCGTACGATGTATCTTCCCGAAGCGAAAGTTTTTCATTTTTGGCAGCGCTCTGCTCATAAGAAATTGATTTTTACCTGGTATTTTGTTCGAAGTGCTGCGCGCTATTTTTGGAAATGGGGGCTTAAGCTTTGGTGATCAAGATACTTGTTACTGGTGCTAGTGGATTTATCGGGCGTGGGCTGTGTCCTTACCTGAAGACAAAAGGTTTTATTGTTCGGGGGGCCGTGCGGGGTGGTGTTCGTGATGTCGAAGGTGTCGATGAATATGTGGAAGTGGGTGATATAAACGAGTCAACCGATTGGCGGCAAGCGTTAACCGAAGTGGATGCTGTCGTGCATTTAGCCGCGCGCGTTCATGTCATGAATGATTCCTCAGCGGATCCGCTTGATGCTTTTCGTGTAGTGAATGTTCTTGGGGTTGCACATTTAGCGCGCATGGCTGCAAAGGCGGGTATTAAACGATTCGTCTTCATCAGTTCGATTAAGGTGAATGGAGAGGGTTCATCCAGGTCCTATTCAGAAGAGGATTCTCCTAGTCCCGAGGATGCGTATGGAGTCAGTAAGCGAGAAGCTGAAGATGTTCTGATGGAGATAGCCGTTCAAACAGGTCTGGAAGTGGTGATTTTAAGGCTTCCTTTGGTCTATGGGCCTGGCGTGAAAGCTAATTTTAGGAATTTGATCAGTATGGTTTGCGCAGGAATTCCCTTGCCTTTTAAAAGTGTTCGCAATCGACGCAGCTTTATTTACTTGGGAAATGTTATCGATGCTATTGTTGCGTGTGTTACGCATCCATTGGCGGTAAACCAAATTTTTCTGGTAAGCGATGGTGAGGATGTTTCGACCGCGAGATTGCTAGAAATGATCGCTCGGGCATTGAATAAGAATCTTTTTTTGTTCCCTTTCCATTTAAGGTTTCTTAAATTAGTGTGCATGACCATCGGGAGGGAAAAGGAGATCGATAAGCTGACGGGCTCTCTTTGTGCGGATATTTGTAAGATCAGAAGTCTGCTAGGTTGGAAACCTCCGTTCACTATGGCGGAAGGCATCAAGGCGAGCGTGAAATGAGAAGTGCTGCGAAAAGAATGCTAGACTTGAGTTTGGCGGTGTTGTTATCGATCTTGTTGGCACTGCCGATGCTTTTCATCGCGGTGTTCATAAAACTCGTGTCGAAGGGGCCCGCGATTTTCTGGACGGATCGCGTGGGTATTCATAATGCTATTTTTAAAATGGCAAAATTCAGAACCATGAGGACTGACACGCCCCAAGTAGCGACGCATCTTATGAAAGACCCTGGGACTTATCTGATCCCCGGAGGACAATTTCTGCGCAGGAGCAGTCTTGATGAACTGCCGCAGTTATTGAATGTCCTAAAGGGGAGCATGAGTTTTGTGGGCCCTCGTCCGGCACTGTTTAATCAGGATGACCTTGTGGCATTGCGGACATCCAAAGGAGTGCAGACATTAGTTCCTGGGATCACGGGATGGGCTCAGATCAATGGTCGAGATGATCTGCCGATTCCCGTGAAGGTTGCTTTTGACGAATATTATTTAAAAAATCAGAGTTTGTTTCTGGATCTCAAAATTTTTATTCTCACAACACTCAAAGTCATCAAAAAAGAGGGTGTGAGCCATTAGGGAGCTTGAGTGGGGGCTCAAAAGACTGCTTTTCGGGAGTCTGCCGGTCGCGAATGATCACAATAAAATCGGGTGCGGAAGATGAAAAAACGGATCGTTAATATATTGCTAGAACAGCGCAGGGTTTTTGTGATCTGTTTCTACACGGCGCTTATTTCGCTGTCTTTCTTTGGAGCTTTTCTTCTTCGCTTCGATTTTAATATCCCCTCCCAGTTCATGGTCACTTTTTGTTCCCGGTTGCCGATCCTTTGGGCGATCAAGTTCACGGTCTTCTGGTTCTTCGCGCTCTATTCCGGGATGTGGCGCTACGTGAATTCCAGGGACATCTGGAATATTGCCGTGGCGAACGTCGTGGCGCTGCTTGTTTTTGCAGCAGTTGAGGGTGTGTTTTTCCATTTCCAGGGATTTCCGAGAACTGTGCTGATCCTGGACGGGCTCTTGAGCGTTTGCCTCATGTCGGGCATCCGCATCGCGACGCGTCTTTTCAGGGAATACTTTTCGCTCAAGAGCATTCCTGAACATTCCGCGAAAAAGATCCTGATCATCGGAGCGGGGGATACGGGGCTCGTTCTCCTCAACGAATACCGGAGAAATCCGAGTATGGGCAAAGTGGTCGGATTCATTGATGACGACCCGTTCAAGCGGAATGCCAACATTGGAGGCGTCAAGATCCTTGGGTTTCGCCGGGATATTCCTAGGGTCGTGGAAGACCATGACGTCCAGGAGATCGTTTTGGCGATCCCTTCAGCGGATGGTGGGACGGTGCGTAGTGTGCTGGCTTATTGCGAAGAGACAAAGGCGCGGATCCGAGTGGTGCCGGGGCTTCATAAGATCATCAGCGGAGAGATGGAGATCCGGGCGCGGGAGGTTCGCCCCGATGACCTTCTGGGACGCGAGACGGTGGAGATCGACCAGGAGGAGGTCCGGAATTATATCAAGGGCAAGGTGGTGCTTGTAACCGGCGCGGGAGGATCAATCGGCTCCGAGATCTGCCGGCAGGTCGCGGTCTACGAGCCCAAGGAGATCCTGCTTTTTGATCATCACGAAAATCTGGTCTATTTCCTTTCGGTGGAGTTCAAGAGCAAGTATCCCGGGTTGAGCGTTCGCACGGTCATCGGGGATATCCGTGATATCGGGCTTTTAAAGCATGTGTTCTCAAAGACCCGTCCGCAGATCGTGTTCCACGCCGCCGCGCATAAACATGTGACGCTGATGGAGGACAGTCCGGTCGCGGCCGTGAAAAATAATATTTTCGGTACCCGCAATATGATCTATGCCAGCGCCCACTACGGCGTGGAGCGGTTCGTCCATATCTCGACGGACAAAGCCGTCAATCCGATCAATATCATGGGGATGTCGAAACGTGTCGCGGAAATGATCCTTCAGATGAAAGCCGCAAAGAGCAAGACGAGGTTCATGGCCGTGCGCTTTGGCAACGTTCTTGGCTCTGCGGGCTCCGTCGTGCCGCTCTTTAAGCAGCAGATCGAAAATGGCGGCCCCGTGACGGTAACGCACCCTGACGTAAAGCGTTATTTTATGAGTATCCGCGAGGCGGTCATGCTGGTCCTCCAGGCCGGGGCTATGGGCAAGGGGGGAGAGCTTTTCATTCTGGACATGGGAGAACAGATCAAGGTCCTCGAACTCGCCAAGAACCTGATCGCTTTTTCAGGGCTTACGCTTGGCAAGGACATTAACATCCAGTTCACGGGACTCCGGCCCGGAGAAAAACTCGAAGAGGAATTGATGCTCGACAAAGAAAAAGACGTGTCGACTAAAAACAACAAGATCTTTATTAGTCACAGCGGTATCTTGTTCGGAGAGAAGAAATTGAAGCAAAACCTCAAGAAAATGCACCGGTTGACGCAGCTGATGGATGAGGAGGAGCTTCTTAGGGTCTTGAAGGACCTGGTCATGGAAGACTGATCTTCGAGGTACGTCTTTCTGAAAAGGATGTTTTATCCTGAGAAGGTGTGCGCTAGAATAATCAATTCTAATGCGGTATAAGAGGGAGCGTTTCATGCGGATCTTTTTTTTGTTTTGTCTGCTCGGTTTGATCGGGTGCGGTGAGTCGAAGCCTTTACCTGGTGATGTCGTGGCTAAGGTGAACGGTTATTCCATCACTTCGAAGGAACTTGAGCGGGAGATCGCCGCCTCATGGCCGGTGCTCCAGAATTTTCAAGGTCTTTCAGCGGAAGCATTAAAGGCCAAGGTTTTAGACTCGATGATTGTGAATCAGCTTCTTATTGAAGAGGCCCAAAGGCTTAATGTGGACAAAGATCCGGGTTTTATGCGCAGGATCGAGCAAGACTGGCGTGAGGAGCTTTTGAAGGCGGTTCTTGTAAAAAAGAATGCGGAATTTTCGCGGAAGGTCCCGGCGACGGAGGCTAGCCTGCGTGTGCTTTATGCGCGCGAAACAGAAGAGCTGGAATTGGATCTAGTGACGCTTTCCGACAAGGCTGCGGCAGAGGAGCTTTCGTCCGCTCCGGCTGATGATTTTGAAAGAACGATTGAGATACTTGGCGGAAAAGTGGTCTTGCGTACTGGGCCGGGTTGGTGGGCTTCGGGGGATCTTCCTGAGGCGCTTGAGGAAAAACTCTGGGATCTTCCTGCCGGAAAGGTGAGTCCGTTGCTTTGGCCTACGAATGAGGGATGGATTGTGGCTCGTGTGCTTTCCAGGGAAAAAGTCAATCTTCTGCCTTTTGAAGAAGTAAGGGAGGGCCTGCAGAAGAGGCTCGCCCGAAAGAAGCTTTCGAACATGACAGATCTTTGGATCGATGAACTGCGGTCTCGCGCGAAGATCTTTACCGATTCGCGGGCTGTTGAAAAGCTCAAGCTGAGTGTTTCTGAGGGGACGGGAGGTCGTGATGGAAAATAAGAACGGAGCCAATGGTCGTAAGACCCTGATCGTGGACCCGGCGTTCCAAACGCCGTTCGTCGCGAAATTCTTTTTTATGGTGGCGGCGGGCTCCTTGATCCTCGGAGCCATCGTTTATTTTTTCTGCACACAGACGGTTACGACAGTCTTTAAAGATTCCCGGCTGAAGATCGTGACTACAGCGGATTTCATCTTGCCCGGGCTTTTGATCGGTATCGCTGTGGTCATCGCGGTGGTCGGTATCGCGACGGCCCTCATGGCTCTTTATGCTTCTCACCGCATTGCGGGGCCGGTTTATCGGATACGGCGCGATCTAAGGAGTTTTAAGGCGGGAAGTATGGAGCAGGTTTTTCGAGTGCGCGAAAAGGACGAGATTAAAGCCCTGGCGGCCGAACTGGATGAGATGGCGCGTGCCATTCAAAAAAGCATGGCGGATATCAAGGCGGAAGTATCGGGAATTGATTCGATCGCGGAAGATCTTTCTCCCACGGCCAGGAAGCATTTGGCTGCCCTGAAGAAAATTCTGGACACCTATCGTGCGTAATGTTTCTTTGGTTGTTATTCTATCAGCGATCATTTTGAGCGGAGCGGTCGTTTGTGTGCCGACGGCGGTTGCGGGGGATTCGTCGGTATTTCAAGTGGCATCGGCCGCTGAATCTCCGAAAGCACGTCTTTCGTCTCATGTGGGGATGAGAAGATCCTCGGCGGCAGACGATCTCATGGGTTGGATCATGATCAAGGGGAATACCGTTTCCGTTTATTATCTTCCCGGAGCGAATTTGAAAAAGATAGAGTCCCGTTTGCGGGATCGGAGTCTTCCTCTCGCGCGGCAGTACCGTGACCTTTTTACGAATAAGGCGTATTCGATCGAAAGCCGGATCAGCGCTCGTTTGCAGTTCCTTCTTATGAGGGTTCAGGACATTCTGGGGATGAAACCCTTGATTCCTTTTATTGATCTGAAGATCTTCCATACGAGGGACGAGCTTCAAGAGCGGTACCGTCAACTGGCGATGGGTACGGCGGACCACAAGGCGTTTTATGTGCACGCGCTAAGTACGATCTTTAGTTCGGAGAAGGACATTATTGATTCGATCATTGCCCATGAAATGGCGCATGCGACGATGGATTATTATTTCATGGCACCGCCCCCGACCCAGGTGGCGGAATTGCTAGCCCATCATGTTGATGAACATCTCGAAGGAGACTGAGCATAAACGGTTTGACAAAACAGAGAGGAAAATCCGATGAAGAAAATGATCTTTTTGGCGGCGGTCGTTCTGGCCGTTGGGATTTTAGGGATGTCCGGTGGTTTGTTCGCTGCGGTGCCGGGAGCGGTGCAGGCGGGGAGTGTGGCTTCAATTCAGGGAGAGGTTAAAGCCATAACGTCTTCCGACCCTTCGCCCCGTTTCTTAAAGAACGGAGATCCGGTATTCATGGGGGACAAAATAGAAACGGACGCGGAGGGCGGGTTGCAGATCCAGCTTCTCGATGGAACGGTATTTACGCTAGGTTCGGCGAGCGCGTTCACGATTGATGAGTTTATTTATGATCCGGCTACCGACGACGGCAAAGTGAAGGCCCATATGCTTCAGGGCATGTTCCGGATCGTTACCGGGAGAGTGGCGCACAAGAAACCTGAGAATATGGTTGTGAATCTCCCGGCGGGAAGTATGGGGTTTCGCGGAACGGATGTGATCGGGATCATTAACGGTACAAGAACCGAGATCATTCTTGTCGGCCCTGTGGGGACGGGGCGGATTTACGTGACCAATCTTGTGAATGGGCAGGTCGTGACGGTGGATATCGATCAGGCCGGATATGCGACCATTGTCGATGGTCCGAACGTCGCGCCGGTGGCGATATTCCAGGTTTCTCCTGAGGAACTCGCGCAGGCCGCTCAGGCGCTTGGTTTGCCGCCTTTGGATGCGGAAGGGTATACGCCGCCTGAGATACCGGATCCTACGGTTGTCGATGCTACGGTTCAAAGCGAAGAGACTTCCAGGGATATCAGCCCAGTCCAGTCCTAAATCTTTTTACGATTTCTGATCGTCGAGATCAGCATTTGCGCTTAATTGTCCTTTGCAATTTCAAAGAAGACTTTTGTGATTTTAGAGTTTTTTCTTTGGGCGTTGAAAAATGTCGACGCCTTTGTTTTGATATGTGCAAAGGCCGATTAAAATCGAATCAGGAGTTAATAAGAATCCCGCCTTGAAACGTTAGCGAAGATCGCGAATGCTTTATAAGTGGAGCAGCACATGAATAATATGTTTATTGCCGGGGCTTTCCGATATAACGACACAAACGCGCAGCCGACTTCACTAAGCTCCATAGTTATGTCAATGATGCCGGGGCTATCGTGCAGGAATAAGCAGTATCATTGCGCAGAGGATAGTTTGGTATGTTTTGCCTCCAATAATGAACCCCAAACTAATTCCGATTTGATCTTGATCTATTCCGGGCAATTTTTCAATGTTGAGGAATTGAAGGTCGGGCTTTCTCTCTCCGGCGATTCATCTCTCGAAGCGGTTTTGAAATCCGCGTATAAGAAATGGGGGCATGATTTTGCGACCCATATTGCAGGTGAATTTACAATAGCCCTTTACGATAAGATTAATAAAAAGTTGTTCTTGAGCCGTGACAGGGTAGGGCTAAAACCGTTGTATTACTTTTATGACAATAACGTTTTTATTTTCGCGTCGGACGTCAAGGCCTTGCTGAAGGCGAAAAATGAAAGGCATATAAATTTCAGCGCCTTCCATAGCGGGATTGTTTTTGGTTCGGTGTATTCACGGGAACATTTGATCGAGGGTATTTATGAATTGCGGGCAGGACATAATTTAATCATGGATTATCAGTCCATAGCACCGGAGGTCCGTAAGTATTGGGATAGGGTATTTAATATTACGGCTCAGCCTTTCTCCGTTTATAAAGAAAAAGTCGAATTTTTGCTTAATGAAGCAGTCAAAAAAAGGCTTCCGCCGACTAATGAAAAAGCCGGCGTTTGTTTTTCAGGTGGGATCGATTCAACGTTGGTCCTGGCGTTGGTGAAAAAGTTTCATTCTGGGTCCGTTGAAGCTTATACCGCTATTGCTGCGGGCGATAAATTAAGCGAACACAAGGATGCCCGACTCGTGGCAAGAAAATTTAACATAAATCACAAGGAAATATTTATTAGCGCCCTGGAGGCTATTCAAGCCCTCCCCAAGATTATCTGGCATTTAGGCGAATTTAGTAGCCACGAGTGGTTGAGTGTCGCTTTGCAAACTTATTTTGTGGGCAAGCTGGCGAAAGAGAATGGCTGTGGATGTGTTTTTACCGGTAATGGTGTTGAACACAATTTCGACGGTAACGGCCCGCAAAGGAACATATATAAGTACTATCGTAATTCGGGGAAAATACCAACGTTTATCCTCAAAAAGCTTTTCACTATCGCGCCTTCCGGCCTGCAGGACTTTTTGAGAAGAAATTGTTCATATACGCTTACTAGGGAAGAGATGGATAACATCGCGATAGCCTATGTTAGGTTTAATTCTCCGCCATGGTGGGATAATGAAGAGCGCCTAAAAGATTCATACAGTGAAGAATTTTTCAGGTCGATCGGAAATTATAATGCTTCCGATATAATATCCGATTATTTACAGGACTGCACAGCGAAGGATTATTTTAACAAATTGCTCTACATTGATTTTAAGACGTGGAATTCGCGGAGGAATCTGGTGACTAATGAGCGATTGTTCGGCGCTTTCGGTCTACAGCTGCAGATTCCGTTTCTCGATGTTGATTTGGTGGAATTTTCCAGCAGTATGCCTGTTTCGGTAAAGCACAATTTTAAAGACGCTAAATTTTTTATAAGAAAGATATATAAAAATCAGGGGGTGTTTCCTGAAGAAGTTTTCAAAAAAGGAAAATTCCCATCCCTGCTGCACTTCAACTTTTGGGGAAAAGATACCCTGGATGTAATTTTATACTTTGTTAGTCGGATTAAGCAGAGGAAGATTTTTAAAGAGGGTTTCATTGATGGGATGATATTGGGTTCTAAAAAAGGCAACAGAATAAATAAACACAGACATCTAATTCTCAATCTTTTTCAAATCGAGTTATGGTTTAGGATATTCATTGACAACCCTGGCATCCAGGAAAAGGACCTGACTTTGGACTATCTGGGCCGTTAGTTTGGCTAATGCGCGTCGAAAATTTATCTTAATCTGTTGTTAACTTGGCCGCAGAACAATTATATGCTGCGCTCGGTAATCCACATCTTAGGGGAGGACAAAATGCAGATATTTTCTCAATCGCAGGGGGTTGTCCTGCTATTGGTTTACGGCGTTATTATGGTTATGTTTACCTGGGTAGCGCAAAGAAAAGAATTGGTCTCAGGAGAACTATACCTTGTAGCGAATAGAAATATATCGATCCTTTTTAACGCTTTTTCTATCGCGGCTTCCTGGATTTGGGCGCCAGCTTTGCTCGTGTCTTCGCAGATGGCCTATACCAAAGGAATATCGGGTTATTTTTGGTTTTGCGTCCCTAATATTATAGCAGTTGCGGTATTTTCAGTGGGCGCGCTTCGGCTAAGAAAGTTATTGCCTAGCGGGTATACCTTGCCGGAATTGATACGGATCAGGTTTGACCAGAGAACCCACCTGGTCTATACGCTTCTATTTTTAGCTTTGCAAATATGCACGGCCGCGGTGCAGATTGTCGGAGGTACTGCTGTCATCCACCTGTTAACCGGCCTGCCATCTTTGCCTATTGCGGTGCTATTGGCAATTTTCCCTTTACTTTATACTATGAGAACGGGTTTGAAGGCATCAATCATTACGGATGTTTTTCAAATGATGATGGTTCTCGCGGGGATTTTAATCGTGCCCTGGGCTATCAAGGCCGCGGGAGGTTGGCATGTCGTTACGGACTCATTGGCGGGGGTGAGTGGGAAATACGGCAATATTTTTAATTGGGAAGTTATGTATACTTTCGGTATTATCACGACCGTTGGTTTACTTTCCGGGCTTTTTGGTGACCAAAAATTCTGGCAGAGGTCTTTCTCCTGCCGTAGCGAAGAGGTGGTAAAAAGTTATTTGTTGGCCGCGTTCTTTTTTGCGCTTTGTCCTCTCACGCTCGGATTATTGGGGTTTATTGCCGCTAACCCTAGTTTTCAGGGCTGGATTATTCCAAAACCGGAGTTGGCTGGAATAGTTGCCGTGCAACAGCTTCTTCCTTCATGGGCATTGCTTGCTTTTCTTGTCCTTTTAATCTCTTGTCTTATGTCGTCGTTCGACGCAGCGCTTTGCGCCGCTAGTTCGCTAGCCTCTGTCGATATTTACCGTCGTTATATCAACCCTTCCGCTACCAGCAAGGAGGCGGTGAGAATTTCAAGGATTACTTTGTTGATAGTTACTTGTTTTGCCATAGCAATTTCACTTATACCGGGTCTTCAGGTACTGCATCTTTTTCTTTTTTATGGTACTTTGCGCGTAGGTACGTTCATCCCCACACTTCTTGCCCTTTTTTGGAAAAAAACAAACGGGACCGGGGTGTTTTGGGGTGTTTTAATCGCGATCATGATCGGGATGCCGTTGTTTGCTTACGGAAGCATAAAAAATGATCCTCTTATAAAGATCATTGCTTTTTCTTGGGTTCTCTTGTCTTCATCCGGAGTTTCTATCTTGGTATCGCTGCTAAAACCTGATAATTTTGATTTTGCCAAGGTGCCGTCAAAATCAAAGATTATTTGCTAATGGTTTTGAGTGCATTTCGATCATGAGGGGGCATGATCATGGTATTATGCCATTCACGGATGGCTGTCGACGGGCAGTAAGAACGAAGTTGTCTGTAAACCGTTTTTTTCGGTGATCTTTGTAAGAATTTTTTTAACGTTAGTTTATTAGCGCCACCCATTAGTCAACTCGCGAATCGAAATTTGTTTGACTGGGGTTTTGGGATTGCTATATGTTCAAAACATCGTTGCACCTAGCCGCGCCTCACAAAAAAATGGAGGGTTCTCATGCATATTTCTAGTTCAATGTTAGCCGGACCTATTTGCCCTGTTACAGTCGCTGTGAGCGCTTTAGGTATTTGCGGAGCCGTTTTTGCCGCAAGAAAAATGAAGGATAAACCGACTGCGGTCCGTTTCGGAGCGGTTACCGCCTTCATTTTCGCAAGTCAGATGATGAACTTTCCCGTTCAGAGTGGAACCTCTGGGCATCTTCTTGGCGGCGTTCTTGCCGCTGCTTTGATGGGGACCCCGTTAGGTGTTTTGTCCATCTCGATTGTCCTGTTTATTCAGTGTCTAGCATTTTCCGACGGGGGACTTTCGGTTTTGGGCGCTAACATTCTGAATATGGCGGTGATTGGAACGGGAGTGGGTGGGCTTATTTACAAATATTTGACCAAAGCAACAGCAGGGCATTCGATCGCCCGCTTGGTTTCCCTGGGGTTCGCGGCGTGGTTATCTGTGTTGATGGCAGCACTCGCTTGCAGTATTGAATTGGCAATTACAGGGACGATGCCTTTCTCGAGGGGGTCGGGTGCCATGATCAGCGTCCATGCCTTGATCGGAGTCCCGGAAGGGATCATTAGTGTGGCAGCGTATTATCTTCTTTCTGCTCAACCAGTAAAGGTTTCTCCAAAATGGGCCATTGGTGCACCCCTTTTAGGTTCCGTCGTGATCGGGGCTATGCTAAGTCCCTTTGCCGCTGGTTTCCCAGATGGTTTGGATTGGGTCGCGCAGAAATATCAATTTTTTCACGAATCAGCGCCCGCTTTTGTCAGTCCCATGCCTGATTACACGGTTCCTTTCATCCATCAGCCATTGATTTCCACCGGATTGGCCGGATTATGCGGCGTTCTCATGACTTTTCTTTTCGGTTGGGCCGTCGCAAAATTCTTCAGCCGAAAAACAGCCCCTTTCCTGAGCGACGGGGCTTAAGTTCCTTACATTGTGATCCCCGTCGGACTCGGAGCTTGTGTTTTTTCTTGTAGCCCATCCTGAGAAAACAGTCGCGGGTATATCCTATTTTCGTTTGCGGTGATCTCGGACGGAAGTCGCGCCTGGTGCATGCTTGCCCGTGGTTCCTTTTGCCCGAATCCCATTGGTCCTGTCGCCTGGGGCGACATTACCCAACGAACTTCTTTTTTCGACGAAAGATGATCCCGCTTCATTTTCGAAGCTCCGCCAATATTTTCCTTCCAAGACTGATCAAACACGGAAGTCTAATAATGCCTGGTAGCATTACGGGGTAAGCTCAGGGGAATTTTACTCATCAAGTAATTCTCTGTTCATGTCGATGTTTTTCTTGTTGGCAGGATTATTTTCGACATTATCAAACTAATATAGTTGACCACTTGAAAATAAGAGATTGTTAGTGTAGACTAATGCTATGATTTGCATCTCAGTGATATGCGTTGCATAGGATCAACAGTACGAAATCGCTGGCTTGTCTATGGTGTGTCAGATTTATGGAATTTTCGAAGCTATCCTGGTTTGATTTTTCAGGGAACGACTCTTGTATTGGCTCCTATTTCTGGCAATATTCGATGACGTAGAAACAGAGGGGGAGATGAGTGGATAAGCCCATAATTGAAAATAGACGTTACGTGCGAATCAAACAGAATGCCATTTTGACTTGCGAGAAATATGTTTTTCCTCCGGGGACTGACGCGAGGCGTCAAGCCTCTGCTAAAAATTTATCACCAGGAGGATTGCTTTTTGAATCTTCAAACGTCTATGCCATTGGCGACACCTTAAGGATCGGACTGTCCCTTCCAGGTTGGGAAAAATGCAAAGCGGAATTTTATAAGGGAGGGGATTCGTATTCAAAGCCGCTATGCGCGCTTGTCAACGTTGTCAGAATCGAAGCTTTGGAAAATGGACATTTTGACATCGGCGCGAGATTTTGCGCGGTGGATTTTGGAGACCAGATGGCCCTTGAAAAGCATTTGAAAGAAATCGAAAAAAATCAGAAGAGCATATCCTGATCAATGTAGTTTTTTTGCGAAATCAGTTCATGGCTACGGGGTTCACTGGCGAATGGCTGTGTTGAGTGGTTGGATGGTTGAACGCCATTGTGAAATAGGAGTTTTTTGTGGAACAATGTCTTTACCGATGCAGCAGTGGGCTGTTTCGGCGGGGACTCAATTAGGAAAGGGGTAAGTGTATGAAGAGATTAGCATTGCTGTTGGCATTGGTGTTGGGCGTTGCGTTCTCGGGGACTGCTTTTGCCGAGGCTTTGACGGCTCAGATGTGCAAGGACAAGGCGATCGCTGCAGGGAAGCTCATCGAAGCGGAAGGTCCCGCGGCTCTCGTTAAGTTAAAAGATCCCGCCGGTGAATTTAGTTTTGGGGATGGAGCGGGGTATGTTTGGGTTCATGATTCGGACAATATTATGGTCATGCATCCCAAGAAACCCGATTTGGATGGAAAGCCGGTTGCAGATATGCGCGATGTCAATGGGAAGAACTTTTTTGTCAATATGACAGAAATTGCCACGGAAAAAGGGGCCGGTTGGGTTGACTATGCATGGCCGAAGCCAGGCAAGCAGGAAAGTTCTCCAAAGGTATCGTATGTCGTCCAGGCCGTTAATGGTGGGAAAACATACATCGCCGGTGTTGGCATCTATGATGTCACGAAAGCCGATATCAAGGCTCAGTTTCCTAACGATCCCATAGATGAAGAATAATTGATCCACATAAGGCGCGGGGTCTTAAAAAAGACCCCGCGCGCAATTTTTCCTAAGGAGGGGACATGAAAATGACATTAAAGGTCAAATTGATCGGCGCATTTCTCGTTGTCGCGGCACTCGTTCTTGTGGCAGGCGGTATCGGCCTGACGATGACGAAGATTGTCGGCGGCGCTGGGGATGTGGTGGCCAAGAAGATGTCTCCTGTCCAGACGGCTGTTTTACGCGGGGCAATGACTTTGGCGGAATTGCGCGTGACGCTTGACAAATACATGCAAGAGATCAATGACCTTGCTGCACTCAATTCTGCATTAGATACGAATCTGTTGGATTATGCCATGTGGATGAAGATGCCAATTTTTGGAACTGACTCGTCCAAATTTAAGGACAGTGAAGAAGGGAAAAACTATATAAAACAGGGTATTGCTCTTGTCGTACCTAAAGCATCACCCAAGATCATCGATCTTGCCCAAAAGCAGGAATCCTATTTTAAGGATCTTCAGATCAGTGTTGATAAAGCTAAGGGGGTTCAGAAGGCTTATGTAAGCGATATGGTGGTGCGCATTGATGGACGGGCGATGGAAATGGTGGATTTTATTTCCAAAGTGAAGTTGGACTTTATTGATTGGAATGACGCTCTTGAAGATGCTGGGCAGATCGGAACCAAGTTTACAGGGACGACGGATCCGAAAGTGACCTTGTTGGGTAAATGGCTATATACCGCTACGACCAGTGATGCGAGTTTGCAGAAGATCATTGATGGTTTGAAGAAGTATTACGAGAAATATATCCATACGTCAATCGAGATCAACGGGGCTCAAACCGCCGATGAAAAGCTGGCTATTTATAACAAATCCAAGACGTCAAAGATCAAGATTGAGAACAATCTAGCCAAGCTCGAGGTTTATGGAAAAGAAATGAACGAGAAGGCTCAAGCCGCCAGGCAGGAGATCAGAGGGAAGGTTCAGTCCCTTGGGCTTGAGCTTGGCAGGTTATCCAATGAGCTTGTCAAGACTGTGGAGGGAGAGATGTCGAGCGCTATAGCCGGTGCAGGAAAAGCACAGGTGACAGCCGTAATGGTACTCCCGACCATCACAGTTCTGGCGTTTATTATCGCGCTTATGATGGGTGTTTTTCTTTCCATATCGATTACGAAGCCTGTGGCCGCAAGCGTTCATGTGATGGGTTACATGGCTGAAGGGGATCTTACGAATCGGCTTAAAATGAATCGTACGGATGAATTGGGGGTCATGGCTAAGGCCATGGATGCCTTTTCCGATAAGTTGTCTGGAATCGTTGGGCAGATTCGGTCTTCAACCGATCAAATGTTATCCGTATCTAAGGAGGTTGCTTCCGGAGCTCAGCAGATCGCTGATGGCGCGCAACAGCAGTCGGCATCGTTTGAAGAGCTGTCCAGTACTGTCCAGTCCAATGCCGAGAACGTGAAGAATGCTAATCGCATTTCTCAAGGCATGTCCCAGGACGCTCAGAAGGCGGGTCAGGCAATGGAAAATACGGCGGATGCTATTAGCGGCATTGAAAAAGGATCCAAACAGATGGCTGAAGCCGTTTCGCTTATTACCGATATCGCTGATCAGACAAACCTTCTCGCGTTAAATGCTGCGATCGAAGCGGCCCGTGCGGGTGAGCACGGTAAGGGTTTTGCCGTTGTTGCCGACGAAGTCCGCCAACTCGCAGAGAGAAGCGCAACATCTGCCAAGGAGATCCAGAATCTTATCAAGGAGAATCTCAGGCAGGTAGAGCATGGAGTGACGATATCGAAAGAGGCTGGGCAAATAGTTCGCGGCATTACCGACAGCATTAAAAAGGTCGCTGATCAACTGGAGTCGGTGGCCAATGCGACCCAGGAACAAGCCGCGGCCATGGAACAGAACACTTCCATTACGGAGTCGAATGCGTCCTCGGCCGAGCAGTTAGCCGCGTCTGCCGGGGTGATGTCATCGCAAGCAGAGATGTTGCAAAATTTGGTGGCACAGTTTAAGACGACAAACGAGAGTGTGACGCCAGCGGTCGGTAACCAGGCTTCAGTTACAGCTCATTCTAAGCCCGTGACGAGCATAAAGAAGACCGAGCGTCACGGTG
>JAZDJU010000015.1:0-2434 GCA_043803685.1 Candidatus Omnitrophota bacterium
ACCCTTCCCATCCTGACGCAGCCGGACGGCGCGGAGTGTGAGATCACCGACGTCGCCGCCGGAAAAAGCATCGTCAAGGCCAAGACCCCGCACACCGCCGCTCTGGAAAGAGGCGACGGATATTTTCAGAAGAAGTATTACAATATCACGCTCTCGAAAGAGGGATACGTGACTGAAAAAGTCTCGATCGCGCCGGAGCTGAACCCCTGGTACATCGGCAACCTGCTTTTCGGCGGCATCCTCGGCATGGTGATCGTCGATCCCCTGACCGGTAGCATGTGGCGCTTCGAAGAAAAGGACGTCAGCGTGAAGCTCTACACAGATACGCCGGAAGGCCACGTCGCCCAAACGGCCGACGAGCAGGCCCGGGCGGAGGCAAAAGCAAAGGAAGAACAACTCCAGCCCCGCTGAAAAAGCGGGAGTGGGGAATGATGAAATGGGGAAAACGAGCCGATACGACACGTCCTCGCTGATCGAAGATCAGCATGAGCCGGGCTCCCACGGTCGCGTCCTGAAAAATTTGCTGGGAATCAAGACAAAGTTTTTCAATTGGAGCAATAACCATTGACAAAATTAGGTAAATGATGAAATGAAAAAGAAAAAACGTGTCGAAGCCATTCAGAAACACGCCCGTGAATATGCCAATAGTGGCCTTTATAGCGGGTGGCAAAACATAGAATGGAAGCTTCGCCAAGAGGGGCTATTTGAAGCGCGTGATGAACTTGATGATCCTGAAACGCGATCCGAACTGGATGAGTTATGTCGTAAGGCCCGATCGCCATCAGAAGTTGAAATCCGTGCGAAAAATCCTCAAAATGAAGAAGAACCGGAGTGAAGTTCTTTTCCATGATAATGGGGGAAAAATTGCTTCAAACCCAAACGGACAGATAATTGTTTAATACAAATAGAGGGGGCAACAATGGAACAGGATAAATTGATGGCTTACAAGAGAAAATGGTTTGTCCTGCATCACAACAGCCTGTATTACGAAAATCCCAATCTTATAGGTTTCAGAGACCCTATGGAGTGGGAAATGATCCAGCAAGGTGATATGGTAATTTATTACCAAGCAGGCAAAAGGCGATTGAGAGGAGTATATGAAGTAATCAAAACCGACATAAACATTGATCTCTATTTTGGGAAAAATGAATTTCTGCCAGGAGAGCTAAAACACCAGCATGAACTCAGACTGATTCAAAGATTGTCAGCAAATTTTAGTCAAGGCAATGCCCAAAGACTCTCATTCCATAAATACATCAAGAACCAAACCCGATGGGACAATAAAAGGGTTTTTCCGATCGACAACAACGATTTGAACTATATTTTATCATTGTAATCATAGGACTTCTGTTCTGGATGAAACGGAAGCAATAACAGCAAGGACATAGACAAGTATCTGGGAGAATTGCCATGTTTACCGAAATCGGCATCGAAAATTTCAAGGCCTTCGGCAAGATGCAGCGCATCCCCCTGAAGCCCATCACCTTGCTCTACGGGCCGAACAGCTCCGGCAAGAGCTCTCTGATGCATGCTCTGCTATTGCTTAAGCAAACCCTGGAAGAATCGGGTGGTGATACGATCGTCCTGCTCCCCAAAGGGAATCTCGTCGATCTTGGCAGTTACCAGGAATTCATCAATGGTCATGACGTCAGAAAGGAATTTTGCATAGCGCTTTCCTTTAAAAATTCATCTGATACAGAAGGATTCTACGAAGACGTTATAGCCGATCCTTACCTCGAATTCACCTTTGCCCAGGATAAATTGGGGGAAATCCTGCTGTCATCAATAAAGACATGGGACGGTCTCCATCCCGATCCGATTGTGGAATGTAAGAACATTTGGAGGATTCCCTACTTGAAACGCGCTGTCCTGCGCAGAAAGGCTAAGTTTGAAAAGGATGGCAACACCCCGGCGGTACTCGGGAAATGGTTGTATGATCTGAAGAAGTCTGTACTGGTCATGGAGCATTTAAATATGGCACATCGGCTGGTTAGGTATATGTGGGAAGGGTATACAAGTTCAGCGCTGATTTTGAAAGGACAGGTAAGAAAAATAATTTACAGAGATCCAACGAATTCTAACCATAAAGACACTGAAGATGACCTTAAAAGGTTGCGTGATCATTTAGAAAGGGAATTTAAGAAAATAGCAGATGACCTTGATCATCTAGAAAAAGAATCCAAGAAAATTGAAGCAGAAAACGACAATTTGGCAGCAACCGCGATGGCCGATAAGCATGAGGAGATAGAAGAAAAGCAGGATATGCTCACAATAAGACGAGCAAGCTACCGGCAAATGAAACTCTCATGACGGTGTTCCGTCACAAAGGATGATGAAAATTGGCAAAGTTTTTTGCTCTTTGAGATGCGGATGATTATCATATTTCCGAATAGCCCCCATGCCCGGTGATGGGCATGTAACGAAAGCGATCAAG
>JAZDJU010000016.1:2500-22373 GCA_043803685.1 Candidatus Omnitrophota bacterium
ATTTATAAAAAATATTTTCACTTTCTTTTGGGCCGCAGAAGCCTACCTGATAAACGCCGTTTTTGCAAGTCGCCATCCATGCGAAAATCGCAGAGACTTTCAGGCGCCGCCTAGAATGCGGCGCCTTCCTGCTTCCCGGGAATATAGTAACTCGGACAAATGAATTTTAATGCGTTAGCGATCCGCTGTGCTTTTGCGAGCTCAACCTGCCCCTTGTGGGCCTCGCACTTGAGCAGAGGCATAATATTTTTTTCGATGAATTCTTCCCCTGCTTTTTTCCTGTCCGCCTCTAAAGGGAACTGTTTTCTAAAAGACGCCAACTCACCAACGTCGAGCCATATTCCGCCGCAGGAGGGACATTTATCGATCTGCATTTTTTTCAGAGGGCTTTCAAAATGTCTCATGAGCACCGTATCAGGACAGCGCGGACAGTTAAGCCTTGTTGAAAGGTCGGGCGCGCTTTTGCTAAAGGAGGCCATCAGGTCAACAAGCTTGTCGCCCGCGCCTTCGTGAACCTCATCGAATTTTTCAAATTCAAAGCTATCGAACCAAACACCACCGCAACCTTCAGAAATGTCCACTTTGACCTTGTTGATCTCCACTTCTTTCATGTTGGCACCGGTACGAGGGCATTTCATGGTTTTCCTCCTAGGGGTTCATTCAACCGTCACGGATTTTGCAAGGTTTCGGGGCTGATCGACATCACGACCATTGAGCACAGCGATCTTATAAGCAAGAAATTGCAGGGGAATCACCGTCAAGAGCGGAGACAGAATCTCTGGGACTTTCGGGATCGCAAAAAAATCATCGGACATTTTCTCGAGGTCCTTGCGACCCTCAGTCCCGATCGCTATCACGATGCCATCCCGGGCGCGAATCTCTTGAATGTTGGAGAGCATTTTGTCGTAGGTGAAGGAATCCGGCGCAATACAAATCACGGGCTGTTCATGGTCGATCAACGCGATGGGCCCGTGCTTCATCTCTCCGGCCGCATAGCCATGAGCGTGAGCATACGAGATCTCCTTGAGCTTCAAGGCTCCTTCGAGTGCATTCGGGTAGTTATAACCTCTCCCCAAGTAGAGAAAGTTACGGCGGGTATAGTGCTTCTCAGCGCAGCGCTCGAACCTTTTGATCTCTTTCAAGACCCTACTGCAATGCTTGGGCATCTTTTTGAATTCCCGGAGCAACGCTTTATGATCCAGCGAGGAAACCACCTTGCGGATCTTGGCCATATAAAAAGCCAGCAGAAGAAGCGTGGCAAGCTGCGCAAGATAAGCCTTGGTCGATGCCACGCCGATCTCGGGACCGGCGTGCGTATAGATCACCGCGTCCGCCTCACGCGCGATCGTGCTCCCGACGACATTCACGATGGCCAACGTGCTCGCACCTTTGGCTTTTGCCTCCCGGAGGGCCGCTAAGGTATCTGCCGTCTCTCCGGACTGAGTGATCAGCACCACCAGGTCTTTGGAGTTAAGAATCGGATTCCCGTAGCGAAACTCACTTGAAACCTCGCTCTGGCAAGGGACCCGCGCGTACTGCTCCATCGCAATACTCCCCACCAACCCCGCGTGATAGGCTGTACCGCAGCTGATCATGGAGACTCGTTCAACTTTTCGAAGGCTCTTTTGAAATTTTTTATCCAGGGTGTCAAAAAAGATGTCCCCATCCTTATGGATCCGCTTCACAATAATGTTCTTCAAAACCTCGGGCTGTTCATACATCTCCTTGAGCATGAAATGGGGAAATCCCTGCTTCTGGGCTTGCGAGACGTCCCAGTGAACGACCGTCGCCTGGCGCTTAACCCAGGATTTTGTTTTGAGGGAATAGATGGAGACCTCTTTGGCGGTAATCACCGCCAGATCATCGTCTTCAAGATAGATCACCTGACGCGTGTAGGGGAGAAGCGCGGTCACGTCGCTGGCCACAAAATTTTCTCCCTGCCCCAATCCGATCACGAGAGGGTTAGATCTTTTGTATGCGATCAGGGTGTCCGGATCATCTTTGGTGAAGAGAACGAATGCAAAAAACCCGTGGAGCTCGCCGACAGCCCGCTTTACAGCGTCGAAAAGTTTGGGGGATTTCCGGTAAAAAGTACCGATGAGATTGACGCCGACCTCGGTATCGGTTTGGGATAAAAACCGCACTTTCTTTTTCTGAAGCGCCCTTTTGACCTGAGCATAGTTCTCAATGATCCCGTTGTGGACCAAAGCGATCTTCCCCGAGGCGTCCACGTGAGGGTGAGCGTTCGCGCGTGAAGGTTCCCCGTGGGTCGCCCAGCGAGTGTGCCCGATCCCGATATGGGCCTCAATGCTGAAATCCCCGAGCTTCTCTTTGAGCATCCCAAGCTTGCCCTTCTCCTTGATAACGGACAAACCACCCTTTTGATGGTCAACGCAGGCAACTCCGGCCGAGTCATAACCCCGATACTCAAGCTTTTCAAGTCCTTTGACAAGGACTGGGACCGTATTCTGGTAACCTACATATCCAATAATCCCGCACATGTTCTCCTCCGGAGAGTAAAGAGTTCGGGGTTTTGAGTTCGGGAATGTTTTCCCACGCCATACTCCGAACTCCGCACTCAAGGCTCGATATTATATACAAGGAATAACGTTTTGACAGATGATTTCCTTTTCAATAGTATGAGCGTCGAGGGAAAAAACCATGACCCAGAATCGCCGGAAGCATTTTTTCATCAATAAGCCGCTTCAGATCCGTTTCATGCTCGCGGTCATCATCCCTCTCTTCCTTATTAATTTTGTTGCGCTCGCGGGCCTCTACTTCGGGATCTGGAGCAAGGTCCTTGAAACTTTTTCCAACGACCAAACGCTGAACGATCTCGTGACCGCTTCCCGGATGGTCGAATACGACCAGGCGCGCCGTCCCGCCACGGCGCGGCACTTCTCTTCCCTGTCCTTTTTCCTCCAAACTGAAAAATTGAGCCAACGCCAACGCGAGATCTTCAAAGGGATCCTGGACGACGTGAATCGGTCATTGTTTTGGAAATTCTCACTCCTTCTGGTCCTTCTGGGATGGGGGACAATCTTCATCTCTCACAGAGTCGCGGGACCCTTCTTCAGATTCAGTAAGGCCTTTAATGAGGTGGAGCGAGGCGATTATCGGGCACGCGTCTCTCTAAGAAAACGAGATGAAGGCCATCCCGTCGCGCAGGAATTCAATGAAGCCATGGAAAAAACAGACCATCTTCTCTCCGATCTCAAAACTTTGGCTCTTGAAAAAGACGCGCCCCAAGCTGTCGTGAAGATCAAAGAAAAGCTCTCGACCGTCCAAACAAGCGCTAATGTTTAAACGTCTTGCCTGCTGTTTGCTTGTATTCGTTCTCGCCTGTTCGTCTTCCGTCGCTCCGCTTTCAGCCTTCGAACCCTCCACAGACGATCTCGCCCTCTTAAATCAGATCGAAAAGGATACACTTCAGTACTTTGTCCGGCTCTCAGACAAAACGACCGGCCTCACGAGAGATTCTTCGCGGCCGGGTTCCCCCTCTTCGGTGGCCGCCACAGGATTCGCCCTTGCCGCTTATGCGATCGGGAGTTCCCGTGGATGGATCTCCCAGGATTACGCTTACGGTCGTATCCTCACGACCCTTAAAACACTTCGTCACAAGGCCGCTCATGAAAACGGTTTTTTCTATCATTTTCTCGACCTGCGGACCGGAAAAAGGGTCTGGGGCTCCGAAGCCTCCTCGATCGATACCGCTTTAGCCGTGGCGGGCGCGCTTCTAGCGGCCGCTTATTACCCCGGCACTGAAGTCGAGACCCTTGCTTATGAGATCTACGAACGCGTGAACTGGAAGTGGATGATGAACGGGTCTGATTTTATTTGCATGGGATGGACCCCCGAGGCAAAATTCCTCCCATACTACTGGGATTCCTATAACGAACTGATGATCCTTGTCGCACTGGCCATCGGCTCCCCGACCTTTCCAGTGCCCCCTCAAGCCTGGGAACGGTGGCTGCGTCCCGAGGGAGATTACAACGGTCATAAGATGGTTTACGCTTCCACGGGATCTCTTTTCACCTATCAATTCTCCCATGCTTACATTGATTTCCGGAAGCTGGATGACCGGGGGATCAATTTCTTTGAGAATTCGCGCGAAGCCACTTTAGCCAATCGAGAATACTCCATGAGCTTTTCCGGTCAATACAAGGGATACTCCGAATCCTCGTGGGGTCTTTCCGCCTCAGTCGGCCCAGGAGGCTATAAGGCTTATGGCGGAAAACCCGGCGGCGGGATCCAGGATGGGACGATCGCTCCTTACGCCGCTCTTTCGTCGATCGTTTTTACGCCGGAGCTATCGATCAAAGCCGCGCGGTTCTTTTATGAAAATTATCAAAAAGAACTTTACGGGAATTTCGGTTTCAAGGACGCCTTCCACCTTGACAAACAGTGGTGGGCTGAAGAGTATCTCGGGATCGATCAGGGGATCACGCTGCTAATGCTGGAAAATTTCTTGAACGGGGAGATCCTCTGGAAGAAATTCATGGAGCTTCCCGCGATCAAAAAATGGATCGAGCTTACGGGTCTCGAACAGCGATCCTCTTCTGCGGCAAAGATTTAAGCCTCCTTGAATATCAACCTCTTAAGCCGACGAGGGAACCTCGGAACGTTCGTTAATTCCTCTCTTTCCGCAATAAACGGAGAGCGAGTTGCATCGCAGCTTCTTCGATGATCTCTCGGGTGAGGTAAGTTCCTTTTTTGATCTCGTCTTTGATCTCGCGGACGCGCCCCAGATTGGGCTCCGCTTCGGAGGGGATAAGGCGTAAATACTTTTGAACGTCCGCGCGATGCCTTGGGGCATTTGATTTCTCGCTCGGAGTCTGGATCCTGAATCTATATTTTTTTTCTGCCACGCTATGCATGCTTCCTGCCTTTAAGCCACTTGCGGCCGCCTTGGGAAAAAACAATTACACGGCTTCTTTCGCTGTGACTTTTCTTGTATCGACGCAGCGTGACAAAACTTAATGTTTTTGTGAAAAATCCTGAGTTTTACCCTGTGACCCCCTCGCTTTTATCAGAACGGGGACTATGCCTCTAAAGACAAATGCCCCGCGCGACGCATCAAGTGCCCCCTCAGTCGGACCACAACCTTAGTGTGGATCTGGCAAACTCGGGATTCGGAAACGTCCAGGATCTCGCCGATCTCGCGAAGCGTAAGGTTCTCATAGTAATACAGCACAATCACGAGCTTCTCTTTTTCCGGAAGCTGATCGATCGCATCCGCCAGAAGCTCTTTGACCTCGCTCTGATGGACATAGTTGAACTGGTCTGTGATCAGGGAGTCTTCGATGGTTTGAAGCCTCGAGATCGGCTTATTCCCGTCATCGTTCTGCCAGACCTCATCGAGCGAAAGAAAGGTCGTGGAGTTGAGATCGCTATAGATCGAGTTCAAGTCATCGGTTGAGATCTTCAAGGCCTTGGCAACTTCATCGTCCGTGGCCAAACGCCCGTTCTTCTCTTCGAGCTCTTTGCACTTACGATCGATCTCTCGAGCGCGTTTGCGCAAAAGGCGCGGTGCCCAATCGAGCTTGCGAAGTTCATCCATGATGGATCCGCGGATACGGGAAACGGCATAGGTCTCGAACTTATTCCCTTGGGAAACATCGTATTTATTGATGGCATCGAAAAGACCGAGGATGCCATAGCTAACGAGATCATTGAACTCGACGTTCGGAGGCAATCCGATCGCCACGCGCCCCGCCACGTATTTCACCAGATACAAATATTTTTTGACGATCTCTTCACGCAAAGGAAGGCTTTTGGTCCTCTTGAACTTCTTCCACATCTTGATCTCATCTTCGTGCATGGGGGGTCTCCTTTTCGCCTCGTTCCGCCAAAGCGCCGCTCACTTCGGGCTCTCCTGCTGTTCAAGGATCTTTTTGATTTGACTCAATGTATAATTCTTTGCCTGCAGGATCTTGATCTGCTCCAAACGATCGAACACTAACTCATCATAAAGCCGGTGCCCCGAAATGGTTCGCCGGGCTTCGTGAATAAGCCCCGCGACCGTATAGTTATGAAGCGTCTGTCTGGAAAGACTCGTGTATTGCATTACTTCGCCGATCTTGTAGAGCTTTTCGCGTTTCATTGCATTTCACTCCTTGCCCTGTCCTTGCGTGAAAGGATCTTTTGGAGGAGAGATAAGGCCTTGGGGTCTTCGGGTTCCAGCATAAGGATTTTCTCGATCGTGAATTGGGCCTGTCCTAGCTGCCCTTCGGCTGCGAGCTTCTCCGCCTGAACACGGTACTGTTCCAGGCGATCCGCGATCTCATTTTTATACATTTTATGGATAAAGAGCGTGTCCGCCTTGCCCTCCTTAAGCGCTTTCTCCCGGATCTGGTCGATCAGCTCAGAAGCGGCGCTATTCTCGCCGTCATAAAGAAAAACCTTTTCAGCAGCAAAAAGAGCCAGGTCGTATTGATTGGCATTGAAAAGAGTCCGGCTTCGTTCGAGCCACGTCTTGACTTGATCTCTCTTATCATCTGCGTTCATTTCTTCAACCGCCTGAGGCAGCAGATGATCTTTCTGGCGTTCGATCTCTTTGCCGAGAATCTCCCCCATAAGTTTGATGGCGCGCGGGTTTTGAGGGTCTGAGGCGAGAACCTGTTGAACGGCGGTACGTGCATTGTAATATTCGTGGCTGTCGTAAAATTTTTCTGCCTGACCAAGCACGGTTTCGTGATCCCCCGCGATGACGGACGCATGCGGCCCAGTCGCGCAACCGGCCAAGAGCAATGCTGAGAAAACCATTCGTGTTAGTCTCATAGTTTATAAAATGTAAATTACACTTTATAGTTTACAATCTATAACTTTTTACGCCCAGGTCAACTTTAAAATAAAAGAATTTTAATACTCCACAACTAATAGGGCCGAATGAAGATCGTCCATGCTATATATAGGCTGTTTGTGGAATTATTTTTTAGTAAACATGCTGATAGGACGATACCCTTAGCGCAGAAGCTCATGGAAATATGAGACGCGAGGAGAAAGTATAATGACAATGTATGAGAAATTATGCGATTTGAAATACCGAAAGGGCGTTCCAACCTATGAGCTCCGGCACCGCTTCCCTCAGCATAGCAACCTTGTCAGCGAGGTCGCATTGCTAGAAATTCCGGAGAACACCCTGAAGGAATTAGTTCTGGAAGGAAAAATTTTGGAACGCCTGATGAGCCTAAAGAGGGCCGTTCTAAAGAATGGCTTGCTACAACAGAGCCCCAAAAAAACGCTGTGTTAAAACCTACTTTTCGCTAAAAACACCCATTTTCCGAAATTTTTGGTAGCGCAATTCCGGAAGATCTTTTCGCGGGATCTTTTTCAACTCTTCCAATGTTTCATTCACGACTTTCCGGATACTCTCCGCCGCGGCATTAAAATCGCGGTGAGCGCCGCCCAGAGGTTCCGGGATCACACCATCGATCACGCCAAGCCCCAAAAGGTCCGGACCTGTCAATTTAAGCGCGGTCGCCGCATCCGGTGCCCGCGTCGGCTCTTTCCACAGGATCGCAGCGCAACCTTCCGGAGAGATCACTGAATAATAGGCGTTCTCCATCACAAAGATCCTGTCCCCGACCCCGATCCCCAGAGCTCCGCCACTGCCGCCCTCCCCGATGACGATACAGATAATGGGGCACTTGAGTCCGCCCATCGCCCTGAGATTATAAGCAATAGCTTCGGCTTGACCTCGCTCTTCGGCACCAATGCCTGGATAGGCCCCGGGAGTATCAATAAAACACAGGATCGGAAGATTGTGTTTTGCAGCGATCTCCATGACGCGCATTGCCTTGCGATAACCTTCAGGATGTGCGCTTCCAAAACTACGCATTAGATTCTCTTTGGTATCGCGTCCCTTTTGATGGCCAATGATACAGATCGGTTCCCGACCCTCCCATTTCGCGATTCCCGTCACGATGGCGCGGTCGTCGCTAAAACGGCGATCTCCGTGGAGCTCGAGAAAATCCGTGGTCAAGTAATTCACGTAATCCAGCGTGTAAGGACGAAGGGGGTGACGCGCAACCTGGACGCGCTGCCACGGGGTCAGGTGATCAAAAATGGCCTGGATGGCTATTTCGAGTTTTTTTTCAGCGCTTTTGATCTCGCCCGAGAGATCGATGCCATCGTGGTTGATCTTGCGAAGTTCGTTGATCTTTCGCTCCATTTCCACGACCGGTTTTTCGAAAGCGAGGCAAGTGTCAAATATGTCGCGCGTGCCAAGCTTGATCCTTTCTTTGAGGTCTGTCGGTGCGCTCGTCTCTTTTCTGACGAGCTTTTTCTTCTTCATCTTTTTTGACATTGGAACGGATCCCCTTTGAATTAATCCTGGATAGTGACCTTCGTGCCGACAGGCACAACGCTATAAAGTTCTTCGACCTCTTCGTTCAGCATGCGAATGCAGCCCTCGGAGGCCTGAGTGCCAATGCTTTTCGGTTCAATCGTCCCGTGAATTCCATAGCTCGGCTTATCGAACCCCATCCAACGCGTCCCAAGAGCGTTCTCGGGACTCCCGGGAGGAAGGATCGCTCCGGTCTTAAACCAGGTCGGATGGACCAGCTTGTCCGTGATCTTGAATTCTCCGACGGGTGTACAGTTCTTTTTCCCAGTCGCTACGGAGTATTTTTTCACCGCTTCGCCATTCGAAAAAAGGATCAACACGTTCTTGGATTTGTCTATTTCGATCGAAAAGGGCGCGGTATGGATCTTGAGTTTCATTTTAGGATAAATGCTGTCGCTTTTGAGGCCATTGATCTTTTTAATGAGGTCGACGGTCGTTTTGTTTTTTTTCGCGAGGATATAAAGCCTGTCACCGGACTTCACGGTATAGGCGATGCTGTCTGGGGTTATTTCTTTTGAAAAGAGGGTCTTCCAACGCCGCTGCAGCTCCGCCGAGTTGAGCGCGGAAGCATCCTCGGGTATCCGAGGCTTTACCTGAACGACTTCAGATTTAACAGCCGGCGCGACGTTTTCCTTCCTTTCATCGCTTGAAACTGCGGCGACCACCGCGGATTTTTCCGCGACTGCGTCTTGGGAAGGTTTGGTCGCAACTGCTGATTTCTCCCCCGCGTCTTGAGTGTCGGTTTCAACCGCCAAAGCCGTGGCCGGCATTAAAAATGCCGCGAGCACCAAAACGCCCAGGAGCTGTATCTTTTTCATGTCTGCTCTCTCATTTGCAAAAAAGAATGGCGAGCCCGATCCCCAAAAAAGCTCCGGCGATGACCTCGACCGGCGTGTGACCCAGAAGCTCTTTTAAGCGTTTTTCGGGAACAGCGCCCTTTGAATAAAACTCGTCCACCATCTCATTGAGGATCTTCCCCTGCCATCCCAGATGCCGGCGAACCCCTGCGGCATCGAACATGGTAATAAGACACAGGATCAAACCCATCAGGAAGGGGATACTCTTAAAGCCGTAATAAAGCCCTACGACAGTCGCAAGGCTTGCCACGGTTGCGGAGTGCGCGCTCGGCATCCCGCCCGTATCGAAAAGCCAGCGAACATCGAATTTTTTCTTGCTCGCGCCACCCAAGATCACTTTGAGCGCCTGCGCCACGAACCAGCTTAGAAAGACGGCGACGAAAGCTTTTTCGCTATGGAACGGAGGATTTAAAATTGCGAACATAGATCCTTTGGAAAAGACCGAAAAAGAGTTGACGTTTCTTTTATTTATGATGTATCATCATAAATAATATTAATTAAACATATTTCAGAGTGCCTCTTCCCATGAACGAGGAAGTCATTATAGGTTTAGCTCATTTAAAAAGCAAGATTGTTTCTTGAGACAAAAAGGAGGTTTTGTCCCCATGATACGTATTAAAAGTGCGTTTGCCGTAGGGATCCACGCGTTCCCCGTAGATATCGAAGTGGATATCAGCCATGGCCTGCCCCAGTTGATCCTGGTGGGCCTTCCGGACACAAGCATTAAGGAAGCCCGCGAAAGGGTCCGCACAGCGCTCAAGAACAGCGGGTTTCAGGTCCCGCCGGACAAGATCACGATCAGCCTCGCTCCCGCGGACATCAAGAAAGAAGGCGCCGCATTCGATTTCCCTATTGCCATGGGAATTCTGGCTTGCCACGGCATCCTTCCTCCAGAAAAAATTGCCGGTCATGTCTTTCTCGGAGAATTAGCCCTGGACGGGGAGTTGCGGCCCATGAGAGGCGTGATCGCGATCACCACGGGCCTGAAAAATTCCTCATTCGTTCTGCCGGCAGAAAACGGCGAAGAGGCGGCTCTCGCCAAAGGTTCGGCGATCTATCCCGTCAGAAATCTTAAAGAGGCCGTGGCTTTCCTTCTGGGTGAGAATAAGATCGAACCGCTTCCGAGCACCCTCTATAAAAACAAGCCGCCTTCCGCGAACTTGCCCGACTTTTCCGAAGTCCGCGGCCAGCAAGCTGCCAAGCGAGCTATGGAGGTCGCAGTCGCGGGAAATCATAAAATTCTTTTCGTCGGCCCACCCGGCAGCGGAAAAACCATGCTCGCCAAACGCATCCCGAGCCTGCTTCCTCCCATGGATATCGAGGAGGCGCTCGAGATCACAAAAATCCATAGTGTGGCGGGCCTTGCTCCACACGGAGGTTCGCTTCTCTGTGAAAGACCTTTCCGCTCACCCCATTACACCGCTTCGGCGATCGCCCTCACGGGAGGCGGTCCCTCTCCAAGGCCCGGAGAAATGTCTCTTTCGCATGGCGGCGTCCTTTTCCTGGACGAACTTCCGGAATTCCGTCGTGACGCGCTAGAAGCTCTTCGCGGGCCGCTCGAAGATGGCTGCATCACAATCTCACGCGCCAAAAGCCAGGCCACTTTCCCGGCAAACTTTTTGCTGGTGGCCGCCATGAACCCCTGCATGTGCGGATTCCTGGGGGACTCTCGCAAAACGTGCCGCTGTTCCCTCGGGCAGATCCATAAATATCAATCCAAGATCTCCGGCCCGATCCTTGACAGAATCGATATTCATATCGAAGTGCCGGCATTATCGTTCCAGACGCTTGTGAGCCAGGAACCCGCGGAGAGTTCGGCTGTGATCCGGGAACGGATCTGCGAATGCCGGAAGATCCAACGATCACGCTATCGCATGCGTTCTTATAAAACGAATTCTCAGATGAATCCCAAAGATATCAAAGAGTTCGCGACCCCCGATCTTCAAGGGCGCAAGCTCGTCGAGATGGCGATGAAAGAACTGCGCCTATCCGCGCGGGCTTATTACAAGATCCTCAAAATCGCCCGAACGATCAGCGACTTAGCAGGCTGCGAGCAGGTCCAGTCCGGACATATTGCAGAGGCGATTCAGTATCGGAGTCTGGATAGGCAATGGTGAAGTTAAAGCAATGAGTTCCAATACAGAGACGGTTCTCAGTAACTTATGTGATAGCAATCAATTACAGGGGAACCGTCCCTGACATGACGCTCAGATCTTCGAGATCCCAGTTGTCAGCGTATACTTATTTTCAGATTTGCGGCAGAGGAAACAACGGCCAAAATATCTTCGCCTCCGAAAAAGATTTTTCACGCTACCTCTTCCTGATCGAAAAGCATTCCGGACATTACTCCCTTCAATGTTTCGCCTATTGTCTGATGGATAATCATGCGCACATGTTATTTCGCACGCCGTCAACGCAGGTCTTATCAAAAGCAATGCACACCATGCAGGTTGCCTACGCTATGTATTTCAATCGCAAATATGAACACCGGAGTCACCTTTCCCAGGGTCGGCTTTCGAGCTGGGTAATTATGGATGAATCTCATCTTTTATCCACCAAGGAATACATCGAGAACAATCCAGTTAAGGCAGGAATAACGGCTCAAAGCGAAGATTACGCCCGGAGCAGCACTTTTAGGAACGGTTCTTGTGTAACCCTAAGCCGAATCATATGTTAGCAAGAACCGTCCCTGTATTTTTATGGGGGTTCGGGAGAACCGAGACCGGCTTTGCGATCGAGCACCGCCGCAAAGATTATTTGCTATTCACCCAACGCAGACACTCGCACGGATTCGAAGGCCCGCCGATTGGAAGGACCCCGTACGTCTTGAAGAGAGCCTGGAGAAAAGCCTCGGGTGCCTGCACACCGATCATATCGATCTTTTTCAGCTGCACAGTTGTCCATGGGAGGTCCTGAAAAAGAAACAACGATGCTGTGCTTTATGTGGTCCGGGGCGGGTTTTTGACACATGCCACCTCTCTGTCAATCTCGCGGATCAGAGTGCCATCAACTTCATTTTCCTGCCGCAGCGAGACAAGGTATGGGTGTGATCGCGAAGCGGCCGCTCGCGCCAATATGGCCTGGCGGTACAGAGACCGGCCAATCGAGTAGCATGCGCCTTATTGGGAGCTTTTTAAAAACTGGATTATGCTTTTCTAAGAACCTCGGAGAGCGAGGCTGTGGCAACGGCCCTCAGGTTCACATTTAGCGTGCCCGGCGTCTCTGTTGCGATCGCCAACGAGGAGCGTCGGGATGCCCGTCACTACGAGGCCATTCGCCGCCGTTGGCAAGAGGCCGCGCAGACAAACTGGTTCGGCCAGGTTTAAGGGGAGCAGGCATTTCCCTCTAATCCCACAGGAGTTCTCCACCCTTACGGGTGGGGTTCTTCATAATAAAGCGTTGCCTTGGAAAAGTTAAGACCGGCCCCTTGCCAGAACTTAAAAGACCCCCTGCAGTTCCTTTATAGAAAGAAGCGGTGATTTAAAGAGGTTGCTTAGCTCGACCCCTCGCAAGCGAGCATCTTCCTGCGAGAGGGGAATGTGCTAAAACGCCGGGAGATCTATCTCGGCAAAACCGCGCCATTTCAGCGCGGCTTTTTCCGTTTCGTTCGTGCCGCTCAAAAAAAATTCAGGGGGGGAATAATTTCGTATAATGCTTGCCGTATGCAGCCATCCTTGCTTAAAAAGATCATTTTTTCTCTTGTCACAGTCCTCGCTTTTTTCTTTCTCCTGGAAATGGGCGCCCGTTTCGTGGTGTTAATCGAGTCTTGGCATCATGGCGAAGGTTCGCGCGTTCGAAAGCAACAATCAAAATCTACCGGATCGGAGTTCGTCGTTTTTGTTTATGGTGAATCGACCGTTTTCGGAAAGCCGCTGCCGGAGGTAGGTTTTGTCAAGCAGTTCGAATTCTATTTTGGAAAGCTATTACCTCAAAAAAAAATCCGGGTGGTCAATTTCGGGGTTCCTGGGATGTCATCGACCGGGGTTCTTGAAACGCTCAAGCGAACAATTTCTCAGAAACCAGATCTTGCGGTCATCCTGGTGGGGCATAATGATCTGTTGGATCCCCGGGCGCGGCCGCCTCGCTTGCCCCTTGTTTTTCAGCAAAAAAGCGTGTTTGTGCGAGAGCTCAGCAGGTTTTGGACGTCTCTCTACATAAAATATTTCTCGACCCGGCAGGAAAAGCTTTTGCGTGATTATAACCGGATCATTCAGAAGACTTCTCGACGGAAGATACACGTGTATTTCAGCAATCTTTCGGAAATGGTCGCGGTGACGGCCCGGGAACGGGTCCCTCTTCTGTTAGGTACGCTTCCGTATAACCGGTTCTGGCCGCCAACTTATTATGAAAAAGCAGAGACCGCCAAGGATTTCAAAGAACTTATCCTAAGAGCGCACGGCCTTTTGGAGCAGGGCAAGGTCCCTCAGGCCAGGGAGATCCTGGAAGGGCTTCTTGAAAAGGATGGCACCATTCCGCTCGTTTTGTATTTACTGGGACGTTGCTGTGACGTTCTGGGGGATTATAAGAAAGCCGAGGCTTATTTGAGTGCCGCGAAAGAATTCGACGAATACCGGATACGGGTCCCGGATGCTTTCAATGAATTCATCCGTCAGATTGCGGATCAAAGAGGCGTTTACCTCGTGGATGTCGAGCGGGAGTTCCAACGTCAAAGCCCGCACGGTCTCATCGGTTATGAACTCGTCGCTGACAATTGCCATCCGACGCCGCTTGGGAGTTTTTATATTGTTTCCGCGATCCTTCGCGCCCTGGGCGAGAACAGTCTTGTGCAAGGCAAGGTCTTGCCCGATCCGGTCTCACTTCTGCCGGAGCCATTTTTAAAGGAGGCTGGATTTTCGAAAAAAAACTCCGGACTTGCCAAGGCCTACGCGATGCGGAACGCCTCCTATCATCTCAGAAGGTACAATCCGGCCGGTGATTATCTGCCCTATAAGTATCGCAAGGCGCGCGAGTTTCTGGATGAAGCCTTACGGATCGATCCGGATGATTGGGTGGTTTGGGCCGAACTAGCGGCGGTATCGTTTTTTTCCGGGGATATCCCGAGGGGGAAGAAAGAACTTCAAAGGGCCAAATCACTTAGCGGCGGTATGATCGATTTTGACAACGAAAGAGTTCCGGGGCTTCGAGCCGCCGCGGATCTGGCTGGCGTAAAGGTCTGAGAAAGCCGGAGCCACGGAACCTTTTTCTAAGTATTCCGCAATTGTTTTTGCCGCGATGGAGTGACCGAGATCATTAAAGTGGCACACATCGTTGTTGCCAAACAACACCTCTTGATAGTTCTTCTCGCTGAACGCATCCAGGGTGTCCAACACTTCTATCCCCATACTTTCCGCCAGTTCGTGCATGAACTTATGCAGAGGAAGATATTTATAATCTGAAAAATCAGATAGGACCGGAGTTAATAAAAGGATCAGGCGCAGCGAATGTTGTTGGCAATAATCTCTCAAACTGCGGAGAGCGCTCCAGTATTCATAAAAATCCTCTTCATTGGGTTTTTTGTTCAGGAAACGAAGCTTCTTTTCGCCCTCACATTGTTTCATGCGTTCCCTGAAAACACCGAGCCAGCGCTTCGCTTGGGTGGCGGCCTGTGAAGTGGCATCCGGGAGAAAACCATCCGGATTTTCTTTGGCGGAGAACTGTTTCCGAAAATCGCGGCTCAAAAGATAACTTCTTTTAAAAAGTTGCGACTCTAAAATCAGGTTCACCGTAATTTCTTCCGCCACGGAATGCTTCAAAACAAAAGAACAGTAAAACTCCCAGATCTTGGCCCTTATCGAGTCGTCGCTGGTGTTAAGCAGGAATTTCTGCCGGCGATCGCAACCGTATCTGTGGAAATCATTGAACCAATAACCGTAGATCACGATATCTGGTTTATATCCCGCCACTTTTTCTTTGAAACGCTCGAGTATCTGCACGGTGCCGTATCCTGGCACCCCAAAATTTAAAACTTCAAATCTTTTTTTCTCTTTGTTCAAGAGCGTTTCCAAGCGCTTGGCATAGGTCGTTTCTCTTTGAGACGCCCCCAGGCCCCAAGCGATGGAGTCCCCTATGACAGCGATACGCATCACATCGCGATCTTTATCTCTCGGATATTCGAAATCCCTGAAACCCGCCGAATTAGTTTCTCGGGTGTTAGGCCTGAGCTCATAACCGATTCTATTGTTGTCGGATATCCGGTAAAAAAATGGCACTGGTTTTTCGATGAATGTGAAGTCTACGGGGAAAAAGGCCCTTAAAATGAATTCCGAGATCAAAAGCAAAAAAATAAGATAAAGTACGAAAACACTATATCTAACGAGCTTATGCCGGGACATTATTTTCCTGCAACCTATCGTGGAATCTTGGGTTCAACAAATAAAATACGGGTATTGGAACGGGCTACGGAAGCTACACTCCCGACAACAAGATACAACATGCCATTTTTATAATCGACAAAGTCGATCCGTCCTTGAACGACTTGTCCATAAAACCTTCGGTCAGGATTGTGAGGGGGCGAAGCCCTCTTTAGCCCATAATCCCCGCCAGTTTATCCCATTTAAGGGTTACCCAGGCATAGCCTCCGGATATTCATAGCTTGTATAGAGCCCGTTCTTGTTGAATTTTTTATGAAATACAGGATTTCTCGGCCGCCATAGAAACCATGGCGGCGAGTAACAAATCCTTGTTCGGATACTTAAGATCGCCCGAACGATCAGCGATCTGGCAGGATGTGAACAGATCCCAGTCCGAGCATATCGCAGAGGCGATTCAATATCGGAGTCTGGACAGGCAATGGTGCGGGTGATTATCTCGTTGAAAATTGTGCCAAATTTCAAATAGCGCTCATCAAGATTCACTCTCAACGATCATTTTCCTGGTTTCTCAAGCAAATGTCCGTTCTTCAGGAAAGAATAAATATAGCGGGCAATTAGCTTATTCGCTTCGGAGCTATAATGCGCTAGTGTCCATTTCTTAATTTCCTCTTTGTTATCAACAATGGCTCTAAGCGGGATCCATAAATCGATATATCGATATCCTTTACGATTAAGATGTTCGATTAAGGGCCCGTAAGAAACCTTGCCCTTCGCAAGCCCTTCAAGGTCAAACTTCGATGGAAAGAGAACAATAATTGGCATCGAGGCGTTTGATTCTGCCAGCCGATAAAACTCATCCATTAGCCTCGTTGTTACTCTGTATGCTTCGCTGGATGTGTTGTAAATCCCATTATTAAGAATCTCATCCTTTTGAGCTCTATTCCAAACTATGCTTGGAAACAACGTCATCAATCGAACGATAGCCAGAAAATCACCCGCCGTCCTCGCGTATCCAGACCTCGCATAATAATCATTGGCTTTGAGCTTTTCAAACAACTCCTGGTCATCACACAGCAATCTTGTTAAATCATGTTGTGTCGAAATGGGGTTCCGCAGAAGGGTCAACTGATCCGCTTGCAAAACAAATCGCGGTTTAGCCAAAGGAATGCTTGTTTTTTTGAAATAGAATGGTTTGAATGTAGTTACCATTCGATTTATGTTTTCGGACATAAAGCCTATAAGAACAATTCGCGGATGAAAGCCGGCCCCCTTTTTTTTGTAGCGCAAAAAGGCCTGGTCCAATCCGTATCCACCAACCCCAAAGTTGAGAACTTCAAGCCGCTGATCGATTAATTCCAATTGAGATTCCCATGTTTCTGGATTAGAAACATCATCGCAGTGGGTGAACGAATCTCCGAATGCCGCAATGCGAATACGTCCCGGCGGAGGCGCGGTCGAATAATCGCGGTCGGCTCGAAAACCTTCTGCGTTTGATCGATACAAGTGATTCTTCGACTCGCTATTAGGCCTGATGGTCCATCCTAATGTTGGATCGAATTTGTAATAGGTTGAAGATCCTTCCAAAAGCTTTCGGAGTATCTGCTTGTGCTGTTGGGATATGGGGAAGGCTGGCTGATAATCAATATTGCGAATTTTTTTAAGAAAGAATAAACTCCCTGCTGACAATAGCTCGACGCTAAGAAACATGAGCATAAAAAATAAAGCGTGAAATAATACGCCCTTCCTTCGACTTACCACCACGCCCCCATACTCTCTTTTTTGTCACCATATTATTTTAGAACACATAATATTATCACAATTATCGGCCCAGGTTGGCATCGTTAAAAGATGGTTCGTTCTTGCCAGCCCATGGTACCCGTAGGAATAAACGCAGAAAACTCCTAGGGTATATAGAGCCCCACTCTTGTTGAAGAGCTTATGGAATGCGGGATTTCGCGGGCGCCACACTAACCATGGTAACCGGATAGCAATTCCTTGTTTGGTCCCAATGCTTATCAATTTCCACTTGTTGAAATTGGGACCGTCCAGGTTACCCCTTCAGGAAATGAAACTATGCCTGGGCGGAAGCTGTTCAATGCAGGAGTTTGGCTAGGCCGTGGTATGGGTGATGTGGCTTTTGTGATTGGACGAACTTTTGCTGAACCATAGCAGCCTCGCTATGTTGGGCTCTTGGCTTTTTTTTAGGGTTTTGGGCGACGCATCTCCCGGGGAACCTCGACTAGCTGTTCTGGCATCGGGATCATTTTTTCCAGGAGTATCTCCCCGAGCTTTTGCTTCTGATTCTTGGGCAAGGTAAAGAAAAAGGTAGAGCCTTTATCGGGTTCGCTTTCGACCCCCATACGCCCCCCATGAGCTTCGATAATGCTTTGAGAAATCACCAGGCCGAGCCCCGACCCTTTTTCGGTTGGCGCGGTGGACTTGCCAAACTGCTCGAACTTGCTGAACAACCTAGAAAGATTCTCTCGGGAGATACCTCGCCCGGTATCCTTGACGGCACACCGGACTTCTTCGCCAAGATCTCTCACCTCGACCGTAATACTGCCTTTTTCTGTAAATTTAAATGCGTTACTCAGCAAATTAATCATCACTTGCGAAAGCTTGTCAAAGTCGCCGGAGATCTCGACCCTTTCTTCGGGAGGAAAATCCTCCGAAACGGTCAGTCCCTTATTACGAGCACGGAGCGCGATCCCTTCGCATGACTGCCTCACTAAGGATAAAAGATCCATCTTTTCGAAATTCAACACAATTTTGCCGGCTTCGATCTTGGCGAGATCTAAAAGATCCGTGGTGACATGGATCAGCCGTTCGGAGGTCTGTTTGACCATGGCCAAGTAAGGCTTCTGCTCTTCCACGACCGGACCCGCCAAACCCTCCAGGATGATCGCCGCCGCTTCCCTCAACACGCTAAGAGGATTCCGTAATTCATGCGCTACAGTCGAGACAAAATTATTTTTAAGACGATTCAATCTTTCCAGCTCCAGCGCTTGTCGCTCAAGCGAGGTCATCATCCTTATAAGCTGAGAAATCGAGGGGCGAAACACGAGAAGAAACTCCATCAACAAGACCAGCAATCCGGCCGCAAGAATGATCCATTCCAAAATCCGCATCCATTCGATCCGCTCCTTGGCCTCCTTATCGAATAGAAAGGTGGTCTTGTCCATCAGCTCTAGAAAGCGCGGCTCGTTGCGCAGCATCACCTCAACTGTGGCGGGGATGCTACCCGGATCAAGCGCTCCCTCCTTCACTTGCACCAGAAGGTCTCTCAGGGAATGCGCCATGGCGACGTAGAAAGGGTCCATCTCTGCGAACAACGCCGCGACCTCCCTGGAGTTCCGCCGCGCTAACAAACCCACTTGCTCATCACCGTGTTGCAGACCCAGGTGTGCCTCATTCCACGCTTCGAGCGAGTCGGAGATCTCGTTGAGCCAGTTCCTCCGCGCCTCACCCTCCGCCGTGCCATTCAAGGCCAGAACGCACTTGGTCAAGCGCTGGCTCAGCATCCGCTGCCGGCCGGAGAGATTAATGCGCCGCGAATCACTAGTGTTGTGCTGGATGGCATGCTGCATCACAAGGAAAGAGGACAACATCGTGAGGGCAATGAGCGCCAGAGCGATCCCGTAGATCACCTTCAAGCGCTGCAAACGAACTTCTTTCACGAATTAACTAGGCTCATCATAGCACTTTTTCCTTTTCGGCAAGAAAACGCGTCCATGCGTTCGGATTTCGAAATGGAAGTTTTTATATCGTCTTGTTTTTGAAAACACGATTCCGAAAGTTAAGTTCGCGAGCAACTCGCAGCTCAATCACCGTTGAGATTGTAGGGTCTGCGTCTTCCTCGGGTCAATCGTTCTCTTCTTCACCTTCTTTTCCTGAACCTCTGGATAAAGCGTCCTCCCTCCGTCAGAGATATAGCCCGGTGAGGGGGAAGATAAATCCCGGGTCTAAACCTTAACGCCCGCCACCCCTTCCCATCTGATGGTTACGGCCGGCGCAAAGTCGGGATATTCATCCAAGGGAACGAACAGAAGGACTGAGTCTCTGGATGCGCCGCAGGACAGACTCCGTTATTCCAGACATGACGTCGATCACAGGTTCTTTGTTCTCAGGGAATAAATAAATAATTCGATGAGTTGGCGGAGCGGCAAAATACGCGCCAATTTTTTGAGTCTTCGAAATTTCAGGTAAAAGTTTTTATGGATCTGCTTAATGAGCCGCTCCATCTGTTCATCGCTAACACCTGAAGGCTTAAATTTCGGCACGTCGAAAAAACACCCTTTTTCTTGGCCAAACACGGCCTCATCATCAGCGCCCACTAAATCATAGAGGGGCGTTCCCGG
>JAZDJU010000017.1:0-7846 GCA_043803685.1 Candidatus Omnitrophota bacterium
TCACGCACCCGACCATTGCGAACAAGGCCAAACTCAAAAAGCAAAAACACCGACTGCCGTGACCATCCACCAGAAGTGATCCTTTCCAGCCTAACAAGTTTTAGGAATGCGCGCTATATCTCTGGTAAACATACCAGATCGCCATTCCTGAAAGCAGATAAGTCGCGATGAGCAATAAACGAAAAAAGAAGGCGCTTCTCTTTCCCTTTGTCTCATCATCCACTTTCACGGCCGGTTCCTTGGTGGCAAGATACTGCGGCTTCCGGATTTCGATCTTTGCTTTTGACACGTTCATGCCTCCGACGATTATTTATCAACACTCAAGTTGCTTTTGACCCAAACTTCCACCTTTTCTAAAATAGCCCGGTCTTTCATAACCTTTAAAAATGCGTCCACCACGACCGGGTCGAATTGCGTTCCCTTGTGCTTCAGGATCTCCTCCAAAGCGTCTTGGACCGTCATTTGTTGCCTGTAATGACGCTTGGAGACCATGGCCATAAAAGAATCGGCGACCGCCACAATGCGCGCCCCAAGAGGGATCTCCTCCCCCTTCAACCCTTGCGGATAGCCCTTCCCGTCATAACGTTCATGCCGATGCATGACGATCGGAAGTACGGGTTTGAGAGAACTGATCGATCGCAACAAATTCGCGCCGCGGATCGGGATGCTCCGGATCTCTTCCAACTCTCGTTGCGTGAGTTTGTCCTTTTTCTGCCAGGCTTTATCCGGAAATGCCAGTTGCCCCGTATCAAGGAGAAGGATCGCCCGTTCAAGATGCACGAGTTCGGAACCCGGAAGCTCCATCTGCTTACCAACCGCAAGAACCATTTCACCAATGATCTCGGCGTCCCCCTGTTTGTCTCCAATGTGTCGTTTCATGAGTTCATTGATGGTTTTAATACTCCCGAGCGTCAATTCTTCGGTGCGTTCAAAAAGCTGAGCGTTCTTGATCGCCACAACCGCCTGTTCGGAAAGTGATTTCAGGATCTCAAGATCGGTCCGTGTGAACGACTGCCGGTCCGCCTTTCCCCAAAGTGTCATCACCCCCACCACATCATCTTCGATGAAGGGCACGGCAATATAACGGTTCTGAAGGCAGAAATCACCGGTATCCGCGATATGCCCTTCAAGACCGCGGCCGAACCGCACGCGTTGTTTGTGAACAAACTTCGGATGCGAACCGAACGAGAAGACGGGATTGAGATACTGTCTTTCCGGATCCGTCAGCATGATCGAACATCCCTCGGCTTTCAAGATCTGGGCGCTCAAACGCCCGATGCGTGGAAGCAGCTCTTTAAGGCGCAAGGAAGACTTGATGACCCGATGAACGGAATGCATGGTCGAAAGCGCCAAAGCACGCGGATGGACCGTTTCGTAAAAGTTATTGAGCTCGAAATTCTTAAAAGCCAGCTCTACCTGGCTTGCAAGGAAACACCCGAAGGGCGTGATCATCGGACGGATCTCTCGTTCCGAGCGTTTGACGCAATCAAGAATCAGAAAACCTTTCGAAGCGCCAAGGTATCGGAGAGGAAATACAAGACAGTTTTTTCCGAATGAGCACCGGAAAAAAAGAGGCAATTTTTCCGCAGTCGCCGCGTTGTGGGACAATTGATCCGTAAACTTCGTCACAAAGGCTTCGCATTCCCGCTGATGATCGACGGATTTTGAGAAAAAGGAGCAGTTCTGCTTGCGGTCCAAACGGATCAGCCGTTGTTTCCCATGTTCTTCGCAAAGAACAAGCCATCCGACGGGTTTGCCGAAGATCTCCGAAAAAGACTCATAGCCTTCCTGCCACTGAGGGTTCGGCAGAAGAAATCGTTCAAGCGGCGTTAACACACGCTTCGGTATTTTAGGAGCTTTTTTCCCTGCCAGATTCGGCGCAAGAGTCATTTCTTCCCCTTACAAACAGTGCGTCCGCTGCGAACTTTCAAGGCCAGAGCCTGGTTCAGGACGTCATAGGCCGACTCTAGCGATTCCGAGATCACTTTGGTGCCCGCAACAACCGGCATAAAATTAACATCGCCCTTCCACCTTGGCACAATGTGCCAATGCATATGATCCGGAACACCCGCTCCCGCCACATCCGAGATGTTCATCCCCAGATTGAATCCATGGGGCTTCATCGCCTTGGTCAGCGCGCCCAGGGTTTTGTCCAGGACCTCAAAAAATTCTTTTTTTTCAGGCTCATTCAATTGGGAGAAGGCGGCGATATGCCTTTTAGGAACGATCATCAGATGGCCGTTGTTGTACGGATAACGATTAAGGAGCACGGCATAGTGCGCCGTTCGAAAGAGAATGAGATTACGCTTATCCCTCTTGTCCCGGAGAAGCGAACAAAAAAGACAGCCGGAATGTCTACCGGGACTCGAGCGCAGGTAGGTCTTGCGCCACGGAGCCCACATGAGATTGATTGATTTCTTGGGATTCATGGATTCCTGGGTGCGATTGTAAAATGATCTTCGGAAAATCGTAGAGGTCCAACAACCCGTTCAGGGTCCGGAGGTCCCAAATCTGCATCTTGGCCTCCTGGGCAATCAATTTCGCGTTCTGGTCGATCCCCCCGAGAACGATCAGGACCTTCCTCTGGATCTTCTGTAGACGTTTTGCGTCAGCCACCACTCTCTCGATCTCGGATTCCCCGATCCAGTCCAGACTCAGGTAAAAGATCCATCTCCCTTTAAGACCTCGGCCCAAAAAAGAAAGCACGGCATGGGGTAAATGCTTCAAAAGAACCACTTCCGAAAACTGAGGACACACCATCTTCTCCTCGCATAGTTCCACCCCATCATTCCGGAATTCCTTGAGAAGCGCTTCCATGCGCAGACCTACATCCTCTTCCGTCATTCTGGCGCAAAGGTCAAGGACCCTTCCCAGTTCGTCGAACAAATGCTTCCGGAGCATACGCTCCTCGGGAAGGAAAAGATCATGTCGTTTCTGGAACACCTCCCGAAGCCAAAAACGAAAAAGATGGTCCGGAATATGATAAAGAACCCCGTTCTTGGCCACCAGTCCATCCTCCACGAGCCTCTTTAGGACCTTCTGAGTCTCGGTCACAGTCTCTTGGATGAAAGCGGCGATCGGGATCACCTTGTGACGTCCCTGGCTGAGCGCCAAAACGGCACGGATGTAGGAACCACGGTATTTGGTCAGATGCGCGCACTGTTCGAGTCGACTCTCACAGATCAACGCAATACGTCCGCGCCGGTCAAAAAGCTCCTGGCAAAAAGCGTCAATCAACACCGAGGAACTCACGTCCTGGGGAAATTCACGGATATCGGCTTGTTCAAGTCGTTGAAGGAGAAGGTCGAGATAAATCGGCTCGCCATCGGTCATGTGAAAAAGAAATCTTTTGAGCTCCGGGGACCACCGATGGGCCGGCATCCGCATCGCGAGATATTGTTCCATCTCCATATATCCGAAGGGCGCAAGCTCAAGTACCTCGAAATTCCCGAAAAGAAGCGAGAGTTTTTCGCGAAAGATCTCACGGGCATGATCGATCGCGGAACTCGTCACCACATAGAGCACCTCCTTATCGATCATCATTTGTCTTCCAAGCAAAAGGAATGGATCCGACACGGGAAGTTTTTCAAGAGCCTGGAATTCATCAACCATCAGAACGACTTTTTTCCCGGTCTCTCGAGCCAGAGTCCCGCTCAGCATCAGAAGTTCCTTGACCGCGAGAGAATTCTTATCCTGACGGAGCAACCGCTGAAAATGTTTTACGGCAGTAACCGTTTTGGGGATGATCGACTCGGCTTCACGCAAAAGACCGGACAGAGTTTTGGGGATATTCAAAGTCCGGTCGAGCATCACGGCGCTCAATACGGCGCCTGCCCACTGTTGCATGAGTTGATACCCATCAAGGGTCTCAGCCTTCACATAAACAGGAAGAAGCGCGGAATTACGCGAAATGGATTGGAAAAATTCACAGAGAAGTTGGGTCTTACCGACACCCGAGGTTCCGATAATCCCGACATTTTGTCGATAGCCATTCCCAATATCAGTAACGCGTTTCTGCAGACGCGCTTGAATGGCCTCTCGCATCAAAAAAGGCATATTTTAGATTCCCATCAAAGAGGAAATCGGATCTCAAACGGCAAGAAAAAACGAGGACCCAGGAGAAGTATGGATGGAATATTAAAAAAAATACCGCTACCCCCGAAAACCGCGCGCCGCCCCACGAGCTCCATTGATTTCTCTATGTCAAATTCGAGTAAAATACTTCGCTGCTATCTTACGATATCCAACTAAGAAAGCAAGGGGGAAAATCGATTTTCTTGTTACATTTGATCGTGTTTTTTCAGAAAAATCCCACTGAGGAAAGTTTTCCTAAAAACATTGAAAATGAACTGCCTGGGATTACAAAACCCCCGGGGAATAAGTCGAAAAAAAGGGGCTAAGCGAGAAAAACGCCTGCAAGAAAAACAAACGCCCCAGCAATTCCGGTTGTTAGACCCCCCCGCCTTTCAACCGTTCATTGCCAGGGCGATTTGTTTAATGCTACAGCAAAAAACTATAAAACTCCAAGCGCAGGTGATGCATGCTGCGCATCGGGAACGATCAATTGGTAGACTTCCGAGACGGTACGGGCCGCTTTGAGGCGTTCTTGCATATACCGATCGCATAAAAGCCATTTGATATTCTGAAGGATCTCTCGCTTCTGACGTTCCGCAGCTTCGTCCTGAGGCAGGATCAATACGAAAATAAAATGGACAGGACATCCATCGAGAGACGGATACGAAACACCTTCTGGGCTGATGCCGAAAGCCACAAGGGGCTCCTGGATTCCTGGAGAAAAACAGTGAGGAAGAGCAATGCCTTGACCGATCGCGGTGGTCCCGATCTGTTCACGTAAAAGGAGAAGATCCAGAATCTTTTGCCTTTGGGCTCCCCGCAAACTCGAGGTCGGCAGAGCCTCAACAATCTTCTTCAACGCCTCTTCACAATTGAGCGCGCTGAGACCTACGAGAATGTTTGTTTCAGGCAACAAGAGACGCACCATGACTCACCCGATCCTGTCTTTTCTGAGTGCGAACTTTGGAGACCAAATGGCGACGCCATTTGCGTCGCGTTGTCCGGAGATCCAGCTTTAAAAACCGAAGCGCCTCCCGCAAATTCGGGAACTCCTTGAGGCCCGCGTCGTCTTGCTCAAAATAGAACACTGATACGCGAAATCGTTCGAGTTGCCGCATCCTCTGCTCAATCGAGGGCTTCAACGCGCTCGCCTCCTCGCTCGGATGAACGGAAATCTCACGGTAAAGATCCTGCCATTCCGTTTCGATTTTTTGAATGAACGGCTTCATAAGCTGCTGAGTGATTTCCATTTTTAAATCCTTTTTAAAAAGGCTAAGTTGTCAACTCACACAATTTATTTTGTTTTTACCTCTTGTTAATGCAAACACTAGCAGAAACAACATTAAAGGATCATTAAAGACCCATTAAATATTCTTAAGGTTAACTCTTCTAGAGAGGAAATTCCATGGAGGAAGATTTCTATTTTAAAACACTTCAGGGTTTTGAGAGGAACAACTCAACGAAGACTCTCGTCCCTTGACCGGGCAGACTTTCAAACCGAAGGGCTCCCTGATGAGCATCACAGATAGCCTTTACGATGCTAAGACCCAAGCCCGCCCCCTCCTTGGATCGAGCCTGATCCGCCCGGTAAAATCTTGTTCCAAGGTTTTCGAGAGTAGCGGAATCGATCCCCACCCCACTATCCTCGATCACGACCGTTACTTTCTCAGATCCAGAAGTCCCAATGCGAACAGACACTTTTCCGCCCGCTTCCGTGAACTTGAGAGCATTATCCAAAAGATTAGTAAAGAGACGCTTCAAATAGAGCTCATCTCCGAAAACTTCAACAGTCGACGGCGCATCAAGCACCAGATCGATCTTCGCTTCACGGGCACGCTCCCGGCAGAGATTAAGGACCTGCTCCAGAATGGGCACCAACGCCATATTTTTTTTCTGCAGGCTCAGCTGCTTCGCATCACTACGAACAAGGAACATCAGATCTTCCACCAAACGGATCAGTCCGTTCACCTCTTCGCTGATCACACCGATCGTTCGCTGGAGATCTTCCTGCGAACGGGCCCGACGGAGCGCCAGATCGATCTCTCCACGAATGATGGCCAGCGGCGTTTTAAATTCGTGAGAAACGTTCGAACTGAACTCCTGAACCGCGCGCGTGGAAGACTCAAGACGGTCGATCATTTCATTGAGCGTCTCCGCCAAGCGATCCAATTCGTCTCGCGTGAAAGTTCGCGGAAGCCGGCTTTTCAAATAAGCCGCGGTGATCTTCCTGGCCTGTTGGATCATCTGATCCACGGGGCTCAAGAAGCGTTTCGCCATCACCCAACCCGCAAAACAGGCCAACGCCACACCCAGAGGAATGATCACCCCGATAATGAGTCCCAAACGTGTCAAAGTTTTTTCGATCTCGTGAAGCGGCTTGGCGATCTGAATAATAAAAAACGGTCTCCCCTGAAACCGCACAAGGTGATAGTAGAGACGGATGGGATTCTTCTCAAAGTGGATCGTTTGGTAGGAGTCCCCCTTTTCCATCAGGACCGAATCCCTCTCATAGTCCGGAAAGAGAATATCCCGCTCCCAACCCCCGAGATTGGATCCCACCAACGACCGATCCAGACCGATAATGCGAACCAGAAAAAGACTGCGCGTGACCCTTCGCTGTTTTTTCTCCCACTCGCGGATCGCCTTAGTCACCTCGATCTGGAATTCTGGCGGAAAAGCCAAAGTCCCTTTGACGATCCCGGGAGGAGTCAGAAACTTGGAATCTCTGCGCTCCAAGAAAAAAGCGCAAACACCCTCTTCAACGCTTTGGGCTTCGACGTGCATGCTTCGCTCCGCGTCCCGGTAAAGCGCCCGCGCGAGCTCTGCATACATCAAGAAAGAAAACCCCGCAAGAAACACGGTCATCATGGCCGCGTAGCCGATTGTCAGACGGGACTTGAAGGAGCGGAAGAGGATCATGGACAAGCGAGACGGTAACCGGTTCCGCGGATGGTCTCGATCTTGCTTTTGGAGGGCGTATCTCCTATCTTTTTCCGGAGAAAATTAATGTAAACGTCGATCGTATTGCTCATCGGATCAAAGTGGAGATCCCAAACATGCTCCGCGATCGCGGTCCGCGAAACAACCTCCCCCGCGTGGCGCATCAAGAATTCAAGCAACGCGAACTCTTTTTGCGACAAGGTGATCTCCTGATCCCCGCCCCACACTTGTCGCTTGATGAGATCCAATTTTAAATTCGCACACTGGAACACCGTCTGGTCCGTCATATGCGGCGGACGCCGGAGGAGCGCGCGCATGCGTGCCAACAGCTCTTCGAAGCTGAACGGCTTGGTCAAATAGTCGTCGGCGCCTTGGTCAAGGCCCTTGATCTTGTCCTCCACGGAGTCTTTCGCCGTCAGGATAAGCACTGGCGTGGTCTTCCCCTCTTTCCGGAATTTACTGCAAAGCTCCACACCGCTCATCTTAGGAAGCATCCAATCCAGGATCAAAAGATCGTAATCATTAGTCATGGCATATTCCCAGCCCTTTTCACCGTCGTAGGCAATATCCACGGAATAATGTTCTTCTTTGAGACCGCGCTCCAAAAAACTCGCCATTTTCTTCTCGTCTTCCACGATCAAGATTCTCATAACTTCCCCCTATTCTCCCGCCGGATCGAAATGAACCGTCACATCCGCACTAGGATGATGCGCTTTGATCTTATCGATCAGAGACTCGGTCATCTCATGCGCTTTCTTAAAATCATCCTCCCCCTGGATCTCGATATGAAAATCCAGGAACACAAGATTGCCGACCATACGACTGCGAAGAT
>JAZDJU010000018.1:0-26932 GCA_043803685.1 Candidatus Omnitrophota bacterium
CTTCCGTTCGATCCTTCCAACCCTGGCGGGCACCTGCGTATTATATCTGTTGATTGAGGGGGCTTTTTTGATCCTGGGTTATCCGCAAGGTGCCTGCGACTTCATCGAACGGGTCATCCTCCAACAAAAATTAGAATTTAAAAAGCCGGCCGGTCATTACAGGATCTTTGTCTATGGAGAGTCGACGGTTCACGGTGCCGGGTATGCGCCGACTTCGAGTCCGGTCAAATGGCTCGACGCGTACCTGAGGGATTTTCTTCCCGAGCGCAATGTCCAGGTCATCAATTTTGGACGGTTGGGAGAAGAAAGTGATTTTATCGCGCAAGCTTTCTTCGATACGCTTCAGTACAAGCCCGATCTTGCGATCTTCTATCTGGGCCACAACACCTTTTATCCCGATAATCGTGTTGATTTTGTAAAGAAACGTGAATCTGAATTCAAAAACAGGCTGCGGCGGCTGTTCCGCAAGAGCCGTTCAATAGCGTTTGTTGTCCGGAAAGTCATCGAAAACAAGATCCAGCGTCATTCCGGAAAGACCGAAGATATCATGGGGGACGGCAAGATTGAAATAGTCCCGCACTCTTTGACGGAAGAAAGCGAAGAGATCACTGTCCCCGGAAGTAAGGTCTACTTGAATAATGTCCGGTTCTTTCAAGAGAACATCGAGAAGATCCTGGGGGCTTCCAATAAGAGCGGCGTGCGGGCCCTTTTTATGAAACCCATCTGCAATTTGAAAGACTATCCGCCGAACTTTTCGATGCATTCGAAGACCTTGTCCCCCGAGCAACTCAAACTGTGGGATCAGTTTTATCAGCAAGGTCTCGCAGCGACTTCGAAAAAGAATGATCTTGTGGCGATCGAGTCTTTCGAAAGAGCACTGTCGCTCGATCCCGACTATGCAGACCTTTCGTTCCGTTTGGGACAACTCTATTTTCAAAAAGGGGATCTCGAAAAGGCCCGGTCATTATTCGAACAGGCTCGCGACAGGGATGTGGTGATTCGCCGGGCACCCCAAGATATTTTGAGCGTTTTTGAGGATCTGGCGAAGCAGGATCGAATCCATTATTCTGATACCGAAAAGGCGCTTATATCCCGGGCTTCCGGCGGGATCATGGGGTGGCCCGTTATCGAGGACAACGTTCATTTTTCCTTGGAAGGACAGGCTCTGGTGGGGCGAGCCTTGGCGAGTGAAATAGCTCAAAATAATTGGATCGCGCCGCGCTCAGAATGGCGGTTCGAACGTGAGCGGCCGATGGAGGAGATCCAAAAAGAGCTCGGGGTCACTCGAAGAACAGTTTTTTGGGATTACTGTTCAGTGATCAGTTATCTTGGGGTTCGCTACGGTGAGCGGCTTGAATTCGCTCAGCGGGCCTTGGAACTTTTTCCGGAGGATCCCATCGCCTTGCGCCAACTGGCCTGGGCCTACTGGTTGTTGGGAGAAAGGGACAAATCTCTCAGTATTTATACGCATCTTCGTGAAAAAGATCCTTCGGCGCTTGAGGCTGTTTTTCGTGCTCAGCCAATGGTCCAACAAGCATACGAATCCTTCCTGTCCTATTCTTCTAAATCCTGACAACCCTGAAAAGAGGTCCTGAGTTTTTCATTTCAGGTCCTGGCAGCATCTGCTAGTATGTCCGCTCAAATTTATAAAGGAGGCGTTGTGGGTAAACTGAGCATTTTGAAGGAGTTCTGGGATTTTTTGAAAGTTCGGAAAAAGTGGTGGCTGACCCCGATCGTGCTGGTCATGGTCCTTCTTGGGGCTTTGATCTTCTTTACTCAGAGCTCTTCTGTCGCACCTTTTATTTACACCCTTTTTTAATCACGCATGCCGCGTTATCCATTCAAGGATCCGTGGAAACGGATCGCGGTCGGCTGGTTTGATGCGCTAGGGAGGATCTGCTTTCTTCCGTTGCGAGCGCGTCACAAGACCCTCGATCTTGCAGCTGTCCGGCGCGTCCTCGTGATCCGTCTGGATCATATCGGCGATGTGGTCATGTCGCGGCCTGCGATCCGGGCCCTGCATAAAAAATTCCCTCATGCCGCGATTGATCTTCTCGTGACCGGGGATATCGCGCCCCTTTTTGCGTCCTCCAAAGAGATCCGGTCGGTGATCGCTGCCAAACATGGCTGGTTCGATCGCAAAGCCTCTTTCGCTCAAAAGTGGTCGGAGTTCTGGCGTCTCGTGGGCATCGTCAAAGCCGGATCCTATGATGTCGGGATCGACTTGCGTGGGGATATCCGGAATATCCTGCTGATGTTCCTGGGACAGATTAAACATACGATCGGATACGGGATCACGGGGGCTGGTTTTTTGCTGAACGATGAAGTTCTCCATGATGCCGATCAGCATCAGGTGAAGCTCAACCTGAACCTCCTGAGCTCCTTCCATGTCGCGCAGGACAATAAGCTTCTGCCATTCGAGTATTCTTCCGAAACCGCGCAACAATTCTGGAAAAAGATCGATGTGCTGCCGCCCACGACGCTTTTGCCGCGCATTGCGCTCCATATGGGATCCGGATATCCTTCCAAACGTTGGCCCTTTGAGAATTTCCGCGCGCTGATCCAACAGATCGACAGGGAAGCTCTCGCCCAGATCGTGCTGATCGGAACTGAGTCCGAAAAAGCTGCCGCGCCGGACCTAAAGCTGAATTCAGAGCGCCTTATCGATCTGCGCGGTAAAACGACTTTAAAAGAACTTCCGATCCTTTTGGATGTCTGCGATGTTTTTATCGGGAATGATTCCGGCCCGGCGCACATTGCCGCAGCTCAGGGCTTGGAGGTCCTTTTGCTCGTGAGCGGTACGAATGATATCCGTCTTTGGCATCCCTGGACCGAGCGGCTGACGCTTCTTCAGCATGAAGTCCCCTGCTCACCCTGTGGAGCTGAAATTTGCCCGGTCGAGGAACATCCCTGCGTGGAATTGATCACGGTGGATCAAGCCGATCAGGCAATAGGCGCCGTTCTAAACCGCTTGCAGAAGAGGTCCGCTTCATGACAGAACATCGCATTGGCCTCGATGTCAGGATGTTGCAAAACTCCGGGATCGGCACCTATCTGCGGGGTCTTCTCTCAGGGCTGAATACTCTGGGGCTTGATAAGAATATCGCTCTTTTTGGAGGGGGGCAGGCACCCTTTTCCGCGCCGATCTATTCTGTGCAAGAGCAATGGCAGTATCCCGGTCTTTTACGACAATGCCAGCTTTGGCACGCCCCGCACTACAATGTTCCTCTGTTGAAAGGAAAGACGCGGCTTGTGGTCACGATCCATGACATTATCCACTGGCTCTTTCGCAAACAATTCTTGTCGCCGCTCCAGACTGCTTATGCCGGTTTTATGCTCAAACGTGCTGTTACTTCGGCTGAGCAGATCATTGCCGTGTCACAACATACAAAAAATGATCTCGTGGAGCACTTCCAGGCTCCAGCGCAGAAGATCACCGTGATCCATGAGGGGGTCGAGGAATCCTGTCGCGAGATCCCGCCCTCGGAACTCGGGCCTGCCTTTGAGGTGCTCCGGAAAAAATATGGCGTTCCACAGGACTTTTTCCTCTACGTAGGACTCATGAAACCCCACAAGAATGTTCTGATGCTTACGCGGATTTTTCGAGGACTCAAGGAAACGGGGCAGGTCCGCGCATCCCTCGTCCTGATCGGACGTAAGGACAAGCGGTATCCGCCTGGCTACCAGGACTTGGCCTCCTTGAATTCGACAGGGGGAATATTTTACTTGCCGACGATCGAAGCGCAGGAGCTCAAGATCTTCTACAATCAGGCGCTCGCCTTGGTCCATCCCTCGCTTTATGAAGGGTTCGGTTTGACGCTCCTGGAAGCGATGCAGTCCGGAACACCGGTTTTGACCACGAATTCCTCTTCGATCCCCGAAGTAGTGGGGGATGCGGCGCTTCGGTTTGATGCCACGGACGAGAAAGCTCTGAGAGATGCCTTGGTTCGTCTGGATCAGGACGTGCCGCTCCGGGAATCGTTGCGGCTCAAAGGTCTGGAGCGAGTCAAATTGTTCAGCTGGAAGGAAATGGCCCGCAAGACGGCCGAAGTCTACGAAAAGGCGCTCTCGCAAAAATGAAAACGGCTCTGGTTCACGATTGGCTTATTCATATGCGTGGTGGGGAAAAAGTCCTGGACGCCTTAGCCGAGCTCTATCCGGACTCAACACTTTACACGCTATTCTTTGACCGGAAGAAGATCAGCCCCAACCTTGCACGGCTCAAGATCAAGGCATCGTTCCTGCAATACCTCCCTGGGATCAAGAGCTACTACCGGTGGCTCCTGCCGATCCTTCCTTGGGCGATACGCTCCATGAAGGTCGAGGATGCCGACCTTGTGATCTCAAGCTCCCACTGTGTCGCCAAGGGCATTCGCGTTCCCGAACACGCCTACCACGTCTGCTATTGTCATACGCCGATGCGCTATCTCTGGGGTTTCCAGGATGTCTATTTTGATCGCTATCTTGCCCCGGTCCGGTTTCTTATGAATGCTGTGTTTCGCCTTTTGAAGAAGTGGGACCTCAAGACCAACGAACGTGTGGATCTTTTTGTCGCAAATTCTGCTTACATCAAGGAAAGGATCAAGACCGTCTATCAACGGAATGCCGTGGTTGTCCATCCGCCTCTTGAAACAGGATTCTTCCATTCCGTGACCCCTCCTGAGAATTTTTTTCTTGCAGTTTCGCACTTTGTTCCGTATAAAAGACTGGACCTGGTCATTGAAGCTTTTAACCGCTTGGATCGGCGGCTTGTCGTGATCGGCTCCGGCCCCCTGGCGTCCCAATACCAAACACTCCGGAAGAGCGAAAAGATCTCTTTTTCGGGGAGCGTCAGTAACGAGGAACTTCGCAAGGCCTATTCGGGAGCGGTGGCGCTGATCTTTCCGACCGAGGAAGATTTTGGTATTGTGCCGCTTGAGGCCCAAGCGTGTGGAGCTCCTGTGATTGCTTTTCGCAAAGGGGGAGCTCTGGAGACGGTCCAAAGTGGTGTTTTTTTTGATGAACAGACTCCGGAGGCCATCCGCGAGGCTGTGATGCGCTTCGAGGCCCAAAAGATCGATCGGGAGGCGGTTTCCCGGAAGGTTCAAGGGTTTGGGCGCGAACATTTTCTGGAGCATATGAAAAAAATCGTCGAGAGTCACTTGATGAAGAAAGCCACTCAGGTATGAGATCCGGACATTCGCGTCGCATGACCGCGGCCACGATCCTGGTCGATGCCGTCATGATCGTGGTGAGCTTTGTCGTGGCCTATTACTTCAGATTCCTTGGAGGGCTTCCCACGGACTTGGGTGTCCCGCCGCTTTCGGACTATTGGCACGCGCTCTTTGGCATCATTCCGATTTACCTCTGGCTTTTCCGTGAAGCGGGTCTCTACCAAACCTCACGCCATATGCGCCGTATCGAGGAGATATTCCTGGTAGTCAAAGTGGTGACGTATGCGGTCATCCTTCTCATGGCCCTAACGTTCTTTTACCGGCAGTTCTCTTATTCGCGTCTTTATCTGGTTTTTATCTGGATCTTTTCCTGTGCCTTTATCAGCGTTGGGCGCTACGGACTCATTCAATGGGGGTATTGGCGTCGCGAGCAGAAAAAGGACATGATCGAGGTTCTGCTCATCGGTTTGAATGACAATACCCGCTCCTTGATCGAATGGGCCAAGAACAATCCTCATTATGGTCAGCGGCCTATCGGGATTCTTACTTCCAACGTGCGGGAGGTGGGTGGACAAGTGGAAGGTATTCTGATTCTGGGGCTTTCCGAGCATTGGGAATCCTTTATCAAAAAGTTTCAACCCGATCAGGTCATTCTTCTGGACGACGGTTTTTCCAGGGAAACAGTGACGGACCTTGTCGCGACCTGCGAAGATGAATTCATGGATTTCAAGATGGGAGCGGATATCCACGGTCTTATCGCTAGCAATGTCGGGGTGGAATATGTCAGCCACATTCCGCTTTTGGGATTTCGTACGCTTCCTCTCGATGATCCCTGGAACCGCTTCTTGAAGAGATCTTTTGACATCGTTGTCGCGGGTATTATGACGTTGGCTTTTCTTCCGATTGGTCTTCTGGTTATGCTGCTCATTAAGCTCGAAGGGAAGGGGCCCGTATTTTATTTTCAGGAACGTATGGGCCGCGACGGGAATGTGTTTCGCCTCATCAAATTTCGAACTATGCAAGTTGATGCTGAAAAGGAATCAGGGCCTGTTTGGGCGCGACCGGAGGACGATCGTAGGACGCGCTGCGGAGAGTTCCTTCGCCGATGGAATCTCGATGAATTTCCTCAGCTTTTGAACGTGCTGTCTGGAGCCATGAGCCTTGTCGGACCGCGGCCGGAACGTCCTCATTTTGTCGAAAAATTCCGCGAGAGCGTTCCGCGTTACATGGCGCGTCACAAGGTGAAGTCCGGACTTACGGGATGGGCCCAGGTCCACGGTCTTCGGGGTGACACCTCGATCGAGGAACGTATCAAGTACGACCTTTATTATATGGAAAATTGGTCGTTGCTTCTGGACGTCGAGATCCTGGTCATGACGCTCTTTGCGTTCAAGAATGCGTATTAATATCCGGGAACGATGAGCGGGGAACGGGGAACACTTTCGTTCGCCGTGCTCCCGATCTTGTTTCCCTCATAAGGAGTCAAACATGGAAAAAGCGCCGTTGTCTGTTGTTGTGATCGCTAAGAATGAGGAAAAGCGTTTGACCGAGTGTCTCAGGAGCGCGGAATTCGCGGCCGAGATTGTGGTCTTGGATGATATGTCCACTGATCGCACGGTGGAGATCGCCAAATCGTTCGGTGCGAAGGTCTTTCAGCGCGCCATGGACATTGAAGGCCGGCACCGGAATTATGCCTATGGCCTTGCCACGCAACCTTGGGTCTTCTCGCTCGACGCCGACGAACGCATTACGCCAGAACTTGCGAAAGAGCTGGCGCAGGTCGCCGCAAAACCGAACGATCCGCATACCTGTTACTCCATGCCTGTCAAAACCTTTATTGGGAGCGACTGGATCAAGGGCGGCGGCTATTACCCCGCACCGAAAACACGGTTCTTCAAAAAAGGTCAATTCCGTTACGAAGAGGCCCGCGTTCATCCCAAGATGTTCTACGAGGGCACGTGCGGGTCTCTCAAAGGGGACATCCTGCATTATTCCAGTCCGAGTTGGGAGAATTGGCTTTCCAAGTTCAACCGTGAAACGGGGCTCGAGGCTGAAAAATGGGTGAAAGACGGCCGCAAGATGGGGCCCTGGCGCGTCCTCCGGAAAGCGGCCAGCCGGTTCCTCAAATATTATTTCCAGAAAGACGGTATCGTGAATGGATACACTGGGTTCTTGATGTCGTTTTTCCATTCGGCTTATCAGATCATCGCTTTCGCGAAATATCGCGAACTCAAAAGAGCGCAGGAAAACGCTCCCAAATAGGAGTCTTATGAAAGTCCCGTATTTTGACCTCTCCCGGTCGCATCAGAGGTTTGTCGCTGAAGCTCAGGCGGCCTTTGACCACATCCTGAAAAGCGGTGCTTACATTCTTGGACCCGCACTAAAAGAGCTGGAAGCTGAGTTTGCGTCTTATATTGGAACCAAGCATGCCCTCGGCGTCGGCTCTGGCACCGACGCGCTGATCTTCGCTTTGCGCGCGCTCGATATCAAGAAAGGGGATGAGGTTATTGTCCCATCCTTTACGTTCACAGCGACCGCGTTGGCCGTTCTTCATGTCGGCGCGACGCCTGTTTTTGCCGATGTCCTTCCGGAAACCTTTAATTTGGCGCCGGAATCTGTAGTGCAAGCGGTCACTCCCAAGACTCGTGCTATCATCCCGGTGCATCTCTTCGGGCAATGCGCCGATATGACGGCGCTGATGGCACTTGCCAAGCGGATGAAACTAAAAGTTGTGGAAGACGCCTGCCAGGCTCATGGAGCCATGTGGAACAAAGTGATGGCCGGCGCGTTCGGGAATGCCGGATGTTTCAGCTTTTACCCGACCAAAAACCTGGGAGGCGTTGGTGATGGCGGTATGGTCACAACCTCTGACGAAGAGATCCTGAAGCGTATTATTCAATACCGGAACCTCGGAAAAGGGATCGAAGATCCGTTCGTTCATGACGAGATCGGTTGGACCAGTCGCCTGGACAGCCTCCAAGCGGCCTTCCTTAGCATCAAATTGAAATTTCTTGATGAACTGAATCGTGAGCGTCGTGCGGTCGCCGCGATGTACCATAAAAAACTCGCGAAAACTCCTCTCATTCTTCCGCGGGAGGTTCCTGGTGCCTATCACGTTTATCACCTCTACGTGGTTCGTGTTCCGTGCGGAAAAAGAAATGCTCTCAAGGAGTCCCTTGCGGCGAAAGGGATCCCGACCATGGTCCACTACGCGACCCCGGTCCACGGGCAACCGATCATGAAAAAATTCATGACGCGGAAGATGAAACTTCCAGTCACGGATACCCTTTGCGAAGAGGTTCTTACCTTGCCCCTCTTTCCGGGTATGACCGAACCGGAAGTAGGTGCTGTTTCAGTCGCCATTCAACAATTTTACGGGAGATAACATGAGGAATACACATCGCAAAGTTGTTTTCATTGACCGGGACGGCGTGATTAATGTCGACCGTTGGAAGTACGTGGAGACCTGGAAGGAATTCCGTTTCGAAAAGGGTGCTCTGGAAGGTTTGAAATCCTTGAGCGACAAAGGATTCGACATTTTCATCATCTCGAATCAGGCCGGTGTCGGAGACGGAGTTTTCAGTGAGGCGGCCATGTGGCAGGTGCATGAAAAAATGATCGCGGCGATGGCCAAACTCGAAATCAAGATCCGTGGCGCCCGATATTGCATTCACGGGAAGAAAGAGAAATGCCCGTGTCGCAAACCCAAGACGCAGCTTCTTGAGAAGGCTGTCGCCAATCTTACGTTTGACCGGGACAAAACCTATTTTGTGGGCGACAAATTAAGCGATCTTGAGGCTGGTAAGAACTTTGGCGTTCGAACGATCCTGGTAAGAACAGGATACGGCAAGGACGTGGAAAAAAAGATCCCAAAAAAAATCCAACCTGACCACATCGTGGATAATCTCAAGGAAGCGGTTCCGTGGATCCTCAAGGCTTGAAGATCGATATTATCCACGCGACGGCCGGGGAAGGCCACCGGAAGATCGCCATGGCCGTGCAGGACGGCTTGGCCCGTTTGGGTCCTAAGAATCTTCAAGTCCGGTTACTGAATTGCCTGGATTATACCGATCGTTTTTTTCAGAAGACCTATGCGCCGATTTATTACTGGGCTGTGCGCCACGCGCCCAATCTTTGGGGTGGATCTTACGAAGCGTTGGATCATGCCTGGCTCTATCAACTCGTTCGTCCCTTTCGCTCTCTGACCAATTCCATCCATGCCAAGGCACTGCTTGAAGACATTATCAAAAATCAACCAGACGTCATTGTCTCGACTCATTTTCTTCCGCCGGAGATTTTGGGCCGTGCCAAACAAAGGGGCGCGATCCATTCGAAAATGATCACCGTGATCACGGACTTCTACCCCCACACCGTCTGGGTCAACCCTGGGACGGATCACTATTGGGTTATGGCTGAGGAAACCAAGCAAGATCTGCTCCGGCGCGGAGTTCCGGAGGGGATCGTGACCGTTGGCGGTATTCCCATTCTTCCGACGTTCCAGGCTAATGGAAAAAAGTTCCAGATCCTGGAAAAACACGGCCTGAAAGGGGACCGTTTCACGATACTTCTCACCAGCGGAAGCTTTGGACTTGGGCCCCAGGAAGCGATCCTCGAAGAGCTCAAGGCTTTCAAGGACAAAGTTCAGTGTTTCATAGTCTGCGCCAACAACAAAGAGCTCAAAACGATCTTGGAAGGCAAGACCTATCCCTTTCCTGTGAAGATTTTCGGCTTTATTGACTTCATGCCTGACCTTATGGAAGCCAGTGACCTTATGGTCGCAAAATCCGGTGGCTCGACGACTTCTGAAGCCTTAACGAAGGGTGTGGTGATGGTCGTGATGGCGCCGATCCCGGGGCAGGAAACCCGGAACGTGAAACTGCTGAAGCTTCGCGATGCCGCCTATTTTCTGAATGATCCGAGCGAGATCCGCGGCATTGTCCAAAGCATGTTGCACGATCCAACGACCTGACAGCAAAAACGGGACGCGATCCAACGCTTGGCCAAACCGAGCGCCTCTGAGGATCTTGTCAAAATGATCCTTTCCGGGAAATAGTGCTTATGCCCAAGAACGAATCCCTGCTATTTTTAAAATCTCTCAGGGAGGACGGCATTGAGCACGTCCCTGTCAAAAAAAGGCCTGCGAAATTTTCAAGCCATGAACCGGCAGAGGCTTTGGTTGCTTCAGTTGCCGAGAATGCTCATATTCAGGAATTGCGGGATACGGTTCTGAAGTGCAAACTTTGCTCTGAACTCGCCAAGACACGCAACAAGGTCGTTTTTGGTTCCGGTAATCTCAAGGCCCAGCTCATTTTTGTGGGGGAAGCGCCGGGTGCCGACGAAGACGAGCAAGGACTTCCTTTTGTGGGGCGTGCCGGACAACTTCTGACCAAGATCATTGAGGCGATGGGAATGACCCGGGATCAAGTCTTCATTTGTAACGTTCTCAAATGCCGTCCGCCGAACAACCGTCCTCCGGCACCCGAAGAGGTCCTTCACTGCCGTCCTTATCTCAAACGCCAGATCGGTTTGATCGGTCCGAAGGTGATCGTGGCGCTCGGGAATCACGCGGTCCGTGCGCTTCTTCAGACGGAGCGTGGCATTTCCGAATTGCGTGGAACGTTCCAGCAGTATGAAGGTATTCCTGTCATGTGCACCTACCATCCGGCCTATCTTTTGCGGAGCCCTGGAGAGAAGCGAAAGGTGTGGGAGGACATGAAAAAGGTCATGCAGCTTCTCAGGGAGCCTAAGGATTGAAGATCCAAGAAGGGGGCTCGGTTGGAGTCGTCTTAAGCCGTCTTATGGCTCAGGTCGCGGTACCACTTCCGATCCCCACCGTATTCAGCTATCTTATTCCCGACACTCTTGCATCGAGAGCCGTTCCCGGCGTTCGCGTGACCGTTCCGTTTCGTAACACCGAGATCACAGGTTATCTTGTTGAAACTGTGGCTCTCTCCCAAGATCCCCTCAAAAAGCTCAAATCCGTGATCGCGATCCTTGACGAACAGCCTGTTCTCTCATCCGGCATGCTTCAGCTCACAAAATGGGTCGGGGAATATTATGGTTCGAGTTGGGGCGAAGCGATCGAGAACGCGCTTCCGCGGTGGGTCAAATACGGGAAAAAAACAGAAAAATACATTGAGAAGGCCAAGCAAAAGAATGTAGTCCTCGCGCATGTTCCGCAAAAGTTCAAGCTTTCTCTGGAACAGGAAAAGGCATTCCAGGCGATCGAAAAGGCGCTAGCGACAGGAAATGCTAAACCTATGCTGATCTACGGCGTAACAGGAAGCGGAAAAAGCGAACTCTATATCCGCGCGATCCACGAGACGCTGAAACGAAAACGCACGGCGATCTGTCTTGTGCCTGAGATCGCGCTCACCGAGCAGCTCCGGCGTTTTTTTGCCGGGCATTTCGGGGACAATCTCGAGATCCTTCACAGCAAAATGACCGATGGAGAACGGTTTCTTGCCTGGAAACGCATCGAAATAGGGACCTGTCAGGTCGTTCTCGGCCCGCGTTCCGCAGTATTCGCCCCCATTCCTGATCTCGGACTCATCATCATGGACGAAGAACACGAGGGCTCCTATAAACAAGAGACGACGCCACGCTATCATGCCCGCGAGGTTGCCGCCTGGCGAGCCAAGCACGAAGGTGCGCTCTTTTTGATGGGGACCGCAACGCCCTCACTAGAGAGCATGTCTCTCACAGAACAAGGAAGGATCGACCGCGTTGATCTCACAGAGAGGATCGATCAAAAAGCTATGCCTAAGGTCGATGTGATCGACCTCAAACGCTACGAGGGTGACAAACGACCGAGTTTACTGTTTTCGCCCCCATTAATGCGTGAGATCGAGAACAATCTGAAAAATCAGGAAGGGACGATGCTTCTTCTCAATCGTCGTGGATTTTCTACCTCGATTCGGTGTCCCGAATGTGGCGGTGTCGAGGACTGTAAGTCGTGTCAGGTTTCGCTCACTTACCATCAGGAAAAGAATCTTTTACTCTGTCACTATTGCAACTACCAGAAAAAAGTCCCGCATGCTTGTGGGGAATGCAAGGCTCCACTGCTTCGTTTCGCGGGATTCGGGACCGAAAAGGTTGAAAGTGAAGTGGCCCGTTTTTTCCCCACCGCCCGCATTGCACGGATGGATGCCGATACGACTCAAAAGAAGGATTCGCATGAGGTGCTCCTTGAAAAGTTCCGCGAGCAAAAGATCGACATCCTGATCGGGACGCAAATGATCGCCAAAGGTTTCGATTTTCCGCACGTAACCCTGGTCGGCGTTGTGCTTGCAGATGTCGGACTGAGACTTCCGGATTTTCGTTCTAGTGAACGTACTTTTCAGCTTCTCACTCAATTTGCGGGACGTGCGGGGAGAGGTTCAAAACCCGGCCGCGTCATTATCCAAACCTGGATGCCGGAGCATCCGAGCATCCGATTTGCCAAAAATCACGACTTTCTGAATTTTTATGCCCATGAGAAACGATGCCGTGAAGAATTCCACTATCCGCCGTATCGCTCCCTTGTGAACATCATCATTCGTTCTCACGATGAAAAAAAGGCGTATCTTTTCGCGCGAGAGATCCGCGACGTGCTTCGGGGTCTGGCTCCTTTTCCGAAAGAAAACGTGCCTGACCCCTTAATTGTTGAGGGGGACAGTCACCCTTTTGAAAAGTCCAAAATGGAGCCAGTCCCCATAGAGATCATCGGTCCCGCGCCGCTACCGTTCTATAAGCTGCGCGGTCATTTTCGCTGGCATGTCATGCTCAAGATCCCCAAGGATTTGAGTCTTGTTCCCAGAATCAACGATCAGCTCTCGGGTCTCAAAAAACCATCCGGCGTTGCTTTCCAGCTCGATGTGGATCCGCTTAATATTTTATGACTCCGAAACTAAAGATTGGAAAGTATGGTGGGGCGAAGGGGATCAAGCTGGTATGTGTTCAATATCCGAGGCGCAGCTTGGAGTCTCTAAGGAAGATATCCGGCAAAGATGAAGACGTTGTCTTTGTTGATAATGAAGCTGTGTTCCAAACGGCAGTAAAGAAAGAAGGCTACCCGACATATTTCAGAGATATGTTCGCGGGCGATTTCGGCCATTGCACCGCTAAAGGCAATGAGCTTTTGCCTGAAAATATCGCAGATGTCATTTTAGGAGAGGTCGTTAGTAAATAGATCTTATTTGTGATGAGCAAAAAACCCTCTCTCGTAAGAACTTCGGCTTGGCAAAGGATCGTCTTGATTCTTTTGGGGGGTTGTTTTATCTTTTGTTTTTATCGAGATAGGAATGCGTTTGGGTGGTTTTGTTTTATTGTCATTGCAGGAGCACGAGAACCTGCGAGCGATGAGATCGAAAAGCGTGTATCGGATCCTCTGTTTGGGAGAGTCCACGACTTACAGGCAATATCCTTCATTGCTTGAGAAAATCCTGAATCAGAGTAATGCCGGAACGCATTTTATGGTCATGGACAATGGTATGCCTGGTACGGGCACCAACGCTATCGTGAGTGGAGTGGAGTCTTATCTAGATAGGTACCATCCTCAGATGGTGGTGATGATGATGGGTGTCAACGACCTTCGAAGCAGTTATTATCAGGATATCCCCAATGCGAGGAAGGGGCTTTTTCAGCAATGCCGAATCTATCGATTCTTCAGGTTTCTGAACGCTCGCTTTTCCAAAGGACGCCGCCAAGAAGACTTTTATGGTCCAGTGAATCCGTACGCGAATCCGGCGTCTGATATTCCTAAAGTCGATTCCTCGAACTTACCATTTTTGAGGAAAATGACGCAGGGAGCTTCCGGAAATAGAGCATCGACCAGAAAGGGTTCTATTCAGGACGCATTAGGATGGGATCAATTGAGGCGAGGCGAACTGCTCCAAGCAAAAAAATCTTTTGAACAAGCCCTTCAAATCGACTCTCATGATGATGACGCTCATGTTGGTCTCGGAATGTTTTATCTTTAAAAAGGCGATTTTTCAAAAGCCAACGCCTACTTTAAAATGGCGATCGATATAAATCCTGAGAACGGAGATGCTTACTATGGGCTGGGACGAATTTGCCAGCGTTTGGGTTCTTTGTCCGAGGCAGAACGCTTGTTCAAAAAGGCCATTGAGCTAAATCCCAGGGACGATGCTTCGCATATCGCTCTAGGACGCATTTACAAAGAAAAGCATAATGATTTCGCTAAGGCCGAGGTTCTATTCAGAACAGCGATTGCCCTTAACCCTCGCAACGAGGATGCTTACGTCCAGTTAGCCCGTCTCTATGTTGTTCAAGACAAATTTCCTCTAGCGGAGCCTCTGTATCATGAGGCTATAAAGATCAATCCAAAAAATGAACATATTTCAGTAGAATTCGGAGGTATTTACCGAATTCGTGGTAACGTCACTCAGGCCGAGGCTATATTCAAAAGCGCTTTCAGGATTAATCCCCGAAATGATCGCGCGCTAGCAGCCCTCGCTTCGCTCTATGAGAGTCAGGGAAAATTAGAACTTGCGCGCGAATATGGTGAGAAATTGCGCGCATCAAGATTGGAAGATGTCAACCCTGTCACTAAGCGTAACTTTTATAGGCTCAAGGAAATCCTTGATCGAAGGGGGATCAAGCTGGTATGTGCTCAATATCCGATGCGCAGTTTGGAGCCTCTAAGGAAGATATTCGGCAAATACAAAGACGTTGTCTTTGTTGATAATGAAGCTGTGTTCCAAACGGCAGTAAAGAAAGAAGGCTACCCGACATATTTTAGAGATATGTTCGCGGGCGATTTCGGTCATTGCACGCCTAAAGGCAATGAGCTTTTGGCGCAAAACATTGCTGACGTGATTCTCGAGAAAGTTTTTGCGGTACCACGTACCGCTCGACAGACCCGGGATTTGAAAAATGATGCGGTTCTTTAAAAAAAGCATGCCTGTTGTTTATCGACGAACCCTGATGTTTTTATTGGGAATGTTTCTGTCTTTTCTGATTCTCGAAGCAGGTATACGCCTCGGCGGATTCGTTTTGCGATCGGTGCAAGATTATGATAATTGGCGTTCTGTAAGGCAAATAGGTACTTACCGTATTCTCTGCATTGGAGAATCCACGACTCAGGGACAATACCCCAAGCTTCTAGAGCGAGTTTTGAACGAGCGGAACATCGGGATGCGGTTCAGCGTCATCGATAAGGGCCGGGCATTAGTGAATTCCCTCGATCTTCTGGCCGTGGTGGAAAGCTATCTGGATGTGTATCGTCCCAATGCGGTTGTTGCCATGATGGGTATCAATGATTGGCGAGTCAAATACTTTCAGGATATTCCTGAGGCGCGGGCGTGGATCTTTCAGAACTGCCGTGTCTACCGGCTTGGAAGGATCCTGTGGGTTTATTTTTTAAAGAAGCTCAGAGCCGAGGGTGTTTATAGTTTTGTTCGTGCAAGCGCCGATCCGGTACGTGATGTTTCCAGAGTCGATCCTTCGAGCCGATCATCTTTGTTCGAAGTATCGCGAGCGACTACCGAAAATGATATGGATGTCTTTGCCAATCCTATCCAAATCGCTCCTCAAGATAGTGGTGCCTATGTCGAACTCGGGATTTCTTCTAGGGATAACGGCGATTTTCAAAAAGCCATAAACTGCTTTCAAAAAGCGATCGCGATCAATCCTCGGAATAGCAGTGCTTATTCTCATCTAGGGGAGCTCCGTCGACGCCAGGGTTCTATTGTTGAGGCAAGACGCTTGCTCGAAAAAGCCATTGAGCTAAATCCCAAGGATGACAATTTGTACGTAGCTCTTGCAGGTTTTCAAAAAAGGAAAAAAGATTTTGTCATAATCGAAGCCCTGTTAAGAAAAGCCATGGCGTTGAATCCCCGCAACGATCGGGCCTATGTCGAGCTTGGCAACCTCTATCTTTTTGTCCGAAATGATTTTCCTCGAGCAGAACGTCTATTTATCGAAGCGATGAAGGCCGCTCCGAAAACTGCATACATTCCTATCGTGCTAGGAGGGCATTACCGACTGCGTGGAGACTTCACGCGGGCCGAAGCTTTATTTAAACGAGCCATCGAGATAGACCCTCAAAATGAACGCGCACTAGAAGCTATTACTTCTCTCTACGAAATGATTGGCAAACCAGAATTGGCGAGTGAGTATGCAAGAAAAATACACGCCTCAAGCTTGGATTATGGCGCCCCCGTCACCATTTACAATTATCGAAGATTGAAGACGATCCTGGATCGAAGAGGGGTCAAGCTTGTCTGTGCTCAATATCCGATGCGCAGTTTGGAGGCTTTTAAGAAGATATTCGAGAAAGACAAAGGCGTTATCTTCGTCGATAATGACAATGTGTTTCGGAAGGCGGTGGAAAGAGACGGCTACGCGGCATATTTCAGAGATATGTTCGCGGGCGATTTCGGCCATTGCACCGCTAAAGGCAATGAGCTTTTGGCGCGAAATATCGCCGATGTGATTCTCAAGGAAGTATTCAACAAATAGCAATGTCCGGATTATAACGAGGGGGCGGGTGTTTCGTTTTATCGGCAGTTAAATCTATTTAAACCTAGCGAGGGATGGGAAATGTCGGAGTTTAAAAATGTGACGGTGGTTAAAAATGCGAATGTCTATTTCGGTGGGAAGGTGACAAGCCGGTCGGTCCTTTTTCCGGATGGCTCCAGGAAAACACTGGGGGTCATGCTTCCCGGGGAATACACCTTTAATACGGCCGAAAAGGAGCTCATGGAGATTCTGGCCGGAGACTTGGAGGTCCAACTCCCGGGTGCGCCCGATTGGCAGACGATCAGAGGCGGTGCCTCATTTGAAGTTCCTGGCAAGTCCGCATTTAAACTGAAAGTCCGGGAGCTCACGGACTACTGTTGTTCATTTATTAAGTAAATCCTGTATTGTGATATAATTTTTACATGGGCACAAAACTCAAAATACGTACGTATCCAGACCCCGTTCTCAAGAAGAAAACTCTGCCCGTGACGGACTTTGGCCCCGTCACTCAGAAGCTTTTTGACGATATGATCGAGACGATGCACGTTTCGGACGGAGTCGGTCTCGCAGCTCCCCAGATCGGTATCTCCCAGCAGATATTTATTGCTTGTCCCACCATGCGTCGAGGGGAAGAGCATATTATGGTGAATGCTGTGATCGAAAAGAAATCGGGGACCACCTGCGCGGCCGAAGGATGTTTGAGTCTTCCGGGGATCTCTGGCGAAGTTGTGCGCGCCACCAAGCTCCGTTTGACTTTTCAGGATCCTCTTGGGGAAAAGCATACGGTCGAGGTGACCGATTTTTTCGCCCGAGTTATTCAGCATGAAATGGATCACTTGAACGGGATCCTGCTGATCGATCACTTCAAAGGCGCGGAGCGTGAGCGGTTGATCGAGAATTATAAGGCTCTCAAGAATAAAGGAATGTAGCCGGCGTAATGGATTGTTCCGCTTTACATCTCGCCGGCAAGATTGAATTATGAAAATCGTATTTTTCGGGTCTGACGCATTCTCCATCAAGGCTCTTGAGGCTTGCCTGCATTCCGGTATGGAGCTTGTGCAAGTCGTAACGACTCCCGCCAAGAAAAAAGGCCGTGGCTTACATCTTGAATCCAGCGAAATGTTTGATTATTGCCAGGGCAAAAACATTCCGGTGACCGAATACGCCACACTACGGGATCCTAAAGTCGGTCAGGAGTTGATCGCCCTCAGGCCGGATATCTTTGTGGTTGCGTCCTATGGAAAGCTGATCCCCAACAACCTTCTCGAGATCCCCAAATACCGTTTGAATGTTCATCCATCGCTATTACCCCAATATCGCGGTTCTGCTCCGATCCATTGGCCTATTCTGAATGGGGACAAGGAAACAGGCGTGAGCATTATTGACATCGCGGAAAAGCTGGATGCGGGTGACATTTATTACCAGGAAATGATCCCGATCGATCCTCGCGCCGACGCCGCACAGCTTGCGTCAGAGTTAGCTCGTTTTTCCTACGGTGTTCTTAAGAAAGTCCTCACACAAGTACAAGAGGGAAAACTTCGGGGAGTTCCTCAAAATGAGAGCCATGCCACGCTAGCGCCTCAACTTTCAAAACAGGACGGTGAGTTATCGCTTGTGGCCATGAACGCCGTGGAGATCGACCGCAAAGTCCGGGGACTTCAGCCTTGGCCAGGCGCCTATTTTTTCTTGAAAAATGAACGTATCGGTTTGCTTGAGACCGGTCTTTCTGACACCATCACTTCGGAGGCTCCGGGAACATTGCTTGCGATTGAAAAGGAGGGCGCTATTCAGGTCGCCACCCGTGCTGGGATTCTCAAGCTCCTCAAAGTCAAACCCGAGGGGAAAAAATCCATGACTGCGGCTGACTTTGCCCGAGGTCGCAGGCTCGCTCCCAGGGACATTCTTATCCCTTAGATCACCGCAGCGGAAGGCGCCCGCTTTGCCTGCAAGATTTGTTGGATCTTCAGTAAATTCTGTTTAGCCTGAGCAAACTCTGGATCGATCTCGAGCGCTTGATGCAACGCCGCCGTTGCTTTATCGAATTTCCCTAGACTTGCATAAATAGCGCCAAGATTCCCGAAGGTTTCTGCCTTTCGGAGACCCAATGAGATCGCCTTTTGGGTCATCAGTAAAGCTCGCTCATAGTTCATTTTCTGCGCCAAAAGCGCTCCAAGATTGCTGAAGGCGGGAGCAAAGGTTGGGTCGGCAACCACTCCCATTTCATAGAATTGGATCGCAGCATCGGCTTCATGGGCCGCCTCAAAGATCCTGGCAAAGCTGTTATAGACACGGCCCTGTTTGAACCCAAGCTCAAGCGCGCGCTGATATTCTCGAAGAGCTTCTTCTGTCCGTCCCATCTCAGCAAATGCCAGCCCCAGGCTGTAATGGGCGCTTCCCAAGGCGGGCGCTCTTCGCACCGCATCCTGCCACAGACTGAGCTTTGTTTCCCAAACCGAATTACGTGCGATCGTGAGAATGCTGAGAATGATAGCTGTTGAGATCAGAAAAATCCGGAAGATTTTTTTCTGGTGGATCAACACGTAAACGCCAGTCGTCACGGCGATCGCGAAGCCGACCATGGGAAGATAAAGCCGGTGTTCGAAGATGACATCCATGATGGGTATAAAGCTGGACTCCACGGAAAGAGCGAGGAAGAACCAAAATATTCCGAAAGCAATCAATCTTTGCCGACGAAAGATCCAGACCGCGAAAGAAAAGATCCCGGCAAGAAGAGCGAATGAAAGAAAGGTCTTCGCTTCAAAAAAATGTGTCGCGATGGGGTAGTCATAGGCAAGCGACTGATTTACGGGTAGGAACAAAAGACGCAAATAAGTCCGGATTACGTTGAACTGGGTCAGAAGATAGTGAAGCGGAGAAACAGATCCTACGACGCCGGGCGCTAATCCCGTAGGCGTGGTGGCACTCGGCGCATGTACTGTGAAAAAAGGAATGATAGCCAGCGTTGCCAAGAAAGGTAAAAACCAAAGGAGGCGTTGGTTGCCGAGTTTGGCGCGTGTGTCAAAAAAAGTGAAGTCGTAGAGGATGATTATCAACGGCAATGTGAATGCGGTTTGCTTCGTGAACATGCTTAGGGTACACGCAATGCAAGCGGCCCCATACCAACGAAGATCCCGGGTTAGGCGCGCCGTGGCATAGCAAAGCATCGTCCCCAAATAAAAAAGCGTCGCCAACGAGGCGGCCCGCTGAACAATATAAGTGACGGCCTGGGTTTGGATCGGATGGCAAAGGAAGATCAAACTGCTGAAAAGAGCGATCCACCACGCGTTCTCCTCCGTAACCTTCTGCTTGATAAGCGGCGTCCGGGTTGAGATCCAGGCCAGTAGGAACACGAAAAGGCTAGAGGCGATGTGGATAAGGATATTGGTGATATGGTATCCGACAACGTTCAATCCGAAAAAATGATAATTGAGCGCAAAACTCAAATGAGTTAGAAAACGCGGAGGGTGGAACGCCCAGAGGGCCGCTATGTCAAACAGGTTTTGGACATGAGGATTTTCAACGATCGAAGAACCATCGTCAAACTGAAAATCACATCGGAGGGAGTTTGCATAGATTACGATCCCGACAGCCATGAGCAGTAGCGCTGCCTTCCACCAAAGATTCCGAATCTCGGAAAGTGCTGAGGTGGCCGCGGGCGCGGAAGCATTTCTCGTGGAGCTGGATCTTTGTGGGCTTTTTATCACAATTTATCTTTTCTGCTCAAGCGACTCAAAATGTGGCATTAGTGTGACAGAGGGATATTACCCTAACAGCAGCTCATTGAAAAGCATTCGTGTTTTAAGCGCTGCAAACCGTAGTTTATCTTGACACAGGGGAACCCCTGCTTATAATTAGCGGAAATTTGAAATGTTTCCCCCCGTAATCTTCAACACTCACAGCGGATTATATCCCAGGAGGCAGCACATGGCGTTAAAGGTCGGTATTAATGGTTTTGGGCGTATTGGGCGTTTGGTATTTCAGGCGATCTGTGATCAGGGATTGCTTGGTAAGGAGATCGATGTGGTCGCGGTCGTGGATATTTCGACTGACGCCGATTATTTTGCGTATCAGATCAAGTATGATTCTGTTCATGGCCGATTCAAACACACCGTGACCACCGAAAAAAGCAATCCCGCTTCCGAAGAAGCGGACACGCTAGTCGTCAACGGCCACAAGACCAAATGCGTTATGGCCACAAAGACCCCGGATCAGCTCCCATGGAAAGCCCTTGGAGTGGATTACGTGATCGAATCGACCGGTCTTTTCACGGACTCTGAAAAAGCGAAGCTGCATCTCGCGGCCGGCGCCAAGAAGATTATCATCAGCGCTCCTGGAAAAGGGGAAGTTAAAACGCTCGTGATCGGCGTCAATGAACAGGAATATGACAGCGCCAAGCACAGCATCGTCTCTAACGCTTCGTGCACCACGAATTGCCTTGCGCCGCTCGTGCATGTGCTTCTGAAAGAAGGCATCGGGATCGAAACCGGTCTTATGACCACGATCCATTCTTACACGGCGACGCAAAAAACCGTGGACGGTCCTTCGAAGAAAGATTGGCGCGGTGGCCGTGCGGCAGCGATCAACATCATCCCGTCCTCGACTGGTGCGGCCAAGGCTGTCGGTGAAGTGTTGCCGGCCACCAAGGGAAAACTCACGGGCATGGCTTTCCGCGTTTCGACGCCGGACGTCTCCGTGGTCGATCTCACGTTCCGTTCTTTAAAGGACACTTCGATCGAAGAGATCGATGCGCTTCTCAAAAAGGCCTCGGAAACCTACCTCAAGGGCATTCTCGGCGTAACCGATGAAGAAGTTGTTTCGACGGATTTCATCCACGACGAACGCTCCTCGATCTACGATTCGCTGGCAACGCTTCAGAATAACCTCAAGGGCGAGAAGCGTTTCTTCAAGCTCGTTTCTTGGTATGACAACGAATGGGGTTATTCGAATCGCGTGGTGGATCTCATCCGTTTCATGGCGAAAAAAGACGGCGCCAAGTAATCGGCTGGCTAGCGGGAACCTTCGAATGAAAAAGAAAACGGTTAAAGACATCGACGTTCGCGGAAAACGCATTCTCATGCGTGTAGACTTCAACGTCCCCATGAAAGACGGCGTGGTCCAGGATGACACCCGTATCAAGGCGGCGCTTCCGACGATCAAGTATGTTATCGATCAGGGAGCGAAGAGCCTTGTGTTGATGTCCCACCTTGGGGATCCTAAGAAGGATACGCAAAAGGCCAAGGAAAAAGCTGAGAAGAATGGTAAGCCGTTCGATGAAAAAAAATATCTCGAGGCTAAGCACCGAATGTCACCGGTCGCTGCGCAGCTTGCGAAGCTTCTTGGAAAAGAAGTGAAGCTTGCGCCAGCATGCATGGGACCTGACACGGACGCCATGGTCAAGGCGATCCCTCAGGGCGGCATTCTGATGCTCGAGAATACCCGTTTTCACAAAGAAGAAACTTCCAAGGACGTTGCGGAACGCGAAAAAATGGCCAAGGCTCTGGCGCTGTATGGCGATATTTTCGTCAATGACGCCTTTGGATCCGCGCACCGCGCTCATGCCTCGACCGAAACCGTCGCGAAATATCTTCCTGCCGTGGCCGGGTTCCTGATGGAAAGAGAGCTGGACTATCTCGACGACAAGATCGTGAACAATCCCGCGCGGCCTTTCGTCGCGATCATCGGTGGCGCAAAAGTGTCTTCCAAAATCGCCGTTTTGGAAAGCCTTCTCAAGAAAGTCGACCGTTTGATCGTAGGCGGAGGCATGGCCTATACGTTCCTCAAAGCTAAAGGTCTTGCGGTGGGGGCATCGCTTATTGAAGATGACATGATCGACACGGCGCGACAGATCCTCCAGAAGGCTTATGAATCCCATATCTATTTGTATCTCCCGATCGACCACATCGTCACAACAGAATTTTCTGCGGATGCCGAGGCGAAGCATGTGGCGCGCGGCAATATTGAGGCCAACCAGATGGGTATGGACATCGGTCCGATGACGATCGAAAAGTTCAAGGGCGCGCTTAAAGGCGCCAAGACCGTATTCTGGAATGGTCCGGTGGGCGTGTTTGAATTTCCGAAATTTGCCAATGGCACCATGTCGCTTGCAAAGGCGATCTCGGAATTGCCGGATTGCGTGACCGTGATCGGCGGCGGGGACTCGGTCGCTGCGGTCAATCAATCCGGTGTGGCATCAAAGATCTCTCATATTTCTACGGGCGGTGGCGCATCGATGGAGCTGGTGGAAGGCAAAACACTCCCCGGCGTAGCCGCACTTCTCGACAAATAAACCCAAGAAAGAACGGATCGTATGAAAAAAAGACCCTTGATCGCCGGAAACTGGAAAATGTACAAGACGGCCTCCGAAGCCGTGACGCTTGTCCAAACCCTTAAAGCGGCTGCCCACACGGTTTCGAATGTCACGATCGTGATCTGTCCACCCTTTACGGCCCTTAGCGAAGTTTCTAAGGTCCTGCAGGATTCCTCGATCAACCTAGGCGCTCAAAATATGTACTGTGCGCCGGAGGGGGCTTTCACGGGCGAGATCTCACCCACCATGCTCAAGGATTCCGGCTGCCGTTATGTGATCCTCGGACACTCCGAGCGTCGGCAATATTTTAAGGAAGACGATATCCTGATCCACGAGAAAGTGAAAACAGCTCTAAAATACAGCATCATTCCCATTGTATGTGTCGGTGAAACGCTTGCGGAACGGGATGCGAAAAAGCACTTTGACGTGGTGAAAACCCAGTTCGATGAGTCGATCGGCCGCCTCGAAAAAGAGGACATTGCTAAGGTTGTTATTGCGTACGAGCCGGTATGGGCCATCGGGACAGGGAAGACCGCGACCCCTGACCAGGCTGAACAGATGCATTCCTATATCCGCCGCCTTCTCAATGAGCGCTATAGTCAGGAAGTCGGTAGCCGCATTTCGATCCTTTACGGCGGAAGTGTCAAACCGGACAATACAAAATCTCTGATGGAAAAGCCCAACATCGATGGCGCCCTGGTCGGCGGCGCGTCCCTCAAGGCGGAAACGTTTGCCCAGATCATCCAGGAAGCTCAACAAATCTACGAATCGGGGAACCAATCATGAACATTTTAGTTGTCTGTATCCATGTCGTCGTTTGCATCGTTTTAATCGTCGTCATTTTGCTCCAGGCCGGCCGAGGTCAGGGGCTCACCGGTGCCAGTTTTGGCGGCAATGTGCAGTCCCTCTTCGGGACCAAGGCCTCATCGTTCCTGACCAAGGCAACGACCGTATGTGCGATCCTGTTCCTTTTTACCTGCATTGGCCTGAATATCCTGGAAGTTCAAAAGAGCCGTTCATTGTTCAAGACCCCGCAGTCCCAGGCGCCTCTCGACGTCGAACAGATCAAAAAGACTCTCGAGAAAATGAAACAAGCTGACAAAACGGGTGCTACCGCGACATCCCAAACCTCTATTCCTTCGAAAGGAGAAGCTGTAAAACTCGCCGAAGCAGCAAAAGCTGATGTCGTGAAGGTCGCTGAAACCGCAAAGACTGATGCCGTGAAGATCTCGGAGACCGTGAAAAACGAAGTTGTTACCACCGCGGCGGACGTAGCCAAGAAGATCTAGGCGACTTCCGGTTCTTCCTTCCGATGCGGACCTCATGAAATTCTCCGGGCCCGAAGTCGGGGAGTTGCGCTACATCAAAGGCGTGGGGCCCAAACGCTCGCTTGTTTTTCAGAAGATCGGCATCCATTCGGTCCGGGATCTGCTGTACCTCTTTCCCCGTCGTTATGAGGACCGATCCCACTTTGCGTCCTTAGACAATCTCCCTCTGAATGAATCCGTCACGTGCCGTGGCGAGATCATGGATGTAAAATTCAAACCCATTCGCGGGATGCCTCTCGTTGAGATCCTGATCGGCGACAACTCCGGAACCATCCCCGCAGTCTGGTTCAACCAGCCGTATTTGAAAAGACTCTTCGAGTGTGGTCAGCGGGTTATTTTGTATGGGAAGTCAGAGCTTTACAAAAATCGGATCCAGATGTCGAATCCGGAATTCGAGATCGTGGATAGCCCCGAAGCGGAATCACTTCACACGGGACGCATCACCCCGATCTATCCGCTCACGGAAGGACTTTTTCAGCGATCTCTGCGCACCACCCTTAAAGAAGCGATCGAACATCATCTTGGCGGTATCGTGGACGCACTACCTGAGGATTTGCGAAACGAACTGGATCTCATGGAGCTTGTCCCAGCCCTTCGTGAAATGCATTTTCCGGGTTCTTTTGAGATGCTAGAGAAAGCACGTCGTCGCATTGTGTTTGATGAATTCTTTTCATTTGAGCTCCAGCTGTTCTTGAAAGTAAGGGCTCGCAAAACCCAACATCAAGCCATGGCGATCCAAGGGGCCTCGAATGCAATTGCCGAATTCCGAAAATTTTTACCGTTCGAACTGACCCAAAGCCAGGAGCAAGCGATCCTGGACCTTATCAGGGACCTCGGCCAAACGATCCCGATGAATCGTCTCCTGCAGGGTGATGTGGGGTCCGGGAAGACCGTTGTCGCTGCATTCGCATTCCTCGTGGCGCACCGGGCGGGACTTCAGGCGGCATTTCTTATCCCTACGGAGATCCTCGCGGAGCAGCATTACCGGACGCTTTTAAAATTCCTGGAACCCCTGGGTATCCATCCGGAACTTCTGACCAAAAGCACAGAGACGGATAAACGCGCCCGTCTTATCGCGGAGCTCAAACAGGGAAGAGTTTCGATCGTGATCGGGACACACGCGCTTCTGCAGGAGGACGTTCGTTTTAAGAACCTCGGGCTCCTCGTGGTTGACGAGCAGCATAAATTTGGCGTACATCAACGGAATCAACTGCTTCAAAAAATGCCGAGGCCGCACCAACTCATCATGACCGCTACGCCGATACCGCGGACGTTAGCGCTGACCACTTATGCTGATTTGGACATTTCCATCATGAAGGAGCTACCCCGGGGCCGCCAACCGATACACACCTACTGGATCACCCGAAAAAAGCAGCCGGAAGTTTTCGCCCACATGGCCACACGACTTCTCAAAGGGGAGCAGGCCTATGTCGTATTCCCGATGATCGAAGAGACCGAGAAAAAGGACCTTCGGGCCGCAAAAAGCGAATTTGAGATTCTGCGCAAAACGGTTTTTTCAAAATTCCGCATGGGGCTTGTGCACGGCAAACTGGAACGGTCCGAACGGGAATCGATCATGCGCGCTTTCTCGCGGCGTGAGATCGACATTCTTGTCGCGACTTCTGTGATCGAAGTGGGTGTCGATCAACCCAACGCCACCATGATGATCATCGAGAACGCCGAACGGTTCGGGCTCGCTCAACTTCACCAATTACGCGGACGTATCGGCCGGGGAAAACTCGAGAGCGACTGTTTCCTCTTTGGCGAACCCTCCACCGATGAGGGGAAGATTCGTTTAAGACTCCTCACAAAACTTACAGACGGATTTCTCATTGCCGATGAGGATCTGAAACTTCGCGGGCAGGGAGATCTCTGGGGAACCCGCCAGTCAGGAGAACCGCTCTTTAGAGTCGCACATCCGGTCCGGGATGAGGCCATTCTGTTGCAAGCTCGCGCGGAAGCCCAAAAAAGGATCCCCGGGGTGTTCGCTGACCTTATTCAAAAAACTCCTGTTTGGATCCAAAAATATCTCGAACAAATGCCCAAAACCGATTAAACTACGCAACCATGCGCATCATAAGCGGCAAATTCAAATCCCGTAAGATCGATTTCCCGAAGAATCGGCTCACACGGCCCATGACGGACCGGACCAAAGAGACCCTTTTTAACATCGTGGGATCCTTCGTATTCGGGAAACATGTGCTGGACCTTTATGCCGGATCGGGAAGTATTGGTCTTGAATCCCTGAGTCGAGGGGCAATCAACGCAACCTTTGTGGACCAGGCGCCTTGGGCCAAAAAGATCATTGAGAAGAACCTGGCCAGTCTCGGGATCAGCAGCCAGGGAACGATCCTCGAGATGGAAATGCTTCCGGCCATCCGAAAACTAGAGAAGAGCGGGCAGGCATTCTCTCTCGTTTTTGTGGATCCGCCCTTCATGAAAGGCCTGGTCAAAAAGACATTGTTGCGTCTAGATGAGTCTGATATAGTTCTGCCCTTCGCGCAAGTGGTGGTCGGGCATATGTGGCGGGAAGAGTTACCCTCCGCTGAGCTCAAGAATCTTAAATGGGTCCGCACAAAACGGATCGGGCAAGCCTGCCTTTCATTCTTTTTCCGATTGGAATCAACTCATGAAAAAACGAAAAGCTATATATCCGGGGAGCTTTGATCCCGTCACGTTCG
>JAZDJU010000019.1:0-2741 GCA_043803685.1 Candidatus Omnitrophota bacterium
TTGGCAAGCGCTTCCAAGAGCGTTCTTTTAATTTGAGTGTTCTTCATATAAAATGTGGTTCCTTTGATGGGCCCGCCTTTGGAAATGGGTCATTGTATCTGAAGGCTCTTTGCATCGCAATGTTCTCATGGGAAAGAAGAACCCTAAAAACGAGGAATTTTATGAAATCTTATCGTGTCACATTGATCCCCGGCGACGGGGTCGGGCCGGAACTCGCGGAAGCGACGAAGGCGTGCCTTGAAGCGACCGGAGTGAAATTCGACTGGGACATCCAGACCGCGGGCATGGACGTCATGGCAAGCGAAGGAACACCGCTTCCGGAGCGCGTGCTGGAGTCCATCCGCAAGAACAAGATCGCGATCAAGGCCCCCCTTACGACACCCGTCGGCACAGGCTTCCGTTCCGTGAACGTGGCGCTCCGTAAGGAGCTCGACCTTTACGCGTGCCTGAGGCCCTGCAAATCCTACTCCGGCGTTCGCTCCCGCTATAAGAATATCGACCTCGTGATCGTGCGCGAGAACACCGAAGATCTTTACGCTGGCATCGAATTCCAGAAGGGAACGCCCGAGGTGACGGAACTGATCGCCCACATCGAAAAACTTTCGCAAAAGAAGATCCGCCCCGATTCCGGCGTGAGCATCAAGCCAATCTCCGTCACCGGTACTGAGCGCATCGTACGGTTCGCGTTCGATTACGCGAAACAGTACAAACGTAGAAAGGTCACGGCCGTCCACAAGGCCAATATCATGAAATTCTCGGACGGGCTTTTCCTGGAGGTAGCGCGCGAAGTGGCGAAGAAATATCCCGAGATCGAATTCGAGGACCGCATCGTGGACAATATGTGCATGCAGCTCGTGCAGAAGCCCGAGCTCTACGATGTGCTCGTCCTTCCGAACCTTTACGGCGACATTCTTTCCGACCTTTGCGCGGGATTGATCGGCGGATTGGGCGTCGCTCCCGGCGCCAACATCGGAACGAACGGCGCGTTGTTCGAGGCGACCCACGGATCGGCGCCGAAGTACAAGGGCCTCAATAAAATGAATCCCGTTGCGTTGATCCTCTCGGGTGTTCTGATGCTCCGACATCTTGGAGAGACGAGTGCCGCGGAACGTTTGGAAAAAGCCGTCGCGGACGTGATCCGTGAAGGTAAAGACGTCACGTACGACCTGAAAGAAGACCGGAATGACCCGACCGCCGTCGGCACACACGAGATGGGACAGGCGATCATTAAAAAGATGCGAGGGACGGTTAACAGTTAACGGCGGGCAAGCGCCGTTTGTTGCCCAAGGAGGAAGCTTATGCCGCGCATTATCTGGGAAGAAAAATACAGCGTGAACATCGAAGTGATCGACCAGCAGCATAAGCATCTCATTAAGGTTTTGGGGAGCCTCTTTGATGGGCTTGGGAAGGAAAGAGGAAAAGAATTTTTAGGCAAGATCATCTGGGATCTCGTTCAATACGCCGCGGAACACTTCACTACGGAAGAAGTTTTCATGCGGCAGTACGATTTTCCCGGGTATGAGGCGCACAAGAAAGAACATGAGGATTTTAAGGTCAAAGTTTCGGCTTTTCGGGAAGATTTTGAGGCGGGCAAGGTCACGCTTTCCATGGAAGTCATGGGATTTTTGACGGACTGGCTCGCACATCATATTCTAGAGGTTGACAAGGAATATGGCCCGTTCCTCAATGAAAAAGGGATTTTTTGAAGGGGCTTTGGAATCATTGCCGGAATCAAGGTCACACGCAAAGACATCGAACAGCTCGCGATCCAGGGCAGGCGACCATTCAAAAGACTCGGTAAACGGCGAACGCCTTAAGGAGGAAGCTTATGCCACGCATTGCTTGGGATGAAATGTACAGCGTGAACATTAATGTGATCGATCGGCAGCACCAACACCTCTTCAAGGTCCTGGGGGACCTCTATGACTGGCTTGGAAAAGAAGAGGAAAAAGAATTTTTGGAGGCGATCATCAGAGAGCTTGTTCAATATGCCGTAGAACACTTTACGACGGAAGAAGTTTTCATGCGGCAGTACGATTTTCCCGGGTATGAGGCGCACAAGAAAGAGCACGAAGATTTTAAGACCAAAGTGGTTTCTTTCCAGGAAGATCTTATCGCGGGCAAGGTAACGCTTTCCGTCGAAGTGATGGTGTTTTTAACGGATTGGCTCGGGCACCACATTTTAGAGACCGACAAGGAATACGGTCCGTTTTTGAATAAAAAAGGGGTTTTTTGATGAGCCTTTTGAACAGTTTCGGAAGCAAGGTCACGCTCAAGATCTCGGGGAAGGATTACACGATCTATCGCCTGCGCGCGCTCCAGGAGTGCGGCATTGCCAAGGTCTTGAAACTGCCTTATTCCATCCGCGTTCTTCTCGAGAACCTGCTCCGGAACGAAGACGGCAAGAACGTCACGCGCAAGGACATTGAACGTCTCGCGACTTGGGACCCCACGCGCAAAAGCGAGAACGAGATCGCCTTCACGCCCGCCCGCGTTCTTCTCCAGGATTTTACCGGCGTTCCCGCGGTCGTGGACCTCGCGGCGATGCGCGAAGCGATGGTCAAGATGGGCGGCGATCCCAAGAAGATCAACCCGCTTCAACCCGTGGATCTTGTGATCGACCATTCCGTGCAGACGGATTTTTTCGGAGCTTCCGATTCGTTCGCGAAAAACATCACAAGAGAGTTCGAGCGCAACCGCGAGCGCTACCAGTTCCTCAAGTGGGGCCAGCAGGCGTTCCA
>JAZDJU010000020.1:0-2814 GCA_043803685.1 Candidatus Omnitrophota bacterium
CTGGCAAGCGAGGACGTGAGAAAGCAGGTTTTTGACAAGAGAAAGGGCTTTTTCAAGGATCGCTGGAGGGTAGCGTGACGGAGATGTGTGTTTGCGCTTTCCCTGGACGGCGTAGCTTTGCGCAGAGTCCCCCGCGGTGTGCCGCGGGGGGCTTTTTCCCTGTCGCGCCGTCGCCGGGAAGGCAAGATCACGTAATGCCGAGTTTCTTCATTTTCAGGTATAAAACGGACCGCTGGATGCCAAGGTGTATGGCCGTTCTCCTTTTATTGCCTTTATTTATACTCAGCGCCTCCCGGATATTGTTCCTTTCCGTTTCCTCGAGAGCATTCCGCAAGGGGTTGCTCGTTCTCAGATGGGCATGCGAGGCCTTAACGCTTATTTTGAGTTCATTGGGCAGGTGTTCCGGGTAGAGTACCTCGGCGCCGCGCATGTTGTAAAATGACTGTTCAAGGATATTAGCGACTTCGCGGACGTTGCCGGGCCAATGATATTGGCATAAAAGATCTAATGCCTCCTGGGGAATCGTTTTAATCTGCGTGTCGAAACTCTTGTTCAATATTTTGAGGAAGTGGGAAACATAGATGGGGATATCCTCCCGTCTTTCCCGTAAGGGCGGGGGGGTGAGAATCGCTTTGGACAACCGGAAAAAGAGATCGAAGCGGAATTTTCCTTCCTCGGCAAGCTTTTTTAAATCGATGTTGGTTGCCGTGATTAAATGAAAATTCAATTTCAGGGTCTTCTTGCCTCCCAGGCGCTCGATCTCCCGTTCCTGGATTACCCTGAGAAGTTTAGCCTGAATGGAGAGAGGCAATGTCCCAATTTCATCCAAGAAAATCGTACCTCCTTCGGCCAGCTCGAATTTTCCCGGTTTGCCTTCCTTGTTTGCTCCGGTAAAGGCGCCTTTTTCATACCCAAAGAGCTCTGATTCCGCTATTTCAAGAGGAATAGCCGGGCAATTTATTTTCACAAAAGGAAAAGATTTGTGCTTGCTGTCATTATGGATGGCATGGGCAAACATTTCTTTGCCCGTCCCGCTCTCCCCCTGGATCAAAATATCGCTGCTTGTCCTTGCCATTCGTTTGGCGATTTCTTTTTGCTCCAATATTTTCGAGCTGATGCCAAGAATATGTTCCAGGGTGTAGGTTGCCTGATATTCCCGTTGTATTTTTTTTTCTGCGTTCAGGAGCCCTTCCCTCAACTTTTTCGCTTCTTCCTTTAATCTTTCGAGTTCTTCAAAAGAGTGCAGGATGACTCTTCCGAAAGCGCCAATCAGTTTCCCGTTCTTAAAGAGGGGAAAGCGGGAAATTATGGTATTGCGGCCTTTTGTCTTGGAAATGCTTATATGCGGCGAACCTTTGGCAATTACTTCGGGGAGTTCCGAGAAAGGGATGATCTTCTCGATTTGTTCCCCTCTTGCCTCTCCGGGAGTTAAGTTGAAGAACTTTTCCGTAACGGGATCAATGAATTCAATCCCCCCCTTTTCATTGACGATCACCAAACTTTCATAACTGTTGGTCAGGGAGACTTTAATCGCTTCGGCGACAAGAGGCGTGAGGGGATAGGCGCCCATGCCTTCTTTAATAATCTCTACGGGGTCAAGCTGCTCCATAAGAAACCTCCGGCATCCATTTTGTTTTATCGTTTGGATGTTATGCCATATATCGTAGGAACGGACCTTGCCGCTTCGGGTAATTTCTTATTCAGTTAATGATATATCCTCTATCCTTGGAACAACAATCCAGGGAGATTAAAATCTGCGTTCAGTGATGTAATCGGAGATTGTCGCGAGAGTGGTTTTTACATCCGAGTCTGCAAAAGCCCGGAGAAAGTTGTTGTCTTCCTTGTAGTTAAATAAGATTATATGAAATCCAAATTTTGGTGAATGGTCTGCTTTATATCTGTCCCAATTAATTTTCTTTTCAAAAAATATCACTCCATCGGAAGCATCTCTTATCTTATGGAGCACAGTTAATTCCCATCCGTAGTCACCGTTTATTTTTCCACTGATTGTATTCATATTTTTTTGCAAACGCTAATGATCGGCGAGACGTGTAACGCATTCGTTGGATTGCATCGTTACCCGGTCCCTATGCCACCTTCTTAAGAGTGACATGCATGCCGGCTCTCGTCGCGAGGGTGATAAGCATTTCGAGGCTAAATCTTTCCCATTTGCCTTTGATCAAGTCTGAAACCCTGGATTGACTAACGCCGAGGATCTCCGCGGCCTTGGTCTGCGTTAGCCTCTTGGCTTTGATGAACTTCCGGAGATCGGCCATAAGATCGGCACGTATCTGAAGAATTGCGGCTTCATCTGGAGAATACCCGAGATCAATGAATACGTTTCCAGAAGAATTAACAATAGTCTCGCTCATCAGTTACCTCCAATCTGCCTGTACCGTTTGCCAGCCAAATCGATATCATGCCGGCTTGTTTTTCGAGTCTTCTTTTGGAATGCATGAAGCACATAAACCGCATCGCGAAGCTTAGCAACATAGATTACTCGCCACTCGCCCAAAACGTGGATACGAATTTCGTTCACGCCTGGGCCGATTACCTGCATTGGCTTCCAATCGCTTGGCTCGAGTCCGCTTTGAACCGCACGGAGCTCGAAACCTGCAGCACGGCGAGCTTCATCGGGGAAGTTCCGAAGATCATCAAGGCTTGATCCCACGAAATTCAGCGGCTTCATAGTCACCGTTATATTATATAAGTTTTTATATATTTAGCAAGTTCAATGATCAAGGGTTTTATCGTCTGGGGTAACGGCGCCGGATGAGCCGCGAGACTCGCAGGTTTTGGTGGGAGCTTGCTCAC
>JAZDJU010000021.1:0-4195 GCA_043803685.1 Candidatus Omnitrophota bacterium
AGGTCCCATTTGGCGGCAAGATTCAACGTGGGCCACCGCTCCGAGCGGAGCATTTTCTTTTCGAATTCCTTCTCGCGGATCTGAAGGCCCGTAATCTTATAAAGGGGATCGTTCTTACGGCTCATTTCGAGGTAGGTGCTCGCATCCCCCGAAAGCTCCGGGATCTTCCCCAAAGGCTCAAGATCGAGGGATTCTTGAGCATCCATAGCGACCGTCTCCATCAAGAGAGCGAGATAGTAGTCGTAGGATTCCTTGTGCTTGACGAGTCCGGTTTTCGATTTCTGAAGCAGCGTTTCAACGCGCATGAGCTCGCTTCGAGAAATAACCTCTTTTTGGAAAAGAGCGGACATGCGTTCAAACGTCCCGGAAAGCTCCTTCACCTCTACTTGCGCGATTCGCGTTAATTCTTTCTCCTCCAGGACCTGCGCGTAGAGGATCCGCACGTAAAGATTGAGATCGAGTTTTGTCTCTTCAAACCTGAGGAATTCGCTTTCGACCCGGGCTTTCTGTTTTTTCTTGTTGAAGACCGACTTCCCGCCCTCAAAGATCGGCTGCTCGATGAATGTGTCGACGTAACCGACCGTGGCGCTTCCGCCCGTTGCAACCGCACCGAAGTATTCAGCCCCGAACTTTGGGAAAAACTCCGCCTGGGCTCCTTTATAAAGCGCTTTTTCCTTTTCGAGACGTTCAAGCGCGAGCTTCACTTTCGCGTCTTCCTGAAGCGTCCTCGAGATAGCCTGCTCAAGCGTCAGAAGACTGCCGAAATTTTCTTGAGGCAATTCCGGTACCGCCAAAACCGTCCGGGAAGTCAAAAGCCCCGCAAACAAAACAATTGCACTGTAAAAAATCTTTTTCTTTTTTCTCATTCGATTCCCCCGCTTCAGGAAGACCCGATCCCATCTCCGGGACCGGGCTTCCCTGAATTTGGTTTGAGTTCTATTTTTTCGCGAACTTCTCGCTGATCTTCTCGATCCCTTTGAGGAAATCCCCCCATTTGGATTGCTCGATCACAAAACCCTGCCGGGTCGGACGGATCTCGCCTTTCACTACGCCGAACACCCTGAAATCCACGCGACGCCAGCCTTTCCTTTCGGAGACCGTGATCCTGAGTTCCCCTTCCTTGACCGGGACCGCGCCCACGACTTCATCCTTAAATTCCGTTTCTTTGTTCGTTTTTTCCATTCCCTTTTTTCCTTTCGTTTTTAGGTTGCCTCAAGAAGAATTACTTGGATGGACGTATCAGTCTCCACAGTGACCGATTCCTCGGTTTTGACACTGCGGAGGTCCTGAGCCGCCTGCCCCGTGAGACTCGTGGCAAGGTTGACCCGGAGCTGGTCTTCAAGGTTGTAAGGGCCCTGCCCCGCCCCCCCGACAAAGAGGCTCGCGCCTCCCAGGAGCGTTTCCCCGATCGCCTTGAGAGTTTTCATGTCCCGGTGTTTATCAACCTTGCCCTTTATTCCCCCGGACCCATCTTCGGATAAGGCCATGGCCCGAACGCGCAGTTCGCGGCCGTCCGGGAAAATCAGAGTCTCGAATTTGACGTTGATGCGGTCGAGGGTTTTAAGAACGCTTGCTTCCCCCAGGAACTTCGAATCCCTGGGGATCACGATGTTTTCCTGCCACTTGAAATCCCGGATCACCTGCGCGATCACGGGCGCCGCCACGTTAAAACTGAAAATGCGGTTGGAAAGACGCGCCGGGATCTTCGTCCCGGAAGGAAGCCCCAAAAGCTTTTGCTGGGCGCGAGTCTCTTGAACACGCGCCCCTGAACTCTCTGCTTTTATTGGAGGCTCGACATAAACCGCGATCTCGGTCGCGTAATTCCTTTTCTTAACAGGCAAGGGTTTCCTGACGCCTTCGAGGGCCTTCGTCTTTTTGTCATCTTTCCCGGCAGCGGCAATAGCGCGATCCATCGCCGCTCCCGTAATCATTTGAGGACTCTCTTCCGGGCGAATGGGAACCTGCGTTTTCGAACCGGAGGAACCGTGAGAAAAGAATAAGACGATGCCCAGGATCACGGGTCCGCCAATCCCCACAAACCACTTCACTTGAGGCCTTGCCCAGGACTCCTTCAAAGAAAATTTCTTCTGCTCTTCCGGGGTGAGTCCGTCATCGAACTCCCGTTCCGGAGGTTGAGTCGTTGTCTTATTTTCAAGCACCCCATCTTTAACAGGCCGGGCGCCTAAATCGACTCTTCCCACCTTTTCCTGCCAGGAAACCGGGGTGCCGGAACCTGCGTCCACGCCCGGTCTCGCCGCCTTTGGATCTCCCTCTAAACTTGGGTTTTCTTTCGCATTTTCGCTCATGGTTCAGTTGATCCAGGCGAAATCCTTGATCTCCATCGCCCGGGTCCCTCCTTCCTCTTCGATTTTGAAAACAGGTTTCTCGTTCTTGCCGAGGCTGCGGAAATCAAACGCGAGAACGCCGTAGACGTAGCTGTCCGGAGCGATCACTGGTTCAAGGGAAAGCTCGCTTTGAAATTCGATCCGACCCGTGTCGCGCTTCGCCAGAAGCCGTCTTTCTTCCGCAATGACCCCGGCGGAAACTTTCGCGACCTTGTACGGGATCTTTGAGTAATTGAGAACGGAAAACCGGAGATAGGCTTTATCGCCCACCTGGGAGAGCGAAAGAAGGTTCACCTGGACGCCGTCTTTTGCCTGGGACGCCTTCAAAGGAACGCTCCGGGACTGCGCGGTGATCTTCTCCTTCAGTTTCGTTTCAGACAACTCGTCCGCCTTTTTCTCCAGCCCCTTTTCTTTCTCTTTAAACTCCTTCTCAAGTGCTTGGTGTTTCTCCTCGACTTTCTCGTCAAAGGCATTTCGAACAAGGATCTCGTCATTTTCCGGCAACCGGAAATCGAGCACAAAATCCGCGGAGTCGGGAGCCCCCACGGAAACGTCAAAAGTGAGGCGGCCGGAGCCTGTCACGATCACAAGATTCGTCCTGGCGTCTTTTTCGTCGGAGATCGGTTTAATCAGGACCTGAGTTTCATAAACCCCGACCTTGAAAAGTTCCTGGTCCCCGATGAACACTTTGAGCGCTTTTTCCGGAAGATCGATCGTGGAAGCGTACCCAATCGCGGTCTGAAGCTTGAAAACAACGCCGGAACGCATGGTGACCTTGTATATGTTCCTGCTCGAAAGTCTCAGTTTGTTGAAATCCTGTCTCCCTTTCAAAACAGTCGCGGCATCCTCTTGAGGAGGCGCTTCATCTTCCGCCAAAACCAGCCGCTCGGAAACGCTTGTGAGAAACGTTATTACGAGAAATAAAAAAATCATCTTTTTCGGGTTCATTTTCGCTCCTCGAGTTTGTTGAGAATCATTTCGTGATAATCTTCCACCAAGAGACCAAAAGGCACGCTCATGCTTCTTGGGCATTTCTTCAGGGTGAGCTCCGCCTTGAAAAGCGCGGATTCTTTATAATCGGGGTTCTTGTAACTTTGAATGGTGCGGACCCCGATCAGGGACACGCGTATGAATTCGGGGGTCTCACGCTCGAGTTTCTCTTCCTTGAACTCGATCCCGGCATGGAGACCCGCTTCCCGGACCCGCGTGAGAAGTCCCGATTCCACAAGATCCCGGTTCGCGATCTTTTGAAAATGACCCGTCATCTGGTTAAACGCTTCCGCGATGTCCCGGGAAAGCGTGTAAGAGTTGTATTCCGTATACCGCCGCGTAAACGCCTTCGAAAAATAAAGGATCTCGGGTTCGGAGGGGGCGTTATGGATCCGGAAGTCCCGGATCGGCTCCGCCAGGCCCACCTCCGTCACCCGGATGACCACCGGGGGCCTGTGCGCGAGAAGAAAAGCGCCCAGGAGCACCACTCCGAGGATCACCAAAAGCATGAGATTCGAAAGTTTCAGGAACTCCGCCTGCGCTTCAAGATCTCCGAATACTTCGAAATACCGGCGTTTTAATTTTTCAAGGTTCTCGTGAAAGTAGGTTTTCATGGTTTATAGCCGGGATTTCCCGCTCCTTTCGTTGGCATCGCTTGGGAAGAATGATGCGGATGATGAGTGACTGATCTTGTCACAAACTTTGCGGCAAACGCGGTTCCGAGACCGACCACGGCGGTGCCAAGCCCGCTCAAGCTTCCACCCCGCGTGATCTGGTTTGAAATGAGCGGCACTGAGATAAAGAGAATGATGAAAAGCAGGTTGGCCGCCAGGACTGAGGCGCTATTGGCTTCCTGCGGC
>JAZDJU010000022.1:0-5858 GCA_043803685.1 Candidatus Omnitrophota bacterium
GTTCTGTGGGAGACGTCCGATAGGATTTGCGGGAAGCGATTGAAAGCTGTGATCCCTGCCCTGGTGGAGGCCATGGAGCGCCACGGCCATTTAAAATTAGGTTCTATCGTTCGTGAGAAAATTTTATTGGTGAGCGCTGCCACCATAGATCGGGTGCTGAGGTCGGTCAGAAAAGAAGCTGTCACCCGAAAGAAAAAACGATTATTCAGAAAGCTGAGTAAAACCCTCACAACAAAAACTTGCCATGACTGGCAAGATTCACTGCCTGGCTATGTCGAGATTGATTTTGTTGTGCACGGTGGCGGGTCAATGTCCGGTGAATATCTTCACAGCCTTGTCGTTACTGACGTTTGTTCCGGCTGGACGGAGGCGATACCACTTCTGGCGCGGGAGCAATCGCTAGTCATAGAAGCCCTGAAGCGAATACAAATTCAAATGCCCGTAATAATCCTGGGGATTAACTCCGATAACGATAGCGCTTTTATCAACGATACGCTGAGCTCGTATTGTGCGCAGACGGGTATTGTTTTTACGCATTCCCGGGTTCATCATTCAAATGATCAGGCTTGGATCGAACAGAAGAACGGCGCTGTGATCCGTAAAATCGTTGGGCATGAACGTTTTTCCGGCATTGTTGCGGGACAAGCAATGGCCCAGCTATACCAGGCGGTACGATTATACGTGAATTACTTTCAACCATCGTTTAAACTTCGCGATAGAAAACGAGAGGGCTCAAAAGTAACGAAGAAATATTATACCCCGGCTACTCCTTGCGATCGGCTCTTAACGAGCAAAGATGTGAATGAGAAAGTGAAGGATGTCCTGCGGAAAAAAAGAGAACCGTTGGACCCGGTAGCGTTGTTACAGCGAATCCGGCAGGGACAGTCAGCTTTAGCATCATTGAGTTCTGGAACATCAAGCACGGGGCCAGATCAGCAAAGCCTGAATCAATTCCTTGCAAGACTGCCGCAACTATGGCGAGAGGGCGAAGTGCGACCAACGCATCGCAAATCCGAGGGAAAGACTCGTTGGTGGCGGACACGGGCGGAGCCTTTTAAAGACGTATGGACAGAAATTCTGCTATGGCTTCAAAGCAATCCCGACTGTACGGCAAAATCGTTGTTCTTCCGGCTAAAAGAAAAGTATCCGGAGAAATTTACAAAGGGGCAGTTAAGAACACTTCAACGTCGCATTAAAGAGTGGCGTCATACAATGGCAAGACATCTAGTCTTTGATGGGATAAATGATATAAATACAGTTGGGCCTGTTGCGGTTGACGTCCCGGTACCCGTATAGTCCATCCGTTTTAGGCGTTTAAAAGCCATTAGCGCCACGATCGTTGGTGCCGACGGCTCAAACCATGGCTCTGTTTCAGGGTTATCCACAATACCCACAGAATTCACAAAGAAAAAAAGAAGCAAAAAAAGAAAGCACTGCTACTGGTTCTATTTTAACATCACTTTAAAAGACCCAGAAAGCTACGGAAACGACGGTAACATTCTCATTTGAGGCAACGGGGAGGGAAATAATAATTGACGTCCGTCACCAAGCCTACTCCTTCACCTCATACCCTATTGCAGAGGCTCTCATTGATGCCGAGAAGCGGGGCGTGAAGGTTGAAGCCATCGTCGATGGAAAGCAGATCCACGAGAAGAAAACAAAACTTGGGCTGGTAGCAAAGGGCGGGGTTATGACTTATCTGGACAAGGCACACGCCATAGCCCATAACAAGGTGATGATTATTGACGGCAAGACGGTCATTACAGGTTCCTTCAACTTCTCAAATGCTGCCGAGGAACATAATGCCGAGAACCTTTTGATTCTTGACGACGTGGCGCTGGCGGCTGAATATACGAAGAATTGGCAAGCACATCAAAAGCACTCGGTGCGGTATCAGATTTAAGGAAGCACAGGAAAAAGAGAGAGGCTTGTGGGTATGAAGGAGAAAAATATATGAAAATAAAATGTCCGCATTGCGGGACAGAAATAGGCACCAATTCTTCCAAATGTTACAAGTGTGGGAAATGTCCTGATTTAACCGGAGCAGAAGGGCCGCAAAGCAAAATGGGTATTTTTTACCTGCACACTTCCGATTTGCTTAAAAAAGTGTCCCCGATTTATAAAAAGAATTTTACCAACCAGAAACATCAAACGATTTACGAAATTTCAAAGAAAACGGCGAACGAGATGGAAAGACGATATAGAGACCATGTCTATTCATTCGGAGAAGATGTGGTTAAAAGGGGTCTTCTCAAGGCAAGGTTTTTTGGGCTGAACTTCGCTACTAATGCACTCATGGAAACAGATGCGGACGATGAGGAATCCCGCAAGAAATTTAATTCGGCGCTGTTTCAAATGGCCATCATGGGTATTTATTTCTCAGGGAAGGAAATGTTTGATGTGGCGCAGCGATTGCTGGGTCAACAAAACGCAGCCCTGACTATGGAGAGGGCGGTTAAAGATAGTGGCAGAGAAATGCTTCAAAATATCTACATGGATGCATTGAAGGACTCCGTCGGGGAGGAAAAATTTAAAAAAAAGGGTACCTCTTTTGAAAATTCATTACGACATCTAATTACCGCAATGTTGGCTCAATGGCGAACATTGAGGCAGCAGTTGCCACAGCAACAGTTTAAAGAGACGCCCTTTTCCTTGAAGAATGGGACGAAATCTCGTATTTGTCCTTCTTGCGGGGAATTAAACAATCCATCTTTTATAGAGTGCTGGAAATGCAAAAAATCTTTTTTTGAGAATGTGAAAAATAATGATCAGCTTGAGAAAGAGTTGGGAGAGTTATATGTGAATATGTATCAAATGAGTTACGGCATGTCTATGGCGGATGCGGAGCGCGCAGTAAAAAACATGTTACTTCAAGCTAAGAAATCCATCGAGGAGGACAGATTTACATTTCCCCCGGGGTACGGGGACGTCCTCTTGCAGAAAGCATCATCAAATCCAGAAATTAAAAATATGATAAATAAAAAACGGCTAGAGGGAGTTAGGGACGAAGATATTAGATGGTGGTGGGACATGTATGATCTGGAGAGGCGTGTAATGCTATTAGATGACCAGTTTGTTCGCATTAGGGTTTTTGAAAAATATTGTGAGGAAATGAACGAGAAGGACGCTGCAGAAAAGGTTGTTAAGGACTATGCCGTTTATGGCGATCCCGAAGACTTGTCAAATTCTCAAGGAGAGGATAGGCCGTTACCCTTTGAGCTTAAGGATAGGGTGGCCATTTACTTGATAAGTAGGCGGGAAAATCCTGAGACTCTAAAGAAAGAAACTCAGGAAGCAAGTTCTTTTAATGCTTTTGTGAGAAAGAAAATTAGAGCGGGTGAATTGTAAGTCGAAGTTACAACGACGAAGAGAGAAGCGGATAGGAGGTGTTTGTGGGAATAACAGATTGGTTTGTTGAATTTCAAACGAAGATTTTCGCAAAGTCTTGTGCGAGCGCGATGTTGATGTCCTTCTTAGGAATGAAAAAACATTATAAGGAACAGGCTCCCACGTTTGCTTGGCTAGCATGCAAGGCTCTTGAGACTCGCCCTAATTGGGAGCAAATCACCCCAACTGTTTTTCAATACAGACTTAGCACAGATGGAGATGTTATTTCAATAGCGGATGATATGTCATTAGCGGATGTAGTGAGGATGGTTGTGGGCGAGGAGTTAGATTACAACCTCAGATCGCTCGATGCCACCAGACGCTTAACTCTTATCAAACTTGGCGTGAATGAAGCGAATAAGGCTCTTGGTGGAAAATGATCGAAGACCAAGCTCCCTACTTTGCCACCCCTGGCGACATGATTCGGCAGATCCGCAAGTCAAAGATGGTCACGATCGTTGAACTGGCTGAACGGATGGGTGTGAGCCAGGATTACATTGCTCGGCTTGAGTTGGGAGAGGTTAAGCCGACTAAGGAACAAATAGAAGTCATCCAGACATTTCTTGATTAGAACAAGGAGATAGAACAATGAAAAAACTTCTCATGCTGGTCTTTGGGATTTTGATTCTGAGCGGTTGTTCAACAATTCCCACAGCAAACCCATCTGGTCATACGCTGATTGAATCTGATCCGCCAGGGGCACGCATTGACATAGGAAGCCAGTATGTGGGCATCACTCCATTAAGAGTTAATATCCCAAGGACTGATTATTGGAGTGGGAGTAAAAGAAGCGTAACTATTGTAGCAAATCCTGTTTTACCAGGACAACAGGTGCAGATTAAAATAGTTGGTAGCGATGACCCAACGCCTACACATATTTTTTTCGATATGAATCTTGTAAGAAATATATAGGCATCGGATTAAAATGGTAATGTTGGAAGCTGATGAGGGATTTTAAGGGGAGAGCGCAATAGTCAAATTTTAGGCAGATCCGAAAATCCTTCAAGGCGGAACACCCATCCTGAGTGCGTGTTGAATTAAGAGGTTGATGTGAACAACGTTGGGTTTTGTAAGCTGTGTAAGACCGAAAAGGTTCTCATTGGCGCGCACATAATACCCAAGTCTTTGTACATGCTCGAACCGTCTAAAGAACCTACGAAACTCGTTTCAAACAACCCAGGTGAATATCCCAAAAAGTGTCCTGTTGGCGTATACGACCAAAATATTCTTTGTGAAAATTGTGATCGCAACATAGGAAAATGGGATGAGTATGCTGCTCAGCTATTTAGGAGGGAATTTACCGAAAATAATTATATTTTAGACTCCGATGGCGCGAAGTTGGCCTATCGAGTTGGCAGTTTTGATTATGATAAGCTAAAATTGTTTTACTTATCACTTTTATGGAGAGCAGGAGTCTCGTCTCAAGCTTTTTTCTCAAAAGTGAACTTAGGGATTTATGAGGCCGACTTACACGCCATGATTTTGAAAGAGAGCCCGGGCAGTGCAGATCAATTTTCCGTTGTTATTTCAAAATTCGATCACGATTCACGCTTAGTACCGCCGTTAAATCCTCAGCGCGCAAGGTTTGATGGCGTGAATGTATATCAAGTGTACTTCTATGGCTATATGAGTTTAGTGAAGGTAGATAGGCGAAAGCAAATCCCCGGTTTGGGTGAATATGCAATTAAACCTGGCGGAGAACTAATTATTCTTTTACGCGAGTATCGTAACAGTAAAGAATTTTCGATCATGCGAGACCTTGTAGAACGGAGCCGGATATCGAGGCAGTAATCTGTCGACTGGGAAAGGACAAAGAGTCGCATTTAGTCAAATTCAAAGCAATGAACAGAATGCTCCTCGGAGGAACACCCTCCTCGAGTACGTGCGGTTCTCATCTCGCAATTTATGCATTATGTTTAGCACTCCGTTATGTTGAGTAGAGTGCGCAACCCCTTTGTTTTCAGACCTCCTGCGTAAATTCACTCAACATAATATTTGACACCAGCAGACGGATGCCTTTTGCTTTGTCCTAAAAAGCAGGAGGTATCCATGACTGTTCGTATCCCAAAAAAGGGGATCCTCGTATCCTCTGAGTTGCTTTCAGAATATCTTGTATTTCTCCGGGACTATCAATGCATAGCCACCACCACAATAGGCGCCTACCGAAATGATGTTGCGGCGTTCTTAACCGCGTTAAAAGAACGTGCCACGCCATCAAAAATCTGCGCTCTAACCGCTAATGCGATTCATGAGTACATTATTCAAGCTACAAAATCTCTGAGTCGCGCCAGTGGCAAGCAATTGATTTCATCAATGAGAAGTTTTTTGAGATTCCTCTATTTCCGCGGCTATTCGAATCGCAACCTGGTTCCTGCAGTACCAACTATTACAACCCCCCGGTTAGCTGGACTTCCACGAACGATTCCTTGGGAGTGGATAAACAAACTGTTGTCAGCGCCAGACAAAAGGAC
>JAZDJU010000023.1:0-5867 GCA_043803685.1 Candidatus Omnitrophota bacterium
TCCCACAGGAGGTGACCCAAGACAACACCGTTTTACCCAGTGCATTTCAACTTTAACCACAAACAAGGAGAACACTCACATGGAAACAACAACTGCAATTAAGAACGAACAGACTCAAAACGTGGTCCTCTGCGATGTCCCGAGGTCGGATAACGACGTCTACCGTGTTTCCCGAAGCGAATACAAGGGCGTGTGTTATTTCGATCTGAGGATCTTCTTCAGAAGCAAAGCGGACGCGACCCTTCTCGTTCCGACGACCAAAGGGGTGTGCTTCCCGGAGAAGCTCCGCGAGGACATTATCGCGGGGCTTATTTTGGCCCGGAAGGCGTCAGGGGTCGAGTGCCCCAAGGGAGAGCAGTTCCGGAGCGTGAAGGTCTGCGACGTTTTGATCTCTGCGACCGAGCATTACCGGATCTCCAAGGGCAGTGGAGCCAAGAACACGTTCGTGGATATCCGGAAGTTCTTCCAGAAGGACGGTGCTTATATCCCGTCCAAGCGGAAGGGCGTAACGATCCTCGAGGGCTCTCTTGACGAAGTGATCATGGGGCTGATGAGGACCGAGGCTGATTACGCGGCGTAAGGAAACCCCACGAAAATTAAAAAAAAGAGAGGGGAGACGGCGCCTTTTCCGGGCTGTCTCCCCATTTTTTTTGAAAGGAGGTGGATCCCATGAAGCTGATCGTTCGAAGAAATGATCTCGAGAAACACGCGGGACTGATTTCCCGGTTTCAAAAAAACGGCTGGGAAATCGTGATCCGCTAGAACATACCCATCAACCCAACGCGAAACTTAAAGAGGCGGCATTCCCGTCAAAGGGAGTCCGCCTCTTTTTGCGTTTTTAAAGGAGGCGTTGTCATGCGCAAAAAATTATCGGTGAAAGATTGGCCGGAAAGCGAACGGCCCGCGATCAGGGCCCGGGAGAAAGGGATCGAAGCTCTCTCTGACGCGGAGCTTCTGTCTCTGATCCTGAAGAAATGCACGTACGAGCAAACGGAAGTCGGCGTTGCCCTGGAGCTCCTCCATAAGGCCGGAGGGCTCCGTCCGCTTTTTGATCTTCTGGATCTTCCTGAGTCGCAAAAGATCACGCTTCAGGCTGTTCGGGAGATCGGACGGCGTGTCTTGAAACAGGGGATGATTGGCCAGAACTTCATTCGAAGTCCCCAGGCGGTCACCGATTACCTCACGGCCAGTCTCCGGGACCTTAAACGAGAGGTCTTTAGGGTGCTCTTCCTCGATAAGGGCTTAAAGATCATCGGCGATAAGGACCTTTTCTTCGGGACGGTGGATGAGGCGGCTGTTCATCCCCGGGAGATCGTTCGGGAGGCTTTGCTTCAAAACGCGTCGAGTCTCGTGCTGGTCCACAACCATCCTTCCGGAAAGACCGAACCGAGCCGCGAAGATTTCGAGATCACGCAGAAGATCAAAGCCGCCTGCCAGACGGTTTCGATTCGAATTCTTGATCACATCATTATCGGTGAGAACCAGTACTTCAGTTTCTCGGAGCGAAATCAACTTTAAGCACATTAAAAACTAAAGGAGGGTGTTTGCATGCGACTGATCCTGAAAAAAAGCGTTCACCATCAACTTCTCGGAATTCTCCGGGCTCTTGAAAAAGAGATCCGCTGCCGGGGGCGCCTCTGCCTTGGCCGGACGATGACGGCTCTGGAAGTCATGCCGGAACTCATGGTTCGGCGCAGTTCGTGGGAGGCGAGGGGGAGAAATAAAGCCTGATCTCGAAGCCGGACCTTTAACAACTCAAACCAGAAAAATGAAACGGGGGTGGTCTTTCCCCCGTTTTTTTACTTATGAAAGGAGATTCCCCATGACGCGTAGTGAATCGTTAAGAGGTCTTTCTGAGCGGATCCAGAATCTCCGCGAGCGCATCGCCGCTGCGGAGGAAGACGACTTGATGACCGGAGAAGAAAACGAACTGCAATGTCTTGAAGAGAAACTGGAGACGCTCTCTGGAGGGAACAGCCGGGGCAGGAGAAAGTCTTTCGTCGGAGGATGATTTGCCGCGGACGGACACGCGGGAGCTCGGGATCACCCGGTCCCGTCTTCCGTGTGTCCGCGCTGGATTCCATTGAAACAATACCATTAACAGAAAGGGGCAGAGGCTATGACGCTCAGGGAATGGATCAAACAATTTGAGGCGCAATTCAGCGAACGGGAGCTGGAGTACCAGACGGTCCACAAAGCGAGCATCGCGGCTCAATTAAAGGACACGGAGACTGGGAACCTGCATTTGCACCATTTGACGTATAAGGCGAAGGACGCAACGGATCTCGTCATCAAGATCCTTTAAACGGTCCCAAACGGAAAAGAGAAAAAATATGGGGAAACATTTTTTGAAAAATGAACTGGAGGCAATGCTCCGGTTCCACAAAGCTGTCCTGCTTGTGATCCTTAGAACGATCGGATGCGTTCTTCGTTACGGCGCGTGGCTTCTGCCGTGGATCTTTTTTGCGACCTGCGTGTGGAAGCCAATGCTCGAGGACTGGAGAAGTTTCACGCAAGGAGCTTCGGAGTCGGCACAGGTAAGGCAACAGACTATGCCGTCTTACGGAGTTGTCGCACCTCCGGTAAGATCCTTGGCCCTTGAAACGATCCAGAACAGGGTCGACTCCGGAATGAGGACTGTCGAAAGGCTATCAAAACAGATACGGAAAAAGTAGGGTGCGTTCATGGGGAGGGCGGGATGCTTCGCCCTCCCCGCGCTGAAACTTGGAGGGGATATCTTGTCAGATCCAGAGAAATATCTTCCTATGCGAAGGGTGGAAATGAGAGGATGAATACTATGTGCGGTGATTATCCCGCGTAAAATAACCGCGATGTTACATATTATCAGCAGGGGGTGGAACCCTTGGATGGCTCCCACCACTATACACAGACGTTGAAATTAGGTGTTTTTTTTGCACCGGAGCAGGTCCCCGCCAAGATCTTTTTCCCCGGTTTTATAGAAAGCAGGCCTTGCACCCCGACTGTTTTCAAGTTATACTTTCGACGTTATACATCTTTCAGCAAATGTCGAAAGATATATTACGATGAAAGGTGAGAATGATGACGAGAAGATTGGTGAGAAATATCTTTAGCGATCGCTCCTCTCTGGTGCTGCGGGCCCTTTTGCGTGAGCCCGAGAAGAAATGGACTTTACGCGATATGGTGAAGGAGGGCGCTTCTCTGGGGCTTGCCAGTGATGTGTTGAGCATAGCCGAAGCCCGGGGTTATGTCGAAAGGGCGGTTAAGGGGCCTGAAAGTTACAGCCGCTTGATCCGCAAAGAGGATCTTCTCAAGGATTGGTTGAATGCTTATTCTTTTGAGCGGAACGACCATGCGTACTACATGAGTACGGACAAGGCTTTTTTAAAGAATTGCACCCAATATTTAAACGAGAAGAAGACGGCATTTGCACTGACGCTCTATAGCGCCAGCCGTTTGGTTTCTCCGTACGTCAAGGACGACCGCCATTTTATCTATTTGGATCTTGGCCGGGAGGAATTTCCTGGATTTTTAAAGCAGCTTGAAACGCAGCTTAATCTCTATAAGCTCGTCCAGGGAGGGAACACCTGCTTTGTTCTGCCTTTTTACCGTAGCTCGGTGTTTAAAGAGTCGAAGAAAATAAAGGGATATCCTATTGTCTCCCATTTGCAGCTTTATCTGGACTTAATGACCTTTCCGCCTACAGGTTCTGAAGAAGCGCAGCATCTGATCTCTCATTTCAAAAAGAAAGGGTTGTTCCTTGTCTGATTTTCAAACCATGGAGAAAGGGTTTCTGGATACGCTCGCGGCCATTGAGGATGGCCTGGATAAGATCATGATCGTGGGCGGCTGGTGCCCGTATCTTTATGCAAAGTATCTTTGGCGCAAAGAAATTCCCAATATCCCGACGACCACCGACATTGATCTCGGAGTTTTAGAGACAGGCTCGCTTAGATTTGGCCGCACGATCTATGACAAGCTTTTGGCGGCGGGGTTGGCCGTCGAAAGGATCTACGACGAAGAGCTGCAACCCATTGAATTCGTCTACAGGAAAAAAGAACTCGAAATGAAGGTGGAGTTTATCACTTCATTTCAAACGACGGATGATACGCTTAACCGTTTTCTGGGAAGCCGCTTGGCTTGCAATCGCATTGAAGCTTTCGAAATCCTGCTTGAGAATCCTGCCGCGATAAGCATGAAGCATTCGGGAAAGAGTCTGCATTTGAATATTCCCCGGCCTGAAACTTTCTTGTATCACAAGGGGATCACTTTTGTCATGCGTTCTTATGAGCCGAAGCGGGACAAAGATCTGTCCTATGTTTATTTCATCCTGAAGTTTTGCCCCGATCCGGAGGCTCTCAGGGGAGCGCTTGCCCGGTACAAAAACCATGAGCTGTTCGGATCTTTCCGCGCCAATCTCGAGGAGTCTTTGGCGGATGTCAGTAAGCCCGGATATAAAATGCTCCGCCCTTTTGTTCGCCGCTGGGTCGAAGAAAAGAAAATCAACCAGGAGATCGGTGAAGTATTCGCTCCGCTCCTCGCTTTTGTCCGGTAAAGCCTCTAACGCGTCCGTCTTCCGTGAAGTTGAATTTTGGTTCCGGATTCGCCCAAAGGGATGTTCGCCCGCACGGCCGTTGAACCGTGCTCGCTGCTGCTCCTACCTGCTTTCCAATGCTATAGTTTCTTCCGGGCGACCCTTGACGGGATAGAATCCCTGGGTTAGCTTTTCCTCTGAGTCCGGACAAACCGAGCCGGATCATTGTAGCGCCGCGTTCACTGGAACTTTCCTGCTGAACGCGCGCATGACACCTCACCATTGATCAAAAGATTGTGAGAGGTAAGATCGGGGGCAGGCGTCCATAGAGATGCTTCGATCCGGACTTACCCCCAAGTGCCGCTTAGGGGCTGGAACGAGCGGCAGCGCGGAGAGTTTCCGTGTCACGCTTGGAGTGTCTCCATTTCCAGCCTCCTTCCTGAAGTTTTTCCACGCAACCCTTTCTATCCCCCCCCAAAAAAACTTTTTTTGTTTTCCGCACGTCCAGGGTGTGTTCATTCCGGGTTTTGACGTGATCTTTTAAAGCGGACGGCTCTCCCGAGCTGCCCGCTTTTTTTCTCTTCGTTTCAGTCCTCTCGCGGCGGAAAGCGAGGAGAAAATGCAGGAACAACATGAAGACAGCCAACCGAAGAGCAACAGACCCCGGTCGAGGCAGATCACCGCTGATTTTACGCGGGTCGAGGATCTCGGAACCATGCCCGCCATGGGCCCCCTTGAACTGGAGGCCCGTAAAAAGATAGCGGAACGTTCACAAACGCCCGTGGACGAGCTGATGTCCTTTGAGGAAGCGAAGTCCCGGTTTATGGCCAAGTGCGCCGCCATGCGACTGCTCAAGGGACTCATCCGCCGGAAAGGTTTCTTGCCGCGAAGACAGAGGCTTGTTTACGAGCTCTGCTACGTAAGCAAACTTCCGGACGACGAAGCGGCGTATCTCATGGACATTTCCCAAGTAAGCATTCGCAGGCTCCGTATGGAACTTAGCCGGTCGTTTGTCCGGGTTCTGAAAAAAAAGGAGCAGGACGAGGCTTTTTTGAGAAAAGTGAAGTTCTTGCGTTTGACCCGACGGCAGACCCGCGTCGTCAGACTTCGTTTTTGCGAAGGATTCTCCACATCGCAAATCGCGAAGCTGACCCGCCGAAGCAAACGCAGCGTGAACGAAGTGGTTCGACGGGTGAGGGAAAAAATATTTCAGGCATAAAAACCTTCCCAAAACATGAACACCCCTGTCGTAACTCGACCTCCCATGAGGGGGGTGCACGGCCCCGCTTATGCGGCAAAGGGCCTAAGGCCCAAAGAGCCGGTTAAAGCGCCCCCCTCACTATCGCGGGAGGAG
>JAZDJU010000024.1:0-5187 GCA_043803685.1 Candidatus Omnitrophota bacterium
TAATGAAGTCGCTGCGAATGGTGGCAATTGCCTTTACGGCGGAGGTGTTCAGGGCCCTGTTCGTTCCGGCTTTGCCGCCACGAGCGCTTCACTCCGATACAACGCCGGTGCCAGTTTCTACGGCGTGATGGAGCTTTCGGGGAACCTTTGGGAGCGACCGGTCTCGGTGGGGAATGCTACGGGCCGGTTATTTACAGGCCTTTCGGGTGATGGCGTCCTTGATGCTAGCGGCAATGCCAATGTCAGTCTTTGGCCCAACACCGGCGCCACGGGCTCGGGCTTTCGCGGCGGTATTTGGTACTATGGTACAACGTACGCTCGTGTCTCGGACCGTTACTACGCGGCTTTCACAGGTAGTGGTCGGTACAGCGCTTTCGGTGCGCGTTGTGCGAGGACTTCCCCTTAGCTTTTTGCTCTTTTGATCTTTTGAGATCTGAAAGATGAAGAAAATCACGCCGGTTGTGGAAAAACATTATCAATTGATCCTCTGGATATTACCGAAGATCACTAACTTTCCGAAGGACCAGCGATTTTTGCTCGCGGACCGGGTCGAGAGGATCTTGCTGGATATCCTGGAATTGCTGATCGAAGCGGTGTATTCGAAAAACAAAAGGGACCTTCTGATCAAAGTGAATCTAATGCTGGATATTTTGCGTTTCATGATGAGGATCGCCAAAGATATGAAGTATGTGAGTCTGCCGGGATATGATTTTTTTTGTCAGCAAACCCTTGAGATCGGTAGAATGGTCGGTGGCTGGCTGAGGGCGGAAAAATCATTAGCGTAGAGCGTGGAGCGGAGAGGAAAGACAGGGAGCAGGGTGAAGGGGACAGGCGAAAGACAGGGTTCAGGGAACAGGGGACAGGAAGTAGTTAATCACAAGCGCTTATACCGTAATCCCCCTCTTTGGAAAAGAGGGGCAAGGGGAGATTTGAAAATCCCCCTCATTCCCCCTTTCCAAAGGGGGGCAAGAAACCCAAATCAACTGTATGGAGTGGGACGCACCCGTCTCAACGTTTGAGTTTGTAGTTTTGGATTTGTTTAGGGTTTAGGATTTAGAGTTTTGTCTTTGGCAGAGTTTAAAACCAGGATCCTGATGTTTACGGATGTCAGGAGCGGCCACAGAAAGGGGAAGTCCAGACGCTATTCCTCAGTTTGTCCTTGCGGAGGGGTTTTCTTTCGTTGTTTCGACCTTCTTGCAGGGACAGATGAAAAAACGCAACAATATCAAGCGGAGAGATTTCTCTTCTCTGTTCGGTATCAAAGGAATACCCCATGGTGTAGCGTCGTCAAAGGGCTGTGGGCTCGGGCTTTCGCGGCGGTAATTGGAACAATGATACAACGAACGCTCGTGTCTCGGACCGTAACAACGCGGCTAACACAAATAGTAATCGGAACAACAATAACGGTGCGCGTTGTGCGAATACTTTCCCGGAGCAGGACAGGGGGCAGGGAGCCAACAGGGTACAGGGGCTAGGGCGCAGGAAAATCTGAACTCTGAACCCTGTACGCTGTTCCCTGACACAAGAGAAAACGATGAAGATGATCCACAACCTTTATCCCGAGATCATATCAAAAAAGAACCTCTATCGTTCGGCGCATCTGGCCGCCCAGGGAAGGCGGTATCGGGACTCGGTGGCGGATTTCAATTTTTTTCTTGAGAGAGAAATGGAAACATTGCATAGAGAACTAGCGGAAAAAACCTACCGCCACGGGAAATACCGTATGTTCACTATCTACGACCCCAAAGAGCGGAATATCGCCGCCGCGCCTTTCAGGGACAGGGTCGTGCATCACGCGGTGCATGACGTCATCGAGCCGTTCTTGGATAAAACCTTTATCCACGATTCCTATGCTTGCAGGAAAGACAAGGGGACGCATAAAGCCGTGGACAGGGCTCAAAGTTTTCTGAGGGCCAACAGGTTTTGCCTGCATGGCGACATCAAGAAGTATTTCCCGTCGATGGATCATGGCATCCTTAAGAAGATGCTTGTAAAAAGAACCACGGATAAGGATCTCTTGTGGCTTGTGAACGGGATTATTGATTCGGCGGTTGCGGTAAACGGGTTAACGGGTGCACGGGTTAGCGAGTTTTCGAGTGAGCGGGTGAACGGGTTTAACCCGCAAACAGGCGTACCCGCAAACCAACCCAGGGGCCTTCCTATCGGAAACCTGACGAGTCAATTTTTCGCTAATCTTTATCTGAATGAGCTGGATTATTTTGTTAAATTTGAGCTGCGTTGCCGCTATTATCTCCGGTATATGGATGATTTTCTGGTTTTTGCAAATGACAAGGCCGAATTGAACGAGATTAAAATAAAAATAAGGGATTTCCTGAAGACTAGGCTTGCCCTCGATCTCCACGAAGGCAAGTCGCAAGTTTATAAAACCAGTGGCGGAGTAAAATTTCTGGGTTTCAGGATATACAAAGATCACAGAAGGCTCGCGTCCGATAACGTCAGGCGGTTCAGAAAGCGGCTTAAAAAATTCGATTTTAACCTTGAAAACGGAACGGTAAGCGCGGAAAAAATAAGCGATTCGGTTCGTTGTTGGACGGCGCATAGCCGGTATGCCGACACAAAGGGTTTAAGGTTGAGGCTGTTCAAGGGTTTTGAGGCGAAAGATAAACGTTTTGCCGGGTTACTTCAAAAGGTGTTGCTGCAGGGGAGCGTGCGCCCAGGGTCAGCGGATAGCCCAATCAACCGATGTTGCAGAATTGACGGAAGGTCTTGATCATGAAATTTAAGGAAAGCGAAACCGTCGAGCTCAAAAAGTCGACGTCCGAACTCAAGGAAGCCATTATTTCCATCGGGGCGATCCTGAACAAACACGGGAAGGGCACTATTTATTTCGGCATCGAGGACGATGGACGGGTCGTTGGGCAACAGGTGGGCAGGGCCACGGTCAAAGACATTTCAAGATCTATAGCGAACCACATTGCCCCGAAGATCTTTCCTGATATTACAGTTCAAAAGATTTCCGGGAAAGATTGCCTTGTCGTTGATTTTAGTGGCCATGAGGGTCTTTATTCTGCCTTTGGCCGGTTCTACTTGCGTTCCGGGGAGGAGGATACAAGACTGACCATCCCGGAGATCGGGCGCCTTGTAGAGAAGAAGAGAAACTATGTTTATTCATGGGGGAGCGAAGTGTCCGGGGCGCCGATCGGCCAAGCAAACGTCACCACGTTGCGGACATTTATCAAAAGAGGCAAGGAGGCGGGCCGAATAAACTTTTCGTTTGACGCGGCAAAGAATGTTTTGAATAAGCTCCACTTGGTGAAGGGAAGCATGCTGCTCAATGCTGGACGGGCACTTTTCTGTAAAGACAACGGTGTGGAGGTCCAGGCCGCTGTTTTTGCGGGCAAGGACAAGATAACGTTCCTTGATATCCAGAGCTTTCATGGCAATCTTTTTGAGCTGATCGAAAAGAGCGAATCCTATGTTAAAGAGCATATCAATTGGCGGGCCGACCTTTCCGGAAGTAAGAGAATCGAGATTCCCGAGATCCCCGTCCGTGCGATAAAAGAAGCCATCATCAATTCGTTGTGCCACAGGGATTTTACAAATCCCAAGAGCAATGAAATTGCCATCTACCGGGACAGGATCGAGATCTTCAATCCCGGCCCATTCCCCTACGAGTACTCTCCTGAGGATTTTGTCAAAGGGGATCTCGCCAGCATTCCGCGCAACCCGCTGATCGCGGAAACGCTGTATCTTTCCGAAGATATCGAAAAATGGGGCTCTGGGCTTCGCCGGATCAGCGAAGAATGCAAGGCGGCTGGGGTGAAGATGGGTTTTAGAAAAAGCGGCCTTGGTTTTGTCGTGATATTTTCTCGACCCGAGCTTGGCTATTCTCCCGATAAAGGCAGTCAGAAAAGGTTGGTAGAAGGGTTGGTAGAAGGGTTGGTAGAAAACCAAAAGAAAATCATCAAGTTGATCCATGGTAGCGCGACTATTTCGAAGAAGGAATTGTCGAACAAGATCGGTATTAGCACCACAGCCATCGACAAAAATATTAGTCAGTTGAAGAAAAAGGGGCTCCTTCGTCGCCTCGGTCCGGACAAAGGCGGGCATTGGGAAATAACGAAATGATCATTAGCGTAGAGCGTGGACGGGTGTACGAGTGAACGGGCTAACCCGTAAGCTCGAAATCTTGACAACTTCTTGATGTTTTCTTGGCGGTGTCCTGACAACTTCTCCGCTAGAATAGGGGATACTTGTTGTAGAGACAGGAATAGCGTAGAGCGTGGAGCGGAAGATGAAAAAGTGTCAAAGTGTCAGAGAGAGAAACGAGTTGCAAAGCAAGAGCAGTTACTTTGACACTAGGATACTGGGTGACACTATGACACTCAAAAAGGTGGTGCGATGCTCAAGCTAATGAAGTGCACAATTCTGATCTTATGGGTGCTGACAATCGCCGCAGGCGCTGCGTACGCCAACAACCTCACGGTTCAAAACGTCAATCTTTACGCGGGCTCGGACGGGAACCACGCGACGATCCAGCTGGACATCTCCCAGGAGAATTCCTGGCGTTATAGCACGACGCTTTATGATGCGGCGTGGGTGTTTGTGAAATACTCGGTGGACGGAGGCGCGTGGCAGCACGCGACCCTATCGAGTGTGGACACGAGCGCCGTCGTCGGAACAGCGCTTGCCGCGACCCTGCCCCCGGACCAGAAAGGCGCGTTCCTTTACCGCGCGGCCGGAGCGGAAGGCAAGGGCACCTTGAGCGCCGCCGGCGTGAAATTCCAGTGGGCGATCACCTACAGCACGATCGATCCCCAGTCACACAATATCAAGCTCAAAGTCTTCGCCCTGGAGATGGTGCACATCCCGCAAGGCAGTTTTTACGCCGGTTCCGGCGGTGCCGAGACCAGCGCCTTTTACAGATACCCCACGACTACGGATCCTTACCCGATCACCGGCGAATGGGAGATCCCCGTCGGAACCGCCGATGGAGACCTTTACTATCCGTCCAGCACGTATGGAGGCGACCAGGCCGGGCCCATCCCCTCCGATTTCCCGAAGGGCTACAACGCTTTCTTTATGATGAAATACGAGCTGACGCAGGGCCAGTACCGCGATTTTCTGAATACCCTGACGCGCGCTCAGCAGGCGACACGGGTCGCGACGAGCCCGATCGGGTCCGGGACGACCGCTGTGACCAATCGGTATGTGATGTCCGGGACC
>JAZDJU010000025.1:0-2132 GCA_043803685.1 Candidatus Omnitrophota bacterium
TGTGATAGAGTTTTATAATTTTTCGAGTCTTTCATCAAGTGAACGTGTGATGATTCTACCTGAATATTCATTCTGCCCCACCTTAATCGGTAGTGACAATCAACCTGTTTTCCTCTGTGATATGCTTGAAGTCATCGATGAGCTTCTTGATTACGATAAAATTAAAGCGGAGATCCCAACTATCTCCTATGCCCAAATCGACGGTGCGATTTCTTTTATCCGAAAGCTTCTACACTTTAATTCGAAGTCTTTAGACATCGACGATTTGAGGGAAGAGATGACTTGTCAAAATGAACTCTTCCTCAGACGGCTGAGAAACTCGCTCACATCCCCGGAGCCTGCTAGTGTGCTCGATCTCGATTAATGAATCAGTTCGTGACCAACTGAACGATCTTGATCGTTCGAACGACAGGGACATGATTGAAAAGCGGCTTTACAACTTTGCAAAAGAAGCAAACCCCGACAACCCTGGCGCTTTGGATGCCTCAAATACTCTGATGCGACGACTCCCACAGGAACTGCGGGAAGTAAGAAAGAAGCGAATCGGAAGACACCGGATTTACTATGAAGGTCATCACAAGCTATGCGCTTATCAAACCATCCACATAAAGATTCACAAGAAAGATGGTGTTGATGATGAAGATGACAGGCAATTTCAGAATTTGCTAATAGCACGCCTAGCGAATAAACAGGTGGAGGATATTACCGAACCGAACCACTTCAACAAGCTCGCCCCATCAACTTAGCTTCTCCATGCCAATGCTCTCCCTCCTACCTGAAAATAAGCCCGCATAAAACCATCTAGCGTCTCCCAGTCCACGCTCAAACCACCATCGATGAATTTCACGGGCAGGGTTCCCCGGCTTTCGGCGCCGACCGCCTAGCCCGTGAATGTTTCGATTTACCCCCTTTACTTTACTACAGAGCCCCTTAAATGCCCTCAGAATCGTTGATCTCCCCCGACCCTGAAGCCCAGGGCGACAGTGACCTTCAGGGCGGTTATATGGTCATGATCCGTCATTCCAAACCCCGATTCTCAAGTCAGTTAAGATTGTGAAATTTGCGGAAAAAATAGGAAATTTATACCTTTTTTTGTCGATGGATTACGACTGATTCGCTGGTAATTCTTATTGCATTGCCGGGCGTTAATTCAACCTTGAGCCGACCATCCTTGATCCAGCCATAGACTGCCCGCTTCGACACGGAGAAGTTCTTTATCGGGCAATCGTTTCATGTTTTCCTCGTTATACTTGATAAAGGAACACCGGAGGTTTAGCCCCCAGTGTCCCAGCTTACGGTCCTCGATTGCCAACCTTGAGACAACCTGGACCGCTCCCGCCGTTATTTCTGGAGAGGAGACACTGCGGGTAGTCTCCCGAGTAGAATTGCGAGAGACTCGCCCGGCTACTCACCGGTTATCTGATTTGCAAAAAGGAGTTCCGGTGACCGCTCGCCTGTTCATCATTCAGAAACGCCATCAATTCTTTTTTTTCAGCCTCTTGAAGTTTCGCCAGCGCCCATTGGGCTGTATCGTGGTCGCTGGCCTCTTTCAGAATCTTTTCAGTTTTGTTCTTGAGCTTGTTGAAACGTTCCCACAGATTCATTTCTCGTGTAATTTCCCAATCATCAAAGAATCTCATAATGACCCCTCCCTTACATTTTAAATCCTGGATCACTAGTTGCAACTATTTGCGATTCAGGGAAGGTTTCGGTTTCAAATTCCTCACCATATACGTCATGCTTCGGTGCATTCGAAAAAAACTTCTCCATAGCCTTCCGCGCGGCGTCGAACGTCAAACCATCGATCGGAAGATTGTAACCCGTTCTCAAATAATCTTGAAACTTGTCAAGACTCGCCTCGTTATTCTTATGTTTTGTAATTAAGACCGTTCTGCTCTCGGTGATTTTTCGACCGTCCTGGCTTATTGAAATAGGTTTCTCGATGCGATATGGCCCATTCTTCACAACCCGTAGTCCAAACCTTGCACCGGGTTGTGATTCATCGCCACTCAACATTCGGCCTATGGCGCTTTTAAAATCTTTCAACAGGGCCTTTTTTGCCTGTTCATCAGGTGTGCTTAATTTTGAATTGATTAGATCAACCTGCACCTGCAATTCAGTTATAGCCAAAT
>JAZDJU010000026.1:0-5640 GCA_043803685.1 Candidatus Omnitrophota bacterium
CTTCGAGAAGACGGAGCTTGTGACATTTCTGACGCCGGTCATTCTGGATCCCGGGCAGAACACGCCCGAGATCCGGAAATTCGAGGACCGGAAAGGCTATCCGAGATCTTTCGACGCCTTCGGGGGTTACGGTTTTCGCCGTAATTTTGTCGAGCCTCTGCGTTACGTCAAGGAAGGTGATCTGCCTTACTGGGAGGATACTCATGACAAAGACTCTCAGTCATGACTATGAGGCCCTGCTTAGCAGCAGGCCCTCGTTAAAGTCGCAAGTGTCCTTTACTCCCCCTTTTCGCGGTTCTCTGGATCTCCGGCATTTCACGGCGCAGCTATGCCAGCTTCTTCAAGGCGGCGTTCATCTTTTAAAAGCGCTTCGGATCCTCGAAGGGGAAACGAAGGCGAAGAAAGCGAGAGCGCTTTTGAGCGACCTATCCGACCGGATCGAGTCAGGGTCGAGTCTATCTATGGCCTTGAAATCGCACCCCGGTATATTTCCAAACTATTATTTCTCGGTTGTTGAAGCGGGCGAGAACGTAGGCGATCTGCCGGGAGTGCTGCGGTCTCTTGGCGAGTATCTGGCGAGTGTTCATTCCCAGAAAAGGCAGATGCTAAACGCCATGATCTATCCGTTGTTCGTTCTTTTTCTTGGAGGTATCGCTTTTTTCGCACTCCTTATTTTTGTTCTTCCGAATATCCAGAGTCTTTACGCCGGATTCGAGGGCGAGCTTCCGAAAATGACGAAAATTGTTTTGTGGGCGAGCGGGCGAATCCCCGCATTGTTTTTAGGTCTCGGCGTGCTCGTCTTTCTGGCTCATCTTTTCTTGAAAGAGAAGATGCTTTTTCTGTGGAACGGGTTTTGCCAAAGACTCTCTCCCGGGCATTGGTTGATTCGGTTGTTTCTCTTCCGCTATTTTTCCGTTTTGCACTTGCAGCTTAAGAGTGGGATCTCGATCCTGAGGGTTACCATGACCGCCGGGAAAACGCTCAAGGACAAAGTAGATATCCGCCGCCTTCAAGCGATCGAAGCGGGACTTTCCCAAGGGAAGCGTTTTACGACGCTTCTCCACGAGCAAAAGTTTATCTCGAGCCTGCAGAAGGAAATTCTCTCGGTCGGGGAGGAGACCGGAAAGATCCCGGAGTCCCTGGAATATATGCTCCGGGAAATGCGTCAGGAGCTCGACGACCGGCTACAGGTCGTTATGCGTCTTTTGGAGCCGGTTATGACTCTGATCATCGGGGTTGTCATCGGCGTGATTCTTATTAGTTGCATGCTTCCCATTCTTCAGATCAATCAATTGATTAGGTGACCCCATGAAAAAGAATATCGCCGGACAAAAAGGTTTTTCGCTCATGGAATTGCTGATCGTGATGGTCATTTTAGGCATTCTGGTGGGGTTGGCCGCTCCGCAGCTCGCGGGCCGCACGGACACCGCCAAGCGCGACGCCGCGCGCTCGGACATTCTTGGCGGGATCTCGATCTCGATCGATATCTATAACGTGGACTTGGGAAAATATCCCTCTGCGCTCATTGATCTCGTGAAAAATACTGCAGATGACGAACGGTGGCGCGGTCCTTATCTCAAACGGGGTCTTCCGAAGGACCCGTGGGGGAATGATTACGTGTACCGGTATCCCGGCGTTACAAATCCCGAGAGCTACGATCTGTATTCCCTGGGCCCCGACAAAAAGGAAGGCACAACCGATGATATCACCAACCAAATCCAGGACGGAAGCGTTCATTGATCAGGAAGGATTTCTGCTGCTGGAGGTCATCACCGCCATCGCGATCATGTCCATTCTTTTGATCACGCTTATTTCGGGCTTGTCACAATGCCTGAAAGCCATCCACGACCTGAGCGACATGTGTCTGGCCGAGCAGTTGACCGAGAACACGGCTTTTTATTTACGGCAGGGCGAGATGCCGGACCTTGTTTTTGTCGGGGGCGAGCGCATTTTTGACGGCGGTTACCGGTTACGGTCCGAGGTCGTTTCGTTTAGCGACGCGATCAACCAGATCACATTCCGGATGGAGGACGGCAAGAAACAAAAGATCCTTTCAACGACCGGGCTGTTTTTGATGGGGGGCGGTGAATCGTGAAAGGGGAAAGAGGTTTTCTGCTGGTGGAGCTCCTGCTTGCCGGTGTTTTATTCGCTTTTCTCGCGGGGAGTATCGGCGTCGTGTTCGTGAACACCTCCCACGCGGTCGCGCGGGTGAGGAAGACCATCCGAAAAATGGATAATTCCATTTTCTTTCTCGAGAGGATCCGAAAAGATCTGCGCCACAGCGTCAAGCTTGCGGAGTTCCCGTTCGTGGGTAAGCCTGAGATGTGCCGTATTCCCGTCAAAATTCTCGACGCCGGAAAAAAAGTCCGGTTATGTTACGTCAAGTACGTCTTCGAGAACGGAAGCGTTTATCGCGAGGAGTCGCCGCTTGGCGTGGACGATTTTGACACGAAGGAGATTCCCAGACAAATCGTGTTAAAAGACGTTCAGTCTTTTCGTTTTCTTTATCCTTATCTGTCGGGGGAGGAGGAGATCGAGTTTCGCGAGGATTGGCGTGAAGACCCATATTACGGATTGCCTGCGGCCGTTGAGCTAGTGATCGCCTTTAAAGACGGTATAAAGGATCCACCGGTTCCTGAGATCGTCGAGATCCCGCAAGGGATCGTTGCTCCCATTCCGGAGGCGGTTTGAGAGATATTCCTATGAAAACAAATGCACGAGGCTCTCTTTTAATCGCGTCCTTGGCCATCATGGCCTTGCTGACGGTGCTTGTGGCTGGGCTTGCCTACAGCGTCGCGGGACAAGTCCACGTTTATGGCCGCTCGAAGGAGGGTTTCGAGGCGCGGATGACCTTCATGAACGGTTACTGGGCAGTCGCGGCCGCGATCTATAACGATCCGATCTCCTATATCGATCATCTCAACAAGGACTGGTACGGTTCCGTGAAGCTTCCTGATTTCCTGAAGGATAACTTGCAGGTCATTGCGGGGGATGAGGAATCCAAGCTTAATTTGAACAAGATCCCGTCCTTCTGGCTCGAGACGTTTCTGAAGGAAAGGGAAGACGAGGGCCTTTCGTTCGAACAGATCCGCAAGTTTAAGGAAGCGCTTTTGGACCGTCGCGCCAAGAACCCACTTGTATCCACAGACGAGCTTTATTTGCTCAAGGACGCGGATCAGGCGCTACTCCGGGAAATCCTTCCATACGTGACGGTTTATACGGACACTCTCCAAATTAATATCAATACGGCTCCCGAGCCCGTCCTTCGCTCGCTTATTTACAGCATCCAGGGCGATGACTCGGCCCAAAGAACAGTCCTGGAAACGATCCTGGAAAAACGTCCGTTCTATTTTCCTGAGCTTGCTCCCATTCCAATGGCGGAGTACATGAAACTTCCCCAAACTCCGCAGAACATGCAGATCCTGAAAGGGACGGTTCCTTACATAACAGTCAGTTCGTGTGTCTACAACATGAAAATGAAATTTAAGAATGGCCGGACTGCAGAGGTCATTGCCAAGGAATCCGGCATCTGGAGCCATCTGAAGATCCTGAGCTGGTTTGAAACATGAACAGGGAAATATTGATTCTCAAATACGACGGTGATCATCTTGCCGCGCTTTCGGGTGCCCGGCGCGGGGGTAAGGAATGGGTGCGTGTGTTTGTTCGGGAAACCGTTGCTGAAAATTCTTGTGCAAAGCTTAAGGGGTTGCTTGATTCGTCACCCTCCCGAAAGTCTTTTCTGGTCTTACCTCGGACCAATATCATTCAGAAACATTTACGGTTGGAGCTTGCGACCGGTGGCATCGCGCAGGCCGAGTTTAAGAACAGGATCCAGAGTCTCTTGCCCCTGCCGTTTGAGCAGATGGCGCACGGCGCTGAGTTCGAGACTTCTTCAAAGGACGTGAATGGTGTCATTGAAGCCTTGCCGGAAGAGGGTGTTGAAAAACGATTGAAAACTCTTGATTCTCTGGGGATGATGACCGAGGACGTTTTTTGCGAGGACCAGAGCTTGTTTTGGTATTGCCGGAATCGTTCAGGGCGAATGCCCACGCTTGCGATCGAGGCCGATCCGGTGCGGTTTCTCTTTGTCGTCTTTAATAAGGATCGGTTGCTTTGGTCGCGCGCCTTTTCCGTGGAGGAATCGGATCTCGAGACGGGGCATGTCCTCAAGGATGTGTGGCTTGATCTTCTTAGTCAGAATATCCAGGTTCAGGAGGTCCTCGTCTGCGGACCCACAGGTGATTCTTTATTGACCGATGTGAAGGCGCAGACCGATGTCCCCTGCCGTATTCTTCCGCCCTGCGAAGGCGGAGTCCCGCATTCGCTGATGGGTTGTTTTTACAGGGAAGGTAAGAAAGGGATCAGTCTTCTGCCCGAGGCAAGGAAACAACTTAAAAAGAAGAAGGAGGCCCTGTCCGACCTCAAGCGAGCCATGCTTTCGGCGCTGCTGCTGATGGTCGTGCTGCTCGGCGGATTTTTGGGGCATTTTCTTTATCTTCAAAAACAGGTCCATGCACTGGATGCGGGGATCGAGCGCATTCATTCGGACGTCAAACGCGTGCAACGGGACAAACATCTTCTCGGTCGTCTCAATGACCAACAGCTCCGGAAGCAGAAACTGATCGAGTGTCTAAGCGATCTCCACACCCAGATCCCGGGAGAGATCGAATTCAATTCTTTCGAGGTCGGTCCTCAGTTCCGTTTTTCGGGGGAGAGCCCGTCCCACGCAGCTCTTTCGAAAACGATCCAGATCCTTGAAGAACGCGGGTATTTCAAGAACGTGACCCTCAAGCAAACGAGGCTCAGAAAGAAACTCGGGAAAGATTACTTCGAGTTCGAGGTGGAGGCATCATGGAGTTCGTGAAACGAAATTACAAGACGATTCTTTCCTCTCTTCTTGTTTTTATGGTCCTGTTCGGTATCGTCAGGGGGGCGTTTGGTCCCCGGTTGACGGCGCTTTCCGAGGAGCGCGATATGAAGCGTGAACAGTTGGAGGCGCACGAGACTCTGATTGGGCAGGAGGGACAGTATAAGAAACTTCTCGATCCCCTGAAGTTCCAAACACCGGCGGGGCAGAACGGTGAGGCTGCTTTGCAGGATTGGGTGAACGAGCTTCTTCGTTTCGCGAGCGAGAACGGCATGGTTTTCGAGAAAGTGGAGCCGGATAAACTCAGAACGAAAAATAAGGACCAGGAAATGCGGATCAATCTCGCGTTCCGGGGTGAGGTTCAGAAATTGACGTATTTTCTTCAGTATCTGATGCGAGTGAATCCTTTGGCGAATGTCGAACGGATGAAGATTAGTCAGACGGAGGAGAAGAAAGACTATCTTTACGAACTCGTCCTGGGAAAGGGGTTGTCATGAGCTTCGACGCGGAGCATTACAAACCTTCTCCGGAACTCATCAAAAAAATACCGGCGCAGATGGCCTGGCATTTCCGGATACTGCCCTTAAAAAGTGACGGAACCGGTATGGAGGTTGCGTGTCCGGTCGGGATGACACGCGACAAGAAAGAGGAGCTACGGATCGCCCTGGGATGCCCTATTTCGTTTATCGAAATAGACCCTTTAACGATCGATCTCCTGCTTCCCGAGGTCTACGGTCTGGGTGCCGATGTGCTCGCGAAGATGCAGCAGACGC
>JAZDJU010000027.1:0-5640 GCA_043803685.1 Candidatus Omnitrophota bacterium
CTTCGAGAAGACGGAGCTTGTGACATTTCTGACGCCGGTCATTCTGGATCCCGGGCAGAACACGCCCGAGATCCGGAAATTCGAGGACCGGAAAGGCTATCCGAGATCTTTCGACGCCTTCGGGGGTTACGGTTTTCGCCGCAATTTTGTCGAACCGCTGCGTTACGTCAAGGAAGGGGATCTTCCGTACTGGGAGGATGTTCATGAGCAAAACTCTCATTCATGATTATGAGGCTCTGCTTAGTAGCAGACCTTCGATAAAGACCCAGGTGTCCTTTACCCCCCCTTTTCGCGGTTCTCTGGATCTCCGGCATTTCACGGCGCAGTTATGCCAGCTCCTTCAGGGTGGCGTACACCTTTTGAGAGCGCTCCGGATCCTCGAAGGGGAAGCGAAGGCGAAGAAAGCGAGAGCACTTTTGAGCGACCTATCCGACCGGATCGAGTCGGGGTCGAGTCTATCTATGGCCTTGAAATCTCACCCCGGTATATTTCCGAACTATTATTTCTCGGTCGTTGAAGCGGGCGAGAACGTGGGTGATCTGCCGGGAGTGCTGCGGTCTCTTGGCGAGTATCTGGCGAGTGTTCATTCCCAGAAAAGGCAGATGGTGAATGCCATGATCTATCCACTGTTCGTTCTTTTTCTTGGGGGTATCGCTTTTTTCGCACTCCTTATTTTTGTTCTTCCGAATATCCAGAGTCTTTACGCCGGGTTCGAGGGAGAGCTTCCGAAAATGACAAAAATTGTTTTGTGGGCGAGCGGACGGATCCCCGCATTGTTTTTAGGCCTCGGTATTCTCGTCTTTCTGGCGCATTTTTTCCTGAAAGAGAAGATGCTTTTTCTGTGGAACGGGTTTTGCCAAAGACTCTCTCCCGGTCATTGGTTGATTCGTATGTTTCTCTTCCGCTACTTTTCCGTTTTGCACTTGCAGCTCAAAAGCGGGATCTCGATCCTGAGAGTTACCATGACCGCCGGGAAAACGCTTAAGGACAAGGTGGATTCTCGCCGTCTTCAAGCGATCGAAGCGGGCCTTTCCCAGGGGAAGCGTTTTACGACGCTTCTCCACGAGCAAAAATTTATCTCGAGTCTTCAAAAGGAAATTCTCTCGGTCGGGGAGGAGACCGGAAAGATCCCGGAGTCCTTGGAATACATGCTTCGGGAAATGCGTCAGGAGCTCGACGACCGGCTCCAGGTCGTTATGCGCCTTTTGGAGCCGGTCATGACTCTGATTATCGGGGTTGTCATCGGCGTGATTCTTATTAGTTGCATGCTTCCCATTCTTCAGATCAATCAATTGATTAGGTGACCTCATGAAAAAGAATATTGCCGGACAAGAAGGTTTTTCGCTCATGGAACTGCTGATCGTGATGGTCATTTTAGGCATTCTGGTGGGGCTGGCCGCTCCGCAGCTCGCGGGTCGCACGGATACCGCCAAGCGCGACGCCGCACGCTCGGACATTCTGGGCGGGATCTCGATCTCGATCGATATTTATAACGTGGACTTGGGAAAATATCCCTCCGCGCTCATCGATCTCGTGAAAAACGTCTCGGACGACGAACGGTGGCGCGGTCCTTATCTCAAACGGGGTCTTCCGAAGGACCCGTGGGGGAATGATTACGTGTACCGTTATCCCGGCGTCTCGAATCCCGAGAGCTACGATCTGTATTCCCTGGGCCCCGACAAAAAGGAAGGCACAACCGATGATATCACCAACCAAGTTCAGGACGGCAGCGTTCATTGATCAGGAAGGGTTCCTGCTGCTAGAGGTCATCACCGCTATCGCGATCATGTCCATTCTTTTGATCACGCTTATTTCGGGCTTATCGCAATGCCTGAAAGCCATCCACGACCTGAGCGATATGTGTCTGGCCGAGCAATTGACCGAGAACACGGTTTTTTATTTAAGGCAGGGCGAGATGCCGGACCTTGTGTTTGTCGGGGGCGAGCGCATTTTTGACGGCGGTTACCGGTTACGGTCCGAGGTCGTTTCGTTCAGCGACGCGATCAACCAGATCACGTTCCGGATGGAGGACGGCAAGAAACAGAAGATCCTTTCAACGACCGGGCTGTTTTTGATGGGGGGCGGTGAATCGTGAAAGGGGAAAGAGGTTTTCTTTTGGTGGAGCTCCTGCTTGCCGGTGTTTTATTCGCTTTTCTCGCGGGGAGTATCGGCGTCGTGTTCGTGAACACCTCCCACGCGGTCGCGCGGGTGAGGAAGACCATCCTGAAAATGGATAACTCCATTTTCTTTCTCGCGAGGATCCGAAAAGATCTGCGCCACAGCGTCAAGCTTTCGGAGTTCCCGTTTGTAGGGAAGCCGGAGATGTGCCGTATTCCCGTCAAAATACTCGACGCCGGAAAAAAAGTCCGGTTATGTTACGTCAAGTACGTTTTCGAGAACGGAAGTGTTTATCGCGAGGAGTCACCGCTTGGCGCGGACGATTTTGAAACGAAGGAAGTTCCCAGACAAATCGTGTTAAAAGAGGTTCAGTCCTTTCGTTTTCTTTATCCTTATCTGTCGGGAGAGGAGGAGATCGAGTTTCGCGAGGATTGGCGTGAAGACCCATATTACGGGTTGCCCGCAGCCGTTGAGCTAGTGATCGCCTTTAAAGACGGTGTCAAGGATCCACCGGTTCCTGAGATCGTCGAGATCCCGCAGGGGATCGTTGCTCCAATTCCGGAGGCAATTTGAGAGATATCCCCATGAAAACAAATGCACGCGGCTCTCTTTTGATCGCGTCCTTGGCCATCATGGCCTTGCTGACGGTGCTTGTGGCGGGACTTGCCTACAGTGTTGCGGGCCAAGTCCACGTTTTTGGCCGCTCGAAGGAGGATTTTGAAGCGCGGATGGCCTTCATGAACGGTTACTGGGCGGTCACGGCCGCGATCTATAACGATCCGATCTCCTACATCGACGATCTTCACAAGGACTACTACGGGGCGATGAAGCTTCCTGATTTTTTGAAGGATAACTTGCAGGTCATCGCGGGGGATGAGGAATCCAAGCTAAATTTGAACAAGATCCCGTCCTTCTGGCTCGAGACGTTCCTGAAAGAAAGGGAAGACGAGGGACTTTCGTTCGAGCAGACCCGCAAGTTCAAGGAATCGCTTTTAGACCGTCGCGCCAAGAACCCATTCGTTTCCACGGACGAGCTTTATTTGCTCAAGGACGCGGATCAGGCGCTACTCCGGGAAATCCTTCCTTACGTGACGGTTTATACGGACACTCTCCAGATCAACATCAATACGGCTCCCGAACCCGTCCTTCGTTCTCTTGTTTACAGCATTCAGGGTGATGACTCGGCCCAGAGAACGGTTCTGGAAGCGATCCTGGAGAAACGTCCTTTCTATTTTCCTGAGCTTGCTCCCATTCCAATGGCGGAGTACATGAAACTTCCCCAAACTCCGCAGAACATGCAGATCCTGAACGGTATGGTTCCTTACATAACGGTCAGTTCGTGCGTCTATAACATGAAAATGAAATTTAAGAGTGGCCGGACTGCCGAGGTCATTGCCAAGGAATCCGGCATCTGGAGCCATCTGAAGATCCTGAGCTGGTTTGAAACATGAACAGAGAAATATTGATCCTCAAATACGACGGTGATCATCTTGCCGCGCTTTCGGGTGCCCGGCGCGGGGGTAAGGAATGGGTGCGTGCGTTTGTTCGGGAAACCGTCGCTGAAAGTTCTTGTGCAAAGCTTAAGGGGTTGCTTGGTTCGTCACCCTCCCGAAAGTCTTTTCTGGTCTTACCGCGGACCAATATCATTCAGAAACATTTACGGCTGGAGCTCGCGACCGGTGGCATCGCGAAGGCCGAGTTTAAGAACAGGATCCAGAGTCTCTTGCCCTTGCCGTTCGAGCAAATGGCGCACGGGGCCGAGTTCGAGACTTCTTCAAAAGACGTGAATGGCGTCATTGAAGCCTTGCCGGAGGAAGGCGTTGAAAAACGATTGAAGTCTCTTGATTCTCTGGGGATTATGACCGAGGACGTCTTTTGCGAGGACCAGAGCTTGTTTTGGTATTGCCGGGACCGTTCCGGGCGAATGCCCACGCTTGCGATCGAGGCCGATTCGGTGCGGTTCCTCTTTGTCGTTTTCAATAAGGACCGGTTGCTTTGGTCGCGCGCCTTTTCCGTGGAAGAATCGGATCTCGGGACGGGGCATATCCTCAAGGATGTGTGGCTTGACCTTCTCAGCCAGAATATCCAGGTTCAGGAGGTCCTCGTCTGCGGACCCACAGGCGATTCTTTATTGACCGATGTGAAAACGCAGACCGATGTCTCATGTCGTGTTCTTCCGCCCTGCGAAGGCGGAGTCCCGCATTCGTTGATGGGTTGTTTTTACAGGGAGGGCAAGAAAGGGATCAGTCTGTTGCCCGAGGCCAGGAAACAACTTAAAAGGAAGAGGGAGACTGGGGTCGATCTTAAGCGAGCCATGTTTTCGGCGCTGCTGCTGATGGTCGTGCTGCTCGGCGGATTTTTGGGGCATTTTCTTTATCTTCAAAAACAGGTCCATACGCTGGATGCGGGGATCGAGCGCATTCATTCGGACGTCAAACGCGTGCAGCAATATAAACATCTCCTCGGTCGTCTCAATAACCAACAGCTCCGGAAGCAGAAACTGATCGAGTGTTTGAGCGATCTCCACACCCAGATCTCGGGAGAGATCGAATTTAATTCTTTCGAGGTCGGTCCTCAGTTCCGTTTTTCGGGGGAGAGCCCGTCCCACGCAGCTCTTTCGAAAACGATCCAGATCCTTGAAGAACGCGGGTATTTCAAGAACGTGACCCTCAAGCAAACAAGACTCCGGAAAAAACTCGGGAAAGATTACTTCGAGTTCGAGGTGGAGGCATCATGGAGTTCGTAAAACGAAATTACAAGACGATCCTTTTCGCTCTTCTGGTGTTTATGGGCCTGTTCGGTATCGTCAGGGGGGTGTTTGGCTCTCGGTTGACGGCGCTTTCCGAGGAGCGCGACATGAAGCGTGAGCAGTTGGAAGCTCACGAAACATTGATCGGGCAGGAAGGGCAGTATAAGAAGCTCCTCGATCCCCTGAAGTTCCAAGCAGCGGCAGGGCAGAACGGCGAGGCTGCTTTGCAGGATTGGGTAAACGAGCTTCTTCGTTTCGCGAGCGAGAACGGCATGGTCTTTGAGAAAGTGGAGCCGGATAAACTCAGAACAAAAAATAAGGATCAGGCAATGCGGATCAATCTCGCGTTCCGGGGTGAGGTCCAGAAGTTGACGTATTTTCTTCAGTATCTGATGCGGGTGAATCCTTTGGCGAATGTCGAACGGATGAAAATTAGTCAGACGGAGGAGAAGAAAGACTATCTTTACGAGCTCGTCCTGGGAAAGGGGTTGTCATGAGCTTCGACGCAGAGCATTACAAACCTTCTCCTGAACTTCTTAAAAAAATACCGGCGCAGATGGCCTGGCATTTCCGGATCCTGCCCTTAAAAAGTGACGGAACCGGTATGGAGGTTGCGTGTCCGGTCGGGATGTCACGCGACAAGAAAGAGGAGCTACGGATCGCCCTGGGATGCCCTATTTCGTTTATCGAAATAGACCCTTTAACGATCGATCTCCTGCTTCCCGAGGTCTACGGTCTGGGTGCCGATGTGCTCGCGAAGATGCAGCAGACGC
>JAZDJU010000028.1:0-17139 GCA_043803685.1 Candidatus Omnitrophota bacterium
CGGACTTTGCTAAGATCTCAAAGAACAGAATCAGATCGGTGGAGCACTGGCTCAATCACCGGCCGAGAAAATGTCTCGGATTTCAAACACCAGCAGAGGTCTTTAAATCCTCAGCTGTTGCACTTGCTGGTTGAATTCAGGTATCCGCAAAAGAGTATTTCCGTGATTTATTGATCGAATTAGATAAAGTCAAGTAAGCGGAGTTAAAATTGATAACTTATTTAGATTGTGATTTTCTTCAGCGAATGGATAGATTAAATGGATAATCCGAATCCCACCGGATCCCCTTCTGGCGGATTTATTAGCAAACAGACGTATTGGACTGACAGCCGCCGCGAGATAAAGGACTGGTTCGATAAGCAGGCACCGCATTTAGGGGAATTATACGAAGCCGCTTTAATCATTCTTTATTTCGATAACTTCCCAGGTCGAATACGTCTAGTTTCTCATGCTGTTCGAGAAATTAGAAATAGATTGCCGGATGCAATCTCAGGTCAAATAATAAGTCAGCAACTCGACTATAAATTCAGGTTGGATGAAATCTTCTCAGTTTGGACAAGCCTCGAAATACCCATTACTCCACTTAGATCTTCAGCAAGCCCTTCCACTTCTCCCCCTGGCATTGTCCAAATACCGGAAATAATGTTTGAAAAAATTCAACTGTTAGTAAATGACCATAATGAAACTAGCGAAAAAAAGCTAGATGCCGCAAGACGTCTATTTGAAGCTCTCGCTCCAGAAAACAAAAAGCTCCAGATAGAAATTAAACCCATGATCCTACAATGGTTAAAGGTCACAGAATGGTTTGTAGATAATGCTCATGAAAAAGTAGAGCCTTCTAAAGAAAATAAAGATGAAGAAATTTTTAAGAGGTTTGAACTATTTGAAGTTACGCTTAATGCTCTTATAAGCAAACAATTTTTTAAAACAATAAAGGAATTAGATGAAATCTTGAAAGACACCGAGCCTGAGCAGATCGAGAAGGCCATCGCTTTATTGAGCAGAGCGGGAGAACATTATCGTTATTTCTTTGGTAAATTAGGAAATCCGACTTGGCTTCGGCCACTGCAGGCAAAAGGATGTTTCAGAACGCCGCCAGGCTTAGTGCACGATGTTGAAAGGCAGACTGTCTCTTTTCCGCTTTGGCCTGAGTCGCGATATTTAGCCCGAGTTGCCAATGCTGAGCCTGAAGTGGTCCTGAAAATTATTGAAGGCATAGAGACAGACAACGTTCGCATCCATGAGGATCTTACCGATGCAGCTTTAAATATGCCGGCTGGAGAGGCCAAAAAATTGGTCGGGCGGGTTAAAAAATGGCTCGCATCTCCCTATCATTTTCTAATGCCCGAAAAAGCCGGTCGCCTTATTGCGCATTTGGCAAAAGGAGGTGAGAAACAAGCCGCGCTTACTTTATCGAGAACGGTCTTGCAAATAAGCGAAGACCCTAGAGAAAAAACGTCTTTTTCTAAAAACAAGTATTTCCATGCTGAACCCAGACCTTTGTTTGAACATTATGATTATCAAAAAATTCTTGCGAAAGATTTCCCTGCACTGCTTGATTTAGCGGGAAAGGAAGCATTTGCTCTTATTTGCGGTCTGCTGAATGTTAATCTTATTCTTTCTCGCAAAACTGCCCCTAAAGATTATTCGCATCTTTGGCGGCCACATATTGGATCATCTAATCACCTGTATGAACTTAAAGACCATCTCGTCGACGCCGTTCGTGATTCCGCAATTTTTTTGATAAAAAAAGATCCCAAGAATTTCTTGTCCGTAATAGAGACGCTCTCATCATTTAAATGGGATATTTTTTCACGCCTCGGGTTATACATCTTGGCGATGTTTCCTTCTTTGGCTCCTGAAATTGTGCGCGGTTGGCTACTTAATGAAACATTATTTGATTCCTACGATGTTCGAAGTGATTACATTCGTTTAGCGAAAGTCGGCGCTCATTATTTGCCAGAAAATGAAAGGCAGATAATATTGGGTTGGATATTTAAAGGGCCCGACATTGAACGCTTTAGGGAAACAAGGAAACAATTATCTGGAAAAGATTCAGATGAAGAAGCCGTAGAAAAGTATTCCAAAAATTGGAAGCTTCACCGTTTTTCTTGGTTTGCCACTATTCTTTCCCCTGCAAATCAAATTGAATATAAACAATTGATAAATGAATTTGGCGAGCCTCCAGTTTTTGAATTTTCTGGCGTCCAAACGAGCTGGGCAAAAACTTCGACCCCAAAAACCGCCGAAGAACTCAAGGCCATGAGATTGGAAGAGCTTTTCGATTTTTTGGAAACCTGGAGTCCATCTGATGCAGAAAAAGATATTTATCGTTTTAAGGAAGGTTTGTCCGAAACCCTTTCCGGCGTCATTGCACAGGACCCGGTTAAATATGTCGAGGCCGCCCAGCGGTTCGAAAAACTTGATATGACCTACATCCAGGCGTTTTTTCAAGGGCTCAGCAATGCTCTAAGAGAGAAGAAATCGTTCCAATGGGATTCGATAATAATTTTAATGGATTATGTATCTCGACAAAAATACGAATCAGAAGATGAGTCTTTAATCAATCGTTCGCCTTTAAAATATGTCAAAGATCAAATCGCAAGATTATTGGAAACTGGTTTCCAAGCTGAAGCCCCCAATCCGTTTCCTCTAAGTATTAGACGACAATTATGGGAGATAATAGAAAATCTCCTCTCCGATCCCGATCCTTTAATCTTCAAGAGAGACTCCGAAACACCCATTGCCGAAGCTTTGAACACTGTGCGACCTTTAGGGCTTCACTCTGCCATGAGATACGGTTTGTGGATAAGGCGATACAATGATTCATTGCAGTCCGCAACAGAATTGGCTGCAAAAGGTTTCAGTGAAATGCCCGAGTTAAGAGAAGCATTAAAAAAACATTTAGAGGATGGACACGAGGCTATTAGGTCAGTTTATGGGCAATGGTTCCCTTGGATTAGGCTACTTGATCCGCAATGGGCCAAGGAAACCATCCCCCAAATCTTCATGACAGAGGAAAACAACACGGAACTGAAAAGAACCGCTTGGGAATCTTATATTATTACTGTGGAACCATACAATGACGTATTTAATATTTTAAATGCTCAGTACTTATTTGCTACGACGCATTTAAATGAAGAGCTTTTTAAGCGTGAAGAGCATGGGGATGCGGAAGAAGCCTTAGCTCGGCACTTAATGACTTTTTTTTGGCGCGGAATGTTATCAGAAAAAGATCCTGTCTGGAGAGAGTTTTGGGGGAAGGCTCCTCCTAAATTAAGATCGAAGGCATTAAGTTATATTGGGCGAAGTTTCGAAACAACAAAAGAACCCGTTCCTCCAGATATTAGCCAGAGGATAATAAAGCTTTGGGAGGAAAGATTGCGAACGGCACAAGAGGCTCCAAACAAAGAGCCGTATTTAAAAGAATTGGCTTCTTTTGCATGGTGGTTCATTTGTGAAAAGTTCGAAATCCAATGGGCGTTCGATCAACTTTTATCTGTATTGCGTATAACCCCTCATATTGATGTCGCGCATCAAGTTGTAAAAGAAATGATCCCTTTGACTGAGAAATGGCCATTGGATTGTTTGAGAGTATTGTCCTTTTTAGCCACCGATGAACAAGATCCTTGGGCAATTCAAATGTGGAAAGAAGAAGCAAAAGAGGTTTTAAGGATTGCTCTCAGACTTCAAAAGACGGAGGTAACCGCGTTAGCCAAAAATGTAATTGATGAATTGGGGCGCCGCGGAAATCTTGATTTTGGCGAATTGTTAAACGAAGAATATTCTTCTTAAAATTGTTAACACAATATGTTAACAGTTTCGATGGAAAACGAGGACAAAACGCGGTCAAAATCGGTCAACTGATTTTCAAAAATATTCCTCCAAGTCTTTCATTCTCAGTCACATCGGACAATTTCGGTCAACTTCAGTAAAACTTTCCGGGGCTGCTCATAACCCAAAGGTCGATCCTTCCACAACTAAGCAAATTCTAGGCAATCCTTTAAAACCTCCTGAGCAAAACACCCCACTAGGGTGCGTGCGTTTGGAGCATCCCTTTTTGAAACTCGCCTAGCTAGCCAGATCGAGTCAGCCTATAATGTCCTCCAGCCAAAGGAGGCTTTCCATGGTCAAACACCTATCGATCTTTTCAGTCATTCTTTCCATCACATTTTTTTCTGTGCCACACGCGTATGCAGACGCGGCTTCCGGGGGTGCGGCAGGGATGGAAGTGACTATCGCGAATCAGCCCATTAAGGTGACATCCGTCAAAGAAAGAACCGAGGTGGAGATCCTTGCAAAAGGCCAGCTTAAAAGCGGCGAGAGCAAAGCATCCGTCTATATTGATGTAAGCGGATATGAAGAGGTAACGCTTTTTGTTGAAACTTTTTCGGAAACCATTTTCACCAAACAGGTGAACGCGCCCCTGTATGTGTTGGATGCCTTTTTTTCGATGACAGCGGCGACGACGCAACATCGCACCATGGGAGGTGAAGAAAAGCGGGTGTTGGATCAAGGCGTTCAGGAGTTTGGGGCTTCTCTTGTCGAAGAAAATGTCAAAGGACATTCGAATTTTCAGAAACTTACCACCGGGCTGACAGCGGGACGGGCACTTCATACGCCGATTTATGGAAAATATATGCGTGTGACGCTCACCAACGGAATGACGGACGGCACTGCCAATTATCGAGTGATCGCTTATTTTAAACAGGACGGTGTTGGCTCGGTTGCTGTCTAAAGAATTATCCGGGGGACCCTCCTCCGCTAGAGCTGCGCAGGGCAGGCACGTCACTTATCTCCTCGAATGAAGTGACCCCGGATATATCGCAGGAAAGGCGCTGTCGTGAGTTGGATCGCGACAGCGCCTTTTTGTTCATTGACCAAAGCGGGTACGGATGGCCTTGATCTCTTCTTTGGGAATGTTCAGAAACTCCAGGAATTCCTGGTGCCCCTCCGGGGAATTCTTTTCAAAGGCATTGTGCCAGTTCTCCATCTGACGGTCCGAGAGGCCCGTTTCCCTGAAGATCCGGATCCATTGTTCTTTGTTGATCTTGCCCATTTTTAACGTTCTCCTGTTTTTAAGAAGCGCGAGGATCATGCGCTGTTGGTTCTTGAGTTCCTGGATCTCGTCGTTGATCTGGGAGAGCCGTTTTTCGAGAACCTTCGCGAAAGATCCGCTCTTTTTCTTTCCCAAAAGCGTTTTGATGTCTTTTAGAGAAAGTCCCGCTCTTCGATAGAGACAGATGGACTCGAGCCGCTTTCCCTTATCCTCATCGTAAAGGCGGTATCCGGAAAGGGTGCGTCTCGATGCTTTCAACAAGCCCATCGCATCGTAATAGAGCAGGGCGGTCCTTGAGATCTGGTTCTGTTTTGCGAGTTGTGAAATGGTTCGCATAGGCTCTCCTTTGATCGGAAGCATAAACTATCAAGTAATAGACAGGTCAATAGCGTATCGCAACAAAGTTACACAATCAATTTTGAAGAGGAACGGCGCCGGGTTCGCAGGGGACACGTGGAAGGGGACCTTGTGCCATGATCAACCTGCCTGTCCTGCGAAGCTCTGCCGATGGACAGGGCGTAGGAGGATCCCTTGGGTGCCTGGTGTGCTAGCTCTCACTCATTCGGCGCCATTTCGCAGCGGCTTATTTTTGCACTTAAAATAGGGCTTGGAGTAGAATATAAAAAAACAGGAGGTGGATATGAAGAAGTTTTTTCTGGCTATTCTGATCACCACCGTGATCAGCTTCGGATTTACAAGTTTTTACGTAAACGCCATGACTGTCGAGCATCCTTCGGAGCATCCGACGGTAGAAAAAACAAAGTCGGGTCATTCCGAGGCGGAAGAATCAAAAATGGAGCATCCAACATCGGAAGAGGTAAAGTCAGATCATGTGATGTCGGAAGAAGCGGCGTTGGAACGCCTGATGTCAGAGGATCAGCTTGCAGCTGATAAGAAAAGCCGGGTAAACAAGCCGAAAGATCATCCCGCTCACTGATAGAGGATCTCCTATGACCGGAAGCCGTTCGCTATCGGAAGGACGGGTATGATAAAAAAAACAAGAACCAGCACAAAATCCATTCGCGGATGCTTCTGTTTTATGGTCGCGGTGGTTGGGTGCTTTTTGTTTTCAGGATGTCAGCCCGGGAAAGACCCTAAGCGTGCCGTCCAGCCGGTTGATGCGGTTGCAGACGGTGCGGTTCCGCGGATCGTCACGGCCGATATCCAACAAGGCATCGAAAAGCACATTGACGAACAGGTTAAACAGAGCGATGGCTACTTCCGGGTTCCCTTTGAAGGGGGCGAGTTAGAGCTCAAGCTTGTGCGGGTCCATCTGGAATATCTGGCTTCGCTGGGTCCGACCCGGCATTTCGCCTGCGTCGACATGGTCACCGATCACGGAGAGTTCTACGACGTAGACTTCTTCATGGAAGGGCCCCGCGGGAGCATGAAAGTGACCGAGACCACGGTCCACAAGAAGAATGGGAAGCCGTTTTATGTCTGGAAGCAGGCGGCTGACAAAACATGGGGACGCGTGCCGATCGAGGAAGCCACGAACGACTTGCTCGGGGTGATAAGTAGCCCCGACAAGTTCTTCTTCCGCTACGAGACGGACATTCCGGAGATCCAAGGACAGGCCAGGATGTGGCTCCCGCTCGCGACATCGGACGAGTTCCAGAAAGTCAGGGTTCTTTCCATCGCAGCCCCCGCTAGTCACCAGGTCATTACCGAGTCCGCAAACGGCAATCAGATCCTGTTCTTCACTTTGGGGCCCGAACACAGCGGAAAAAAAATTGTCATCCAATATGACGTCGAGCGTCTGGAAAAGGGCGCCTATCCGGGCGACGCTCAGGATGCCGCGCGGCACCTCATTCCCACCGCGCAAGGCGAGACCTGGGAAAAGATCAGGACGGTTTCGGGTGAAGTTGTCGCGGGGAAAGAAGGTTCGCTCATGCGGGCCAGAGCGCTTTATGACCATGTGATCGATAAAATGGCCTACAAACGTTGCGGCACAGGATGGGGGACAGGGGACGTCAAGCGGATCTGTGATCTGTTCGCGGGGAACTGCACGGATTTCCATTCTTATTTTATCGCGCTGGCGCGCGCGGCGGACATCCCGGCGCGTTTTGCGATCGGCGCATCCATTCCGGCCGAGCGGGACGACAGCGGTATCGAGGGATATCACTGTTGGGCAGAGTTTTTCGCTGAAGGGAAGTGGTGGCCCGTCGATATCAGTGAGGGTAACAAATTTACCGCGCTTAGCATGTATTATTTCGGTCATCATCCGGCCAACCGTTTCGAATTCAGCCGCGGCCGGGATCTTGTGTTCGAGCCGGGCCCTGATTCAGGGCGGGTCAATTTTCTCGCCTATCCCGTATTTGAGATCAACGGGAAGCCGGTAAAGGTGAAAACAAATTTTTCATTTACGCGAAATATTTTGCGCAAGTAACTGACGCCCCGTATGAATTCGGGGGGCACGTAACTTATCTCCGATCAACAATTCACGAATTAAGTGATGTGCCTGCCCTGCGCAGCTTTAGCGGAGGAGGGTCCCCGGATCCATATGTGTTGCAGGTGTTTCTTGGTGCAGGACGGGTCAACGCTTCAGGAGGTTTCAAGGATGAAAAAAGTTATTAAGTTCGGAATTATTTTTTGTTTAGTGGTTGTTGTATCGCCTAGATTGGGCGAGGCGGAGGGGGAATTTCTGTCGCAAGAGGACAAAAATATTGGCATTGAAGTAACCGCGGATAAAACTACTGTATCTGTTAACGAGAAGATCAAATTAAATTACAATTTATATACTCGCTACGACGTCCGATACGAAGGATTCGAAACCGAAGGACGCTTCAGAGGTTTTGAGCTGGATACGCCCCCTTTGGGGAGCGAAATCCCAAGAGAAGTTGCGAAGGTGAATGGGAAGAAATATGTTAAAGCGTGTGTCAAAACAATGTTTCTTTCTCCGATTTATGGGGGTGATTTGGTTGTCAATCCAGGGACTGCGAAGGTTGGGATTGCAGAAGAGTCAAAAATGAGGGCGTTTTTTGGACTCGGCCCTAACCAAAACAAAAGGCGAGCCGCCCTTCTTGATTTAAAGCCCATTGTTATTCATGTCAATAATCCTACAGGAAAATCCAAGGAGGAATTCCTCAATGAATTTTCTAACCGACATGGAGCAACAACCCAATTGCCGCCTGTAAAAACAGACAAAACAATCGTGATTATCCTGCTGGATATTTCCGGCTCGATGCTGGCAGAGGATATGCAACCCAAGAATCGTCTTACTTCTGCGAAAGCAGCCATTGCGAAATTTCTTCAGGCGAATCCTGATAAAATGATCGGGCTTAAATGCTTTGCGAAAGGCGTGGTTACGGTCAGTTCAGTAACCCAGCCGAACAGCGAAGTTGTGAAAGCTCTCGAGGGCGTCCACTCAGGATTAATCGAAAAAGATGGGACCTCTCTTGGCGATGCTATCTTTGAAGCCACAAAGGAACTGGGGGGTTATGCTGGAAATAAAAAAGAGATCATCCTTCTTACAGATGGTATGAATAACAACAGTCTCTTGGATCCGTTAACCGCCATTGATTTTGCATTTAAGGATCATATTGTTGTCCACACTATCGCTCTTGGCACTAAAGGACCTGTTCCATATCCCGATCCCAAAGATGGGAATAAAAAAATAATGATGGATGCGGGAATTGATGAGCAAGTATTAGCTGAAATAGCTAAAGAAACTGGCGGCAAATTCGGTGTGGCGAAAAGCGAGGTGGAATTGGAAGGCCTATTAAATGAAATTCAAAAAATGCTAACTAAGTAAGGGCACAGTGTGATTATTGTGGAACGGTACCGGGTACGCAGGGGACGCGTTGAAGGGGATATTTTGGCATGATCAGCCTGGCTCTTTGGTAACCGGTATACGGTATAGAGGAGACCCGCCATGAAGAAGCTGATCTTGCCTGCGTTCCTCTTTTTTATTCTTTCCCTTCTTGCAAACCCCTGCCTGGCCGCCGACCCTCTCACAGCGATCGACATTCTCCTTGAGCCTGACGATACCATGGTCGCGCAAGCCCATGCGGACAACGCGCGCCTTCGTGAAAACTACCCTGAGGGGTTTGCCCTGGATGCGACGCACGTCCCGCACATCTCTGTCCTCCAATGCTACGTTCACACGAATGATCTCGATAAAGTTTTCGCGGCCGTGAGGCGGGTCATCAATGCTCAGAAACCTCTCGGGATGGAGCTGAAGACCGCGGGTTACTTCGCAGCCCCTTGGGCGGGGTTAGGGTTGGCCGGCATCACCGTGATGCCGACACCGCAGCTGCGCAAGTATCAAGAAGCGATCCTGTCCGCCGTTTCGCCGTTTATTGCGAGGGACGGAACGGTTGCGGCACTTGTCCCTAATGAAGACGGCAAGCCCTCCGACGAGACCATCGCGTCCTATATCAACACCTTTGCTTCCAGACAGACCGGAAAGAATTATAGCCCGCATGTCACGATCGGGTTGGGGAGGGAGGACTTTGCCCGAGAGATGACGGCGGCTTCTTATACCTCGTTCACATTCAAGATCAAGGACGTGGGTATCTACCAACTTGGAGATTACGGAACCGCCCGGAAGAAACTCTGGCCGTCATCTCAGGGATATCGTTCGTAAATGCGAAGACTGGATGCCGTCCCTGCTCCATCTGTCGATTTGTGCATAATTTAATGCCGATTTGTGCATGATTTTATGGCGATTTGTGCATAGGTATGGTACCCTTATATTAGATAAGGGAGGCTCTTGTGGGGTATATCGTCAGGCATATAGAGAAACGAGTGGAAGACGCTCTGACTGTCCATCCAGTCATTGTGCTTTCGGGCCCGAGGCAAGTCGGGAAAAGCACCCTTTTAGAGAATGCAAAATGTCTCAAGGGCTGGCGGTACATTACGCTGGATGATGCGGACGCTCTCGATCAGGCTCAAGAAGATCCGAAAGGCCTCCTGATGGAGGAAACTCCCACCATTATCGATGAGATCCAACGCTGTCCCGCCTTGCTTTTGACCGTCAAATATTACGTGGATCGTGCCAAACGAAAAAGAAAGTTCATTCTTTCCGGGTCAGGGAACGTCAGCCTAAGAAAAGCTCCAAGAGAAACTTTGGCGGGCCGGGCGGCCTATCTTCATATGACCGGCTTTTCACAGGCTGAGATCCAGGCACGGCCAGCAGGGGGGCTTCTCGATGCAGTTGTTTCCGGGGCGGAGATCAAATCCATTGAGGCGGAGTATGAAGGAACACTTTTGGATACGATCTGGCGTGGGGGGCTTCCAGCTGTTGTTCTTGCGTCAACTGTGAAGGCAGCGCGTGAAATTATGGCCGGGTATATCGACACTTACATCGAGCGCGATATACAAGACCTTGTCAAAATCAGATATCCGGAGCATTTTCGACGGCTGATGGAGGCTTTGGCTCAAGCGACGGGGTGGGAAAGCAAGCAAGACGAATTGTCAAAGCAATGTGGCGAAGAACGTCCCACCGTTAGCCGGCATATCAGTCTTTTGAAGAGCACTCAACTTCTTTATGAGCTTCGCGGCTATTCCGTGAAGGGAGAGCGGACCTATAAACAAGCAAAGTATTTCTGGTTTGATTCCGGCACGGCTTGTTTTATGGCGGGGTTGCATTCTCCTGCCGATCTGAAAAAGCCGGAGTTGCGGGGCCATTTCTTTGAGAATCATGTTTTTCAGCAAATCCTGGCATGGGCGTCCATTCAGACGATCCATCCTGAGCTGTATTATTGGCGCATGAAAAGTGAAGAAAAAAGAGAAGTCGATTTTGTGATCCGACATGAGAAAACGGTGTTGCCCGTGGAGGTAAAGTCAGCAAGCTCCCTGGATTTCGGAGATACACGGTCTATTCGTGATTTTCTGAAGGCCCATCCAGAGGCTAAGAGGGGAGTGATCGTGTATGGCGGCGCGAAGGTGCAACACCTTGCCAGTAACGTTACCGCTATCCCTTGGCATCTGCTTTAGTTCCCATATGAATGAATTGTGAAAGTTTGAACTGTGTCGGGATACCGTTCCTGCTGAAAGAGAAACCGATGAGAAAGATCATTTTTTCACTTCTGATGACCGCGGTTCTATCGGGTCTGAGCCCGGGTTGCGCTTCCTTAAAACGGGGCGAAGGCGTTCCCGCTCCACTGGTCGAACAGGCTGAGATCCCGGGCATGCCGGGGATCCGGTACCGGGCCCCCCATATGAACGACATGACACTTGAGGCGTTTGAGATGATCCGGCGTCAGAGAGCCTACCGGAAAGAGCAGGGCCTTTCTGAGGAGCTTCCGCCGGCGCATTTACTCGCGGTCTCGGGCGGCGGGGACAATGGCGCGTTCGGCGCCGGGCTTCTGGTCGGATGGACGAAGAAGGGGGACCGGCCGGAATTCGATATTGTGACGGGGGTCAGCACGGGAGCTTTGATAGCGCCTTTCGCTTTTCTGGGCCCCAGGTATGACGATCAACTGAGGGCGGTCTACACCCGGATCGGTCCCAAGGATATTCTGAAGATGCGGAGCGTGACGGCGGCGCTTTTTAACGATGCCATGGCCGATAACAAGCCCCTTTGGCATCTGGTGGGACAGTACATGAATGAAAAAATGCTCGAGGACATCGCGGCAGAATATAAAAAAGGCCGGCTACTCCTTGTGGGGACAACAGACCTCGACGCGCGGCAGGGCGTGATCTGGAATATGACCCGGATCGCCGCGAGCCACGATCCGAAAGCGCTCGAACTTTTCCGTAAGATCATGATCGCTTCTTCCGCGATCCCGGGAGCGTTCCCGCCCATGATGATCGATGTTGAGGCGGAGGGCCGGAAGTACCAGGAGATGCACGTGGACGGCGGGGCGACCGCCCAGGTGTTCGTTTATCCTCCGGGGATCCGTGTCCGGGAATTCCAGAAAGAGGCAGGGACGACGGACCGGAAACGCACGCTTTACATCATTCGCAACAGCCGGCTCGACGCGGACTGGGCTCAAGTGGCTCGTCAGACACTGAAGATCCTGGGGCGCGCGGTTTCGTCCCTGATCCAGACGCAGGGCCGGGGCGATCTTTATTCGATCTATGTGCTCACGCAACGCGATGGGATCCATTACAACCTTGCGTTCATCCCGAAGGATTTCAACGCGCCTCATCCAAAGGATTTTGACCGGGGCTATATGAACAGTCTTTTCAATCGAGGGTACGAGATGGCAGAACAAGGTTATGTTTGGCAGACGTATCCCCCCGGCTTCGAAGAGTAGAACGGTACCGTCCCACAAGGAAATTTGTCTAATCCCATCCTTCGGGGCAGCCGATACTTTGATGCATAGAACGGTACCATTCGACTTTATCAAGGGAGGGCGCGGTGGCGAAAAAAAAGATCTTATTAGTGGATGATGAAAAGGAGCTTCGCGAGGGGTTGGCCATCCTGCTCTGGGCGAAAGGTTTCGAGGTTTTCTCTGCGGGGGATGGTGAAGAGGGGTTGAATGTGGCGCGTGAGGTGAAGCCCGATCTTATCCTTCTGGATGTGATGATGCCTAAAATGGATGGCTATACATTCGCGAAGCAGATCAAGAACGAAGACTCTATTAGAGACACGCCCATCATCGTCGTCACGGCCAAGGATAAGATGGAAGATGTGTTCCAACTCGAAGGGGTGAAGGGATATCTGGTGAAGCCGTTCGGGATCGGAAATCTTTTGTTTAAGATCAAAGAGATCCTTGGAGATGATACCCAGGCCGAGTCGTACCCTTTTTAGAGGATCGTAGACGGCCCTTCGTCCTGTAGACACGTCCAAAGTTGCCGCTCCTTTATTTGTCCGGTGCCATTTGCATGAGCCGCGCTTTACAATCCTGCTAATAGCGAATAACCATCGATCTTCCCTTGCCGCTACGCGCTGTGCGTACAAGTCCTCCCAAAACTGGGATTCCTGAAAAAGCATTCTAATATTGTTATATAATCAATATCGTGGTAAGCTTCTTTCGTCGCTTTTGGGTGCGACTTTTACAGAGGGAAGACTATGGCTGCAGATAAAAAGGATTTAAAAGAGTGTCTCTATGTTTTCTTGGATGAGGCCGGGAATTTTGATTTTTCGCCCTCCGGCACGAACTATTTCATGCTTACGAGTCTCTCAAAATACCGCCCGTTCGAGGTTTATAAGTCATTGACTGAACTTAAATATGACTTGATCGAATCCGGGCAGAACATGGAATGTTTCCATGCTTCCGAAGATTCTCAAACCACGCGGGATCGTGTTTTCAATATCATTTCGACGCATCTGGCCGAGGTTCGTTTGGATTGTTTGATCGCCGAGAAAAGGAAGATCGATCCCTGTCTTCACCGGGATGATGAATTCTATCCCCGGATGATCCGTGAGTTGTTGCGGTATGTGCTTGGCGAAACTGATCTTGGAGCGATCCGCAAGGTCGTGATCATTACGGACCGTATTCCGGTACAGAAAAAGCGTAAGGTGGTGGAAAAGGCGGTCAAGAAGACACTTGCGGCGCTTCTTCCGGAAGGACTGTCGTACCATATCCTTCACCATGAAGCGAAGTCGAATATGGATCTGCAGGTCGTGGACTATTGCAATTGGGCGGTCTACCGGCTTTGGGACCGGAAGGACCCTCGGTCCCATGACCGGATCCGTTCGGCTATTTCGAGTTTGTTGAAATTCGTTTCGGAAGGGAAGGAGATAAAGGTAGAAAAGACGACCGCTCCGACTACCCTTTCGGGAGGGCCCCATGGGCCCTTGTCATCGGAGCGGAACCTTTGAAAATCCGTATTCAGAAAACTGTCATTAATATACGGTCCATTTTGATTTTTTTCAAGATGAAATCATAAAAATTATTTTGCCCTTTCCATGACCTTAGACTTCATTTCCTTACGAGTTCGGACGACGGCGCTTTTGCCGATGCCGAATCGTTTTTCAAGCTCCGGCGCCGAAAGTGAATCGATAGCAACGCCTTCCTTTTTTAATAATTCCCCTGCGATCGCCAGAAACGTTTCTGCGGTAGAAACCTTCGCGAGATATTCCGCCGAAAGGAAATGGCCCGGGACGCGGACGCCTTCACCCGGCAACTGCTTCAACTCGATATGGGCGTTGGCGGCGTAGGGTAACTTAAAGTCGAGAAGGCGGTACCGCTCTGAAAGCTTTTTCAAGACCTTGATCATCTGCCGCCGGACAGTCGAGCGTGTCCATTTCCCCGGAAGTTCGAGGGCAAGCCCCGCGGTTTCAAGATCGATCTCAAAGGAATTCGTTCCCGCCGCTTCGGCTTGGCCGAGCAAAAGAAGATAAAAGTCCGCGGCGCGCGTATCGGAATCATGGATCATTTTCGGTAGAAGGTCTTTTCCAAGGATCGCCACAGGCACCTGGATAATCTCCGGGACTTCGAGGAGGGGCCTTGAGGGATCTTCTTTCTTGAGAGGAGCGCGCCGCCGGGCTCGGGGAAGTGTCATGGCCGCGATCCGGGCAAGTTTTTTTTCGGCGAAGGCGCGGGAATCAACGATCGTCGCCGATTCGAAATTGGACATGAGCGCCGCCTCGCTCCAGTTCATACTGCCGTCCATTACGTAGCGGCCGTCGATCACGATCAGTTTGTCGTGGAGTCTCCGGGACGGCAGGAGCGCGGTGATCTGGATCCCGGCACGCGTCATACGTTCAAACCAGGGACCGTTGCCGACCTCTGTTTTCGGGCTGAAGCGGAAGTTGGTGTTCAGGACAAGCCGGACATTCACCCCGCGTTTTCGGGCGCGTAATAGGCCTTCGAGGAGCCGGTTGACTGGATGATGCGTGGCTTCCGCCTTGTGGCTGGGTTCGATCAGATACAAGGCGATGACGATCTCTTTTTTGGCGCCATCAAAGAGCGCGAGCACGGTTTCCAGATAGTCCCGGTCGCTTGCGTCCAGGACGCGGGCTTGGGCCCAATTCCAGGAGTTTTTCATCCCTCTTTTTATCGACCCATGAAGACGAATCTTCAGAATTCGCAATCACGATTCTCCCTTCCAAGACCCGGTTCTAGAACCCGGTCTTGGACGGGAGGCTTAGCGGGGAGTTACCAGAAAAACCATCGTTTTGCGCGGCGGGTCTGCTGGGGCGTGGCCACGATCGCACTCGCGGGAGTTCCTGTGCCGGTGGAGCTGACCGAAACAAAATCGGCCTGTCCGGTCCCTTGGGGGGTATAGACCGTGACCGTTTGATCCTGGTTTTGGTTCTTCTGTGTGACAGAACTCCAGGTGACATCCTTGTACGGGTCCGGCTGTTCGGTCGTAACACCAGAACTTTTCGATTTAGCCGTGAAGGCGCACGTTCCTCCGGCCGTGTCTTCACACCAGGCGGGGGATATGGCGCTTAAAAGGAAACAGCCCAAAAGCACGATGGTTTTAGCGCCCATAGGGGTTCTCCTGAGTTCTTGCGGTTTGAGTGGCGTAGCTGTCCGCCGCGCCCTGGATAGGGGCTTGCACGACGGCTAAGGCAGTGCCGACGGGTTGGCCGACGGGGGAGACGGTGTCATAGGCTGTTTTTCCGGCGCATCCCGCGAGCAAAACAAGCACTAAAGATGCAAAAAGTGTCCGTGTCATTGAAGAGCCTCCACAATATCTCCGGCTTGGGCCGGTTGGCTGAGAAAAACGACCTTGGCCTTGCTGTACTTCTCCATCGCTTCTTCGACGTTGACGGTCCCAAGGACTTTCGCTTCCTGGCCGAGATCCATTCCGGTATCGGGATCGATGAGGGTTTCGCTAGGTCTTAAGACCCTCAGGACCTGGCCTTTGGCCATTCCGCCTTGTGTCCCGACATTGACCAGGACCATGCCTTCCGCGTCGACTTTGATGACCTTGCCTTTCCACGGAACTGCCGCCATCTGGGTGGCGATATACTGAACCGCGCGATCGATGGCCATTTGAGTGGCTTTGCCCATGGGCGTTTTTTTGAACGCCGACTGTCCGAAATCAACGACTCCAGCGCTTGCCGAAAAGGCGACCCCGCCTTCCGAGGCGTCACCTTCCACGCGCTGGGAGGCAAGGACCTGGGAGGTCGTCGTATCGATCAGACGGATGATGACCGCGACATGTGCCGTTGCCGAATTGTTGCGAAGGGAGACCCCGTAAAGACTGAGTCCCTGTCCGCCGCTGGACTTATTTTCATCGAATTCCGTGACCGCTCCCTGGATGATGATCTGGGCTTTTTTGATGTTACCGGTTTGCGCGCCGGCGCCGGCTTGGGAGGCGCGGGAACTGGCGGCGAGATTCTGCTCGGCCAGGACTGCGTCGAGCCCTTGGCGTTCCAGGACAATGAACTGGCCGCTCTGGATCAGGGAATCAGTGAGCATGTCCGCCATGCCGGTGCCGATATTCCATTCGCCGGACGCGTTCGTTTTATTCTCGAATTCCGAGACCGCGACCGTTTTCTTTAATGCCGCGGCATGAGCGACACTGCAACAGGTTAAAAAGAACAGGATGTTCACAAAAACCGCTAATTTTCGCATGGGTCTGGGTCCTTTTTGGGTGGTTGAAAGAGTGGCGGCATTATAGTTTTACTGTCTGACCTTACGCAAGGAGTTCCTTCTCAGCCACACTTCCAAGACCCGGTTCTAGAACCGGGTCTTGGAAGTGTGTGGCCCATGGATCAGATGAAGAGATTGACGTTCCCGCTCTCCGCTTGTTGGAGATACATGGCCACGCCGCCGGTCTCGACGCCGTCGATCATTTCCTCTTTCTTGATGCCCATGAGGTCCATGGACATCGTGCAGGCGACGAGGCGCACGCCGGAGGCCTGGGCGCTGGCGATGAGCTCGGAGAGGGAAGCGACGTTCTTCTTTTTCATGATCCCCTTGATCATCCGGAGTCCCATGCCTCCCATGTTCATTTTTGAGAGGGAAAGTTTCTCGGCGCCCCGCGGCATCATGAAACCGAACATCGATTCGATCATATTTTTCCGGGCCGGTTCGCAGTTTTTATTTCTTAAGGCGTTAAGGCCCCAAAAAGTGAAGAAGAGCGTGACATCACTGCCCATCGCGAGCGCCCCATTCGCGATCACGAACGCGGCCATGACTTTGTCAAAATCCGAACTGAAAACAACGATCGTTTTTTTCTTGGAAAGGTCCGATGGCGTATTTTGAACAGCCGACGGACCCCGTTTC
>JAZDJU010000029.1:0-2574 GCA_043803685.1 Candidatus Omnitrophota bacterium
GGAACGGATCGTCGCGGCCGTCCACGAGGCCCTGGCCGGGGCGGGGATCGCTCTAAAAGAGGTCCGCCTCCTCGCCTCGGCGGACGTCAAGGCGGACGAGGCGGGACTTCTCGCCGCCGCGGAGACGCTCGGCGTCCCGATCCGCTTCATTCATGCGGCGGAGATCCGCACCTCCACGCGCGAATTTTTGCATTCCGATTACGTTCTCCGGAAAGTGAATCTTCCGGCCGTTGCCGAACCGGCGGCGCTCCTGGCGGGAAGGAGGACCCAATTCATTTGCAGGAAGAAAACGTACAACGGAATCACGATCGCCCTCGCCCGGGAAGGCTTTTCATGGTCGGAATCGTCCCCGGAGTTCCGTTAGACCGGACCCGCCGCGCCTTCACCCCCGTCACTCACCTTCGTCCGGAAATCCAGGTCTTTTCGCGATCCCTACAACTTGAAAACACCTACTACTGTTTGGTGGGAGGTATCCATCAAATTTAATCATTACCGATAGAAGAGTGCATATTCATCATGATGTATGAGGGAATAATTCATTCAGCACAACGCTCAAATCATGTTATCGGTATGGCTTCGTTACGGCCTATTGCCTCCCTGTTTACGCTTCACAGTGCTTGTTCCCCTCTTGTATTGATAGTCCGCCCAATATACAAAACTCGGTTCCCGGCTGTTGGCTAAACTTTGCCGGGGTGACTATCTCAAGTCACCAGACTCTGTGCGCCTCACGGCGCACCTCTCCGGGCGACTCATCATCCGGCCTTGACCCTCTTTCTGGACGATCACCTTAAATTCCTTTTCGGTAAGGCTCCGTTTCAAATCGTGGGAAGACCGCTTGACCTGCGCTAAGATCTCCATGACCTTGTCATCACCAATTTCGAGGTCCAGCTTCTGCGCCCAGATCGCAACGTTGTCTACCCCGCTCTTTTTGCCCATTATAATTTTCGGCATGGCGTGTCCGACGAACTGAGGGCGGACAGGAAAGACGGTCGTCGGGTTCTCTGCAAAGGCATTCTTATACCAGTTGGTCACGATCCCCGATTCGATGCTGTACGCTTTATCGCCGACAAAAGGGCGATTGGCCGCGACTTCCAAGCCGGCCAGATCCATGACCAGCCTGGAGAGCTCATTGAGTTTGCCGTAGTTGATGCCCACATCGATTCCGTAGAGCGTCAGCAGGGCCAGCGCCGTCTCTTCCATGGGGGCGTTTCCGCACCGCTCTCCAATGCCGCCCACCGTAGAATGGATCACCTCGGCTCCCGCAAGCACCGCCATGATCGTATTGGCCACCCCCAGACCAAAGTCCGAGTGAAAGTGGATCTCCAAGGGCTTCGCTATCCGCTCTTTCACCTTGTGGGTAAAGTAACTCGCACCCTGGGGGGAGAGTACGCCGAAGGTATCCACGAGGGTGAAGGCATCCATGTGGCCCTCCCTGGCCACCCGCTCCAGGAGGTTAAGCAGGAAATCCATGTCTGTTCTGGTCCCATCGATGGTGAAGAAGACCGTATAAAGGCCCTGCGATTTGGCGTAGGCCGTCGCCTTGATCGACAAATCGATGGCTTTCTCCATGGGCCACCGGTAGGCCTGTTCCACCAGGTGGGCACTGGCGGGGATTTCAATGACGATGCCGCTCACGCCGCAGTCCACGGCCTTCTTCACATCGTCCACCATACAGCGGCTGAAACAGAAAATTTCCGGCCCGAGGTTGCGCTTGACGATCTCTTTGATCGCCGCTTCATCCATAGGGGAGACGGCCGGCATCCCTGTCTCGATGCGGTGCACGCCCACTTCGGCCAGTTTTTCGGCAATACGCACCTTGTCATCCTTGGTGAACACAACCCCCGCCTGTTGCTCTCCATCGCGCAGGGTAACGTCGTGAATCTTCACCTTCCTGGGAGGGTTGAAATCCTTCGTCACTTCCTCTACGTAGTTCCAAGGGCTTACAAACCAGTCATCCGTTTGCCATAAAGTCTTTTCCTGCTGATCCATCTTCTGATTTCCTCCTACTTTTAATCGGAAATCCGGCGCCATGGATGTATGGAGCACACATTGTCCTACAGCCGTCTATCCCGAAAATCCGGTTTCTTGTTCCGTGAGGTGCGTGTGCTTTTTTGATACCTAAATCTGACCATCACGGTTCTATGTCACGTAAGTAAATGATATTTTGGTAATTACTGGTGACGGAAATTCACTGCCGAACATACTATAATAAAACTATCTCGATTCTGTCCAACACTTGAGAGTCTACGTGACACTATGAAGACAATATAATCTTTTTTGTCTCGGTCATTATGGATACCTCGACTCCTGCCTTCCTGGCAAAATATTCAGCGTCCTCATGACTACCAACAAGTCTTCCGTAGTGCATAGGGACTGCTAATTCGGGCTTCAGCTTATTGATTTCCTCCACCGCTTCTTCCTTGGACATAACGTAACTTCCAGAAACCGGTATAATAGCCAAGTCTATCCTTGGTCCGTATATGACTTCTTCAGGTATTACATCCGTATCCCCTGAATAATAAATATAATTATCGTCAGCTTTAATTACAAAACCAAGATGATCCTCGTCTTTGG
>JAZDJU010000030.1:0-21497 GCA_043803685.1 Candidatus Omnitrophota bacterium
CGGACTTTGCTAAGATCTCAAAGAACAGAATCAGATCGGTGGAGCACTGGCTCAATCACCGGCCGAGAAAATGTCTCGGATTTCAAACACCAGCAGAGGTCTTTAAATCCTCAGCTGTTGCACTTGCTGGTTGAATTCAGGCATCAAGTTTCGGAAGCATCAGATCCAACAAAATCGCGTCAGGAAATTCTTCTCGCGCAAGGTCCAAACCCTCCTGACCGTCTTTGGCGATCAAAACCTCAAATCCGAGGGCCGTCAGACGTGCGCTGACGATCATCTGGATATTGGGCTCATCATCCACCAAAAGAATCTTTTTTTTCATCCGATCATTCCTCACTTCGTCCTGATTCAACTCGCACTTCCTGGATCTTCGTCTTTCCCGAGGCTAGGGCCGCCCACGGGCTTAACCTGGCGTCAACTTTTGAACCGTCTGAGTGAACAAGGGGATGTCCAACGGCTTGGCCATGTACGCGTTGGCACCCGACTGCTCCGCGAGCTTTCTGTCCGCCTCGCTGTCCTTTGCAGAGATAATGATCACCGGGATATTTTCAAAAGCCTGGTCGAACTTGAGCATCCGGCAAACTTTATAACCATCGAGTTTCGGAAGCATCAGATCTAGCAGGATCACATCGGGCGATACTTTGCGAGCAAGATCCAAACCTTCTTGCCCATCTTTGGCGGTCAAAACCTCATAACCCGCCTCTTCCAGTTGAGCCTTGTTCATGGCAAGCACCAAAGGACTGTCATCCACCAAAAGGATCTTTTGTGTCATAAAGGATCTCTTGCTCCGGAGTTAATTTTATAAAATAATTGTTTAGCAACTCGCTTTTTCCCGATATCCCATTATCGACATAGCCCCCATGGACTAAACCCCTCTATCGATGCCCTAAGGTCATCTTTCAACGTTCCACGCGAAAACATCCCCCATCCAATCCTACTTATTTCCCTGCGGCAAGAGCACCACGAACCGGGAACCTGAAGGCGATACCGCCTCGACCCAGATCTTCCCGCCGTGAAGTACCACAAGATCCTGGGCAATGGGAAGACCCAATCCGGTCCCCTCTTGTTGCTCGGTGCCGATCCGGGTAAATTTATCAAAGATCTTTTCTCTTTGATCTTCGGGGATCCCCTTACCGGTATCTTCCACCTCGGCGCGAATGAAACCTTTCTGAGGCTCTTCAAAGACCCGCACGGTTACGGTCTGACCTTCGGGAGTATATTTGATCGCATTGCTCACAAGATTCACGAACACTTGCGGGAGTCGATCCGCATCCCCGAAAAAATGAACCGCTTTTTCAGGGATCTGAAAAGCCAGCTTGATCTTTTTCCGTGAGGCTTCGACTTCAAAAGTTTTCGCAACTTCCTTCACGACTTTCGCAAGATCCACATCCTGCCGATCGAGTTCAAGCTTTCCGGCTTCGATCTTGGAGATATCCAGCATGTCCCGCGTCAATCGCGCAACGCGCTGGATCGTTCGAAGCATGACATCCACCGTTTCGGCCTGTTGGGGGGTGACGGGGCCATAAGCTCCCTCCCGGATGTTCTCGAGATGGCCTCGCATGATCGCAATGGGGGTTCGAAACTCATGGGCGACGTTCGAAACAAAGACATTCTTCATTTCATCCAAGGCTTTAAGCCGCGTAATATCCAGATAAAGCTGGCGGTCTAAAAGCGCGGAGAGCGCAAGCATGATCTCGTTCTCACTCATGGCTGGAGCCGAACCGCATGATGGAGCTCCTTCGGAAGCCGAGGCTTTTTCAAGATACATATCGACGACGGGGATCAATGAACAGCCCTCGCCTTTTCCGTAAAATCCGTCGGCCCCGGTCTGAAAGCTCCATGTTTTTGGATCCTGGATCACCCCGCCTGCTTCCAGGGCGGTCATGATCACGATCGGGATATCTTTTGTCTCGGATCGGTCTTTGAGAAGCCGGCACACCTGATATCCGTTGATCTTGGGCATGTGAACATCCAAAAGGATCAGATCCGGTGAACCGGTGAACGCTGTATTGATCGCTTCGATCCCGTCCGTGGCAGTAAGGACCTCGTAACCGGCCTCCTTCAACTGAGACTTGTACATTTCACGCATCAAACCACTATCATCCACGATAAGAATGCGCTTTTTTTTCATCGATTATTATCCTTCACGATCCGAACCAATTCCTCCGCGATAGCTTCGAGCGGTAACACATGGTCGATCGCCCCCGCTTCGATCGCGAGTTTATTCATCCCAAAAATCACCGAGGTTTTTTCATCCTGCGCAAGAGTGCGCCCACCCGATTTATTGATCGCCGAGATTCCGGCGACTCCGTCCCGCCCCATCCCCGTCATGATCACTCCAACGGCATTCCCGCGGAAAACCTCCGCCACAGATTCCATCAACACATCGATCCCCGGGACATGGACCATTTTTTTGGTAAGATCTTCCTTCAGCACAATTCGCTCATGTTTGTCCACCATCATATGCACATTATCTGGAGCAAAATAAACCGTCCCTTTTTGTGGCATGTCGCCGCTCTTCGCTACCTGGTACTGAAGGGGCGTGGTCTGGGCCAACCAATCCCCGAGCCCTTGAATAAATCCCGGAGAAATATGTTGTACCACCAGGATCGCGGCCGGAAAATCAGGCGGTAACTTGGAAAATAGGATCTGAAGCGCTTGCGGCCCACCCGTGGAAACCCCTACCACCACTATTTTGGAAGCCGCTTCCCTGGGAACAGGCACCGTCTTGGGCGAGAAGCGACTCCTTAAGTGACGAATGGCGCGTACCCTCGAGGCGATCTTAACCTTTTCGATCAGATCATGTCTGATCTCGCCGATATCTCCCGTCACAGCCACAAAATCCATAGCCCCCAAAGCCAACGCCTTGGCGATCACGTTGACGTTCATGCTGCTCACCACAATAATGGGCGTCGGGCACTCCTCCATGATCTTCATGATCGCCTCCGCCCCGTCCATCTCAGGCATGGTCAGATCCATGGTGATCACATGGGGCCGCAAGGTCAGCGTCTTTTCGCAGGCTTCACGACCATTCCGGGCCTCCCCCACCACCTCCACATCGGGATCCGAACTCAGAATAGTTCCGATCGATTGGCGCACCAAGGAGGAATCATCGACGATCAGAACACGGATCACATCACTCATGGTCGTACCTTTATAAAGTTATTTCTGCCGCAGTGACACTTGATTAACCCAGAAGGCGCTCGATGGTCTCTAGAAGCGTTTCCGAGGTGAAATCGCTCTTCAAAATATACGCGTTCGCGCCTGCTTCCATTCCCTTGCGTTTGTCATCATCGCTTTCGCGCGTTGTCACGATGATGATAGGGACTTCTTTGTAATTCTTTTCCGCGCGAAGACGCGTCACCAGTTCGAATCCGTCCATCCGCGGCATGAGCACGTCGGTGATCACAAGATCAAAACTTTCATGAGCAGCCTTTTCCAGCGCTTCTTTTCCATCCCGCGCAATGACTGCGTTATACCCAACCGATTCCAGAATGTTCTTTTCAAGCATCGCAGTCGTTAAAACATCCTCCGCAAGAAGGATCGTCTTTTTCTTTTTACCAGGAACGATCTTGGGTTTCACGACCGCCTTCCGGATGACGCCTCCCTCTGCGGAATAAATGATCGATGGAATATCCAAAAGAAGCACCACCTCCCCGCTCCCTAGAATAGTCGCGCCGGCAATATGCTTCACCTTTTTGAGAGGATCTCCCAAATTCTTTCCGATGATATTCTGACGCCCCAATAGCCCGTCCACCAGGATCCCGATCCGTTTTTCAACGGATTGGACGATCACGATCGGCAGAAACTTCTTTTCCACGATCCCCTTAGCCGGAAGACCAAAGGCATCATGCAATTTCACCACCGGAAGAATGTAGCCGCGAACCGTGATCACCTCTTTGGTTTCGACCGTTTTGATGTCACTCAAACTGATGCGGAGGGTCTCAATGACCGCATCGACAGGAATGGCAAAAGTATCATGCCCCGCGATCACTAAAAGACTTTCTGTAATAGCCAATGTCAGCGGCAACCGGATGATAAAACGGGTCCCCTGCGACGGATCCGATTTCACTTCGACCATACCCTTCAACTTGACGGCCATGTCCCGGACCACATCCAGACCGACCCCGCGACCGGAAATGTCGGAAACTTCTTCTTGCGTGCTGAACCCCGGCGTAAAAAGCAATTGAAAGACCTGCTCCTCCAGCATGTTCTGGATATTTTCCCGTGAAACGAGCCCCTTGGTAACGGCGTGCTCCTTCACATTGGCAACATCGATCCCCCGCCCGTCATCCGCGACCGTGATCACGATCTGAGAACCTTCCTGCTCCGCCGTAAGCCTGATCTGACCGCAGGGGGACTTCCCCATTTTTTTTCTTTCTTCGGGGGTTTCGATCCCATGGTCCACACAATTTCTCAAAAGATGCATCATGGGAAGACGCATATCGTCCAGGATCGCCTTGTCCAGTTGGGTGTCCTGGCCCTCGATCACAAAATCGATCTCTTTCCCTTTTTCCGCTGCAAGATCCCGCATCGCACGGGGGAAAGTATTGAAAAGGTGCCCGACCGGCAACATCCGCACCTTCATCATTTCTTCCTGGATATTTTCGGTCAAGGTATCCATTTGTTCCGTCACCTTCGTGAGATCCTTGATCAACCCCGCGACCACAGGATTGGATTCCATTTGAGATTCCGCCCGGATCAAAAGTTCATTATTCAATTCCTTTAACCGGATCTTGGAGATGAGAAGCTCGCCCGAAAGATTCACAAGCCGGTTCAGCTTATCAAGGTCAACCCGGACGCTTTCTTCCAAAGCCACCCCGCGGCTCCTGGACTCGGGAGCCAAAGCTGCGGTGGAAACCGGATCGGGGGCTTGTCCCGTGGGACTCTCTTGATTTTTCGGCTGCGCAGGGGCGTCAAAAATTCCAGCGGGTTTTTCCAAAAAAGCTTTTTCCAGGCGGACGCAAAGATCTTGAGTGAAAGAGCTGTTGATCCCCGTATCTTCCCAAGTCACTTTATCTTCTAAAAGAGGACCGATCGCATCAAGGCACTTGAAAAGAACATTAAAGCGTTCGTTATTGAGAAGGAGCTCCCCATTCACCGCCCGCTCGAGGCCATCCTCCATCTTGTGAGTAATATCCTCGATCCTTTTGTACCCCATCATACGGGCCGCGCCTTTGATGCTATGCGCCTCCCGCATCATCTCGTTCAGGAGTTCCGGATCCCGCGGTTTTTTTTCGAGCTTGAGAAGCCCAAGATTAAGCGCCTGGATTCGTTCCAGAGTCTCGGCCTTAAACTGATCGATAAACTTCGATTTATCGAACGCCATGACATTCCCTCGATTTTTTCTCGCAAGAAACAGTCACCCGATTCACCCGGGCCCCAACCCAAAAAAGACTCATAATTTGAATTTGGAAGCCGCGTGACCGAGTTCCTCCGCCAAATCCGTAAGTTGCTTCACCGCGCCCTGGGAATGCTGCGCGCCAGTCGAGATCTGCTTCATGGCATCATCAATGTTCATCATAGCGCTCGCGATCTGCTTCGAGCCACTGATCTGTTGATGAGCGCTCATGGCGATCTCTTTGGCCTTTTCGGTCGTCTGTTGCGACAGCCGCGACTCTTCATCCACGCTCGCGACGTTCTGCTCCATCGACATGATCGCGTTCGACATCTCATGCTGGATCAATTCGATGAGCGCCGTAATATCTTTAGTCGATTTCGCCGTAGAATCAGCAAGTTTCCGGATCTCGTCGGCCACCACCATAAAACCCCGGCCCTGATCTCCTGCTCGCGCCGCTTCGATCGAGGCGTTGACCGCCAAAAGATTCGTTTGGTCCGCCACGTCATCAATCAGCTCCGTGATCTTCCCGATCCTCTGCGATTTCTCCCCCAGAGAGGAAAGCATCAGGTTGGTCCTGGCAGTCGTTTCTTTGATCTTGGCCATCCCCGCCAACGCGTGAGCCGCGACTTGCGCGACTTTCTTGATACTTTCGCCCACTTGTTCGGACGTCGCGGAAAGCTCCTTCGTGGCCGAGGTCGTCTCCGTTACCGCAGAGGATTGTTCCCGCGCTGCGGCCGCTTGTTCTTGCGAAGCCACCAGGATCTCCCGGCTGCAAGAAATAATACTGTCCGCCACGTTCTGAATGCGGACAATGAGCGCCACTAAACTTTCTGTCATGGCATTAAAACTACCGGCGAGCACGCCGATCTCATCCTTGCTCGTGACTTGTAATTTTTTAGTCACAGTTTCTCTTCCTTCCGCAATATCTTTGGTAATCTTCATGACTTTTCCAAGGGGATTCAAAACCCACCGGACCGTCAGGTTCTGCAGCAAAAGAACCATCAACACGGCGATCGTCAGACTGATCAAAAGAACGTAATTGCCGAGACGTTTCGCAACCTGGGTCAGCTCTGATTGCTTGTGGCCCACGGCCACGATCCATTTCCAGGGTCCATAATAGGAATAGATCGAGAAGTTTTCCTGCGCCGAGGCCCTTCCTCCATCGATATAGTCCCAATAATAATTAATGGCTCCGTTTTTCAGACTGAGCATCTCATCCACATATTTCTTCCCCTTTACATCCGCCGTCCCTAGCATCACTTTCCCCTGATCCGTCGGATGGGTCACAAAAATGCCCTTTTCTTTTCCTTCCGCCGCGTTGAGGGTATAGATAAAACCGGTCTCTCCGATCTTGATGGCATTAATCTTACTTTTCAGCGTTTTCAATCCTTCCGTAAAGTCATATCCGATGTAGAGCACTCCGATCATTTTCCCGGAATCATCTTTAATGGGAGAATATTTCGTCATGTAATCTTTGCCAAAAAGAGTGGCTTTTCCGACGAACCCCTCGCCTTTCATTAAAAGATCGTAGGCTGGATGAGTCCGTTCCAAAAGCGTCCCGATTGCGCGTGACCCATCTTCCTTCTTAAGAGAAGTCGTCACCCGGATAAAATCATCCCCTTTCCGGGCAAAAACGGTCGCCGTCGCTCCCGTGACCTGCGTGGCGCGATCCACTTCGCTGTAATTCAAATTGACCACCACCCCGCCATTCCTTAGCACAGGAGCTGCCACTCCGTTAATATCCATCATGACACCCTCGTCCATGGTGAACTTTTCCGCAAATAACGACGAGAAAACGGAAAAAATAGTGACGGCCTTCTCCTCGAGAACAGACCGGTAGACATCGATCATATCGATCGTAAGAGCCATTTGCGTCCGAAGATCACGTTCATGGCTCCTTTTCGACGTTGAGGCTATGAAAGCTGTGATGAAAATCGTCACGGCAATAAATGAAACCAGGATCACCCCGAATTGGGTGACACCCATTTTTTTGCCAATGGACCAATCATTAAATTTTTCCATACCAACCCCCTTTATGTGACCCGCGTATTGAGACCCTGTCGCTTTTGTCTTTGTCCGAAGGCTGCGCTTCGTATTCCCTCAAAAATAAGACTCGCGTCATTTCCTGGACATTTCGGCCAGAAATGCCTATGGAATCTTATTCATTTCCTTTTCTCAAATTCCGGATCTCTTCGCCATTGAGAATTCTTGCCAGATCCAGAAAGATCAAAATATCGTCCCCCATAGGGATCTGCCCCTTTGTGTAATCCGCAAGCTGTCCCCGAAGAGTCGGAAGCGTTTCCTGGATCTTCTCTTCCTCGATATCAAGCGCGCCGTTGATCCGATCCACCATCAGCCCCACTTTTTCCCCACTGACATCCGTCACAATAATCCGGACATCTTTGACTTTACCCTTTTGTTCCAATCCGAAAAAATGACGCAGATCAAGAATGCTTAAGATCTCACCCCGGAAATTCGTGATCCCTAGAACAAAAGACGGCACATTGGGAACGCGGGTCATTTCAGGCATCCGGATCACTTCTTTAGCCTGGCGAACGTCCGCACAATATGTTTCTGCCCCCAGCGAAAAAACGAGCACCCGAAGAGTCGCCTTAACACTGCCGGCCTCAAAATCCGCCTCGTCCTCCGGCTCAATATAGATCTTAACCCCGTCGTCGATCATAGCGTGTTCCCGGTCACTCCGTTTTCTTTCTGAGTTCCACCCGATCCTGAACCTTCTGAAGACTCGCTGTATCTTCACTCTTTAATAGCTCGGCCAGATCCACGATCAGGACCATTTTTTCCACCCATTTTGCGACCCCCCGCAGGTAATGGGCATTTTTGAACATTTCATCCGGTGAAACGATCTCCTCGGGTTTGAAGGTGGTCACATCGCAAACCTTGTCGACCAACATCCCTGTCCAATGGTCCTGGACCTTCACGATGATAATGCGGTTGGCTCTTGACGTCTCAACCGATCCTCCGAACCTCTTGCCGAGATTGATCAGAGGAAGGATCTTCCCGCGAAAGCTGATAACCCCCTCGATAAAATCGGGGACATCGGGGACCGGAGTCACTTTCCTCAAACGGATCACTTCGCGAACCTTGGTGATATCCGCTCCGTAATCTTTATCTCCGACCGAAAAGACAAGAACCTTCATCAGGACTCCATTTTCAGGCGCTCGAGATTATCCCGACAAACACCTTTTAAGGTCGCAAAGTTGAACCCGCTACTCTGCAAAATCATGCGACTCCTGGGACTGGGCGTCCCTTTGGAAAGGGCCGTCAGCGTATTCCGGTATTCCCGTACGGCTTCACTCACCCGTCCCTCACTCCGGAAAGCGTGCGCCATGTAAAAACGGGCCATCACAAAATCCCTGTCGATATAAAGCGCCCGGTTCAAATGATCTTTCGCCTGCGCGATCCGTCCCGCTTCAAAATCGATACATCCCAACAAAAAATACGCCGGCGCAAAAAGAGAATTGAGCTCTAAAGCTTTTTTCAAGCGAGCCTTCGCTTCTTCGGGCTGGTTCTTATTGGCAAAAATATCCGCTTCCAGATAGTGTATATCGGCCATTCTCTCCCCTTCTAGAGAGACCGTTTCAATCAAGGCAGCGACATTTTCGATCAGATCCGTGGCTTTGGCATAGTCCTTTAAATAAATATACCGGACGATCATCTGGCGCAACGCTTCAAATTCTTCCGTCGAAAGCTTTGTGTGCTTTGAATGCTCCGTTGGCACGGCAAGCGTCAGAGGCAGCGTTTCCTCATCATATTTCTCCTCGGCCGTTTCCCCCGCCGTCCAAAGAGGAGTCGATTCCCCTTCCTCGGATTTTCCGGTAGCCTTCCTGTAATAGATGCCCTCCAGCCAGCTTGCGATTCGAAATTTCGGGGTCAAATACTGCAGGCTCTCGGAGGAACCGAGGAAAAGATAGCCCGGATCCGTCATGTTCAAGGCGAAATCTTCCATGATCTTGATGGTGGTCTTGACTTCGAAATAAATGGTCACATTCCGGCAGAAAACGATATCCAGGTCCGAAGGATACGGATCCTCCACAAGGTTGAGAAAACTGAATTTCACCATACGTTTGATCTCGTCTGAAAGTTTCCACTCCCCGCTCGCCCTTGAGGTAGCAACCTTGGAAAAATACTTGCTCCGGTAAGGTTCTTCCACGAGCCGCATGGAATTCTCGCTGTAGATGCCACTTTGGGCTTTCGCCACAGCTTCAGAAGAAGCATCAGTCGCCAGGATCTCGATATCCCAATCCCCCAGACTCGGGATCAATTCACGAAGGATCATGGCGATCGTATAAGGCTCCTCGCCGGTCGAACACCCCGCGCTCCAGATCCGCAGCTTCGGTTTTTCACCGGAGGTACTGTCCAAGACCTGCCGCTTCTTCTGCGCGATAAGGTCCGGAAGCACTTTGTCCTTCAAGGCCGCAAACTGAGGTTCATTGCGAAAAAAATAGGTGTGATTGATGGTCAGGAGATTGAGAAGCTCGCGGAATTCGATCTCTTTTTCTTGAGACGTCGTAAGGTGGAGGTAATAGGCGTGAACGGAATCGAACCCGAGAACCTTCATTCTTTGGATCACGCCGGATTCGAGATTTTTAAGATCGTGATCGCGAAAATAAAGTCCGCACCGTTCGGAGATCTGGACTTTGAGCTGATTGCGGATATCTTCCGGAAAATTCATGCTTGGGTAGATCCTTTAATGATGATTGATCACGTCGAAGGGCACCCTCTATCTATCGGAGAAAATTCCAATTTCTCAAGTTTGATCAGGCTAATGCTGTTTCCGCCTCGTTTGAATCCTCAATAAAGATCATCGGAAAAACGGCTAAGGGGTGGGGGACACTCATCCAGGATGAGATCGACGGGCCAGAGGAAGAAGTTTGATCGCCGAAAAAAAAGAAAGCTACGGCTTGGAGGTCTGCTTAAAGGACTTGTTGAAATCCTGCCATTGCTGCTCGGCCTGCTTCTGAAGTTCTCGGGCTTTTTCCTGAAGCTGCTTGGAAAGTTCATCCCACTGCTCCCGAAGTGTCTTCACAGTATCTCGCACCTCAACCTCTACTTTTTGGGAAGCTTCGCCCACCTTAGTGGCCCCGGTCGATAAACTCTCATCCGCTGTCTCTTTCAGCTGTCGGGCCGCTTCGCCCGCCTTGCTCCCGAGCGACGCCTGATCGTCTGCCGCATAGCAGGTGCCCACCAAGATCGATATCGTTAAAAACGACACCCCTATGATTTTAAATTTCATCATCCACCCCTCATCTGCCATTGTTAATCTCAAAGCTAAAGACCCAAGCTTTGACTGCAGTCTCTCATCTTCGGTCTTTAGTCCCAAGTTAGCCTTTATAATATTTTTCCGCTTCTGGGGTCTCTTTTTGGATATCCGCGATCCGACGCGCATTCGCGGGATGGGTCGAAAGAAGCTCCGGCGGCTTTGCTCCGCCTAAAGCGCTCATCCGTTCCCAGAAAGCCACTGCGGTCTTGGGGTCATAACCCGCCCGGGCCATCAGTACGAGACCGATATGATCGGCTTCCGATTCGTGACTTCGACTGTACGGCAGAAGGATCCCGACCTGAGACCCTGCGCCATAGGCCTGCATCAGGATCTTCTGAGCCAATACAGGTTTTGATTTTGTGATCTGAGCGAGTCCCATGCCGCCCGCCTGGACCACAAGCTCCTGACTCATGCGCTCACCGCCATGATTCGCGATCGCATGCGCCACTTCATGGCTCATCACCGTCGCCAAGCCATTCTCATCTTTCACCACCGGCAGGATCCCCGTATAAAACACGATCTTCCCGCCGGGCATACAAAACGCGTTGACGGTCTTATCATCCTGGATGAGATTGAATTCCCATTTGTAATTCTTGAGGTCCTTTTCCATCCCATTCTCGCGCATGAAAGTCTCAGCCGAAGCCGCGATCTTCTGACCGACCTCCGTCAACTTCTGATTCCATGAGGCATCGGTCGAGATCGTGGCCTTGTTCAGAACATCTTTGTAACTTTGATCGCTCAAGGTCAGAAGCTCCCCCTGAGGAATGAAGGAAAGTTGCCGCCGACCCGTGATCGGGACCGTGGAACAACCGATAAAAAAAAGCAGGATCGCAACGCGGGAAATTTTTTTCATAGGATCAATCTCCATTTGGATAAAGAAGATGCGCTTTTGGACGTTTCTTACTGTGGCGGGTTATTATACAATGCCTTTTATTCTATGGAGGAAAAATTCAAATGCCGTTGGTGGTCCGAAAAAGCAATCCTGTTCTGGCTTCTTTTCTGATCCTGTCCCTCGTCTTTTCCGGGTGCGTCCGCTACCGCCCCCATATCACAGATCGCGCCTCTTTTATGGAAAGAGCTCAGACGCAAACACGCAACGACTTGACGGTTACTCTCACGGTGCTGAGCAACAAGGAAGCGAAAAAGTTCTTCGGAACCTCCTTGTCCAAAAGAGGTATCCAACCACTTTGGCTGGAGATCGACAACCGCGGCGATACAACCTTCTTTCTGATCCCAAGGAATATGGACCCCAATTATTATTCCGCGGAAGAGGCCACCTATATGGCCCATTACAGACAAACCCGCCAATTTTTCGAAGCCGGGCTCCTCGCGGTCATCTTCTTCCCAGCCCTCGTCCTGGTCCCGATCAATTTTTTTGCGGTCCGCCACGCGAATAATGAAATGGACTCGGTCTTCAATGAAGTCTCCATGCATAGTCATGTGATCCAACCCGGGGAAAAACACGAGGGATTTCTCTATACCTCCGTCGATCAGGGCACCAAACATGTCAAAGTTGATCTTATCGCGGACGGAAAACGCGAGATCTTTGATTTCATGGTGACCGTCCCCGGCATGAAACCCGATTACACCACGAAGGATCTTGCCAGCCGTTATTCGGAACAAACGATCCTGGAATACACGGCCAAGGATTTTCCCGGACACCTCGAACAACTTCCCTGCTGCACGACGAACAAAAAGGACTCCCAGAACGGCGACCCTCTGAACTTGGTCGTAATCGGAGAGCTCGAGGACCTCATCACGATCTTCACTTCTTCAGGCTGGGATGAAACTTCCGCGCTTACGGTGGGCTCAGGACTTTCTATGGCTAAAGCCTTCCTCACGGGAGAAAACGATCGCTATTCCCCGGTCAGTCCTCTTTACTATCACCGCCATCCCCAGGACATCGCATTCCAGAAGACGAGGGATAACATCAACCAACGCCTGCATTTCCGTCTTTGGTACACGCCGATGCGCTACAACGGAAAGCCCGTCTGGATGGGCGCCATCAGCCGTGATATCGGCGTCAAGTTCACTTTCAAGACATGGTATATGACCACGCACAAGATCGACCCGAATCTGGATGACTCGCGCGATTATCTTCTGGCGGACCTGCTCGAAATGCAAAGGGTCTCAAAATACGGCTTCGTTGCGAACCCCGGCCTTGAACAACCGGAACATAAAAATAAAAATCTCACGGGCGACGCATACTTCACGGACAACAAGCGACTTGTGATCGAACTTTCGACCGAGGATACTCCGCTTAGCGCTTTCTCCTGGGGACGCTTGAGCGAAGACGTATCGAAGAAAGCATAAGCACCGCATGCTTGGGTGCTATGCGCTCCCCCTCCAAGAACACATAAAAAAACCCCGCTGACCGAAGTCAGCGGGGTTTTTAACAGTTCCAGTTGTGGTTCTTAGATCTTCACAACGTTGGAGGCTTGTTCGCCCTTGGGACCGTGGGTCACTTCAAATTCGACCGCCTGGCCTTCTTCCAAAGACTTGTATCCCTCGCCCTGGATCGCCGTATGATGCACGAACACATCAGCGCCGCCCTCACGGGAGATAAATCCATAGCCTTTTGAGTTGTTGAACCACTTCACTTTGCCTTGTACCATGGTTGATGTTGCTCCTTTTCTTGATTAGTAACGCATGACAAGTTCAACCTTCACTACGGTAAAAACATCAACCTGGTTCAGTTGGAACTGGCCTGCTGTATTGTCCCCTTCCGGGGAGCCTCAAACAGGGTAAAAACAAAAAAACCGCAAGGCAAACACAAGACCTTGCGGTACACATCATGTTCGACCTTCTGTTCAAGACTTGTGCACTATGCTCTATTTTGAAGGTTTTGTCAAATTCTATTTTGAGAAATACTGGGAACGCGAGGGCAAGATCTCTCCCCCACCGAGGCACACGGATCTTCGGTAAAGAACGGCAAACTGACCGGGAGTCACCGCCCGTTGGGGCTTATCAAAAAGGATCTTCGCCCGGTTCCCGGAAAGAGGAAAAAGTTTTCCGGGCGCAGCCGCCTGACGATAACGGATCTTGGCTTTGATCCGCACAGGCTGCTTGGGCTTCCCCCCGATAAAATTACAAGGTGAAAGGAGCACTTCCCGGCTCAAAAGTTTTTTTTCGTCGCGAGTCACGCGAAGAACATTTCGCGCCGTGTCCGATCCCATTACAAAGAAAGGCCCGCCGGAAAACCCGAGTCCCTTGCGCTGCCCCACGGTGTAGAAATGAAGCCCCTGGTGCTTGCCGATCACATGACCCGCATCGTCCTGAACCTCGCCCTCGCTCTTACCAATCTCCTGCGCGAGAAACGCTCCCAGCGCATTTCCTGAAACGAAACAAAAATCCTGACTCTGTTTGCGCTCAAGAAAGATCTCAAAGCCGCGGTCGGCGGCCATCTGATAGATCTCTTGCTTCGTGTACTCACCCAGGGGAAACACCACATGGCGGAGTTGCTCCTGCGAAAGAAAACTGAGCGGGTACGTCTGGTCTTTTTCCGCATCTTTGCCTGTCAGGAGTTCGATCTTACGGGTCTTCGGGTCTTTCCGGACCCGCGCATAATGCCCGGTGGCCACGTGCGCGATACCGTGCCGCTTCGCCCACTCTAGCAGCTTCCTGAATTTGAGGTGACGGTTACACATGACGCAAGGATTCGGAGTCTTATGTCCGCGAAGACGGGCGAGAAAATAATCGACGACTTCTTTTTTGAAATCACGTGACACGTCCACGATATGATAAGGCACGTCGAGCTTTTTACAGACGCTTTCCGCAAGCTGAAAAGATTCCTTACTGCCGCAGACATTCTCCTGGAGGCCGTTCGTTTCATCGTCCCATACGGGAAACTGGAGTGAAACGCCGACGGGGTTCCAACCCTTTTCTTTCAGAAGCATGAGCGCCATGGAAGAATCCACCCCCCCGGACATCCCGACTACGATAGGCTTACGTTTTTTTTCCATGACGAAACACTCAGGGCCTTCCGGAGAAGTGATAAAAACCGGAGAGACGAAGGCTGAAAGCGAAGTCGGAGCTTGAGGAACCCGAGATCTTGATGCGCCGCAGAAGATAGGGATGGCCTACGTATTTCGGGTCATGCACATGACTTGCAGCGCAACCGTAGACATACCCTGCCTCGCGAGCCATTGTGACGATCTTGTCATTAAAGGAACCGCACGGATAAGACACCGCCTTGATCTGGCACCCCAGCTTGTCCTCCAGGATCTTTTTGGATGTGACCAAAGAAGCCCGCGCTTCATCTTCAGAGGTATCTGCAAAAGCTTTGTGCGCGACCCCGTGACTTCCGATCTCGATCCCGGGCACCGCGCTCATTTCACGGAGCATGTCCCAGGTCATAAACCCCTTTTTACCGACATCTTCTGTCGTCACGAAAAATGCGGCTGAAAATTTGAACTCTTTAAGGATAGAAAAAGCAAATTCATAGTTGTCCATATAACCGTCATCGAACGTGATCGCGGTCTGACGTTCCCAAAAACTTTCTTTCCATTTCGCGGCGGCACACGCCCCGAGACCGACCACTTGACATTGCCTCTGTTTGATCCAGGACATCTGTTTGCGGAAAAGATCGGGACTAATCGCGAGTTTATTTGGAAATCGCTGGGGGTCAAGACTGTGGTAAGCGAGGATCGGAATGAACTTCTTCATGCCCTTTCCTTCAGGACCTGGTCGTAAACTTTCTGGACGCGTTCGCACATTCTCACCGAACTGTACTCCAAAGCCGCCTTTCGGGCAGCCGCCCCCATCTTCGCGCGAAGCGAGGGATCTTTCGCATAGCGAAGAAGGCAAGACGTGAGATCAGAGACATCTTCTCTGACAAAAAGAAGGCCGTATTTCCCGTGTCCCAGAAGATCCACGATCCCTCCGGAGATCGATCCCGCCACAGGCAGTCCCACCGTCATCGCCTCCAGAACAGAAAGCCCAAAAGCTTCCGGCCAAAGATAGGGCGCCGCAAAAATGTCGCCGGCCTGGAACGGTTTTTCGATCGCGGGCTCATTCCCAAGGAAAAGCACATCCTTCTCCAGATGTAACTCCCGGACACGATCCTTCAACCCTTGGGTGTAAACAGAATCACCCGCGCCTGCCACAAGCAGCTTCAATCCCGAAACTTCCTTATGGGCTGCCGCAAAAGCCTCGATCAGAATGTGAACGCCCTTGACCGGGATCAACCGGGAAAGCGACAGCACCACGAGATCTTGATCACAATACCCGTAATCTTTCCGGATCTTGACACGATCAACGCTATCGAATTTTCCGCGCAAATGTTCCACATCGATCCCGTTGGGGACGACCGTAATGGGAGGCAATTCCTTTTCCTTGAAGATCGTCCGCAGACCTTCCTCCATGACCGTGGAGATGGCAATGATCGTTTTCCCCCAACACGGGAAAAACCGTCGGCCCAAACGGCGTTTATAGAACATATGCGCCGTTGAAACGTAAGGGACCCCGGCAAAAAAAGTCGCTACTCCGGCAAGTACTTGGGTGACGCGCGTATGCGTGTGAACGATGTCGATAGAATGGGTCTTCAGAGCATGAAGAAGCTTGGGGAGCGCAAACCAAAGCCTGGGAGAAAGCTCGCTTTTACAGCGGGGGACATCTCCCAAGACCGTGCATCCCAGGGCTCGAAAGTCATCGGATTGAGTCCCGTGTTCGCCCCACACGAACACCTCATGCCCGGCCTTGACCTGTTCCCCGGCCAGGGTCCGGATATAAGTGGTAATGCCGCCGATATTCAGATGGTTCACAAGATGCAGGATTTTCAAGACTTCCCCCTCAACGTGACTCCGGATTATAGTCCAAACCTAAAAAAAAGAGGAGCTCATCGCAGAGCCCCCCTTTTCGAGATCGATCAACGTTAGAACTGGGACGTACAATTCGGACAGCGAACCGCCTTGATCGCGATCGTAGAACAACAAAAGGGGCACTCCTTGGTCGTCGGCGCGGCCGGAGATCCGGGTTTGGCCGGTTTCTGGAGTTTATTGATCTGCTTGATCATGATAAAGATCACGAACGCGACGATCAAAAAATTGATCACGTTATTGAGGAACAACCCGTAATTCAGGGTCGGGGCGCCGGCCTTCTGCGCCTCGGCCAAGGACGCGAACGCCTTCCCGGACATATTGAGATAGAGGCTGCTAAAATCCACCTTGCCGAGCAAAAGCCCGATCGGCGGCATGATAATATCACTCACCATCGACGCGACGATCTTGCCGAACGCGCCGCCGATGATCACACCGACCGCCATGTCAATGACATTGCCCCGCATCACAAATTGTTTAAATTCATCAACAATCTTCATGGAAGTTTTTCCTTAAGACTTAGCCGGTTCGATCTGGATCTTTTTGTAATCCCCGCCTTTTTCCTGAAAAGCCTTCGAATAAACCCGGTACCGCTCGAAAAGAGCCTCCCCATCGCGGCCAATCTCGATGATGCGGCGCGCCATGGCCTTGTTATTGAAAACCTTGTCCACGGGCATTTTTTGTATTTCGCTCTGGATCTTCTGGATCTCAGCTTTTTTGGCACGAATCGCGGCAGCATAGGCGGACGCAGTGACCTCGAGTTGCGCGACTGACATCGTCACGACTTCCTTTCGGATTTCGTCGACAGACTTCTTAGGATCCGCCTTTTTCGCGCAGCCCGCGAAAGAAATGATCGTCAAAGCCAAAAACAATACCGGAATAGATCGAAATTTCATAGGATGGCCTCCTTAGACTGAGCAATGGACTCTCTAACTTTCGCGAACCTTAGCAACTCACATCGGAAACTTGAGTGTTTCTACAACTAAAAAAGAGCGTCCCCCAGTGACACCCATTCGAACTGCCTCTGAGATGGACGCTAGAATAGTAATAGCCCCGCTACTGCAAGTACTCGTTTATCCTGACCTTGATTGTCTTTTAACGAAGGGCAGTCAGGATTGCCCCGATTTCCGTTTCACTTCAATTGATAAGAATTGGGACTATAGGAAGATAGCCCAGAAGATTGCGGAATTGCGGCATCTTAACATGACCTTTGCCGCCATTGCAAAAACTTTAAACTTCTCAAAGCAACGAGCGATAATACCGTTGCGAATCTTGAACTCCCAGGGATGCTATCGTTTGCCCACGGCTTTCAATGCCGCTTGCTGCCGCATCAATTTTAAATTCTTAAGTTGCTCCTCCAATAACGGCTTGTACGTTTCCGCGGTCTTCTTAAGATCATTCTTGATCGACTCAGCGTGCTCCGCGCCCCAAGCGTCAGCGCCGGAATCCATCGCGTCCGCTTCGGCTATTTGCGCATCAAAGAGCTTGATGGATTCCTCAACCTTCGCGATCGAATCATCCAGCGTTTTCAAAACCTCTTGCGGGCTGGGCGCGGGCGGGTTGGCCGCCTCATCCGCGGCAGAGACCCCACCGACCTGAAGTTGCGTCATAAAAAAAAGGACGCCAAAAACAAATAATTTCATTATGCCCATGGGGGACCTCATCACGTTCTCCTTTTTTGAAATTGAAATCGCTGCTACTTTTTGTTTTATTTTGGCCAGTCCATAAACGCTTCAGGGTTTTGTACGACCGCCGTTTTACCTTCAGGGAGGGAGATCGTAGTCCCGTTGATCAGCCGGCCCTGTCCGGCGCTGCCGTCAATGTTGAAACTAAAAACACCGTTCGGACCTCCGCTGAATGTGCCGGTCCCCCCGTGCTTTTCTGTGACACCGTTCAGCGATGCGGTGTCCGTTATTTGTACGCTCACCCGATCATAGCCGGCCGCGTATTCTCCCAAATTCCAGAAGCTAATGACGATCGACGTGGTAACAATGTTTTTATACTCCATAAAACTCGCGTCGGTCTCAAATTGGGCGACAGCCGTCACCCGGGAAGGCTTGACAGCCTCGAGTATTTTTTCGTTCCCCTTCGGAACCGGAGCTTCTTTAGCTGCCTCTTTGGGCTTGGGAAGCTCTTTTTGGGCTTCTTTTTCCTTGGCCTTTTTGCGCCTTGCTTTGGCGGCAGCCTCAGCCTCCGAGGATTTCCCCGCATTTTTCTTATCCAGAAGTTCTTCCAGTTTTTTCATCTTCGAAGCATCGCCATTGTCCGCCAGCGCGTCGGCGGCTTTTTGAGCGCCCTCCGGAGTCGCCCCTTTGGCGAGCAGGCGGTCCTTCACGCCCTGCTTGAAATCCTCCGTGGTCTGGCCGGCCTTTTTATTTTCCTGATAGGTCCCGACCGCATCCCCGATATTTTCTTTCGCCTGGCGCGCGACCTCGGCCGCGACTCCTTTCTCGGTCATGCCGATGGTGATCTCCCCGACATCCTGGACGGTTTCTTTTACGAACGTTCCTGCTTTCTCGGCGCTCTCAACCATGCCCTTCCCGACAGCCACGGTCCGCTCTCCCGCCGTGTCATCACCCTCCGGGGCCTTTTCGACGATCTTTTCAGGGGCCTTGATCCCCAGCTCTTTAAACTTATTTTCCAGCGCGGAATCATCGCCTTTTGCCTTGGCCTCCATGATCCGCGTTACTTCATCGCGACTCACGCCCGCTTCGCGCAGTTTCTTTTCCGCCTGCAGATCGTAGGCCGCTTCATTCTGCTTATTCGCGTTGGCGATCTGCTTCTGCGCCTCGGTCATGTCAGCATTTTTTTCGAGGCCCGTCTTGATCGCTCCATATTCGCCGGCCGTTATCATATTCGCCCCAGCTTCAATGACCCTGGTTGCCGCTCCTTTAAGGTCCCCTTTCTTAATATCTTCCTTGGTATCCTGCGCCGTCGACCCGATATCAATACCGATCATGACGGTTCCGGCAGCCTTCACGGCCTTCGACTTAACACTTGTCGGTTCTACTTCCGCGCCCTTGACTTTGGCAGCTTCGGGTCCGTCGACCGGAGCATTCTTGACCATGGGTTCTGATGCAGTACCTGCAGTCTTTGTCATCTCGGGGGCTGTTCCTGACGGCTTGAGTTTCTGGGCGGCTTCAGCCTGGCCGGACGCTTTGCTGATCATGGATTCGGGCGTCTCTCCCATTTTTGCAAGCTCTGCCCGTGCCTGCTCCGGAGAAATTTTCCCCGCGCCTGCGTCGCGCACTATTTCCATCCCTTTCTCAACCTGCGAGTGAACCTGCCCCCCCACGGCCTCGACACGCGGCTTGGTGATCTTGTCATACTGTTTCGACGCTTGCCGCATCTGCTCGGTCTCTTGCCTTATCGCTTCGGAAGCATTTCCCGCGGCCGCCGCATCCGCCGCCTTATTACGCGATAGGTTGCTTTTGTTCTCAATGGCATGCGTCAATTGCTCGGCATCGGTGAGTTTTTTTCCAGCATCCGGTTTAGCGGTCTTGGTACCAAGGATCTTCTCAGGCTCATTGTAGGCCTCGGTGCTTTTCCCGTGAGTCACCTCAACCGCTTGTCGATGCGCGGCTGCGGCCGCGGCCTGTTCTGACGTCACGCCCGGAGCGCGCTTCCCGAATGTTTTCTCCCCGCCCGCGGCGTCATAGTAGGATTTCTCCACTACTTTCTGAGACTGAGTCGGTGGAACATCTTTCCCCTTCACTCGCACCGTCACATCCCAATCCTGGCCGCTCTTGGGTTTGGCCGACGGATCTTTGTAGTTTGTCGGCTCGTAGATCTCAACATCTTTTTTTGTGATCCGCGGCTCGTTAGGATGCGTCTTGTTCCATTCCTTGGCCATGTTTTCACGGATGTTCTCTTTGGCTCCGGACTTGATCTTCTCCGTCACCTGGTTGTGCGCCTCGATCAGATCGGTACGGCCGGCCTGGTTAAGCTTCTGAACGGCGATAGGATCGGATTGCAGATTCAGAGCCGCCTTGCGGATCCGCTCGGGTTTTCCCGCTTTTACGGCGGTATCAAAGTCAGCGATCCGTTTGGCCGCTTCTGCCTGCGCGGTTTCCCACGCAGCCTGTTTGACAGGGTCAACATTCGTATCCAAAGCAAAAGCAACCCCTCGACTTAACGTCAACGAGAAAAAAATGGCTGCTACCGTAAAAATCATTATTTTTGAAGTTCTGCGAGAGCTCTTTTCCATAGATCGTTTACCTCTTGAGTTTGGATTGGATGAGCGCGAGAACAGGCTCGAAATTCTCTTTGTTGCAATAAAGACCGATCGGCTTGTTGCCGAACCCCTCGCGGACAAAAATGTACCGCATGCCTTTCCGCACTTTCACTTTCTTCAGGTTTTTCCACTCAATCGCTCCGTCCTGTTCGGATTTCGCGAGAAGTCCGGCCCCGGTCGTTACTGCGGAACCGGCAAGCACTCCCACAAGAGTCGCGGTATTCGCAACAGCCTTGGATCCCTTCCCGGATGTAAAATAGATGCCACGATCCGTGATCGCAAAACGAGCTGAGAACCCGCCTGCGAGATCCATCACGATCCCGGTCAGGACCCAGATCACGAAAAAAAATGCCAACAACACCCCCGAAAAAAGAAAGCCCCTGGCCACTCCCGCCGGAAAGCTCATAGCAATGCCCAGGATCAGCGCGGGAATGCCAAATCCTGCGAGGAAATTCCCCCACAGAACGGGGTTGAAGAGCATCTTGATACGATGATCCCACTGAAAAAGGACTTCTTCATTTTTTGAATCTACGACGGGTGTGAGCTTGGAATGATGCTCCATTTTTCTCTCCATCTCTCAGAAGGTTGCAGAGTTACGGCATCTTAGCATGCCCCTTGCCGCCATTTCAAAAACTTTAAGCATCTCCAGGCAGATGGCAATGCTAGCATTTCGTTACGTCCAAAGCAAAACCTAACGGGATTCCAACGCTTTGAGAAGCTGGGCCGTGGTGTAAACGCGCAGGGAAAGCTTTTCGAAATCCCGATCATTGGACCAGATAGGGACTTCCTCTTTCAGAGCTAAAGCCTCAAGTTGGACATCAT
>JAZDJU010000031.1:0-167969 GCA_043803685.1 Candidatus Omnitrophota bacterium
GCCCAAAAGACTTCGGGGCCACTCTGAAGCGCCCCTTGCTTCACGAAAATTGGAATTTCTCGAAGAAGATCAGATAAAGAGCGACTAACACGAGGATCCCTGAGGATACCCGAGACAGGAACGAGTGATTTTTCTCGCTCCAGAGTTTTAGTTTCTTCAAGAAAATGAACGCAAGCGGCACGAACCAGAGGACGGCGCCGATCGCGAAACCTCCAAGAAATAATTCCTTGAACCAGGGCGTACGCGCCTCAGGAAAATGGGCGCGAAGAAAACCGACGACCCCCACCCACATAAGAAATACCACGGGATTCGTAATGACCACCAGGAATCCGACGAGAAAATTTTTGGTCGGGTTCCTCTTAACGACCTCCTCATCCTGGGCCTGGGATTGTTTATGGGGCAAAAGACTGCGCACCGCTAGCGACAGCACCACCCCGATCCCGACCCAGCGAATGATCCCCCACCATTCCGGATGTTCTAAAAGTGGCTGAGTGCCTGTCAAACCGATCTGAAGAAAGATCATATCCGCCAGGACCGCCCCGCAACCCACGAGCAAGGCCGCCGTCCGTCCCCGCTTCAGCCCACGTTGAATCGCGATAAGATTGATCTGCCAGCCAAAACAGGACGCAAAAAAACCGGTCAGGATCCCGATCAACATTAAGCGCCCCCCTCCTCATCCGGAGAAGATGCGGCACAAGACCTGTGGAATGAGACGCAATAGAACGGAGAAAGAATAATGAAGGTCAGAAAGATCGAGGCGATCGCACTCTCAACATTAAGATAGAACCAGGCTGAAAGGAATGCGGCCACCTGCACAACGAACAAGGTCCGCCAAGTACGGAACTTAATGGCCGAGACTTTCGGGTAAGGAATGTCACTGACCATGAGAAAACCAAGCGCCGTCATGAGGAACACCTCGCTGATGAGCGAAAAGGACCGTTCGGTCCAAAGGTTCTTATGAAAAGCGAGCATGGTCATCATCAGCGTCAAGGCCGCTGCGGGCGTCGGAAGCCCCTCAAAACATCCCCCTCGGGTCGGGTTCACGTTGAAACGCGCCAGGCGAAAGATCCCGGAGCAAAGATAAAATACGATGACCATCAGAAGCATCACGGGGGAATTCTGGAAAAAAGCTTTATAAACAAGCATGCAGGGGGCCACCACAAAAGAAACGGCATCGGCCAACGAATCCAGTTCGCGCCCAAATTCCGTTTCATTCCCGAAGATCCGGGCCACGTGACCATCCAGGGAATCAAGAATAAGAGCAAGAAATACGAGCCACACGGCGTATTCATATTTCTCCTGAACGCTCATCAGGATCGAGAAAAATCCCGCCACCAAGTTGAGCAACGTGATCATGTTGGGGAAAGAGGCCGTCGTGAAATAAAAACGTTTCCTCATGATTTTCATCCCTCTTCGATCCATGACCCGAGGATCGTCGCCCCGCCAGCAACATGCTGTCCGACGCGAACGCTCGTCCGGAACATCCCCCGGGGAACATAGACCTCGACCCCTGACCCGTAACAGATGACCCCAAGCTTTTCCCCGCGCCCCATGACCTGGTCGATCACCACATCCGAATAAATACGCTTGGCAATCGCACCCGTCAACTGACGCACCAGAACCCGTCTCGCGCGGTTCTCAATCCCGATCCAGTTCGATTCATTATGGTCAAAGGCATCCTTGCGGAGCGCGTTCAGGAATTTCCCTTTGACGTACTGCTGGTATTTGATGATTCCGGCCAACGGCGTGCGTGTCGTATGCACATCAAAGATCGAAAGAAAGATACGGATCCGCACAGCCTCCGCGTGAAGGAATCGATCTTCGAACACCTCATCGATCGCCCGGATGGTCCCGTCCGCGGGAGAAAGAAGCCCATAGTCTCTCGGAGGTTCCCTCTGGGGGTCCCGAAAAAAAAGAACATGCGCGGCCAAAAGAACAAACAACACAGGCGTTACATACGGAACATGGAAACCCTTCGCCAAGATGATCAGAATCCCTATCAATACCACTCCGGGCCACACTCGTTTATCGAGAGAGATCTTTTTCATAAGGATACCGCCATGGGAGTTTCCTTCTTCATAAGTCCTGAACCTTCGTCACTTCGATGTTTTTCAACCTCGCCAAAGGGCGGTTTCTTCGGATCCTGTCCCTCCGGGATCCCTTGCGTTTCGGTCACATACTTACGAAAGGCCCGGTGTGTCGCGATCCATCGAAAAAATTCCAACCACTTGCTCATAGAGAACGGACCGCCCTTAGCGACACGCCAAAAGGTCCCCGAAAAAAATCTCATCCGTTCAAAATCAAAGGTCAAAAGATAATAAGCCAGAAGCTTGAACAAAAGAGTGGTAAATTTGAGATCCAACGACGCCCGCTTGTGCTCGGGATTGAGATTCCTGAAACGGTTCAAGGCTGTCACCAGACGATCCGCATAAGTGTCGTAACGGTAAAGGCATCGACTCAGCCAGTTGTAACCTTGATGAAGTTCTTCCTGCGTCATGAGTTTCGGGACAAAATTGCAGTCCGAGGAGCCGTGCCCCTTCGTCTCAGTCCAATCCAGGCTCAAGAGTCGTCCCTCGGCTTCAAGCCGCTTGATCAAAGGCGTGTTGGGGAGTGCCATGAGCGTCCCGCAAGTGGTGAACGGGATCCCGAGTTCCTGCAGAAAATCGAATGTTTCCTTGAAGATATTTTTATCATCCGCATCGAACCCCACGATCATCCCAGCCACAACGGTCAGGTGATACGAGTGAATGCGCTTAATATCTTCCAGGATATTTTCACGCGTGTTCTGAACCTTACCCGACTCCACAAGGCTCGCGCGCCTCGGAGATTCGATCCCAACGAAAAGCGCGTAAAAATTCGCGGCCTGGAACAATTCCAGAAGGTCCGGATGGTGGGCCACATTGACCGTCAACTCACAGGAGAATTCTATGGGATAACCGTTCTTTTTTGAATAATCCGCCAAGGCCGTGAGAAGTTCGCGGGCGAACGGAATGTTGCCGATGAAGTTCGCGTCACCGAAAACGATGTAATGCGCTCCCTGTTTCACGCAATGATCGACCTCGGCGAGCACTTGAGCAACGGTCTTCGTACGCGGCACGCGGCCGTCCATCACGATAATATCGCAGAATTCACAATTGAAAGGACATCCCCGGCTCGTCTGGAGCGAGAACATATTGTACCGGTCCCCCCGGATGAGATCGTAGCGCGGGACCGGACTTTTACGAATGTCGGCCTTGGAAACGGCCTTGTAGAGTTCCCGGGCTGTCCCCCGCTCAAAATCGCGAAGGAACTCCGGCCAGATTTCTTCAGCTTCTCCTACGATCCGGTAGTCACATTTCCCCTCGAACGCTTCCGGGAAAAGGCTGTTGTAAGGCCCACCGACAGCGATCTTTTTGCCGCGTTTCTTGAACTCCGCGATGATCTCAAGCGCCCTGTGGTATTGGACATTGAAAGCGCTGATCGCGATCAGATCTGCGGAACTTTCAAAATCAATGTCCTCAACATTTTCATCCGCGATCTCCACTTCCCAGGAACTGGGCGTGAGAGCTGCGACAGTGGCCAGACCCAGGGGGGTGGTCGAAAACCGTGTCCCCGTGAGCGGTTGCAGCCCCTCGAAGGACCAGATCGTTGGTTGAAACCGGGGATTGATCAGATAAACTTTCAAGATCGTTTACCGCTTTCTTTTAGGGATGTCACTGTTGGTACGAACCCGTTTTAATGTTTCCGTAAATAGATCCCGGAAATAACAATAGAAAGAATGAACCGGACAAAGAGGATCAATTCCTCGATCGTCGTAAGAAAAACACGCGCATAGTTGATCCTGAGCACATCGCCCCGTCGCCAGGAGATCTTCACGCTTTCCCAAAATTTCTGGAGGGGCTCGCGAGTCGCGGTGAGGCGAAGCGAAAAAAGATTCAACTTGTTCATCTTGATCTGGAACCGCGAAGGAACCCGGAACCGGTAAATATTCTTCTTCTCAAGCGCCGTAGCGGCTTTCTGATAAAGAAGAAAAAGCTCCGAGGTCCGGAGATTTCGCCATTCCTTCGCGCACTGGGTCAGCCGCGCGATCTCCGAGATCACTTTCTGTTCAAGCGGTCCCCTTTTACGCGTGGCAAGCCAGACCTCTTCAAGTTCCAGAGTAAGCTCCCATCGGCCTTTCATACTGCGCAAAGTATCCCAAAATCTCCGTTTGAAATAGACCCAGCGTCCCTCGACCGGATAACCTGTTCGGCGCTCGAGCCGGTCCTTCAATCGGAAAAAACCGCTGATCATCGGATGCCCGCCTTCAACATCAATCGAGTTCTTGTACCACATAAAATTTGAAAAAATACCCCAGTAATTATCCCCCTTGAGCTCCCGGTGCAGGATCTTCTTCATGTTTTCCGTGCTGTAAAAGGTCTTCCAGGCGGCCTCGTAGGCGGCAAGCCACTCTCCCGGTTTCATCCGCGGATGACGGTGTGTTTCATGGAACGTGTCGTAATTATTGAGGTCCGCGTCCAGAAGCATCCCCTTCTCAAGAGCCTGTTTATAATCCATGGCGCCCGGAAGCGGCGTCATCATGAAAAAAGATGCCTGCCCCGCGCCAAAGGACATCAATTTCTCGATATCCTGCTTCACCGATTCCACCGTATCGAGAGGAAATCCGATGATGTAGGCCAGGTGACAAACGATGCCCACCTCATGGAAAGAATCCACGAGCTTTTTGAAATTCTCGATGTCGTTCTGGTTTTTTTTCGCGGCCTTGAGATTCTCCTGGTTCAAGCTCTCCATCCCAATGAAAACCTGCCGGCAACCCGCGCGGGCGGCCTTCTCAACAAAATTCGGCACCGTATGGGCCTGGGTATCCAACTGCATCATGAAATGGAACGGGATCCCCTCTTTTTCCTTCAACTCGATCAACCGGTCGAGGATCGTCTCCCAGTTCTTATGACGGCAAAAATTGTCATCGGTGAAAAAATAATGGGAGATCTGGTGACGACGGTATCCCTCGCGAACCGTTTCGATCAAAAGCTCGACATCGCGGAACCGCATCTTGCGTCCCTGAACGTTGATCACGGTACAGAAACTGCACCCGAAAGGACATCCCCTGCCGCAATCGAGAGTCCCGAAATGCTGAAGCGCGTAATGTTTTTGGTGTTTGGGATTAATGCGCGGGAACGAGGCTTTGGAAATATCGGGAATATCGTTCAGAAAATTATAAACGGGTTTGAGCTTGCCCTGGATCGCGTCCTTCAACATCAACTCCCAGTGCCCGCCCTCGGCTTCCCCCGCCGCAAGGGACACCCCCGCGTTACGAAGCGTCACAAGCTCCGGAGAAAGATCGGGCAAGGTCGCCATTACCCCGCTCACATGGAACCCTCCTAGCAGGACTTCGACCCCTGCCTGACGGAATTTCATCGCGATATCGGACGCACGCGGCATCTGGTTAGACTGTACCCCGACCAGACAGATCACCGTCTTGGTGCCGGCACAATGACTTTCTTTAATGATCTTCTGATAAGGGATCCCCTGGACCGTATCGTCAATCAGCGTAATCTCCCAGATGAGGTCTTTGCCGAGAACGCCGCGTTCCCGGACATCCTCACTCAATCCATTCAGACAGGAAAGTGTATTGCTTGGGAGCACTCCCTTCCAGTAACGAATGACATATCCTTCGTCGTCATACTTGGAGGGTTTGATCGGAAAAAGATGGAGGCGTTTGTACTTGTGAGGCCTCCCCCCGGCACACGTCGCGCCCGACGCCTCGGAGGGAACATCCGAAGAACAACAAGACCGGAGAGATACGGGATTTTCCTGAATTTGCATGGGGGCGGATTATACCCCATCTTGAGAGGGACTACTAGTACAGCTTCAAGATTGAAATTTTTAGGTGACGCAATTTCAATCTGCTCTATGGACTGTACCGTTCACTGAAAAAATCAAACTTGAAACGGTGCTAGCACTGCGTCAATATTGATTTTACGGGTTCGTAATGCTGCCCAAGTCTTTATTTCTTTTCACTAATGGCGACTTGGACTGCACTGACTTTAATTTAAATTAAGGGTAGTCAGCGCTGCCCCCAATCTCAACTTTGTTTCGATTAATAAGAATTGGGACTGCACTGATTTCCGATCATTGATTAATAAAAATCAGGTGTTGCACCGTGTACCCGTAAAAATAAAGTGACACGGCACTACAAGAGTTCCAGCTTGGAAGCTACTGTGATTATATTGAAATGGGTTTTGTCCCTCAGTATAATGCCCCCATTCAAGTTGCGGAAAATTTTGCTTTTTGAAAGGATCATCGAAACGCTACTCTGGAATAACTGGACCGCTAAAAATGGAGATGCTCATGCCGAAGAAAGTTTTAGTCGTGGATGATGATTCGGATCTTTGCGAACAGCTCAAGACGGAAATCGCAGAGCAGCTAGGCTGTGACGTCGATATTGCCTTGAACGGGCGGGATGCTGTCGCGATGTTCTTCGTCTCGAGAGTGGAGCAACCTTACGATCTCATTCTCCTTGATATCAAAATGCCCGTCTTTGACGGCAAGAAAGCTCTCGACGTTATCCGAAAGAACGAAGAGCTTCAAGGGGTTCTTTTGGGGCATGGGGTTCCGATCATTATGTTAACGGGAGTGACTACGGGAGTGCCTGATACCTTCTATGAAGGTTGTGACGATTACGTGACCAAACCGTTTAAAACTGATTTTTTGATCAAAAAAATAGCAGAGCACCTAAACCGCAAAAAGGTTTAGCACCTTATTTCCGGTCGCGCAGGGCTGGGAACCTATTCCGGCGGGGCATTAAAGCATAGGGCTTACCATGTCGTTCTATAATCGGGGCAAGCTATTCCTGAAATAGCTTTCAAAGAGAATTATCCCTGAGGAAGGAGCGTGAAAATGTCACAAGAGGGTTCCGGGATGGGCGCGGTGGAACACAAGACGCAGCCTTTCAAGAAATGTCCTTGTTGCTCGTTTGTATGGGACAATGAAAATGATTTTTTGAGTGACGCCAACATCGAGATCATGGGCGATCCTGTTTTTTTTTGAAAAAACGAAAAAGAATTTTTTTCTTTTTAATCATAAAATCTGTCAATCATCATTGACGGTTCTAACCTTTGGGTTTACCAGCCTTCGAGAGGACTTGGCAGAAGCATTATCGTGGGCTGAACGTCCCTCTTACTGTTTATATCCAGAAAGCATGGAAGGCTGTTCCCCGCGATGCGATTGTTCCCATCTTCAGAAAATGGCCCAACGCATAAGAAATTGGCCCAAAAAATAATTTTTCCAGTCAGGGCATCGGATAGCGGAGACTTGTGACGGCAAACCGGGCCCGGCGAATACAATCCGTGATGCCGAAGCCTTGAAGTCCGTTCCCCGCGAGAAAAAGACCTGGATATCGAGAACTTTCCTTCTCGATCTCCGCCACACGCTCAAGATGTCCCACCTCATATTGAGGCAATGCCTTGAGATACCGCTTCACGTCAGTAAAGAGCGGCTTGGACCGGGCGCCGAAAAGATCCCCCGTGAAAGTCGCCGCCTCCCGGCTGAGGATCTCATCGCTCTTATGGAAGACCTCGGGAAGCATGGCCTCCGAGATGAAAGCACGCGCCAAGGCGTATTTTCTGTCAGCACTCTTGCCAAGCCACTTGAAACTTGAAAAAGGATATTGGCCACCATCCGCTGGCACCCAAAAGCCCGGTTCTATTCGCACCACCGGCATATCCTCGGCACTGTAAGCGAAACTCACCGTCGAGATCGAATCGTATCGCACGGCCGAAAGTGCCCGGGAAAGTTCTGGAGCCGTTGAGGACAATAACCGGGCAGAATCAGGGGCATTCATGGCAAGCCCCAAGATATCCGCATCGAGCGCAGCGCCGTTCTCCAAAAGGATCTTCCATCCCGCATCGTAGACGCATTGGCGAACGGGCGTCGAACGCTGCAGCTGACAATGTCCCAGTTCCCGCTCAAGCGTCCTGGCCAATCCTTCAAGGCCTTGCCTCAGTGTAAAAAATTCCGCCGCAGATTTTTTTTTCTTGGCGCGAATCCTGTCCAGGAAAGACCCTGTAAGACTCCCCTGAGTTTCCTCGGCTTGCCGCCACTTCGGGAACAGAGCATTCAAGCTCGCGTGCTCGGGATCGGCCATATAAACACCCCGCACCAACGGCATCACGGCCTCCCGGTAGAAATTTTTCCCGAGGCGGCGGCCAACAAAGTCCGCGATACTCTCATCTTCCTCTCCACTCTTGCGGAGGACGAACGGCTCCGCAAGCATCCGGCACTTCGCCGCAAATCCCAGGTTTGGATTTCCGAGAAAACCCAGGACATCCCCCCACGATCCTGGAAAACCCTGCATACGATAAAACTTATTATTTTTCAGATAGAAAAAATTCCGGAAGCACGGAGCTGCCTCGATCACATCACCCTCAAGGCCTAATGCGCGGCAAAGATCTAGCGTGTCGCTTTGGCCACCATAAAAGGCATCCGCCCCCGATTCCATCCGGAGATCGCCGTGAGACAACGTGCGGAGGACGCCACCCCAACGGTCAGACGCTTCAAGAATAGTGATCTTGAGAGGAAATTGCTCCTGGGAGGCTTTCTGCGAGAGGAAAAAGGCGGCGCTAAGACCGGAAATGCCACCCCCGACGATCACCGCATGGCGGTCCTTCATAAGATCCGAACAGGAACGGATGGACTCTTAGTTCTTTTGGACAAGGATCGTAAAGATCTTTCGGGTCGGAGCCGTGCGGGGCTCCCACGGCCGTTCATAGACAAAATCGATTTTGCCTTCGCCCGGTGTCACAGCCTTGAACTTAAAAATTTCCTCGCCCGGAACACCCGGCATCACTTCCTGGGAAACAACATGGTCGGACCTGACAAACTGAGCGGTCTTATCCCCCTCTGGCATCGTCATCTTCCACCGAAACCCTGTTGAGGGATTGCTCGCAAGCGCGATCGAGAACTCTTCTCCCGGAAGGACTTCCACAGGGACACCCGGATCACGGAAGATCAACGGCTTGTTTTCGGTCACCGGAGTAGCGCTGGGGACCGGGGAAGAAGGTGTATCGCTCTCCTTGCTCGCATCGACCGAAACCTGAGCAGACGTTTCAGGCAAGATCTCAGCGACAGGAGGAATCGGAGTTTCCTTGGCTTCTTCGGGCACCACAACATTCATGGTGATCGGATCGCTCCAAAGGGGCTCAGCGACATCTCCATCTTCGCTCATACGTTTGAACCCGAGCCTGAAGGTCACCGGTCCCGTCTTGTCCTGACTGGGGATATAAAGAATGATGTTCTTCTCATAACTGTTTCCAGGGTCCAACGTCACTTCTTCGAGGGTATTCTCGTTACAGGTCCAGGACTGAATCGACACAACGGGATTATCCGTGACCCAGTGTTTCTCATAAGAACAGGTATTGCTCCAGAAATCGACCGAAGTATCGTCGCTCGTATTGGAGACCTCCACCCGGTTGAGGAACATCATCCCGGTCTTGACGGAATTTTGATCGGGAAATACCTGGATCTGGAGGAGAGGATCCTCGGCCCGAACTACCGGGCAAAAAAAACAAACCCCTAATAGAAGGAAAAAGAAGGCGTGGCTAAGCGAGGAGGAACCGATTTTCATTTTCGAATCAACTGACCTTTACGAAGGGATACTGGGCTTTGACGTGTCTTTGAAAGAAAGTCCCATGCGAAGGCGCGGACATGAGCTCCTGATAGATCCTTTCGGGAACTCCCTGATAGCGATACACGCCGCCCGCGCGGAAGACGACCTCCAGGATTGATGTCATGTTATCGTAGCCGATCAGCGCGAGATCACGCGATCTTACGGGCTTTACATCTATTTCTGTCACCATAAAAGCACTCCTCCTTCAGGGATGGGTGGCCCGCTGACGCAAGGCCTCTTCGAGCTCAACGAACTTCTCCAGGATCACGTCCCGGGCCGGCCGGAAACTCCCGTCCTGGAATTTAAAAAGAATGACGCTGTTGCTGAAGATCGACCGGTAACAGTGTTTCCGGGCCCAAGCCTCCGGATTTTCGCCCCGGTAATTGGTCATCAAGAACACAAGCCCGAAGGGATAGGCGACTTCTGCCGTATAATCGATCCCCTCAAAGCGAACCACGACCGGCGCCGTCCGGAAATAGTTCAGGAGACAGACCATCTTCGCCAGATCATTCCCCGGCTTTTTCAGGAATTCCTGATAGGCCTTGGACTGCGCCACTGGCTCAAGCCCTTCGGCGCCCCAAACCGGCGGGACCCCTCCTCCCAGAACACCGGCAAAAACACTCAATAGAACAACCGCTAAAAATCTCTTCATTCCCTTTATGATTCCTTGACCTTCCGCCCGACCGGGATCATGCCTCGTCCATATAGGACGTATGCCCCACGCTTTTTTTATAAAAATCCAGACACTCACGACAAATTCCCTCGCCGTGTCCCCATTTGGGGTGCTCCTTCAAAATCACGTCAATGATGTGATGGTCCGTGTGCTTCAAAAAAACCATCAGATCGTGCTCGATCTTTTCCTGGCAGACCGGACACACATAATTTTCCATAAAGGCTCATCTCCGGCGTCATTTAGACCTTACAAAGAAGCGGTAGTCTAAATGAACTAGTACCGCATGACAATTAAAATTAAAGGTATGCGGTACAGTACTTGATTTTCATTTACAAGAATTACCGGAAATCAGTGCAGTCCCAATTCTTATCAATCGAAACAAAGTTGAGATTGGGGCAGCACTGACTACCCTTAATCTAAAATAAAGTCAGTGCAGTCCAAGTCACCCCTCATGAAAAGAAATAAAGACTTGGGCAGTACTGTTAACCCCTAAAATTAAATCGACAACAGTCCTAAGCCGTTTCGTCAAAGCCCCAATTGGCGTGCAGGAAATACTTTTTGATCTCGGTCTTATGTTCTTTCATCCGGAACTGGAAATTGGCGATCCCCCCCTGAGGCAAATGGTCCGGCTCGGTCGGGACACTGGTCCCCAGAAGGGGGACCTGGTTCTTGTCGAAAATCACGAGTTGCGCGCGGATATCCTTGATCGGATGTCCGATATTGTTGATGACGATGCCCTGGAGGGATGCGCCTTCTATTTCGTTGTAATGAGTGCTGGCGCCTTTGATGATCACTTCGCGCGGCAACTTCTGAAAATTCTCGATCTCTGGAAAGGATTCGATCCCCCTGGCCCCTCGGTATGATGTTTTCTGTCGCTTATAGAAACGGCCAATGGGGCTACAACCTTCACAGTATTTTTTGGATCTCCGCTTCGGCCTTGGGATCCGCTTCCGGGGCCAGACTTTCGAGGAACTGTTCGAATTCATCCTCCAGGGCGAGATAGGGCACGGGCTTGAGCCCGGTAATTCGCTCGATCGTATCGAGGGTCTTCAGGTCGAACGGGTCGCACATCGCGATCCTCACAGAACCTTCGGAAACCCCGATCGGGACCGCGCGATGATGAAAGATGAATTCCGCGTTAAAAAGATGGAAGATCGCAGGGTCCGGAGTCCACCCTTTCAGGCAAAAGTAAGGGATCTTGAGCTTCTTCTCAAGCATCTTTCCTACGTCCTGACTGGAGATAAGATTCATATCGATCAAAGTCTGACCCAGACGACGCCCCGTCTGGAGGTGCTCTTTAAGGGCTTCGGCAAGCTGGTCTTCGGTGATCAGCCCCGTACTGACCAGGACCTGCCCGAGCGGATCCACGCGTTTCCTGGGCTTGGCGGGTTTCAACTCCGGCTCCAGGATATGGACCGCTTCATCGAGCTTCTTGATCGGTGACGAGCGACGGTCCTGAAGATAATGACTCCCCGGCTGGCTTTTGAGATAAGTTTTGACCTCGGCGGCGTCCTGCGCGATCTCACGGAAATTCGCGTAATTCCGGTAAAAATTGGTACAACCGGCCACAGAACAGGACATAAGCGGAAAATTCTCCATTTTCCCGCGCCGGTTCTCCACGCGGATAAAACCCGCCTCCCGGTCCGTCTTGTTGTAATAGGTGGGAATGATCCGGTCAAAATCATCGATAAATTGACGCGCATAGACCTCTTCAAACTCCGCCGGAAGCACCACGATAAAATCGTCCCCTCCAATATGCCCGACGAAGCACTCCCCGTCCCGTGCCACGGCGTGACTCGTCCCCACAAGGATCCGGGCGGTCTGGAGAATGGCCTCATCGCCTTTCTCGAAGCTGTAGTGATCGTTGAAAGCCTTGAAGTTGTTGATATCGATGTAAAGGACCGAGAATTTCTCGCCCGCCTGGATTTTCTTCAGAACGATCTTCTCGATCGCGTGACTGCCTGGAAGATGCGTGAGCGCGTTGGCCTCCACCCGCTCCGTTGTTTTTGCGATGTTCAGGTTCACGCGCAACTGGAGCACGAGTGGGCTGAACGGCTTCACCAGAAAATCGTCGAAGCCCTTTTCGTGGCCGAGCATGAGCTCCGTCAATTTGTGCTCTTCGGTGATCATGATGACCGGGACCGACATCAGGTGAGACCGGGAACGGATGATCTGGATGAGGGATTTTCCGGACACGGGTTCCATGTCACTGGAAAGGAGGATCAGATCGAGAACCTCGCGGTCAAGAAACCTCAGGACCTGACTGCTCTTCGAGGCTTCAAAAACCTTATGGTGGCGGGAGTGAAGACGCATCAGGATCAATTCACGGGTCACAGGGTCCTTTTCGGCGACCAGGATCCGCTTTCCCTTGTCTCTCATTGGATCTCCCTAAAAGGTAGCAAAACTTCCTTTTATGAAAAACTTTCTTTCTTGGACGGAAAGGCGCTCTGTTGAACGTCACGGCAGTACTCACTCGCCGCATTTTTCATGATCTTTTCAAGGTCCGCGTAGCGCCGTACAAAGCGAGGGCTCACCCCGGAACGGACGCCGAGCAGGTCATGGAACACCAATACTTGTCCGTCGGTGGCAGGCCCCGCGCCGATCCCGATCGTCGGACACTTGACCGCCTTCGTGATCTCCTCGGCAAGTTTTGACGGCACGCATTCGAGGACGATCGAAAACACTCCCATCCGGTCCAGAAGCTTCGCATCCTCCAGAATCAACGCCGCCTCTTCCGGATCTTTTCCGTACACCCGGTATTTTCCATCGCCAATATTCTGAGGCAACATCCCGACATGTCCCATCACCGAAATGCCTTCGGTCATAAGCTTTTGGACCTGAGCCTGGATCTTCACGCCGCCTTCGAGCTTCACGGCATCAGCGCCGGCTTCGCGGATCAGGCGCTGCGCGTTCACAAGCGCCCGTTCAGGATCATTATAGGAATGGATCGGCATGTCCGCGACGACCAAAGCGCGCTTCACGCCCTTCGCAACCGCGGCGGTATGATAGAGCATGTGCTCGATCGTCATGCCGAGCGTGTTTTCGTGACCGAGGAGCACCATACCCACAGAATCCCCGACCATAATGACGTCGACACCTGCCTCGTCCGCGATCCTCGCACTCGGATAATCGTAGAGACTAAGCGAAGTGATCTTCTCTCCGGATTGCTTCCTGGCATAAATGGATTGAGCGGTGAGTTTCATCATTAGAACCGGACCAAGTTCCACGCCCCACGGGCCACGAAAACGTGGTGCGTGGCTCGTGGTACGAGGCCCCCTTTATTTAGTTTGCCACTCATACGCGAGGAGAAGATTTTCCATAAGCATGGTCACGGTAAGCGGTCCGACGCCTCCCGGCACCGGCGTGATAAAACCGGCTTTTTTGACCGCCTCGTCGAATTCGACATCGCCTTGAAGTTTTCCGTCAACTTCTGTCGTCCCAACGTCGATCACGACCGCGCCCTGTTTGATCCACGCGCCTTTCACAAGCCCGGGTTTACCCGAACACGCGATCACGATCTCGCTTGCACCGACAATTTTTTTCATATCCTCTTCGCCCGTCCCGGTATTACAAACAAGCGTGGTCACCCGAGCTTCGCCCAACAATAGCTGAAGCGGACGGCCGACGATGGCACTTTGGCCGATAAGCGCCGCTTTTTTCCCGCGGAGCATAATGCCGCTCGCTTTAATGAGCGTGTAAGCCGCGAACGCCGTGGGCGGAATCAGTTTGCCTCGCCGGAGCACGATCAGTCCAAGACTCGTGGGATGAACACCCTCCACGTCCTTCTTTGGATCCATGGCAAGCAGGACTTTGTCGGAGTCGATCCCCTCCGGAAGCGGCATGGAAATAAAAAGTCCGTGAACTGTTTTATCCGCATTGATCTCCTGGATCTTCTTGAGTAGCGCCTTTTCGCCCTTGACCTGATCGGGCATAATTCGCTTGAAATGGATCCCCAATTTTCCGGCCAGTTTCTCCTGACTGTTGATATACCAGACCGCCGACGGATCTTCGCTCGTCTGGATCGCAGCCAGAGATGGCGTCGGCAGCCCCGCTCCCGTAAAAGCTGCTATTTTCTGGACGATCTTTTCCTGCAAGTCCGCCGCGATCGCTTTCCCTTCAAGTCTCTTCGCTTCCACTTTAGCTCCCCTTGGTGAAGCGGCCACGAAGCTCCGCCAAAGCCTTCTCGGCGCGCTCCTTCCGCTCTATGTTTTTCATGTAAACCACGTTGATATGTGCCGTGTGATAAGCCCCCTCGAACGCCGCGGACAAAAGGTTGTCACTGACGATCAGATCGTTGGCGACGGCGCCTTTCACGAGGGTTTTCATGTGGGCGTTCCACTCTTTCGCCATGACAAGGATCAGCGCCAGGTCCGCCTGCAAACGGAACGCATTTTGAAGTGCGTCTTCGAGTTTTTCAGGCCCAGAGCCTTCTTTGTAACACGCCATCACTTCATCGTAGACCTTGGGGTCGAGCGACACGACCTGAAGCGCGTCCGCGCGGGTCTTTTCGAGGGAATTGACGATCTCCTGCATGCGCTGGCGATTCGCCTCGTCCTGGAACTTCTGTTCCTGAGGAAGATCGGCTTTGGGCTTCCGCTTGAGCGCGATCCTCGCCACCATTTGCGTCAAAGCCATGCCAAGAGCCCCGGCATAAGCCGAAACACTTCCCCCTCCCGGCACTGGCGCGTCGCTTGCGAGTTTCTCGAGATAATCCGCGAGGCTAAGGTCTGTGTATTTCTTCATAAGACTCCTTCTATTTCTTTAAAAATAAAAAAAACGCCGCTACGGACTTCGCCCTCACTCGAAGATCGGATGACCGATCAACGTTTCAGAACCACAAGCGCTTTTTGGCTGCTATCGGTCACAATAACGAGAGTACACATCCCGTAAGACGTAGGCGCACTGCCGTAGATATTGAGGATACTGATCTTTTTGGCCGCGAGTTTGCGCGTGATCCGCATCAAAACCCCCGGTCTGTCCACGATCTCCAGCAACAGCACCGTGTTCTCCTGGGCCTTCCACCCCTTCTTTGCGAGAAGGTCTCTCGTGCGTAACGCATCGTCCGTCACAAAATTCATGAGCGCCACGCCGCCTGCCGCCTGGGCCGAAAGGGCCACCATGTCGATCCCGTGATCCGCCAAAAGGGTCGCCACCTTCGAAAGCACGCCGACCTTGTTCTCCGAAACGACCACGAATTCTTTACCCAACTTCACGCTCTGGATCATGGCTAAACCCTCCTTGGTTTTTTGAAGGATATGACTCGTATTATATACTGGACGCCGTCCGCGGGGAGAGGTTAATTTCACTCCCAATTCCAGACCGGGTCTGGAATTGGGAGTGCTTTTTTAGAATTCTATTCCGGACTGGGCGAGAATACCGCGCTTGAGGGGATGCTTCACGCATTTCATCTCGGTCACAAGGTCCGCCAGACGAATGATCGCCTGGGGTGCGCCCCTGCCGGTCAGGATCACGTGGAGACCGGGACGCTTTCGCTTAAGCGCCGTCACCACCTCGGAGGCTTTGAGGAATTTATAGCGAAGGGCGATATGGATCTCGTCAAAAATGACGAGACTGCATTTCGGGTCCTTCAGAAGTGCACGGCATTGTTTCCAGGCTTTTTGAACGGCCTTGGCATTTTCTTCGCGCGCCACACGCCAGGTAAATCCCCCGCCAAAGCTCCAGACTCGGAATCCTGAGGATTTTTTCAGAACACGGAATGCGCCCTCCCTGTCCTTAGCCTTGCTGTTGACGGGATATTTAAAGAACTGGACCACGCCTACCCGCCCGCCGTGCCCCAAGGTTCGTAACGCAACCCCCAGCGCGGCCGTCGTCTTCCCCTTGCCATCCCCCGTATAAACCTGAATGAGACCCATATTTTTCATGTTCCCTCCTTGGGATCTGAATGGTCCGCGAGTGGCAGAACGAACGGTTTTCCAGAAACGGGATTCTTCCCGGCCGAAACACGCGTTCCGAACACCGCTTCGATCGTCGCGCGGTCCAGCGCCTCTTCCGGCGTCCCCGCCTTGTGGATACGACCTTGTTTCATGAGAAGCATACTTCGCGCGTATTCCGCGGCGAGATTAAGATCGTGCAGGACCGCGACCACGGTCAGTTGGTGTTCACGGTTGAGCCGCGCGAGAAGACCGAGCACCGCAACCTGGTGCGCGATATCCAGGTGCGCCGTCGGCTCGTCCAGAAAAAGCCATTCGGGTTCCTGGGCCAGGGCGCGCGCGATCGAGGCAAGCTGCCGCTCCCCCCCGCTTGTTTCTGTCATCAACCGGTCCCGAAGATGGTCCACGCCAGCCTTTCGCATTGCCTGGTCCGCGGCTTCAAGGTCCGCCGCCGTTTCCAGGAACTGGAAATCTCCGTAGTGAGGAATACGCCCCAGGAGCACGAACTCCTCGACCGTCATCGGAAGAGACGGAACGTTCTGCGACACGACCGCGCAACGTTTTGCGAAATGTTTCGGTGGAAGCTTCCAAAGATCCTTCCCCTCAAAAAGAACTTCGCCGCGCAAGAGCGGCAGTGAACGCGTCAAAGCCCGGACCAGCGTCGTCTTCCCGGAACCGTTCGGACCGAGGATGGCCAGAAAGTCCCCGCGATCGATCGTAAGGTCGATCCCCTCCAGGATCATTTTTTTCCCGTACCCGCAACTGAGGCCGCGCGCCGTAAGCGTCACAGTGCTCTTCCTTTCCCGCGCGCGAGCACGTAAATAAAAAGGCACCCGCCCAGAAGCCCTGTCACGACCCCGACCGGAAGTTCCACGGGAGCGATGAGGACACGCGCCACGGTATCGCAAAGCACCAGAAAAGTTCCGCCGCCGAGAAAGGAAGCGACCAGAAGGATCCTCGCGTCACGCCCCACAAGTCCCCTCATCATATGCGGCACCACGAGCCCGACGAATCCGATCACCCCCGCCACCGCCACACTCACTCCGGTTAAAACAGAGGCTATCAAAAAAAGAGCGCGCTTGGTCCGCTCGACCGGGACCCCGAGATGCCGCGCCTCCTCTTCCCCGAGCGCGAGCGCGTTCAGGTCCGCGTGAAAAAAATAACAGGTCCCCAGACCCGCCAGCGAGACTCCGATCATGATGCGAATGAGCGCCACGTCCGGCTCGTCGAGTGATCCCATGATCCAGAAAAGAATGCCCTGAAGGTCCTCGGTCCTGGAAACCGCGAGAATGAGGAGCATCAGGGACGACGAGATAAAGGTCAGCATCACTCCCGTGAGGAGCATCCCCTGAAGCGGAAGCTCCCGGCCCCGGCGGCTCAGGAAATAAAGCAGGAAGATCACAAGACAGGCGCCCAGAAATCCGGAAAGCGGAAGCCCGAGATGCCAGATCCCGGAAAGACCCCAGAGAATATTGAGCGACACCCCGACCGCAGCGCCGCCCGAGATCCCGAGGGTATAGGGTTCGACCAGCGGATTCCGGAACATTCCCTGCAGGACCACGCCCGCGAGGCTCAACGCGCCGCCCACCGCGAATCCCAGGAGAAGCCTTGGGAAACGGATGTCCCAGACAATGCGGCTTTCGATGCCTGCCGAGTGTCCGGAAAGGATCTTGATCACTTTCTCGACAGGGATCCCGGAGGGCCCGGAGATCAGAGCAAGCACCGCGGCCACGACCGCGGCGAGCACGATCAGCCCCAGCCAGCCCAGCCAACGCCTTGAACGATCAGTGGGGGTAGTTCGCATGAAGGATCTGGATCATGGTTTCAAGCGCCCGCGTGAAAGTCACGGGCGTCGGAGAGCAGAAGAGGTCGGAATTCACGAACACGATACGGTTCCCGCGCGCGGCCTTGAGTTCCGGATATTTTTCCCACATCCGTTTTTCCTTTTCGCCGTCAAAACCCATACTCGAAATAATGATCATGTCCGGGTCCTGCGAAAGGACCTTTTCCCGGGAATAGATCGGCCGTTCCGCGTCCGCAGCGATATTCTTCCCGCCCGCGAATTCGATCAGGTCATTCAGAAAAGAATTCCGCGTCACCGTCACGAGCGGTTCGGATCCCACCTCGAGGAACACCGAGATCGGAGGCCCTTGCGGGACCTTCCGCCGCAGAAGTTCAACGGCCCTCGTTTCGTCCTCGATGATCTTCGCGGCTTCCGCTTCCCTGCCGATCATTCCCGCGAGCCGGAGGAACGTATCGCCCACCCCCTTGAAATTTTTCGCCGGCGCGAACGTTTCCACCCGGAGCCCGAGCGCTTTCATTTTCGCGACCGCCCGGGGATCGATCATCGGCGTCACGATCACAAGGTCCGGCACAAGCGACACCACCTTCTCAAGATTGATCTCGACGATGCTCCCCGCTTCGGGGATCTCTTGGACTTCCGCGGGCCGGACACAGAAGCGCGACCGCCCGACCACGCGCTTCCCTTCGCCCAAAAGGAACAGCTCCTCCGTTACCACCGTCGAAAGCGAAACAATGCGCTGGAGCATTCTTGGGCCTTCACTAGAAGCGATCGCACTTCGGGAAATGAAAACCACTGGGGTCATTAGGATCATGCAGAGCGCAACGCACAACGCGCAACGTTTTCGTGGCTCGTGGATCGTGGATCGTTGCACTTTTCTTTCAGACTTCACGCCACACTCCCGAGTTCCAGCGTGGAGGCCCAATGCTTTTCGATCATCCGAGGTTCTCCCTCCCGGAAAGGGACCGGCGCGCGGAATAGCGGTCCATCGTAAACGAAGGTGTGATACTCGCCTTTTTCACCGCACGCGTCGACATGCGGCAAGGCTCTCATTTTTCCCATAAAATCTCTGTCGATCTCACAGCCCAGCCATTCCTCACCCAGGACCGCCGCGTCCGTCACGACGATCCGGCTCTTGAACCCCGCGGAAATGAATTCCGTGAGCAGGTCTTCGCGTTTCGCGTCCCAAAGAGGGAAAAAAGCCTGGATCTCCATCTCCCGGCAAACCCTCTCCAGCCAGTCCCGGTGCGCCCAAAGATCAATATCCCCGAAGACCCCCGCTTCGACACCCTGCGCTTTCAGATCCGCGATCGCTTTTTTAAACTCCGCTTCATATTCCTTGCGGGAGGCTTTGCGCTGAAGGATCGGGATCCCCATCCTGTTCGCCTGTTCCCGGAGCAGATCCGCGGGAAGGCAATGGGAGAGAGAACATTCCCCGGTCTCCGTCAGCATATTCAGTAAGCACGCGACTTCTATTCCCGGCTGTCGCAGAATGCGGTAGCAGGCGAGCAGGCAATCCTTGCCGCCGCTCCAGGAAACGAAAGCTTTCATAAACAGACCTCTTTTTTTTCGGATAGCCCAAGACAGGACCGAAGCAATCCCAGATCCAGGTTCCGCGTCAAATGGTCCGCCCAAAGCCGGTAATGCTCCTCTTTTCTCGTCCAGGACGACACAGCATTCGGGTCCGCGGCCCTTGGCTTACCGGCATGCGCGGCCAAGGCATCCAGAAAAGATTCGCGAAATTCCGCGCTCTCAAAAAGACCGTGGTAATACGTCCCGGCCAAATTCCCGGAAGCGTGAAGAGGACCGAGCGCGCCGCCTGCTCCGCCAAGACTGCTTTCCCCCATATGAATTTCGTACGCTTCCACTTTCCCCCGCACGGAGAGCCCAAGCCATTGCACGTCCAGAGAAGTGGAAACACGCCGCAGGACCTTTTGCGCGCCAAACCGCGTCGTCATGTCAAGAAAACCGAACCCGTCCATTTCCGGGCTCAGGGATTCCACGCGGTCCGGGTCCAACAATTTCCTTCCCATCATCTGATAACCACCGCAGATCCCCAGGACCGCCCCGCCGCCCGCCACGAACGCCCGGAGCTTTCCCCCGAAACCCGCCTCCACCAGATAACGGCAATCGGCCATCGTCGCCTTGGTCCCCGGTAAGATCACAAGGTCCGGAACTCCCAGTTTTGCGGCGGAGTCCACATAGCGAAGTCTCACGCCGGGTTCTGCCCTCAGGACCTCAAAATCCGTGAAGTTCGACATCCGCGGAAGCAGGACCACCGCGATGTCCAGATCGCTTGCGGAAACGGCGGACGCGTGAGCGTGCTTCTCCGGCAGAGCGTCCTCCTCGTCGAGCTTAATGTGATGCGCGTAGGGCAGCACACCCCAGATCTTTTTGCCGCTTTTCTTTTCGATGAAATCCACGCCGTCATGAAAGAGCGTTTGGTCCCCGCGGAATTTATTGACGATCAATCCCTGAATGCGGTCGCGCTCCCCCGGGGTCAGAAGGTCCAGCGTCCCCAAAAGTGACGCGAAGATCCCGCCCTTGTCGATATCCCCCACCAGCACGCACGCGGCGTCCGCCCACTCCGCCATCTGCATGTTCACGAGATCGTTCTTTTTAAGATTCACCTCCGCCGGACTGCCCGCTCCTTCGAGAACGATCACTTCATATTCCGAAGAGAGCCGCTCGTACGATTCGAGGATCGCTCGTGAGATCACTTCGCGCTGGGCATAATAATTTCTGGCCGAGAGATGGCCGATCGCGTGTCCTTGCACGACCACCTGGGAATGATTGTCCGCCGCGGGTTTCAGCAGAACCGGGTTCATGTCCACGTGCGGGCGAACCCGCGCGCATTCGGCCTGGACCACTTGCGCGCGTCCCATTTCGCCGCCCTCTTCGGTGACGTAGGAATTGTTGGACATGTTCTGCGCCTTGAACGGGGCCACACGATATCCCCAATCGGAAAGGACCCGGCAAAAACCGGACGCGATCACGGACTTCCCCACTCCGGACCCCGTCCCCAACACCATAATGGCTTTAGCTTTCATTCGATCCCTCAAATTTCTTTGTCCCCTCTTTCGCAAAGAGGGGTTCGGGGAGATTTCTCGAGTCTCCCGATGCAATTCAAATCCCCCTCGGGTCCCCCTTTTCCAAAGGGGGAATTTACTTCTTCCCCTCTTTAGCAAAGAGGGGCTCGGGGAGATTTAGACCTTATCGTCCTCGAGCTTAAACGTGACCGGAGTTTCGACAACATCTTTGACCGGCTGGCCTGCTTTCAGCGCCGGCTGGAATTTCCATTTTTTGACCGCATCACGGGCCGCCTCGTCCAGAAGCGCGTGCCCTGAAGACTGCGTAAGCTCCACACGCCCCACGGAGCCGTCGGGAAGCACTTCGTACGTCAGCACCACACGCCCCTCCCACCCACGCCGGACCGCTTTCTTAGGATAAGGGACCGCCTCCGGAGTCGAGATCAGGAATGACGACGTCCAGCCTGCGGGAGCCGCCTCTTCACTCGTTTGACGGCTTGGGCTAGCATTCTGTTCCGGACGGGAAATACGGGGGCCCATCTGATTGCCGGGAAATCCCGCGGTCGAGAACGCGGAGGGCGCCACGAACTTTTGCGGCGTCGCGGCCACACGCTCCGAAGCTTTCGCTTTCACGTTCACCGGCACGCTCCGGGAAAGCACAGGCCCCGCTTCGACCGAAGACCAGGCCCCGGCACTCTCCTGCGCCTCAAGACGCACTCCGCAGAGGGCCGCCACGAACAAACTCACGCCGATGATCTTTAAACGTTGTTTCACCAGAACTCCCATTTGGTTCCGATCACAAATTCCCGCGAAGCCCCTGGATCGACAAAGGTGTAGGTCCCGGCAGGGTAAATGGCCGTGCCGAACGAAGTGGCGTTAATGGCACGCGAGTAGTACTTCTCATTGAACACGTTATTCACTTTCAGATAGACCTGCTTGCCGCGCCAGTCGTACGAGAGAATAAGGTCCCAGACCGAGTAGGGCTTGATCCAATGCCCCGCCCCCCCGGTCGTATTCAAAGTCGCCTGGGTCGCCGTCTCATAAGAGGTCGGATGCTGTTGTCCGGTAATGGTACCGTACAACCCCGCTTTAAGTCCCTTATAATTTTCGCCCAAACGGGCGAGCGGCGTGACCGTGATCCCCGTCGTGAAACGGTTCTCGGGAACCTGTCCGAGGGCCCGGCCGTCCTTCAAACTTTCGGCGCCGTCCGTTTCGCGGACAAAAGCCTTGGTGAACGTATAACTGCCGTAGAGCTTGACCTCTTCGACCGGCGTCACGTCCAGGCGCGTCTCGATACCGTAACGACGGGTTTTGGACACATTGATGTTCCGTCCCCACGGTGTTGCCGCGCTGATGGCTGTGCTGTCGTAGCGGATCTCATCTTCGACATCGATGAGAAAATAACTCAGCTTGCCCTCGGCGTACTTCCCCGCCCGGAGCCGGGTACCGGCCTCGTAGCTATTGGACAGTTCCGGCGTCAGAGGCGTAAGCGATGTGCCCCCGTAGGGCGCGAGCTCGGTGATCGTCGGAACGCGGAAGCCCTGGGAATAATTGGTAAAAAGATCCACGCTCTTGACCGGCTTGACGGTGACGCCCGTCGAGACCGTCGATCTGTTCCAACGGTTCGTTTGTCCGGCCGCGCGATTCAATCCGCTCTGGGACGCGAACCAGTTGTAATCGTGCCGCATACTGACGTACGGGATCACCTTGTCAAAAAATTTGAGCGTCTCGTTCCAGAAAAGCGCGACGTTGTCGGCCTGAGCGGTCCGGTCCGTGCGAGTGACGGGATTCGAAGGCACCGTGCCGTTCGGAGCGTCTCGTTGGATCGACCAATTGCGGCCCGCCCGGTATTCCATCCCCAGCAGGCTCTCGTTCCCGAGCCAGCCCCACGTGTCCTGATAACGGGTCTGCCACGTGAGGTCCCGCTCCTGGTTCTTGGTGTTCAGAAGCGACGTGTAGGGATTGTATCCGTAAGAAACAAAGGTTCCCGTCGTGTTGACAAAACTGATGTCGTTCCAGCGTTCGCTCGCGAGGATCGAAGCCAGGATCCGGTCATCCCAGAACTTCTTTTCGGCGCCCACCTGGACGATCGTGTTCTTGAACTTGCGGCCGTCCAGAGGCTTGTTCGTGCGCCGGTCGTCATCCTGATATTGCTGAAAGGTCATTTCCCCCGGCATCGAGACCGCGTCCTCGATATGCTTCAGCCCAAAGGAGATCTTCCCCTGGTCCTCGGGCAGCTCATAAGCGGTCTTGATATCGAACGAGGTCAGCCGGAATTCACTATTCGGACGAAAGCCGTGTTCGTCATCGCGTTCGCCGTTAAAATAATACCCCAGCTTGCCGCCGAGGGGCGTCAGCTTGTCCTTCAAGGTTCCGCTCATGCCCTGGTTGAACCGCAGTCCGTGGAAACTCGTCCATTCCAGTCCGCCAAAAAGATGGACGGGCTTCTCGCTCGGCTGCCCCGTCGTGACATGGACCACGCCGCCGAACGCGTTGCTCCCGTAAACGGACGAAGCCGACCCTCGGTCGATCTGCACCGACTGGGTGTCGCGCATCCGCATCAAAGGAAAATTGACACTATTGCCGTCCACTTCGTTCACACGAACGCCGTCCACCAGAAAGATGACCGTGCTGGGGTCCGTAAAACCGCGAAGGGCAAAGGTCGTGTCGAGCCCGTTCCCCGTGGAATCGTAAAGAACCACGCCTTCCGAATCCCTCACGGCGTCCTGAAGAGTGTCGGGTTTGATCGTGTCCAGGGAAGTCGCGTCCTTAAAGGTCACGTTGAAAGGAACGTCGGAGATCTTCTTGCGGAAACTCGGGATCCTGGAAGCCACGACTGTCACGTCAGCCACGGGCTGCGGCGGAGGACCCTTAACTTCCGTCTTCGAATCGGTGGACGCTTCTGTGGTAACAGCCGCCGCTTTTCCGTCCGTCTGACTTTGTTCTTTTTCCGTGGCACTTGGCTCGTGGTCCGTGGCACGGTTTTTAGAGAACGGCCAGCTCCAGCCGATGTTCAGAAGGCAAACTGCGAGGAACAGAATACTGATCTTCCGAAGATGCTCGCTCCGGATCTTTTGTTTTGTGGACACAAAAAAACCCTTTCCGCCTCGAAGGGGCAAGAAAGGGTGACCTGTCTTGACCTCTGCTCGGAGGCATTAGAATGATGAGCCACGATCCACGCCCCACGTTCCACGAATTCTGCTTCAGTTTTCGTGGCCCGTGCAACATGGCCCTTGGCCCGGTTTTAATGACAGGTTTGATATTCTGACTAGGTAAGTATTAGCCTACTCGCGAGCCTTCCCTTCCCTTTCGGAAAAGTGGCTATTCGCTTTCGTCCTTACCGACAGCGGCGGCACCGTGGAGTCGTTTCGCCGAACTTCGGCGTCACGCTCACTTCCCAATGCCTGTCATTACGTTCCCTCAAAACAAAAATTATTTCGAGGGAACTTTTTCAAAGAAACCCTTCGCTTTAGCTCTGGGTAAGTGGGCCGGAAATTACCCGCCCCCTTAAAGAACAACCAACAACACGCGGATTATACTCACGAACCCCCACACCACAACAAAAAAAAGGGGCTCCCCACTCCAAGACCCGGTTCTAGAACCCGGTCTTGGAAGGGGTTCGCTGATCTGTCATTGCGAAGGAGTCCGCCGAGATTTGTGGCGGACGACTGCGGCAATCTGCTTTGAGCCAATCCCGTGCCACGTTCCACGACCCACGCGCCACGTTTTTCCGTGGTCCGTGGCTCTTGGCCTGTGGCTCCGTTCTCTAATTATCTCTCACTCTCATGGCGAAGCCGCGTTCCACCAACTTCTGATTTACATAGACGCTATTAATGAAAACATCCGCCAGGTAACGGTCATACTTGTCCGACTTGGAGGTTTTGACCAAAACCTCCGTTCCACGTTCCACGACCCACGCTCCACGTGCCTGCCCTTCACCCTTGTCCCCATTTTTTCCCGTGGACCGTGGCCCTTGTCCCGTGTCCCTGTTTTTCGTGTCCCTTGGCTCGTGGCTCGTGTCCCCATTTATCATTTGTTCTAAAAATACTTTCGCCTCCTTCCCTTCCTTGCTCACCATCTCCGGCGCGTCAATGCCGCGCAGGCGCAGCGTCTGCACGCTCCGCACACCGAACCCCAGGTCCACCACCGCCTTCACCGTGTCGCCGTCCAGCACTTCGATAATGGACGCGCGGTACGTGTAAAGGTCGTCCGCCGTGCGCTTCGAGAGTTTGATCTTGTCTGAAGGCGACGAACCTTCCGGCATCGCGAACAAAGCTTCAATGATCGCCCCTTCCTTGAAACCCAGAGGTCGCGACGTCCGGTAATAGTTCGAGAACCCGAGATCGATCACCATTTTCCCCACCTCAGGACCCACAGTCGCCTTGACCATCCTATAAGTCCCGACTTTCCCCAGCTTCGCCGTGAGCTTCTCCTCCACGACCACGGGCGCCGTGACTTCACCCTTCGCCTCCTTGCGCCGTTTCACCTCTTCACGGATTTGATCGCGATTCCAATTTTCTTTGGCAGCTTTCTCTGTAAGCTCGTCACGGTCCTTAGAGTCATTCACGGCAAGAAGCTCCCGGTAATCTGACCAAGTCAACTTCCCCGCATGCGGGGAAATGGGGTACGCCCTGGCGAATTGGAGCATATACCCCAATTCCGTGTCACTCACGCCCAGGTCATTCGCAAGCCTGAGAAGCACCTGCTTCCCATAATCCGCTCTTTCCTTGTGCTGAAGCACATGCTCGTCAATGAGCTTGCCGATCTCCCAGTTCTCGCGCACCTTCTCTTGCGCTACCGCCTGCTCCACCCGTGCCTGACTCTCCCCCCTCGCCTTCCGAATCGCCGCCACCAGTTGGTCGTAAGTCGTTACGGTCGCAGTAGACGATTGTCCTACGGTCACAGTAGACGCCTGTTCGCCAACTACTTCCGGCACGTCCTTCTGAAGAACTTGAGGAGTGTCCTGTGGAACCACCTGCGGAGAATCCGTTTGTACTACCTCCGGAGCGTCAAGTGGGAGCGTCTGCTCCTCCGCCCTCAACGCGCCCGACGCCCCAAAAACCAGAAGAAATAAGATAACCGTCAGTTTCGTTTTCATTTTAACCTCTAATTAAGTGATGTGCCTGCCCTGCGTAGCTTTAGCGGAGGAAGGCCCCCCGACTGGACAGGGTCGCCAGTCTACACTGTAGTCTTTTCAAGATAGGCGTTCTTTCGTTGTAATAAGTCTGACAGTCTTTTTTTCTCTTGAGTTACGGCGTCGATATGTTCAGCGCTTAATATCGAAGTGGACACCCACGCATGCGGCTCTCTTTTAACATCCCATAAAAAATGCACATCCATCGCCCTCGGACGGTTAATACCCCTTCCAGAATATTTCCATGAAATTATCAACAAAACAGTTTCATCATTAAGTCCAGCGCTTGATGAATAAGCAATCTGCGTTTTTTCATCAACGTCAATATCCTTTTTACGCTCCACGCCTTGTTTGAGGCTTTTAATTATTTGTTTTTTCGCGTCTTTGTACCCAGGGATATCTATGTTGTTTTCGATTTTTATAATCTCCCAAACCAAAACGAGGTCTTCCCCAGGAAGATTGCCCACATTAACCAGATTGATATTACCGTTTCTAACATCCCCCTCCACACCCAAAACCAGCCTTGCTCGGTTCATCATAGCAAATTCCAAGGATTGTTCTCTCTGCGTGTTCGCTTGAATACAAACTCCTATCGAAGCGATCAAGATCGATGCCGCAGTAATAATATTTACGGGCTTTATCTTGTAAACTCTCCCGCCAAGAATCATAAGAAGGGGAATCAGCCCCACCCACAAGTAACTTTTTCCGCCCCAACATAGCACCATTGAGAAAATTCCGACTGGAATAAAAAACCAAAGAATGAATTCTGAGAATTTTTGAGGCATGAAGTTGCCGAACATTTCACGCACATCTTCTTTGAACGTAATTTCTCTGGGCTGTTCACTCTGGCAATGGCTGCACTTAGTTGCTTCTTCGCATATTTCTTCACAGCAGCACTTACATTTTTTCATAAATTCCCTCCAGGCCTCAAGGCGTCGAACGATACCGGGCACCTTGGGGACGACTACTTTTGACTCACCTTACGCATCTGTCCGCAGAAGCTGTGTGGCGGGGACGGCGTCCGGCATACGATGCACGGATTTTCTAAATATCATTTTATCCCAGTAATTTATCCCACCCTGCATTCGATATCGCACCTTTAAATATCACATTCTCCGGCTTAACCTCTATTTTTTTATTTTCAAGAAGTAAATGCCAAACACCTTCATAATGCAAAATAGGGCCAGACCCTCCCAAAATATGCATGCCGAACAAATGAGGAACTTCCAACTTAATAGGCGTGGGAATTCCTGGCCGCAAAGAATACTTTCCGGTAACCTTACTATTACCATCAAAAAAACCTATCGACTGGAGCGATACGGAACCATTACCAGTCAAGCTAAAGCCACCCACATATTCCGCCCCTGTAACAATATATATTTTGTTAATATCTTTATTAACCACTTCCAGTAAAAGCCCTATTTGATATTTGTCAGTCTCTTTTTCAACATAATAAATATCAACTTTTTTACAAAATAAGTTCGAAACTCTTAAATTCCAAACAAACCAAATCACATAGAGCGCCAGACACAAAATAAACACCCCAAAAACAATCCATGAAAACAATTTGAATGTACCAGAACCTTCTACGGCTGCCTTTAAAACATTCCATTGATCCATATTATTTTCTCGCTTTTTTAAAATTATCGTCTAACGGCGTTGCGTGTTCTTAAGCACTGCTCCGCTGCCGTGGGAGCTGCTACTTTCGGCTCGTCTTGCGTCTCCCCTGCGAAGCAGTAGAGTTTCAAACTCTGCCGAGCGTGCCAAAACTATTGGAGTTTCGGCCCGCGGTCGGCAATCGGTTTACGCTTCCTGTTCTTCATCGACACCATTGCTAGACCGCCTACCCCAAAGAGAAGCATCGACGCAGGTTCGGGTGTGACCGTGGCATGTTGTTTGATGATGCTCGCATCGAGTGCCACATTATAAAGTGCAGCATCATCAAGACTGCCTGCGAAATAGCGGTATCGGGTACCGGCGTACAAAGAACTTCCCATTTCCAGCGGCTGATCATTCGTATTCTGTTCCAATCGATTCGGCTGTGAAGCCTTGAGATTTCCATCAATGTAAAGCTTCAGGTCGCTCATATCATAAGTTCCAGCCACATGATGCCACTTTCCATCAAAAACGTTATTTGCTCGAACCTCACTCCACCCATCGAGTCTGCCAAAAGCAAATTGTAGAGTTTGATCATCTTTCATGTATTGCAAACACCAACCATTGTGTCCATAAAATCCATGGGATTTATCAAAAATTAGCGAGACGTTGCCCACTTGATCCCCGGCATTCGCTTTTAACCATAGTTCAACCGTCATTGCCCCGCTCAAAGAGTGAATGGCGCCAGAAGTCGTTGGGAAATTGACCCATTGATTGACCCCATTAAAGCTAAGCGCATGGCCAGAGACTCCGGTGACCCAGTTACTGTCAGTCATGTTTTGCAGGATGCCTGTATTTCCGTTGCCGGACACATCTGAAAGCGTGGTTCCGCTTCCTTGATCGAAATCCCATTTCCCAAGCACCTCGGCATATGCTTGCGTCCTGAATAATAGAACACAAGCGATGACGGCTAGCGATCCCACAATGCGTTTTCTCATGAACGACCTCCTGCTTGACAATTATTTTTGTTTTTCAAGATAGCTAGTTGAATGGTACCGGGGACCGCGGGGACGGCTACTTTTGGCTCACCTCACGTATCACTTGAGGTGTCTGGTATTATTTTGTTTACCAATATTGAATGAATGGTGCGCCAAACCCAACTCCCGCGCAAGCCCCCAAAAGCAAAAGAACGATTTGAGCTATAATCAACCAGTAGTTATAAGACTCTCTAACAACTACATATTTAAAGTTCTTTTGATCTAAAGGCTTCCCTAGTCCCTTTTCTTTGGTGTATTGCAATTCCTCTTGGGCGATTGCGGAAAGCAATTTTTCAGGATCCTCCTTCGTTTCGATTAATTCCTTCAAAATAAATGCGCCCTTTTCGGTTTCAGTCTCTCCTACAACATGCAACCTATGTGACCAAAGAAGCATGTGCGCCACACCAGCCAAAAGAGATACAGCCCAAGAGGCAAGAGCAACGAGGGAGATGGTCAAATGAGAATCAGCAACTTCGCGGAAATAGCTGACACCTGAGATATACAAAAAAAACGCTCCCGCCGTACCGTTCAAAATTAATTTGCACACATCAAATTCAAATCGATTACTTTCCGCAAACGCTTCAACGGCGGCTTTATTCCGAGCATCGACGGCCTTCAATATTCGTTCTATTGTTTGACGCAACGCTTCTTTACTTTCAATCAACTGAGCTGCCGTAAAATTTTCCACTTTCGTTAATCTCCGTGAAAACCGGACGGCGTCCGAGAGGGAGGGGTTAGCGTCCTAAATGAAAAAAGCGGGCGCGGGCCCGCTAGTGTCACTCTCTGGATTTTGTGTTGCGCCAAAACGCCGACTGGTCCTGCATTCGCCATGCCCCAACCCTCATTTTCTTCTTCCGTCATTTTGATCTACAACTCCCCCTTCGACCGCTAAATACTCTACCCCTCTGGGATCAGTTTCAAGAAAAAACTCAACCCGCTAACCCGCCACCCCACCAGAGCCCTGATATAACACCTGATGATGATCCACATCCGCGTCCGAATCACCCCCCCACCCCCGTCCGCTGGCCATATATCATATATGATATACAGTCTCTCCCCCACGCGAAACCTCAAAGGATCTTCAAGCCCAACTTCAGAGTGTCATTGAGTCGAACGAGAAGGTCGAGCGAGAGGTTCTGGAGCCCTCTCTCGATCCTGGAAATATTAGCCTGGCGGGTCTTGAGCGTGCTGGCCAATGCCTGTTGCGTCAGGCCCTGCGCCTGTCTCGCTTCCGCCACCGCTTTCCCGATCTTCCTCTGGATCTCCGTCACCGAAGTTCTTCCCATCACTCGCTCCCCGCTGCCCCTCTTGCCGCATATCCTATATGATATATGGCCTTACTGCCCGCTTGACATCCAATCTGTGCATTTTTAAGTTTTTAGATCTTTTCATAGGTGATCCCCAGGATGAACTTTATCCATTCTTTGTCGAGTTCGTTCATTTGAGCCTGGGAAAGGTGCTGTGTAAAACAATCATGTGACGTATTCATATCATTGGAAGCGTTTTCGCGTTCATATTTCAAATACTGCTCGAAAAAGTCCTTAAAAACGGGATGCCCTCTCTCGATGAAAAAATAAGTCAAACTCCACGACATCAAAGCAAACATTTGTTCGTCTGATCTCGTCATTCCATAGCCCGGCCAGTGGGAGAACACCGCCATGGCATGCTCCAACTCCCCTTGTCCATAAAGAAAGTTTATGAATTCAAGCTTGGACAGGATTTCGCTTTTCGCATCTTTCTTTTCCAGCTTATAGCTGATGTACTGAGCGAGCCCTTCACTGGCAAACCGTGATGGCGAGCTGGCGTAAAAATTACCCAGCAAGCAATGCGCCATTCCATAAGCCATAGCATACCAATCCCAGGAGCCATCAAAATAGATCACTATTTCGTTCTCGTGGTTATCGATAAACCCTTTAGAGCCATGACCGCCGAGTGGCCGCCCCCCACCCACGTCTTCGAACTTCTTTTTCCATTCATCCATCAACGTCAGGTATTCTGAATACCGTCCCACGATCAAGACCTTCACATAGGAAGCCGGTTTCTTTTCAGGACCCAGAATATCCGTCATCAGCTTCTTCTCCTTACGAAGAAGATCCCCCAAATGTTCGATCAAGGGTCGATGGTAGATCTCGGGAATATTGGTTTTGATGACAAACTCCTGATTCCCGAATACCTGTGCACCCGTCCAGGACGGCGCAGCTTTCATGGCTTGGGCGAATTCCTTCTTTTCCTCGAGGGTGTTGAGCCGAGCTTCGATCTGTTCCTTTTGGTTTGAAAGATTTTTCTCCAATGCCTGCTTTAAAATCTGCTCGGCCCCCGGGAAATCCCCCTTCAACTCCAGAATTTGGTCATAAAAGTCATAAACGATCCATTCCTCAGGATGAGATTTCAAAAGCTGTTCGAACAGGGGTATCGATTTATTGAATTGGCCTCTCACACCGTAAAGGTAAGCCTTGTCCAGAGTATCGTGGAAGGTTGATGACGGGCTGACGCTCTTTAGCCCTTGTTCCGTGGCATTTGCAGCAGAAAGTTCGAAAGGCATCGAAAAAGCGGTAGTCAATACCAACCCGAAAACAATGATTAAACGGAACGCCCGTTCGACTTTGCTCATGGCTGACGTCCTGCCTATAAAAGAAAAAAGCGGGCGCGGGCCCGCGGGTGTCACTCTCTGGAATTTGTGGTGCGCCAAAACGCCGACTGGTCCTGCCTCTGCCATGCCCCGCCCCTCATTTTCTTCTTCCGTCATTTGAGCCTGCCACTCCCTCTAAAATGATACCGTCACTTATGGTGTCGGTACCTTCTGCGAGGTTTATGTGAAGAACCTCTGCAAAAATGAAAAGGCGGTTTCCCTTTTGGAGGAAACCGCCTCAGATAATACAAAAATCAAGACGCTATCACCCTTCGGGGTGCTTGATCGATCAAAACACAGGTCGGATTCTCTACCTCTCCCGGGCGAGTTTCAACAAATTTTATCGATTTTTTCTTTAAACGGGACGGCATTTCCCCTCTTTCGAGGGTGGGGTCAGGGCCTGCCTGCCGGCAGGCAGGGAGATCTTTGAAATCCCCCACAGCTCCTCCAGGCCATATAGCTTTTAAGCTATACGGCAACACTTACCACTTACCCACTCCGCACTAATCCAATTTGATACGGGAAAAGTTTCAAGAAATAATAAAAAAAAGACCGGAGACTGCTGACTACAGACTTGAGTACTTGCTCTTGAAAGCAATTACGCCTGCCCCCAAATCCAACCTCCCGGATTAGAAGGGGTCGTGTAGCTGAAATAAAGTCTCTCTTCCATCCAACACGCTTTAACTAGCAATTTCTAGCATTCTAACTTTTTACTTTATTGCATATTTAGGTTGATTTTAATGGAACTTTATGATACCTTATCCGCATGAAAAAGATGGCCCCGCTCAACCTCAACGCAATCGCATCCGGGATCTATCTGATCCGAGGCAAAAAAGTGATGCTTGACCGAGATCTCGCGGTTCTTTACGGGGTCAGCACAAAACATCTTAAGAGACAAGTCCGGAGGAACCGCAACAGATTTCCCGAAGATTTTATGTTCGAACTTTCGGACGAGGAGACCCGAATTTGGAGGCGCCAATTTGGCACCTCCAATTTGAAAGACAAGATGGGACTTCGGTATTCCCCCTTCGCTTTCACAGAGCACGGCATCCTGATGCTCTCTAGCGTTCTGAACAGTGAGAAAGCCGCCCAGATCAACATCGCCATTATGCGTGTTTTTTTACGGCTCCGGGAAATGATCATGACAAACAGCGCCCTTGCTCTTCGCCTTGAGAGAGTCGACAGGACTGTCGAGCATCACGACCGGAAGATCCGCGACCTCTACCGGATCGTGACGAGATTTTCCGCAACAGAGAAAAAAGCCAAAGGCCCCATCGGTTTTCAGCCATAGAAAAGCTTCCAGCTACTCAGAGCTATTGCTATTTGGCTATTGGCCGCAGCTCACTATTTACCTTGTGTCGCAACCCGTGCATTTTTTACACAGATTGACTCCCGATACAATTTACCTATGAAACCGAGTCTAGTTTGCAGTCTGTTGTCTGCGGTCTGAGGTCTGGGGCCTATTTCACGCCGGACTTGGAGAGTTCGGAGAGGAACTGGGATTCGTCCCAGACGGGGATGCCGAGTTCCTGGGCCTTGGCGAGTTTGGAGCCGGCGCCGGGGCCGGCGACGACGATATTGGTTTTCTTGCTGACGCTCCCGGAAGGGTGGCCCCCGAGTTTGCGGAGGAGGGCTTCGGCCGTCGAGCGTTCGATCTTTTCGAGGGTTCCGGTGAGGACGATCGTTTTGCCGCGAAAGGGATTGTCGCCCGCGACCTTTTCCACGATATTCATGTGAACGCCCGCGGCTTCAAGTTTCTTCAGGAGCTTGCGCGTCGCGGCCTGGCTGAAGAATTTCAGGATCTTCCCCGCGATCGTGGGTCCGATCTCTCGAATGCCTTCAAGATCTTCCTGGGTGGCCTGGGAAAGCTTTTCGATATTTCCAAATTGGTTCGCGAGAATAAAAGCCGTGTGAACGCCCACTTCCGGAATGCCGAGCGCGAAGATCAGACTCGGGAGCGGGCGCTTCTTACTTTGTTCGATGCCGTCCAGGAGGTTATTCGCGGACTTCTCACCCATTCTTTCAAGCGCCTCCACATCCGTGATCTTCAGCGAGTAAAGATCGCCCAGGTCCTTGACGAGTCCCTTCGCCACCAGTTGGTCGATAATGGCAATGCCGAGGTTCTCGATGTCCATCGCCTCCCTGCCCGCGAAATGCTTGAGCGCGCCTTTGAGCTGAGCAGGACACAACGGATTCAGGCACCGGACCGCGACCTCCTCGCCCACCTTCCCTGCCTCTTCGCCACACACGGGACATTTTTGGGGGAACACAAATTCCGGAAGTTTGCCTTTGCGCTTCTCCGTAATGACGGCGATCACCTGAGGAATGATCTCGCCACTTTTCTCGATGAACACGTGATCGCCCACGCGCGCGTCGAGCCTCTTGATCTCGTCCTGGTTGTGAAGACTCGCGCGTGACACCGTCGTCCCCGCGAGCTGGACTGGCTCGAGGATCGCCACCGGCGTCAGCACTCCCGTCCTCCCGACCTGGACTTCGATATCCTTGAGCACGGTCTCCGCTTGCTCCGCCGGGTATTTGTAGGCGATCATCCACCGAGGCGATTTGGAGGTCATGCCAAGCGTCTTCTGGTCTTCGAACCGGTCGACTTTCACGACCACGCCGTCGATCTCGTACTGGAGCGTGTCGCGCTTCTTTTCGATCGCGTCAATGACTTCAAAAACCTCTGGCATACTGGCGCACCGTTTCGCGTCCGGAATGACCTTGAAGCCGAGATCTTTCAGTAGAGCCATCGCTTCACTTTGGCTTGCGGGAGGGTTCTTTCCCTCAAAACGCGCGAGGCCGTGCACCAAGGCGTCGAGTTTGCGCCGCGCGACGAGTTTGGGGTCGAGGAGTTTCAGACTGCCGGCGCAGGCGTTCCGGGGATTGGCGAAAAGCTCCTCCCCCGCTTTTTCCTTTTCTTTATTGATCTGCGCGAACTGCTCTCTGGAGATATAGGCTTCGGCGCGCACTTCGAGAATTTCCGGGACGGGTCCTTTGAAGGAGCTTCCGCGCGCCGGGATCTTGAGCGGAATGGAACCAAGGGTTTTGATGTTCTCGGTGATATCGTCCCCCTGCTTACCGTCGCCGCGCGTCGCGCCGAGTTTCAAAGAACCATTCTCGTAAACAAGCGTAATGGAAACACCGTCGACCTTCTCTTCCACAAAGTAAAAGCAAGGTAATGATACTGCATCAAAATATAACGGAAATACTCCCGGCAATGCATGATGGGACACGTTAGAAGACGGCGTTTTTCCTCCCAATCCTTTCTGGACACGTGTCTCAAACTCGTCGAGCTCGCCCTTGGAGTAAGTATTGTCGAGCGAGAGCATGGGCACCGCGTGCCGGACGGTCCGGAATTCCTTGAGCGGCGCGCCGCCCACGCGCTGGGAGGGAGAATCGGAGGTGATGAATTCGGGAAAGGCCGTTTCGAGGTCGATCAGCTCACGCAGGAGCCTGTCGTAATCGCGGTCCTTGATCTCGGGTTTCGCTTCTATATAGTAGAGATGATTATGGCGGTCGAGCTCGTCGCGGAGCTTTTGGATCTTTTTGGCGACTTCATTTCGGTCCATGGAACCTCTACTCTTTCTTTTTTACTTTCGCTTCATGGAGAAAACTGCATGTCTCCCGAACACTCGAAATTCCCCAGCGATGAATTTCTCGCTCGCGCACTCATCTCCGCTCGACCGGGAGACTTCGCAAGAGCCAGCTCTCGGAGCGCTTCAAGCCTGGTCCCGCAACAGCGGGTCGAAGCGCGAGAGCGCAGGCGGTCGTCATTCGCTGGAGATGACGAACCGCCGTTGGCGAAGGTGAAGTCTCCCGGCCACCTTGCCCGCTTCGCCTCGTGAGCGTCGCTCGACATGCGGTTTTCTCCACCGCCTCGCGCTCCTCAACCGCTATGAAACCAACCGCTCCGCCAAAAACGGCGGCAGTCCCGCGGCGCGTATTTTCGCGGCCGCCTTCTTATTATCATAAGGGAGACGGACGATTTCAAATGTTAATTCATCCGGGTCAAAGATCCCGAACGAAAGACGCAGGTCCCGGTCCCGGGGCTGGCCGATACTTCCCGGATTGAAAATGTAGCGCGTCCCCTTTTTCAGCTCGTGAACGCCTTCCTTCAGGTAAATGCCCTTCTCTTCTTTTCCGGTGAACATACAGGGAATGTGCGAATGCCCGACGAAACCGAATTTGCCCTGAAAGGCCATGAATGATTTCCAGGCGTCCTCGGGCTCCAGAAGATAGTCAAAACGCTCCGGACTGTGGAGCGTCCCGTGGGCCAGGGCGATCTCCCCTTCCACTTTGAGATAGGTCAGGGCTTTGAGCTTTTCGACAAGCTCCGGGCGAAGCTTCTTAGCGGTCCATTGGATCGCGGTGCGGGCCCAGCTCGTAAAGGTCAACATGATCTTGGGATGGATCAACGCCGCTTCGTGGTTCCCGAGAATATGGTGTTCCGCGTTCGCGAGCGCCCACTCGAGACATTCATTCGGATCGGTGCCGTAGCCGATGGAATCCCCGAGGACCAGAAAGCGGGACAGCCCGCGCTTTTCGGCGCACTCGCGCGCCACTTGAAGCGCCTCCAGATTTCCGTGAATGTCCGCAAAGACTGCGTAGGGCATCATGTTCCCAAAGTTTATTCTATTGTGGGGCTCCCCCTTCCAAGACCGGGTTCTAGAACCGGGTCTTAGAAGGGTATGAGCCTTTAAATCAGCGAACTAATACGCGATCCTGAAACCCTTGAAGGTGCCATGCGCGTCCGACCAATGAGCCTCGACATCCTGAATGTACTGTTTCATCCCCGACTCCCGGATCGCCGTGAGAAACTCGACTAGCACCGTTTCCTCACCTTCAGCCACGACCTCCACGCGCCCGTCGTCCAGGTTACGCACAAAACCCGTCACGGAAAAACGCCGCGCCAAACGTTCGGCGGTAAACCGGAACCCGACGCCCTGCACAGTCCCGCTGAAAAAGATCTGCATGTTTTTCATGGGGCACGCCGTTTCCACTGTTCGCGGAGCCGGAACCCCACGACCCCGAAGGCGACCGCGACATTCAGGGAATTTTTGAGCCCCGACATTTCGATCTCGATCGTTTTGTCGCACAAAGACAGAAGCTCGTCGGAAACGCCAGCCACTTCATTGCCGAGCACAAGACAAACCTTCGGAGCGGGCTCGTAATCCTGATAAGGAATGCTTCCGGTGATCTGCTCAAGAAAAACAATTTGGTACCCTTGGGCCTTGAGCTCGCGCACGACGGAGCAGGCATCCTCACGGTACTCCCACGGCACTTCTTTTTCGGCGCCGAGCGCGGTCTTCGTGATCTGCGTGTCCGGTGGAAATCCCGTAATGCCACAAACCCAGATCTTTTCCACGCCAATGCCGTCCGCGGTCCTGAAGATCGAACCTACGTTGTAAAGACTCCGGATATCATTGAGCAGAACCGAGAACGGAAGTTTGGGGTCCCCGCGTTTTTCTTTCTGACGCTCGAGGAGTTCGGGATGGGTTAATTTTCTCATGGTGAGGGCGCTACGCCTTGGGAGGCGCGTTGTCCCAGGCGAGGTGGCGGCGATAGCCCAAGTGATACACCCATTCGGGCACACGGCTCACAAGCCCCATGAGAGGCTTCCACCAGAACGGCACATACGCGACCTTCTTCCCTTTTTGGATAGCCTCGAAAATATCCTCGGCGGCTTTTTCGGGAGAAATGACACCAAACAGGCCCTTGCGCCCACGGACCATGTCCGTGTCAACGAACCCGGGTCGGATATCAATGACCTGGACAGCGGTATTCGAGAATTTTCGCCGGAGACCTTCCATGTAATTGGAAACGAACGCCTTCGAGGCATTATAAGCCGGAGAGCGCCCGCTCCCGCGATGAGCGGCCACTGATGAAATACCGACGATGCAACCCGAGCCTTTTTTCTGAAAATAATCGGCGGCCACGTTCGCCGCGGCGGCAAAGCCGAGCGCGTTCACCTGGATCATCTCTTCCTCAAAGCTCCACTGGAGTTTCTCGTTCCGGAAAAGCACACCGGCATTGATCACCATAAGATCCAAGTCCCACATACCCATGATCACGTTCCGGAGACTGTGGATCGCCTCGCTCGCGTTCCGGAGATCGACCACCCGTGCCAGACTTTTCCCGGGAAGTTCTTTCTGGAGTTCCTGCAGTTTCTCAAGCGACCGCCCGGTCAACGCGACAAAATAACCTTCCGCGGACAGTTTTTTGGCCAACGCACGGCCGATCCCAGTGCTACAACCGACCACAATCGCTTTTTTTTGAGGCGGATCTTTCCGTGACATATGAAATCCCTATGTGCAAAATTCGAGCATGATCAGAAAAAAGCGCAACCCATCGGAAGGCCGCGCCTTTTCGGCTTCGCGTTGCTGCTCCGTGGCTTCTTTTCCAACGCCGAGCGCGGTCTTCGTGATCTGCATGTCCGGTGGAAATCCCGAAACCCTACAAACCTAGATCTTTTTCACGCCAATGCCGTCCGCGGTCCTGAAGATCGAGCCTACGCTGTAAAGACTCCGGATATCATTGAGAAGGACCGAGAACGGAAGTTTGGGGTCCCCGCGTTTTTCTTTCTGACGCTCGAGGAGTTCGGGATGGGTTAATTTTCTCATGGTGAGAGCGCTACGCCTTAGAAGACGCGTTGTCCCAAGCGAGGTGGCGGCGATAGCCCCAGCGATCCACACACTTCGGAACCCGGATCAGAAGCCACAAGAGAGGCTTCCACCAGGACGGCACATACGCGATCCTTTTCTTCTTCTGAATAGCCTTGAAGATATCCTCGGCGGCTTTCTCCGGAGAAATGATCCCAAAGAGACCTTTGCGCCCACGGACCATGTCCGTGTCAACGAACCCGGGACGGATATCAATGACCTGGACAGCGGTGTTCGAGAATTTCTGCCGGAGACCTTCCATGTAATTGGAAACGAACGCCTTCGAGGCGTTGTAAGCCGGAGAGCGCCCGCTCCCGCGGTGGGACGCCACCGACGAGATCCCCACAAGACAGCCGGAGCCTTTCTTCTGAAAATAATCAGCGGCCACGTTCGCCGCGGCGGCAAAACCGAGCGCGTTCACCTGGATCATCTCTTCCTCAAAGCTCCACTGGAGTTTCTCGTTCCGGAAAAGCACACCGGCATTAATGATCATCAGGTCCAGGTCCCACATACCCATGATCACGTTCCGGAGACTGTGGATCGCCTCACTCGCGTTCCGGAGATCGACCACCCGTGCCAGACTTTTCCCGGGAAGTTCTTTCTGGAGTTCCTGCAGTTTCTCAAGCGACCGCCCGGTCAACGCGACAAAATAACCTTCCGCGGACAGTTTCTTGGCCAACGCACGACCGATCCCGGTGCTACAACCGACCACGATCGCTTTTTTCTGAGGAGGATCTTTCTGCGGCATATCAAATCTCTATGTGCAAAATTCGAACATCATCAAAAAAAAGGCGCAGCCCGCGAGAAGGCTGCGCCTTTTTTGATGCGTGCTTATTGGGCCGCGGCCTTTTGAGCTTTTCGGGCCTGCTTTGCGGCTTCCCGGCTCGCCTTTTCGGCTTCGCGTTGCTTTTTCTTGGCTTCTTTCTCAGCCTCGCGCTGTTTCTTCTTGGCTTCTCTTTCCGTCTCACGCTGCTTCTGCTTGGCCTCCTTCTCAAGTTCTCGCTGTTTCTTCCTGGATTCCCGTTCAAGCTCGCGCTGCGTTTTCTCAGCATCGCGCGCGGCCTTCAACTTTTGCTTCTCAGCTTCTCTCTCGGCTTTAAGTTTTTCCTTTTCAACATCTTTTCCGCCATCGAGCTTCTTCTCGGCCTTTCGAGCTTCGCGCTCGATTTCCCGTTCGGCTTTGCGAATCTCATTGCCTGTTTTCCGCGCGCCCTTTTCAGTCTCTTCCTTCACCTCTCGACCAGCCTTACGCATTTCACCTTCGACCTTGCGGGCGTCTTTGATGATCTCCTGCTGGGTCCCTTTGACGGTCTTCTCTGACATCAGCTCTTTGCCCGTCTTGCCCTTGGCTTCCAACCCTGGAGGAACATTCCCGGTCCAACCCTTCTTTTCCCCTTGAGTCCAACCTTTGGGATCCGTGCTTTCTTTCTCTGCAAACGCCACGCTACCGTTCAGGCTAAGGCCTGCGATCAACGCACAAACGCACGTCAACTTCAGAATGCTGATTTTCATGGTCAGTCCCCTTTCGTTGGAGTTATTGGATCTGCTGTTTCTGTTTGGATGAACGAAGTTTCAGAAATCGCTCCACGGAGCGGTCGTAGGTTTTTTCAACAGCGTCCGGAAAATAACAGGCCGGCAGTTGATCCTGGGCCCGGTGGTAAGCCACGCACTCGCAACAAATCCCCTTGCGGGAGCAAGGTTCGTACGAGCAATTACAGCGTTTTTTGTTAACTTCGATCTGACATTCCATCGACAGGGTCACCTCGGATGGAAAAAAGAGTCGGGGTAGTAGGATTTGGCTCCTTCGGCTTTCGCCTCCGGTAGGCCACCCGCCCTTAGAAACGCAACGTCTGTTGCGTTTCCAAGCAAGGGCTCCCTTCAAATCCTACTAAACCGAAGGGGCAGGGTTCGCTTTTCGCTTACCCAGTCCCGATACTCCTTAATACTTCTTTTCAAAATAGAAATCGGGGTAGTAGGATTTGAACCTACGGTCTCTACGTCCCGAACGTAGCGCGATACCACACCAACTCTCTATGAGTTGGTGCGGCCCGTCACGCAATTTGAAATTGCTTGCGGGGTCGAAAACGGCGGGGATTATATCACCCTCACGATGAGTATTCAATCAAAGGCGTCAGTTATTCTCGATCGCCAGGTCCGCGGTCGCGGCGATCTGCTCGGAGGTTAGGGACGGTACCATTTCTCTTTGGGGTTGCGTTCCCCGGGTCAAAAGCGCGGCCTCAATGACTTCCTTAAAAACAGGCGCCGCCACGGTCCCTCCATAATAGGCGGGCCTTGCTTCATCGAGTACGACCACCATCGCGTAGCGAGGATCGTCAGCCGGGGCAAAACCCACGAACGAAGACATGAACGCCGAATGGGAATAGCCTTTTCCTCCCGGGAGGATCTTCTGCGCGGTACCCGTCTTCCCCCCCACCGGGATGTTAGGGATCTTCGCCTTCGAGCCGGTGCCTCGGTCCACCACTTCCGTCAGGATCCTTCTCATCGTCGCGGCCGTGGCGGGCGTGATGACCCGACGTTTGACGATGGGTTTCTTTTCTTTAAGCGTCACACCCGCGGGGTCCTGGACCTTGGAAACGATGTAGGGCTTCACCAATGATCCTCCATTCGCGATGACGGACATGGCGGTCACCATCTGGAGCGCCGTGACCATGACCTCCTGTCCCATCGGAATATTGTAGGGAGAAGTCTTGGACCACTGGGAAGGCGGGCGCGTGTACCCGGGGGCTTCACCGGCCAAGTCGATACCCGTCGAGGCCCCAAAGCCAAAGCCAGTCACATAATTCTGGAATTTCTGCGCTCCCATTTTCAGAGCGATCTTCACGGTGCCGATATTGCTCGACTTCACGATCACTTCTTCCATGGGCAGCATGCCATACGGATGCACGTCATGAAGCACTTTGTAACCGTAATTCCATTTCCCGTTCTCGCAATTGAACATCGTCTCCGGTGTGACCGTCCCATCGTTCAGCGCGCCGCTGGCCGCCACGATCTTGAAGATCGAACCCGGCTCGTACATGTCCGTGACCGCCCGGTTGCGCTTGGCGTCCGCTCCCACATGGGCGTAATGATTGGGATCATACCCAGGTTGGTTCGCCATGGCCAGGATCTCCCCTGTCTTGGGGTCCATCAGGACCGCCCACGCGGCCTTAGCCTTCCATTGCTTGAAGGCCTTTTCAAGCGCCTTCTCGGTCAGATATTGAAGATGCTGGTCAATGGTAAGCACAATGCGGTTCCCGTCGACCACCGGCAAACTTTTAATTTCAAACGCCTTGATCTCCCGTCCTTTGGCATCGCGTTGGGTCACACGTTTCCCAGCACGGCCGCGAAGATCAGTGTCCATGGACCTTTCGATCCCCTCCATGCCCTGATTATCCACGGTCGAAAATCCGAGCACCTGGGCCAGCATCGTCCCCTGGGGATAGAACCTTTTGTATTCTTCCAAAATACCCAGCTCCGGGCACTGAAGTTTCGCGATCTTGTCAGCTTCCTCAAAAGTCACGCGCCGCTTGAGCCACACGAACGACTTGTCCCGGCTCAGACGTTCGAGGACCCATTTCCGGTCAAGACCCAGGATCTTCGCGATGTCCCGGCTAAGCTCGACGCGCTCCTCGGCCTTCAGAACACGCGGCACCGCATAGATGGACGGGATCTTCAGATTAGTGACGAACTCTTTTCCGTTACGGTCCGTGATCGGACCGCGCAGCGGCGGCACATCGACCGTCAAATAATGCTGACGGTGCGCCAGGGCGAGAAGCGACGGCTGATGGAACCAGGTCAGTTGAACGATCTGATAGATGACCAGACCGAACAAAGTGAACAGAAGAATATAGAGGAACCAGAACCGACGCGGTGAAAGCACCGCGCGCATTTTTTAGGAGGAAAGATCGGTCTTGGCCTGGGCCGTTTGGATCCACCGGCCAAGGAAACTGGAAACCTCGGAGGACAAAGTCCGCGACACCTTTTGCGTGGGTGCCGCGGAAAGCATGATCCCCGAGACCGGAGGGACTTCCACGATCTGCACCTTGTTGGGGATCGCAAGCTCCATGTCATGGCGTTTCATTTTGGCTTCAAGAAGGCGGGGGGCTCTCAACTGATCGACCTTGAACTGGAATTTTCTTAAAAGCTCCTCTTTGGCGGCAAGGGCGCGGGAACTTCTGTGGATGTCGATGGAGACAAGCACCGAGGCGATCTGCAGATGCACATAAAAAAGCATCGAGAGGGTGAAGACCGCGATAAGGATGAGGATTTTTCCGCTACCCTTCATGATATTTTTTCGATCACTCTCAGTTTGGCGCTTCTGGCTCTCGGATTATTCAATATTTCCGTACGATTTGCAACCACGGGTTTGCGAAAAACAAGATTGCCGAGCTCTTCATCGTCCCACTTCCGGAATTGCTGCTTGACGATCCGGTCCTCGATCGAATGAAAGCTGATGATCCCAAGCCGTCCGCCCTTCCCAAGGTGATCGAACGCAGCGGCCGCGCCTTCCTTCAGCGCTTCCAGCTCGTCGTTCACGCCGATCCTGAGAGCTTGGTACACTTTGGTGGCGGGATTCCGCCTCGCCCACGAAGGACGATGCCCTTTTTTGAAACGCAAGTGAGCCGGCAGTGCCTCTTCCAAGGTCTGGTTGAGGTCTTCGATCGTACGGATAGGCCGCTGGCGCCGCGCTTCGACGATCACCCGGGCAAAACGCCGTGAATGGTGTTCTTCGCCGTAATGATAGAAAAGATCCGCGAGCGCGACCTCGGACATCTGCGCTATCAGCTCTGAAGCTTTCAGACCGACTTCCGGGTTCATTCGCATATCCAAGTCTCCGTCTGTTTGGAAACTGAAACCGCGCTTCCCATCCGCTAACTGCTCCGACGAGGTCCCGATATCCAGAAGCACCGTGTCGAACGCTGTGACTCCCAACCCCGAAAAAACCTTATTCAAATTCCTGAAGTTCTCGTGGACCAAGGTGACCCGCGGATCCTCCTGGAATAATTTCTGACATCGCGCGATCGCCTCAGGGTCCTGATCGAAACCGACCAACTTCCCCGAAGGACCGATCACTTTGAGGATCGCTTCCGAATGCCCCCCGCTCCCGAGGGTCCCGTCCATGACCACCGCCCCCGGCTTAAAGGCCAGATGCTCGAGGACTTCCTGTAAAAGAACAGGGTTATGCCGCAAAGCTGAGGATCGCCTCTTCTTCCGTCGAATAACTTTCAATGAGACCGTTGACGCCGATCATCTGAAAGGTCTTTTCGACTTCGGGCCGCAGATTGCACAATTTGATGTCCCCCTTTTGCTCGCGCACCTTGCGCAGGCGGTCGACGAGGATACCGACTCCGGCGAGTTCCACGTGCTTCGTATCTTTCAGATCCAGCAAAAGACGCTTGTGGTTCTTGTTCATCAAACGATTCATGCGCCCCTTCATCTTGATCATGCTAAGAGCATCAAGATCCCCGTTAAAACGCAACACATCGACCCCGATCTTCGTTCTGGCGTGATAGACCATAAAAGCTCCTTTGTTATTCTGCCGCTAATTTTTCCGCGAGTTCTTCGAAATGATTTTTGTGCTGATCAAAAAAACCTTGCCACTTCTCCTTCGCCCAAATTTCGATGCGACTTGAAACGCCGACGATCATGACGTCCGTCTTGACGTCGGCATAGGTCTTGAGATAGTCCGGGATCAGGATCCTCCCCTGTTTGTCGCAAATGACTTCGGAGGCGCCTGAGAAGAAAAGCCGGTTGAAAGTTCGGGATTCGGCTTTTGTAAAAGGCATGTCGCGGAACTTCTTTTCTTCCAGCTTCCACTGCTCTTCCGTGAAAACGAACAGACATTGATCAAGACCGCGGGTGATGAAAAAACGCTCCACATAGCGTTCCTTAAAGATCTCGCGGAACTTGGCAGGGATCATGACGCGGCTTTTAGCATCAATCACATGTTCGAATTCACCGTAAAACATGGATCTTCTTTCCTTTCAGGGTTCCCACCTTCTACCACTTTGCCCCACTTTATTATCGGCGGCAGTATATGTTTCCATTAATAGGGTGTCAATGTTCTTTTTTATAGGGAACCCGAGAAATATAGAGACACACCATCCGAAGTGTTTTTTGTGCGGGGGACCACAAGATAAGGGGAGAAAAAAAGGCCGGGCTAGAACAAGCTAAATGGGGTTTTACAAAATAATGATACTGAAAGGAACAGCGGCAATCGATGAACTTCTACTGGTTTTCGATGTAGAGGATGCGGGAACAGTTCTCACAAACGATGATCTGCTGACCGAGCCGGATCTCGTTAATAAGTTGCGGACGTAATTGCATTTGGCAGGCAGCGCAAACTTCACCATGCACGACCGCAAGTGCCAACCCTTGTTTTTTGAGGGCGATCCGGTTGTAAAGCTCTTTGAGCTCGGGAGGAAGTACCGCCACGGATTCTTCGCGCTGTTTCTGCAGGTCCCCGAGACGTCCCTGCAAAGTCTTTTCCTGCGTAGTCATTGCATTGTCCCGGTCCTGAAAAGATTTTGTCACAGAAACCAATTTCTCTTTTTCCTTACGCGTCTCTTCTTTGGCAGCATCCACTTCATCCATAATGTGAATGATCCCTTCTTCAAGAAGAGAATTGTCGGCTTTCAAAGAAGCGATCTCCTGCTGAAGCGCGGCATATTCCTTGTTCGTCTTCACCTGGGAGAGCTGCCCATCGAGCTTCTTGATCTGCATCTCTTTTTGCCCGAGCTCCAACTCTTTTTCCTTCTGCTTCAGCTGAATGTCTTTAAGGGACTTCTCCAGATCGTTCAGATGAGTCTTTTCGAGTTCGAGTTCTGACTTGAGTTGGACCCTCTGCGAGGGGATCTCTTCCAAGCGGACCTTGGCGTGATGGATCTCACTGTCCAATTGCTGGGCTTTTTTCAGAGCATCAAGATTCTGGGTAACAGGGCTTAGCATAAGTAGGAGGGATTATAGAAGAGATGGCAGGCACCATCAAGGAGAAATACGAGAAAATACGAGTACTGTATTATGAAACCCTAAATCAAACCGCGGTTCCCGTTGTAAAGGAAAAAGATGGGGCTATAATAACCTCTGTCATAAATACGATCTTCTATCTTAGGGCAATGGCATGATGACGATCCGCCAGGAAAAGTTACGCCAAAGGTTCGCCGCGTTCCGGTCGAAATTCGCCGGACACATGCAAAGAATCCGTCCCCGTGTCGCGTTCAAGATCCTCGCCGGCATCCTACTGTTATTTCCATGGATGGTCGCCTCGCTGGTCGCGAGCTTTCTAAGGGTAGGGCACTGGCGCAAGATCGCAACGTGCCGGACTTTCCTCAAACGTCACGCGCTCGCCTTTGACGGCATCGATCCAGAAATGCTCACCGTAGAATCGGTCTCGGGAGGCGTTAGCAATTCCAATCAGATATGGCAATGCCGAAAAACCTCCGGAGAAGAGATCCGCTATTTCGTGAAGATCTTTCTTGATGCTGGGAGTTTCTGGGCCAAACACCTGAGTTTCGTAAGCCCCTTCCCTTCCATCTACGGCGGCAAGGTCCACGAACGTTTTACCGTGGACATGGTCAGCCGCGTCCAGCTCGAAAAGATCGGCGTCCCGGTCCCGCGCCTCGTCGCTTACGACGCTGTCGAAAAAGTCATGGTGACTGAGCACATCGAGGGAGAAACAGTCGATTCGATCCTGGAACGCATCGGAGAACGCGCGGCCCTGGGGCCCGGGGACGAAGCCGTCGTCCGCCAGTGCGCGATTGGGTTGGCCAGGATCCACCGGGCGGGTTTTTCTCTGATCGACACCCAACCCGTCAATTGCATCTGGGTTCCGGTGGAACAGAAGGTCTATTTCACAGATCTGGAATTCTGCAGTTCCCAGGACAAACGGGTTTGGGATATCGGATTTTTTCTGTGCTTCATCGCCGTGAGGCTTTCAGGTACCGTACGGCAGGAGGTACGCAATATTTTCCTGGAAAGTTATCAGAAGGAACGTCAGATCGACCTTGCCCAAGTCGCGGAAACCGGCCGCCAGCTCCAGGAATATATGCCAGTCTTTCAGGCGATCCTGGATATCCGCCGTTTCACGCCCGAGGAACTTTTCGAAGGTCTTATTTCCACGTAACCTCGTACGGAGTGCGGCGAGGAAAGTTTGCACGCCGCACGCACAACGCCGCACACCTTACGAACTTGTTAAAAATCAACGCCGAGCCATTCCACCCATTGCTGTTTCCTGGGGAACGCAAGCCAAAAACCCGTCAGAGCCACAACGGCGAACGGTATAAAATCATGCGGCTGTCGTCCCAGGAAAACAAGAAGCATCCCCAGGAGAAGCGGAAGCTCAGCCCCAGCGCTCATCAGGATCGTTCTCACGAGAAGTCTTTGAACCGGACGTTCCGTGCTGGGTAGGGACGCGGGAACTGCATCGAATGCCCGGCGGCTCAATTGTTGCATCATGAAGATCCCGATGACCGAAACAACCAACGCCCCGTACTTGGCGAGCGGATAAGTCTGAGCGTTCAGGATCGCGGGCCCCGACTTCCCCATTTGGATCAAATAGTATCCGACCACGCCGTACGCCACGACGGAAAACGCCATAGCGATCGTCATCATCCGCGCTTGCGCGTAGAACCTTTTTGCCGTTTCTGCCCGGTCCATGAACCGTTTCTCCTTGGGTTAAAAACGTTGAGTGTCCTTAGAATTTATGCCCCCGCCATTCTCCGGGAGGTCCATTCTTTTCCAGCTTCCCGTTCTCATCATAAAATTTAGCGACATGCTCCGGAAGCCCGTTCTTATATACTTCCTCGAATCTCACCTGGCCATTCTCATGATAATCCTTGAAGACCCCGTGGAGCGTGCCATCCTTGTAAAACGTCTCACCTTTAAGCCGGCCACTTTTATAATACCACCGGGACGGTCCGTCAAGCTGTCCGTCCCTGTAGAACTCCTCATTTTTTAATTGGCCATTGGGATAATACTCCCGGTACGGCCCGTCCTGAACATCGCATCCACCGAGACCGAACAACGTCACCAGGGTCACGATCCCCAGGATCACACCTGCGAGCAGAAACACCTTTTTGAGATTCACTCTCACAGCGGCTTCCCCAAATCCGGATTCTCAAGAATGCTGCCATAATGAAAAATGGCACAGAGCCCGACCTCCGATTCTTCACATATCCGGAATTCTTTTTCGAAGATCTCCGGTGAACGCACAAACTTATAAGCCCCGACCCCCAGATACATTCGTCCAAGGTCCTTCACTTTTGTCTTGGCGACTTCGGTCCAGCGTTCATATTCCACCGGATCCGGAGAATAATTCATGACTGTCACGAAATCCACAAGACCGCGATTCACCCAGGAAGGCCAATCCTGAAAAGCCTCGAAAAGCGCCCGCTCATAGGACATGCACCCCGTTGCGGAAACCCGGATCCGGGGACGGATATCCCGCGCCTTTTGGATACAAAGCCCCAAGAGCTCCGTCACCTGAGCTCGTTTCCAATCCCCCCAGGCCCGGCTCCCCTCCCGGATCTTTTTGAGCCGGGTTGTTTTCTTGAAACGTTCCATGTTGATCGGCGTATAACCGTACCGCGGATGAGCGTCCGGATATCGGATATAATCAAACTGAAGGCCGTCCAGGTCCGGATATGTCCTGACGATCTCCCCCACCATCGTGACTAGTTCCTGACGGACCCGCGTATCCCCCGGCTCGAGAAAATACTGGTTATCGATCTTGTAGTCCTGGAGCGTCTTTTTTTCTTCAAGATTCCGCGTCAGGATGTCCGGCCCATATTTTTTAAGGAGCGGCGCGTCTTCATTCTCGCTCAAACTCAGCATGTTGAGCCAGGCATGAACCTCGATCCCGGCGTTATGCGCCTCCCGGATCAAGAGCGCGAAAGGATCTTCTCCGAGCGTTTTAAGAACCGCTTCATACGGCGCGGGATCCCCCACCGTGGAAGGGAACCAGGTCTTATTGGCGCGATAGATCTGGACGAAGAGGGTCTTGATGCGCGCTTCCTTCGCGAAACGGATCAGTTCCATGAGGGTCTCGCGACTCGAAAGCGTCGGCGGGTTCTGGATCAACGAAACAAAAAGACCGCGAGAAGAAGACGTCCTTCGGGGCAGGTTTTCGATGTCTTTCTGTGACGCGCCTAAATCGTGGGATCCCGGGGTTTCACACTTGGCCGGAACCTGGAAAAGTGTTAAGAGACACAAAAGAAGGATCGGTATTTTTTTCTTCACAAGAGGAGTTCCATCGTTCTATCAGACTTGGCCCGCCTGAGAATCAGGACGAGGCTCGCCCGTCTTCGCAGGATGGCCGATCACCCGAAGGAACGCCTTCACGACCTCGGGCCGGAATTGGGTGCCACTCGCACGTTCGATCTCACCAACCGCAACCTCATGCGTCAGCGGTTGGCGGTAGGGTCGTATCGAAGTCATGGCATCATAAGCGTCAGCAATGGATACGATCTGGGACGCCTGATCGATCTCTTCTCCCTTGAGACCATCGGGATAGCCCGCACCGTCCACACGCTCATGATGCGACCGTATCACACGCAGCAGTTCGGGGTCGAGGACCGGTTCCAGGATCCTTTCCCCGGTCACGGGATGCTCCTTCATGGCCACCCACTCTTCGGCGTTGAGCTTGCCTTTTTTATTCAAGATCGCTTCCCGGACGACAAGTTTTCCGACATCGTGAAGCTCGGCAACGCACCAGACGAGTTCCGCCTTTTCGGGGTTCAGGCCAAGCTCAAGCGCCACTTGACGCGCCAAGTGCGCCACGCGCTCGGAATGACCCTGCGTATAAGAGTCCTTCGCTTCCAAGGCCCGCACAAGCGCCTGGGCCACCTTGAAAAAATAATTCTGAAGACGCTTGCGGGAATCCGAAAGGCTCTCGGCCATCTTATTGAAGGAATCCGCCAATTCTCCGATCTCGTCTTTCGATCGCACGACAACCCGGTAATCCAGATTATCCTTGGCCAGCTGCCGCGTGCCCTCCGCGAGCTTTCGCACCGGACCCGAAACATTTCCGGCGATAAATATCCCGAGCACACAGCAAAGGAGGATCCCGGAGAAAAATACGACCGCCATGCGTTGTTTCACTTCCTGCTGCATCTTGGCGATATCATTCGCCAGAATGTCCACACCAATGATCGCGATGACTTTCCCGTCCTTCGCGAAGATCGGAGCATAACCAGACAGCACCAACCCCCAGGGATCCTCCGCAAGTTCACGATCCGCGGAAGGCTTATCAAAAGCCGCGAGCATTTCAGGAAGACGGCGGGCATCATAAAGATCCCCGGGACGCGCAGCCCCGCGGACCGTATGCCCTTCCCGGGTCGGAACGTCCGTATCGACCAAAAACCGCAACATCCCGGGAGTCTCCGTCTTCGCCATGATGTAGATGTATTGAAGCGGGCTATTGCGTTCGACCACCCTGTAAAGCTTGGAGGCTATCTCACGGTAAGCGGGACTCCGGACCCCTTCCCGCGTCAGAGGGATCGTCTGAAGCGCCTCGGCATCGACCGCCAAGGAAGCGGTCTGGGCAATAGCGATGAGAGACTTTCGCAGTTGTTCGAAATTGGAGGCGAGATTAAAACGATAGACGAAAAAATTATTCAATCCCGTGACAAAGACCATCGCAAGAACCAAGGCCAGCGTCACGCGCGTCTTAAAACTATAAAAAAAAGCCCTGTTTTTCATCCACATCTCCCGGTCTGAAGGACCGAACGGCTCACTCCCCGATTTGAGGCCGGCTCCTTCTCTGGACCGCGAGCACTTCTTTCGCTTTATCCAACAGGATGTCGGGATCATTTCTTTCGATCAGCTGAGTATCGATCACGCGACAGATGCTCTTCACGGCCGTACGATCAAAAGAGGGATCGGGTGCCATGTACAAGAGCACGGGAATGTCCATCGTTCGCGGCATCTGCTTGAGCTTCATACAGACCAGATCCCCCGAAATGTCCGGAAGTCCCAATTTGATCACGATAAGATCAGGGAGTTCGACCATGATCTTTTCAAACGCCGTCAACGCGCTTAAAGCGGATTCCACCGCGTACCCGGCATTCAGAAAAGATATGGCGATCTTCCCCAGGGCCACCTCATCATCGTCCACCACCAGGATCTTTTTGGCCCCCTTGGCGATTTTCTCTTCTTCCGCGTCCGGGATGTTATACCGTTTCTTCATCACAACATCGATCTCGCGCATGACATCCTCGACGTCAAAGGGCTTGGTGATGAACCCGTCCACATCCAGGTCCTTGAAAAGCTTTCCTAATTCTTCGCGCACCGTCAAGACGATGAGCGGAACGACCGGCTTTCCTTTTCCCAACATGATCTTTCCGTAAAGTTCGATCCCGTTCATCTTGGGCATATTGATGTCCAGGATCACAAGGTCCGGATACTTTTCGAAGATCATGGCGAGACCTTTTTGCCCATCCACCGCTTCGAGGACCTTGTATTTGGTCTCCAGATAGAACCGGAGGATCTTCCGGACCTCTTCCGAATCGTCGATCACAAGCACCGTTTTCATGTCCATAAGATATCCGCTCCTATATGTTTTTTTTCAATTCTTCCATGAGACTTTTCAAACTCTTCACCCGTAACTCGATCGTTTCCAGGTCCAGCCCGATCTTCGCCGCCGTCTCCAACTCCTTGGCCGTCAAATAGATCTCTTCGATCCTCAGATTCCCGGCAGCCCCCTTGATGAAGTGGGCCGATCTCGCGATCTTTTCAAAATCCTTTTCCTGAAAAGCCTTTTCAAGATCCAGCATCACGCCTTCGGACTGGCCGGAAAATCCGACCACAAGCCCGTCATAAAGCCCTTCGGGGATCCCCAGTTCCTGGAGAGCCTTTTGCCTGTCCCACTTCATACAATGCCCCGCTTCCCGCCCTTGATAGAGCCTATTTTAGGAAATATTCTTGATCCAGTGAAAGATCTTATCCTTGAGTTTATTGATTTCAATGGGTTTCGCAAGATAATCGTTCATCCCCGCCGCAAGACATGTGGCTCTATCATCCTCCGAGACCCCTGCGGTGAGCGCCAGGATAGGCATGGTTTTATGGAGTTCCTTCCGGATGATCCGCGTCGCTTCAAGGCCTCCCATGACGGGCATTTGAAGATCCATCAAGATCAGATCACAGGGCTCCTTCTGCACCTTTTCCACAGCCTCACGTCCATCACAAGCGATTTCGACCACAAAATCGAAACTCCGGAGGATGATCGAAAGAAGTTCCTGGGAAGACGGATTGTCTTCCACCACCAGGATCCGAAGTCCTTTGCGCGACAATTCTTCCGCCGTATATTGGGTCACGATCTCCACAGGAAGGATCTTTTCCCTTCGATCTCCCAAAACAGTTTTGATGACCTTCAAAAGATTGTCTCTGGAGGCGGGTTTGGACACATAGCCGTCATACCCGCTTTGTTGCGCCCTGGAAGCCGCCCCCTCCCGCGCCTCTCCCGTGACCGCGACCAATTTGATCGTTTCATATTTCTTATTATTCCGTATTTTTCGAGCCAGCTCATACCCGTCCATATCGGGCATCACGATATCCGCAAGAATGATATCCGGAAGCAACGACTGCTCTGACAACCACTGCAAAGCGTCTTGGGCAAGCGCGGACGAACGCAACACCACCATCTGGACTTCTTCGCAATAATAAGAAAAGATCTTCCGGGCCATTGCATCATCGTCAAGAATGAGGATCTTCTTGCCCGAAAGTTCCTCATCCTTCAAAGGAAATATCTGGACATCATTCGCCGCCGATTCCACTTCGAGCGGCAGCAAGACTGAAAAAACGCTTCCCTGACCGGGCTCGGACTGGACCTCAATCGTCCCTCCCATCAGCTTGACAAGTTCCCTGGAGATCGAAAGTCCCAACCCCGCTCCTCCATACTTGCGCGTCGTGGAAACATCCGCTTGCTCAAAAGCTCTGAAAACAGCTTCGTATTTTTCACGCGAAAGACCGATCCCCGTATCCCTCACCGCAATCCGGATCATGGCCTCATTGACTGGATCTCTATTTTCCATCTTCCCATCCAGCGACACCCGGACCTCGATCTCCCCTTTTTCGGTGAACTTGATCGCATTGCTCAAAAGGTGCATTAAAACCTGCCGGATCCGGGCAGGGTCCCCGCGAAATCCGTGCGGCACTTTTTCGTCCATCGAACAAAAGATCTTCAGATCTTTTCGGCTGAGTTTTCTCATATGAGCCTTGAGCACACCTTCGATCAGGCGTTCGAGGTCGAAATGGATCTTTCCAGGTCGCACTTCCCCGGACGCCATCCTTGAAAAATCCAGCACATCCGTAAGCAGGGAAAGCAATGTTTCCCCTCCGTCCCGAAGCGTCTCGACGTATCCTTTTTGGACAGGATCCAAACTCGTGCTTTTTAAAAGATCCGAAAAACCGATAATGGCATTCAGCGGAGTGCGGATCTCATGAGACATGTTGGACAAAAACTGGTCTTTGGCTTTATGGGCCCGGGCCGCTTTCTCGATGGACTCAATAAGCAATATTTCGGCTTGCTTCCGGTCCGTAATATCACTGAGGATCCCGTCGTAGGACATGAGGCGCCCCGAAGGATCCATGTGAAGCACGGGTGTATTCCGGACCCAACGGACCGTACCATCCTTACGCAAAATGCGATGTTCGAGAGGTTGAACGGTTTTTCCTGCAATGACCGCGGCCGAAAATTCGAGCACCCTCGGACGATCCTCTGGATACACCATATTTTCCCAAAGAGCCGGTTGGGTCTTGAACTCGTCGGCGGCATAGCCAGTCACCGCCAAACAGGTCGATTGATGGGTCGTCTCAACCGCCACGCCATCTTTCACCGTCACGGTGTAGATATAATCTGTGATCGTCGCGAGGATCTGCTGGGTATAGGCCTGGGTCTTTGCTAACTCCGCGGTTCGCTCGCAAACTCGCGCTTCCAATTCATTGTGAGCTTGTCGCAGGGCTTCTTCCGCCTTTTTTCGTTTGGTTATGTCCCTCGCACAACCCAAGACCTGAACCTTCCCCTGGATCTTCACAGGAAAAAGTCTTACCTCCGCCACCACAACACTTCCGTCCCTGCGGTGAAGTGTGTACTCCTCAGGATCGGAAGGAAACCCCAGGGTACTCCTCGCAAGAGCCGCGGCGGCTTTCGGCATATCCGAAAGAGCTATGAGTTTCATTTTCATAAAACTTTTCCCCATCAATTCTTCCTTTGGGTAACCGCATATTTCTTCCGCTGCCTTATTGCCGTCCAGAAAAGTCCCCGTGAGATCGAACAGATAATAGGCGTCGGGAGCATAATCAAATATGACCTTGAGCCTGTCCTCCGAATCCTTCAGTTTTAAATTCGCCTGGATCCGATCGGTGATATCACGACTTTCCGCGATCAATAGCGAAACCTTTCCTCTTGAGTCCTTGACCGGCTTCAATGAAAAATCAAGAGAACGAAGCTCTCCGTCTTTGAATGGATGCGTCACTTCGAACCGGACAAACTCACCTTGGGACGCCTTGGCGATGGCCGCGCGTAATTGGTCCTGCATCTCAGAAGAATGGGTCCACCAAGGTGTCTCCCAAAAGCGTTTCCCCAGGACGTCGGATTCCTTGATCCCCTCAAATTCAAGTGCCGTTCTGTTCGCGGCCGTGAGAATACCCTCCGGCGTCAGCAATCCGATCAATTGAAAGGCCTGGTCAAAAACCGCGCGGAATTTTCTCTCATGTTCCGAACCGATTTCCTCGGCTCTATCCAGTTCGCGCAACTGCCCCTCCAACGCATCATACGCCCTCTGCAAAGAATCCTCAGCGGTCTTGCGTTCGGTCGCTTCCTTGACCCAAGCGTCACGTGAGACCATTGTCCGCTCCAGATTCTCGGCAAGCCGGTCGAAGGCCTCGCCCAACACCTGGACCTCGCCCGAAGCTTTCGCATGAACCCGCAACGTCAGGTCCCCTTGCGAAAATCTCCGCACGGAATCAATAAGCTCCCTCATCGGACGCGAAAAATTCTTCGATACGATCCGGATCAAGATGCCAAGAAACAGGATGGCCAAAAATAAAAGGATCAGAGAATAGATCAGAACATTCTGCATTCCTCTTTGGAATACTTTGGGCGAGGCTCTGAAGGTAACGTTGAACAGGGGCCGGACGTACGGACTCAGCCTGATCTCTTTCGAAAGATCATAGAAATCAACGGGCTTGCCCTTCTCCGTTGGATTTTTCACGGGAGAAGTGGCGACGTCAGCGCTTTCGGGTGGGAACATCTGCTGATCATTCAAGGAAGTAACCCTGGCCACCCGCTCCCCAAAGAATTGAACTCCCGCCAAGTCGGTAAAGAATTTCGACAGATCGCAATGAAAGATCAGAACGCCCGCCGTCCCTGCAATCTCCGGATCGCCCTTGGTCATCCCCACTAAAAAAGTCCATTTCCCTTTAAACTTGAAAGGATCTTCGCACAATATTGTGCCGGCGGGTTTCGATATCAGCTTTGAGAATAAGGTGGAGATCCCGATATGTAGCGCGTCTTCAGGCGCCGCCGCAAGCGAGACGTAATTCTTTATTCGCTTATTCCCTTCCACGACGATCTTTTCAAGGCCCACCGCGTCAATGAACCTGAGCGACAAATAGATCCCGTTATCCCTGCGGGTAAAACTCAGGAACAGCCGCTCGGCCGGAGATTTTGCTAATAAAATCTCGTTTTTCTGCGCGCTCAAATAATAATCGAACGCGAAAGCGTATTGGAGGAATTTGAAATCGTTCTCAATGGGAAAGGCGTAGGTAGCATTAAAATCATCCACGGCATCCGTCAATAAATCCGAGAACTGGGATTTTAATTCTTTGGCAATAAGCTCTCTTTGAAAAAAATAGCTGCTTATCTGCAGAACAGTGATCGCGATCAGGCTGGCGACAATAATAGGAACCACGATCTGCTGGAAGATCGTCGGCCCTTTCTGAGAGATCACTTCATCTTTCATAAACTTCCTTATTGGGGAGACGGATACTTTTCTAAAGCCAAAGACTTATCCACATATTCCTCGATGAATGCTTGGCTCGACAGATCGACACCTAACATCCCGGCCCTCTGACGGTTCACCATGACCGCACCCCGGTAAGGCGCCACCACCGGAATCACCGCAGGATCTTTTTTCTCAAAAAGGATCTGATGAGCGATCTTGACGGCCTCATACCCCTGTTTAAAACCGGAATCATCGACAGCGATGAGTACCCCTTCTTCAACAAATTGCTTCTCATCCGTGCAGTCGGGTTTCTTTACGTTTTTCAAATACCACGCGCTTGCCTCCAACGGATCCACGGCCTTCCCCGACGGATCTTTCAAGGTGTTATGATTGAAGATGAAAAACGAATCCGTTTTATCGCGAAATCTCAAAATTTCCGCCTTCCATTCCGAAAACGAATCCGTCACGATTGAAGCTGTCAGCTTCAAACCAAGCCGTCCCTCGACCGCAAGACTCTCGATCTTTTTGGCTTTGGCCCTGCCAGTCGATGAATCATCCGAAAGCACGACAAGGGTGGAAATGCCAGGAGCCAGTTTCTTTAAGCACCCCAAAGTTTCTCTCAGATACCCCGTCTGATAAACACCCGTAACATTATGGCCGGGAGACTCCAGAGTTTCTACGAGACCATACTTCGTGGGATCGACATTGACCCCCCCAGAAAACAACGGGGATCCCGGTATCCACGAACTCATTACCGATGTAGTTGGCCGCATTGTCATCCCCTAAAAGGATCAGATCGGGCTTGAATTCATGGATCTCTTCCGTGATCTTGGCGGCAGCTTCGGCAATTTCACTCCTTGCGTTTTTTCGCTTGGTGTCCATCCAGGCTTTTCGGATGACCACTTTTTCAGTTTCCACAAAATCATTCCGGGTCAACTCCTCGCCCTGCGCCTTATTATCCAAAAATTTAAACTCCAGCAACGCTGCGCATACACCCGCGTTCGTATCCTGGGACCAAAGATATTCCCGGTGATAGCTGCTCACGATGAATATTCTCATCTTCCCCGGATCCGCGAAACTTGTTACGGCTGAACACAACACAAAAAACAGAACAAGGAAAACCTTCGCCCATTTTTTCATGCGAGTGATCTCATCTTTCTTTTCGAGAAGAACCGGAACGCGTTAGTTCAAACCGATCGAGCACCTTTTCCTGAAATGCCTGCCTATAGAGAAAAAGCCCGGGCGTCACGAAAAGCGTCACGGCTTGGAAAAGGCAAGCCCGCCCATCACCACGAGCCCGATCCTTCCCTCCCGGGAGCGCTGGGGAAGCATCATGCAAACGACCCCCAGCCCAAGGAAAGAAAAGCCGTAGATAAAAAAAGAAGTCGCGTTGGCCCTTAAAAAATCGCTCCATTAAAATTCCCTCTGAGCGCTAAAAAAAATAATGCTAAAACAGATCCCACCGCCTGTAAGATCCGAAGCGTTCAAGTATCGTCACTTTCAACTCCCAAATACACTTCCCCATTGCCTCAACGCGACGACCCAGGAAAACACCACGTTCGGGAGCCCTCACACGGTCAGGCCTTTTCCGTTTCCTGCTGCCATCCGCCGCCGAGCGCGCGATAAAGCTGGACATAGTAATTGAGTTGTGCGCCTTGTGTGAGCGCAAGGCTGTTTTGAGCGGTATAATATTGCTGGTCCGCGTCCAGAACCTCCGTGTAGCTTGAGAGGCCCTCTTCATACCGGGCTTGTGAAAGCTTGACGGCCTCTTTCAGGGCCGCAACTTGTTTTTCCTGCTCCTCACGGACTTTTTGGCTCTTTTCAATTCCCACCAGCGCGTCCGCCACCTCCTGGAATGCGGTCAGCACCGTCTGTTTATAAAACGCGAAGGACTGTTGCCATTTCGCTTGGGCGGCTTTGTAACCATAAACATTTTTCCCGCCCTTAAAAAGAGGCATATCTACATTACCGCCAATCGACCACGTGTATCCCTTCCCGTTGAAGATCTGGGAGGGCCGCTCGCCGCCACCGCCCACAAAATGGGTCAGATTCACCTTCGGCATGAATTCACCGACCGAAACCCCCATCTGCGCATTGGCCGCACGTAAGAGTTGTTCTGCTTCCATGATATCCGGGCGGCGTTTCAATATTTCAGAGGGAAGGCCGGAACTGGGAAGACCGGGCGCAAAGGACTCCTCGGATATGGAAGCGGTCCGTTGGATCGAACCGGGGTTCCTGCCGAGAAGCTCCGAAAGTTTATTTTCCTGAACCGCGATCTGGCGCTCGAGCTCTGGAATATTCGCCCCGGTTTGGTCATAGTCGGCTTCGGCCCTCGCGACTTCAAGTCCGGAAGCGGTGCCTCCCTGAAGACGCTTCTGGAAGAGGTCTAAATTACCGCGGCGGGTCTCCCTCGTATTCTTGGCGATATCCAATTGGAGGTCCAGTTGCAGGATCGTAAAATAAGTCTGGGCCACATCGGCGACAAGCGTCACCATCACTCCCCGACGGGCGTCCTCCGTCGCTAGGTAATCGGCCTGCGAAGCGCGGATCGCCTGGCGGATCTTTCCCCAAACGTCCAATTCCCACGCCGTGCTGAAACCACCGGTCATCGTGGAGGTCAGACGGTCAAGGCCCGGATAGAGCGCCTGCGAATTCCGGTCCCGTGAGATACCGCTCGTCAGATCCGTCTGAGGGAGGATCTGAGACCGGGTCACGCCCACCATGGCACGGGCCTCATCCACGCGGGCGGCCGCAGAGCGCAGATCATAGTTATTGAGCAGGGTCTCGCGGATAAGTTCCTGTAGCGTCTTATCGTTGAAGACCTTCCACCACGGAAGATTGACCATCGACTCCCCTTGATCCAGGGTTTTGTAACTGCGATAGGTCTGCGGCAGTTCCATGGCGGGCTCATGATACCGGGGGCCGATCGCACAGCCGGAAACGAAGAGGGTAAGGACGAAGAAAGCCGCTTTGAATTTCATTGAATTTCCTCCTTTTTCAGCTGCCGGAAGAGATTAAAAAGATCATGGTCATGTTTTTCAGATTATACCCGCCGCATCCTGCCTAGTCGAGGCTGAACAGGAAGCTATTTTGTTACTGCGATCGATTTCCGGAAAAGTCCCAGGCTATAAATAAAAAATCCGAGACCGATCACGCTCACCATCAGGAATTGAAGCCAAACCGCGCTAAGTCCCCCACCCCGGTAAATGATCACCTGTGAAAAGCTGACAAAATGCCTGGAAGGTAAAAAGAACGTAATATGCTGGAGCCATTCAGGTTGGCTTTCAACGGGCGTCGATCCGCCGGAAAGCAGCATCAGCACAAGGACCACCAGGATGTTCAGGAGTGCAAACTGGGCCATGGACCGCGAGATCGTCCCGAGGAATATTCCCAATGCCGTCGCGAAGAAAAGGTAGAGAACCACCCCGGAGAACCACAACAGGTGCGAACCGGCAAACGGCACCTTCAGCGCCATTTGGACCACCCCAAAAAGAGAGATCGCTGTCGCAAGCAGGATCACCAGGCCGTTGGCCCACACCTTTGCCATGGCGATCTCAAAAGCGTTCAGCGGCATCACGAGCAGATGTTCCAGCGTTCCGTGCTCGCGTTCCCTGATGACCGCGGCACCCGTCAGAACGATCGTCAAAAGAGAGATCTGATTGATAATGGCCACGATGCTCAAAAACCAAGAGGCGGTCCCGTTCGGATTGAAAAGCTTGCGGATGATCAGCTGGACGGGCGCGGATTCTTGCTCATCCGTGCGTTTTAAATAATTCGAGATGCGCTTGTTGATGATGCTCTTGATGTAAGTCGTGCCGATACCTGCCTGCTGCATGGCCGTTGCGTCGATATTGATCTGGATCTCCGGATTCCGTCCGGCCCGGAGATCATCATCAAACCTCGGCGGGATCGCGACGACGAACATGAACAGCCCTTTATCCATGGCGTCTTCCACTTCGCTTGCGTTGATCTTTTTGGGCGCCTGAAAACGCGGCGGATAAAAAGCATTGATCAGTTCCTTCGACAACGTGGAGTTGTTCTCATCCACAAAAGCGATCGACGCGTTATTCACTTCATTCGAAGTGCCCGTCGCCTGAATGTAGATCGCCATCGTGAACGCATAGATGACGAACACAAGCATCACTTTGTCGCTGATCAGACTGCGGATCTCCTTGAGGCCGAGCCAAAAAATGTTCAAGAGTGACGTCACAACTATTTCTCCTGTTTTCTAAGACCCAGCATGCTGACCGCCCAGAAGACCGGAATGCAGCAGGCCAGGAAAATAATATCCTGAACCATGAGACCTGGGCTGAGACCCTTGGTATAGGCTCCGACGCTCGAATGCATGTAGTAAGTGGTCGGCCAGATCATACCCACGAGCCGGGCCTTCCCCATCAGCGTCGACACCGGCTGGAGAAGCCCAGAAAACTGGATGGTCGGAGTGATCGTGAGGATCGCGGTCACGAAGACGGCCGCGACCTGGCTTGTGGTGAAACTCGAGATGAGCATGCCGATACCGGTCGTCGCCGTGACATAAAGCAGTGTGGTGAGCGTCAGGAACAAGAAACTCCCTTTGACCGGAACGCCGAAAATGAAACGCGCCATAGCCGCCAAAATAAAAAAGTTGAGCATTGCGATCGCGACGTAGGGTATCTGCTTTCCCAGAAGGTACTCCAGCTTTCCCGTCGGCGTGACATAGAAATTGATCATGGAGCCCAGTTCTTTTTCCCGCACGATACTGACCGCCATCAGGATCGCCGGGATCAAGACCAGGAGAAGGGCCGGAATGCTCGGCACGATCGAGTAGACGCTTTCAAAGGTGGGATTGTACATGTAGCGTTCTTCAAAGGTCGCCGTATCCTTCGGGGGGCCCACGTGCAGCCCGCTTGCAGGATTTTGAAGCATGGTGTTATTGACCGCTTGAACATATTGGGCGACGGTCTCACCGCGGAAGGTCATAGCCGCGTCCACCTGAGCCAAAACTTCGGGAGCCTCCCCCCGACGAAAATCCCTGCCGAAGTTAGGAGGTATCTCAAGGACCACCGAAACATCATCCGCCTGCAGCCGGCGCAGGCCTTCATCGGCGGACCGGACAGGCGCCGTACGCGTGAAATAGCGGGGTGTCGCGGCAAATTGCTCGAGATAAGCGCGGCTTTCCGGCGACTGATCAAGATCTAAGGACGCATAGCGGATATGTTCAATATCGGTCGTGATCCCGAAACCGAAGACGAGCATCAGAAGCGCCGAACCGAGAAAAGAGAAAACCAATCGCACCGGGTCGCGAAGGATCTGCATGGTTTCATTGCGCGCATACGCGAGCATCCGGCCGAGTCGCAAGCGGAGGCCGGAAGGCGCCGACGCCTTCGAAACCGCAGGCTGAACAGCGGCGGGTGCACTGTCCTGAGCTTTGTTTTTGCTTTTCGCGCCGGATGCGGCATCGGCAACGGCATCTTCCATATAACCGATGAACGCATCCTCCAGATTGGCGGCACCGCGCGTTTCGATCAGTTTTTGCGGAGCGTCACACGCCAACACCTTCCCCGCGTTCATAAGCGAGATCCGGTCGCAGCGCATGCCTTCGTTCATGAAGTGCGTCGTAATAAAGATCGTCACCTTCTGCTTTCGCGAAAGGTCGATCAAGAGTTCCCAAAAGCTGTCCCGCGCGATAGGATCGACCCCAGAAGTGGGTTCATCCAGGATCAATATTTTGGGCTCATGAAGAACGGCGACCGCCAGCGAAAGCCTCTGCCGCAAGCCCATGGGCAGAGACTCGGCCAACGAATCGAGATGCGGGCCCAGGCCGAATTTTTCAACGAGCTCCTCAATGCGCGCCTCCGACTTTTTAGCCGGAATATGATAAAGAAGGGCGTCCAGCACCAGATTCTGGCGAACGGTCAGCTCGCCGTAAAGCGAGAACGCCTGAGTCATGTAGCCGAGCTTTTTTCGCACTTCATTGCTTCCGGCTTCGACGGAACTTCCAAAGAGCGTCGCCGTGCCTTCGGTGGGAGGTAAAAGTCCGGTCAGCATTTTCATGGTGGTGGACTTGCCGCAGCCGTTAGAACCGAGAAAGCCGAAGATCTCTCCGCACTCGATCGACAGGCTGACATGGTCGACCGCGGTGAAGCTGCCAAAGAGGCGGGTCAGTCCTTGGGCGTCGATGACGATCTCGGATTTTTCGGCCGCCCGCTGCGGGATAGCGAGTTCCGTATGTCCCATGCGCTTTTCTTCCGGAAGCAATCCGATAAAGCACGCCTCCAGATCTTTGGTGCCCGTCCGCTTCATCAATTCCGCGGGCGTTCCCGTAGCCAGCACTTTTCCGGCATCCATCGCTACGATCCAGTCCCACTTTTGCGCTTCATCCATATAAGCGGTGGAAATAAGAACGCTCATGCCGGGACGGCCGGCCCGAATGTCGTCGATGAGTGTCCAAAATTGCCGGCGAGAAAGCGGGTCGACGCCCGTGGTGGGCTCATCAAGGATCAGGAGATCCGGTTCATGGACCAAAGCTCCGCAAAGCCCTACTTTTTGCTTCATTCCGCCCGAAAGCTTGCCGGCAGGGCGATCGGCAAAGGGCCCGAGTCCCGTGGCATTGAGCAATTCCTTGATGCGGACCGGACGTTCCGCGGGAGACAACCCGAAAAGTTGCGCCATGAAATCGACATTGTCGTAGACGCTCAGTTCCAGGTAGAGGTTCTTGCCTAATCCCTGAGGCATGTAGGCAATCCGGGGGCACGCGTCGCGCCGGTGCGCGGCGTCCGCCATATCTCCGTCCAGGACGGTCACCTTCCCCTGCTGCATCTTTTTCGATCCGGCGATCAGCGCCATAAGCGTCGACTTGCCGACGCCGTCGGGGCCGATGATGCCGACCATGCGGCCGCTGGGGATATTGAGGGAAATACCGTCGAGCGCTAGGACCTTGCCATAACGGTGATTGACGTCTTGAATGGAAACGACCGGTTTACCACCGGAGGCAACTCGAGACAGTTGAGAAGCGGATGACTCCACCATGAGTTTCCCAAGCCGATCTGTAGGTTTTGTATTTTACTTCTTGTCCGGCTGTTTGGCGGGCTGAACAAGGTTCTGAAGCCAGCTGGGCCAGACGGCAGATTCTTTAATTTTGACATACCCGACGCCGCGAACGCCCGTCTTGACGCGCTCAATGTAACCGGAAACAAGCTCCTGAGGCACCTGGATCTTCACCCGGAACATCAACTTGTCGCGCTCACTCTTTGTCTCGACCTGCTTGGGAGTGAACTGTGCTTCCGGCGATACAAAACTGACAAAAGCGGCGGCCGCGCGACCGGGAGCATAGTCCACCGTAAGCCTCGCCTCAGCGCCGATCTTAAGACCGGCGGCCTGTTCTGAGGGAAGGTAGATCTCCATGTAAACATCTTCCAGATTCACCAAGGTTAGCGCTTTTCCTCCGGCGGCGAGCATTTCGCCGGGCTCCGCCAGGCGATAAAGCACCCTTCCGGTCACGGGCGACTTGAGCGTCGCGTCATCAATGTGCGTTTGGATCGTCGTCACATTCGCCTGCGCGACTTCGACCTCTTGCTTCGCCGTCCGGAGCTGGGCTTCCGCTTCCGCGAGAGCGGCCGTGTTCGTCTGGAGCGACGTGTTGCGGGAGTCAAACTCACGCTGAGAAAGGGCATTCTGCTCGACAAGTTTACGGGTGCGTTCAAACTCAAGCTGGGCATTGTCAAGCAGGCTCTTCTGCCTCACCATCGCAAAGTTGGCGCTTGCCACGCGCTCTTGCGCACTTGTAACCTGTAATTTGGCCTGATTCAGTTCGGAATCGAACGTGGCAGTATCCAGACGCACCAGCACTTCGCCCGGCTTGACGAGATCGCCTTCGTCAACGAGGATCTCCTTAACCCTGAGCGCGTCCTTGGCAACCGCATCCACCAGCTTGGCTTCGATACGGCCGTTCCCCGAGGCGATCCCTTTGGGCAACTCGGATTGCTTCGCCTTCCGGTACTGGACGCCGAAGAATACAACTGCGGCAACGGCCACCAGCAAAATAATCCCCTTGAGATATTTTTTAGAGACGGCAATGGACATGGTCAACTCCCCGGTGGTTAATGATTAGACAAAAGTTTATTAGCGAGAGGAGGAAAAAAGCACTGCAGGATCTATTCGCTGTACGCATCGGCGATCTTTATAGCTTAGCCTCAGGTTACCAAATAGAAAAAACTTATGAACATATTATTCATAACTTCTTTAATTACAAGGGGAAAAGCGCGGTTTGGCCGTTGACCGTCTACTTGACCCGGATCACAACAAGCGTCATATCGTCAAAGGGCGGTGCCTTGCCGATAAAATCCTGGATCCCGGATTGGATCTTCATAAAAAGGTCATGAGCGCTGAGCAAACTGTTCTGTTCGATCAGCCGCCTGAGCCTTTCGATGCCGAACATACTTCCGTCTTCCGCCCTGGCCTCGATCACTCCATCCGTGTACATCACCAAAATGTCCCTCGAAGCAAGCTGAAGCGTCATTTCCGGATAGACCTGTCCCGGAAGGATCCCCACGGGAACTCCACTCACCGAGACCTCGGAAAAAACCCTGCCTTCGGCCTTGAACCACAAAGGAGCATAATGCCCCGCGTTGGCGCAAGTCATTTGCTTTGTTTTTCCATCATAAAGCAGATAGAGAACCGTGATGAACATCCCGTTCCCCAAGGCCGCGTCCGCCGCAATATAGTTGTTGGAGCGACTCAGGGTCTCTCCCGCACGCGTCTCCTCTGAAGAAATCACCTTAAAGACGCTCCGGGAGCGGGTCATGTAAAGAGTCCCGGGAAGCCCCTTGCCGGAAGCATCGGCAACAATGAATCCCGTTTTCCCGCGGGTGGGAAAGGAGAAAAAATCATAATAATCGCCGCCCACCTCCTTGGCGGGAACGCTCCGGGCCTCAATCTCAAGACCTTCGATCAAGGGAGGACGTTCGGGAAAGATCGACCGTTGGATCTCGGTCGCGATCTCCAGTTCACGTCTCACGCGTTCGTTCTCGCGCACCGTCGCCGCCAACTCGAGCATCATGCTCTTGAGGGATCCGGTCATGTTATTGAAGATACCGGACATACGATTGAACTCTGTCTCGGAAAAATGCCCCAACTGGTGTTCAAGATCACCGCTCCCCACCGTCTCCATTCCCTTGACCACCCGCCGGATCGGCTGCATAAGCCAGAGCGAACTCAGGAAACCGATCACCCACGAAAGACCCAGACAGGCTCCGATCGAGATCAGAAAAAGGCTGGAGAATTCCCACCGGATCTGGCGAACCGTCTGTTGGGCGATGTCCACTCCGATAACACCCACGGTTTCTCCCGAGCGGGTCTTGACCGGAGCAAACGAGGAGACCCAGGTCCCCCACCGGTCCGTTTGACCTTTCAAATTCGCGAAAGGTTTTTGAAATCCCGTACGAACCGTGGGATCATTTCGGATATCGTAGCGTTCTCCGCACCCGACCGGTGTGCGTTCGCGATCAGCATTCGTCACAAAGCGGACATAATCCGGATCGGGATCCTTAACCATGATATAGACATCGAAGACATCACGGTCGACTGCACGAATACTCTGGAGCTTCTTGACGAGCGCCAACGCCTCGGGAGATTTCTCGCAGCCCGGTTGAATGGACACCGCCTGGATATCTTCCCCTGTGATCAGATTGGCGCTGACTTTGGTAAGATTCTCGAGGTATTGCGTGAAGGCGTCATCGCGCAGTTTGGTGACTTTAAAATAAAAAAAGGAAAAAATGCCCATGAGGACAATCGTACTGGAGAGAAAAAAAACGATCGAAAGACGGGACGCGAAGCTCTTGAACATGGCCGCATTCTAACTTTGCCCTGACCAAAAAGCTACTGGGAATCGAAACCAAAGAGATTTTTCCGGGGGAAGCGCTTTTTTAAAACAGCCTTTCGAAACGCCAAGAACGCAGGGTCTAGCGGGACGTAAGATCGTTGATCTTTTTCTCGAGATCCAGCAAGGTCGCTTCGAAACTTCTGGCGCGAGACTGGCTCTTCGCGTGCTCTCTTTTCTCGTTTTCAAGTCTTTCTTCAAGATCCTTCTGTAAAGCGATCTTTTCACTCAAGAGAGCTTCCTTCTCACGCAATGTCTTGGTCAAATCCTCCAACGCGCGAGCCTTCTCACCCCCTTCGGCAAAAGCCTTTCCTTTTTCTTTTTCAAGATCGGAACATTGTGTCCGGAACTGCTGGATCTGGGTCGCGGCAAAAGCCGCGGCTCTTTCGAGATCTTGGATCCTGGAGGATGCCACATCGATCTCCCCGCGCATTTTCTTACCTTCCTCGGTCAAACGAGCCCGTTCCCGCTCGGAAGCCGCGATCTCCGCTATCCGTTCTTCGATCTCCTTATGGGCAATCAGATTTTGCTCCACACGACAGGCGAGATCCTTCTCGATGCGATGCCGTTCTTCTTCCAATCGTTTCTTATCCTCCTCGAAAGAAGCCCTGTCACTTTCCAGGTTTTTTTCAAGTTCACGAACCCGGGCTTTTAAGGTCTCCATCTCTTTTCCTCGTTCCGCCAGATCTTTTTGGAGACCCGCGCTGAGATTCCCCAACGACTTGAGTTCCACGGCCTTCTCTCCGGCATCCTTCAATGCGGCTTGTTTCTCACAGTCCAAGCGCTTGGCATCCTCTTCTAATGTCGCAAGAGCCGCCCGATCCTTCTCGAGCGCCGCCTCCAACCCACTGACTTTCCCGACCAACTGTTCAACCATTTCTCTTGCTTCACGGAAACCGTCCTTCAACCGTTCTTCTTCTTTTTCTTTCTCCAATAGTTCCGAGCCTAAGGCTTTCCGGTCGACTGCAGCTTGAGCCTTCTCGACTTCAAGCGCGGCGCGCATTTTTTCGTATGCGTCCACCGAAGCGCGGTACTTCTCCGTAAGTTCGTCCGCCGCAACGTCCCTCACCTTGATCTCAGCTTCCGCCGCCGTACATTTCGTCTCCAAACTCCGGAGATCCTCCCACAGTCGGGCTTCCTCCGAGGTCTTCACCTCCAAAGCCTGCAACAACTCCGACTTCCCTTTCTCTAACGCCTCGATCCGCGAACGGTCTTCCGCCGATGTTTCCTCCAACTCGCGAACACGAGTCGACAAACCTTCAGATTCCTCTGTCTTTGATTCCAAGGTCTTTGAAAGATCGAACTTTTCTTTCTCCAACAACTGGATCTGGGATCGAGTCTCCTCCGCATTTTTTCAAATTGATCGACCCGAGCTCTCAGATCTCCCGATTCTTTCACACGCTCGGCCAGCTCTTTCTCAAGACCCGCGCTAATCTCGCCTAAAGACTCCAACTCGATGACCTTGTCCCCAACTTCCTTCAATGCCGCTTGTTTCTCACGCGCGAGATTTCTCGCATTTTCTTCAAATACAAGGAGCGCCACCCTGTTTTTTTTGAGCATTTCCTCAAAGACCTGGGCGTTGACCTTCACTTCTTCCGATTCTTTCGCCACCGATGCCAGATCCTTCTCAAGACGGGCCTTCTCGCCCTCCAGCTCCGCACACTTTTTCTCGTAAGCTTCCACCGCCGCGCGGTGCTTCTCCACAAGTTCGGCCACCGCCGCATCTTTCGCCTGAATCTCAGCTTCCACCGCTACGCGGTGCTTCTCCGCAATTTCGCTCGCCGCCGCAGCATTCTTCCTGATCTCAGCTTCCGCCGCCACGTGGTTCGCTTCCACCTTCCCAAGCTCTTCACGCAACTGCGCCGCTTCAGCACGCTTCGACTCCAGAGCCTGCGACAACTCCGAATTTTCTCTCCCTAACACCTGGATCTGAGACCGGTCTCCCTCCGATGTCTTCTCCAACTCTCGAACACGAACCTGCAATTCTTCCAACTCTTTTGCCACCGATGCCAGATCCTTCTCAAGACGGGCCTTCTCGTCTTCGAGCTCCGCACACTGCTTTTCATAAACTTCCGCACTCTCAAGCTTTTCACGCAGTTGCGCTTCTTCAGCACGCTTCGATTCAAAGGCCTTGAAAAGATCCGCCTTCTGTTTCTCCAATCCTCCAAGATTCGCTTCCAACTCCTTCACACGCGATTGGATCTCAAAAAAATCTTCACGCAGCTTCGTCTCTTCCCTCACTTTTCCCGCGAGCTCCTCGTTGAGCGATCGCCGATCCTCCTCAAGACGGGTCTTTTCGACTTCAAGCGCCGCCACCACTGCCGCTTTTTCCTCGCCGTCCTTCAATGCCAGAATTTTGTCTTGCTCCAAACGTTTCTGATCATCCGCTAAAACAGTCAGCGCCGCCCGGCTTTCCGCAAGCGTCTCTTCTAATTCACCAAGACGCACCTTGAACTCCTCGGACTCTTTCGTCTTCAAGCCCAGGTCCTTTTCCAGGCGAACTGTCGCAGTTCTAAGCACCGCCAACTCCGCGGCTTTCCCTTCTCCGTCCTTCAACGCAGCCTGATTCCGGTGCTCCAACCCTTGCACCTCCGACCAAAGCCGCGCTTCCTCAGCTCGTTTCGTCTCGAGTTCTTTGAAAAGATCTGACTTCTCTTTCTCCAAACCCTGGATCCTCAGTTGGCCGGCCTCGAATGATTCCTCAAATCCGCGAACCCGTGCTTTAAGATCCTCCGACTCCTTCACCTTAGATCCCAGATCCTTCTCAAGCCGGGCTTTGGCTTCCCCAAGCGCCGCCAATTCCGAAGCCTTCAATTCGGCGTTCTTCAATGCCGCTTGTTTCTCTTGCTCCAAACATCGCCTATCATCCCCGGAGGCATCCAGAGCCGACCGGGTCTCTTCCAACGTTTTCTCTAATCCCAGGATCCGCGTCTGCAATGCGTCCGAATCATTGGCCTTTAAAACAAGATCCTTCTCAAGACGAGCCTTGGATTCTTCTAAGGCCGTCAACTGGGTAGTTTTTTCTTCGATCTTCTTGATCTGCGCACGCGCGGCTTCTATTTCGATCTCAAGCTCCGCCATCTTCAGTCCGGCTTTTTCTTCGTCCGCACGAAGCCGCTTGATCACTTCAAGAAGCAAGGCGTTCTCTTTCTCCAGAGTTTTGCGTTTATGTTCCTCGGCGGCGCGTGCTCCCACCTTTTCATGGAGGGCCTCGCGGGTTCCTTCCTGTTGAAATTTCACCTTGAAGGCTTCTACGTGGGCTTTCTTCTCCGCGGCTAGCTCCGCTTCGAGCCGCTCGCTTTTTTTCTGCAATTCCTCAAGACGCGATTCCCACTGCTTCCTCTCGGAGGCAAAACGATCCATGCCGGAGGGCACCAGATATTCCTCTTTGTTTTCATGGAGAAAATGCGTCGGAGAGCCAAGCGAATACACCTTCTGAGGAGATACTGTTTGAGAGGGAGTCGTGGTTTTGGGGGATTCCTTCACTTTTCCCAACAGATCCATAAGGTCCATCAGTTCCATAAGATCGACCTTGGAGGGCGCTCGAGTCGCCTTGCTTCTATCCGCCGAAGAGTCGCCTTGTTTGAAATAATGCTCGGTCAGGGCCTCCGCAACGAGGGTGGAGAGACGCCCGCTTTTCACCAGCTCATGGATCTGCTCTTCCAAGGAATTTTTCATACCAAAACCTCCGGAAATAAAGAATCCGAATCCTGTGAGGAAAACCCGCTTCGAGGGCGCACGCGACGGAACCACCTTCTTCCATCACAGCCTCGATCCGGGAGGAGTTCTATTTTCTTCGCTAAAAAGTACCATGTAAATGGATATTTTTCTAGTCCTTCGCAAATAAAAAAGCCATCGGCACCCATTCCCGATGGCCCTGCTAGATTCGCTCTTCTGTCACCCCAAACCGGTCGAGATAATCTCGCTAGTACTGTTCTCTATTTAATTTTAGGGGTTAACAGTGCTGTACCGCATACCCCTAATTTCAAATGTAATGTGATGCGGTGCTAGTGGATGCTAGCCCTTTTTCTCGGCCGCATCCAGATAGAGCTTGGCGATAAGGCACTTCTCTTCATATCCATTGATAATGAACTCGATCCTCCGATCGCGGTCTTCGTCGGTCAAAGCGTCCGGACCCACCGGCTCGTCTCCAATGATCTTGCACACATCGTTGGTCCTCGAAAAGATCGCCCTCGCCCACTCCCCTTCACTGCATTTTCCGAGAAGATACAAAATAGTCACGACGTACTGTCCGCCATAGAGCGAGCCGAGGTTATAAAGCACCGTTTTCTGGTACCCCGTAAAATCGGCCACAATATCCTGAAAAAAACTGACGATCCTTCTCCACTCTTCGCCGGTATACCGGTCCCACGCGGTAAGGGAGAAACCTTTCTCTTCCAGAAACAGCTTGACCCGTTCCTGCTGGACCTCCTGGTACATGGAAGTAACAGGATACCCCACGGCAGGCTCAAAAACAGGGTCACTACGCAGCCAGTGCGGCAGCTCTTTGAAAGGATCATTCTCCTCATTGAGGAAATCGACCTTTGAAGAAGCCAGGACATACGCACTGAAGAATTTGGGTTCCAGAACGATCCCATCCTCGATCAAAAGGTCGTCGCATCCTTCAAAATCACCCACGATCCTGGCCGCTAAGGCTTTTGTCGCTAATTCCAGCGGATTGCCTCGGAGAGTTTTGAGCCGTTCCCCGCCCGCCTCAATGTAATACCGGCCGTTCTGGCTGACCCATTTCAAAGCGCTGATCGGGATTTTTTTCAAGAGACCTTGCAGGATCATCGCCTGGAGAGCCTTCTGGCGATTGTCTAATGCGATCCGCATGCGGGGATCGACATGGATCGCGGCATCAAAACATTGAAGCGCTTCCTTGAAATTTTTCCCCATCATCAGCATCGAACCTTTGTTGACCAGTTCGTGCGTGCGTAAAAAATTACAGTGGAGCGCCTCCTCGTAGCATTCAAAGGCCTTACCAGCATTCCCAAGCCTGTCATAGCAACGGCCCAGATTGATCCAGGCCTTTTCATTATTACTATGAACCGCCAAAGCTTTTTCATAACACGCCTTGGCTTTTCCCCAAGCTCTGTTCTTGATGAACTCAAAGCCGTCCGTCAGGAACATTTCGCATTCTTTACATGGTTCCTCGTGCACGGGGCACCTCCCCATCAAAACCATTGCTTACGATGATTGCGCCGTACCAATCTTCCTTATAACATTATAGCTCATTTTGAGCAATAATGAGAACGCAACAGCTCATAAGCGATCTTCTATTCGTACAAATTATCGCCTCAAGACTTCGCCGGACCTCCAAACCATAATTCGCTGTACCGGACAAACAGTCCACCCAAAAGAGAAAACGTCTTACCATAGAGCATTGATGCACTTTCTTGAAATACGGAGAAAACAACAGCCCCAATAATGGTCATAATAAATACAATAGAAAACGTCTGAGCCGCGAGACCGAGTCCTCTCTCGCGTTCGTTAGCCTTATTGTTTGAAGCCTCGGCCAGTTCCTTCCGATAGAAACGTTCCTCCTCCCCAAGACCTTTCAGAGCCTCCCCAAGTCTTGATCCCACGGGAAAGAACACGGCAAAAATGGCCGCGAACAGGACGACCTTTTGCACTCCTTGGTCGTGGAGGGCAGACATCGTCCACCGTGACACAAAAGCCACATAAATGAGATAAACATAGGACTGCAAAAGAGCCGTAATCGCAACTCCAAAAACGAAGCGGGCTTTACCACACTTCCCCGACCGGTCGGGAGTGATCATCAACTTCCCCGGAACACTCAAAGCGTCCAGCACGAATGAAGCTATGAATTTCATGACGACGCCTAAAACCCCCAGCGCAACAATGAAACAAAACGTCCTCAAACCCACAATTCCCCTCCTGTTCCACTCGTTCTGATCGAAAACCGCATCTCATGGCGACCCTGTGCGACACCTTTCTCCCTACATCCTTCTTACCTCAAACTTCGGCATTCAAGAAAAAAAACATTACCTTATTCGTCACTTTGCTTGTGAGAAGCCCCGTCGATCCAGGACAAGAAAGCAAATTCTAAGAACCGGCCCGGGGGTGATAACATGTGTCGCTTTACTTCAAAATGCGGGACGTAATAGCGGCTCGCAACAAGAAGGGATCTGAGTAACCGCTAGCACCATTGCAAGTTTGATCTTACCGGTGAACGGTGCTAGTCCCAATTCTTATCAATTTTAACGAAGTGGTCCCAATACCAATCAATCGAAGCACAGCTGAGATTGGGGCCATCCAAGTCGCCATTAATGAAATGAAAATGAAGACTTGGGTGGAAATTGGGGCAAGCCTTGTCGCCCTTTAATAAAAAAATGCAAGACAAGGCTAGAAGCGGTTTCATAAGTATGCGTAAACCTATAAGCAGTATGTCATTCCCGCATGCTTCTAGCGGGAATCCAGCTCTGGTATGTATTCTGGATCCCCGCACTGAACAACCTATAACGCATTCAAGGAAGTTTAGTGCTGCACTTGTTCTCATTCAAAATTTTATTGAAAACAAGCGCGATTAATACATTCGGGGATGACAATCTGGAGAATGATGCCACAAAAGCATTTAGAGAGACTTATGAAACAGCTTCTAGCGATCTTGAGCGACATTCCTGGGAAGAATGAAAATGAAATGAGAGCCTTTGCCGGGTTCGCTCTCCACCCATATTTTCCCCCGGTGAAGCTCGACGATCTCCTTGGCGATGGGAAGACCGAGCCCTGTGCCTTCCTGTTTTTCGGCCGTGATGCGCTCGAACTTATCAAAGACTTTCGTCAAAAACGCCTTCGGGATGCCGGGCCCCGTATCCGCGATCTCGAAACGGACCTCTTCCCGGTTACCTTCAAGCTTGACCGTGAGCGTTCCGCCGGAAGGCGTATACTTGATGGCGTTATTCAGGAGGTTGATAATCACTTCGCTGATCCTGTCCCGGTCCACCCGGATCGCTCCCAAGTCTGGTGCCATTTCCAGTTTGAAGGTCAGCCCTTTTTTTGAGATCTGGCCCCGGTAAGAAACCATTATTTCGTCGACGAAAGGAGCGACGGCGAACATCTCTTTTTGAAGCTGCATATGCCCCGCTTCCAGTTTGGCGAGACTCAAAAGGTCCCCGAGCAGCCGGATGAGGCGGTCCGCGGTCCGCTCCCCCGCCGAGAGGCACCGTTTCTGCTCCTCATTGATCTCCCCAACCGTACCGCTGTGGATGATATCGAACGATTCTTTGATGATCGAAAGAGGTCCCCGGATCTCGTGCGAAACGTTGGCCACAAAAGACTTCATCTGTTCGTTCATCTTCTTCACGGTCTCTGAGGCCTTCCGTAACGACTCTTCAGTTTTTTTGTGAGCGGCGATCTCCAACGCCAGGCGAGCATTGGTCTCCGAAAGTTCGGCGGTCCTAAGTTCCACTTTCTTTTCCAATTCCCTGCCCGCCACTTCGAGCAGATCCCCCCTCTTTTTGCTCTCCTCGCTCAGGGTGCTTATCAAAAACCCGATGATGAAGAACATCGCGACACGGACTCCTTCGCCCATGACCTGGGAAAAATTCGAGTCGACGAAGAAATGGATGCCCAGCAACTGTACCGCAAGAAAGAGAACGACCCAGAAAACCTTCCGCTCCCACCACACGGCAGCAAGAATGATCGGAACATAGAACAGGTGGGTATAAACAACTTCCGTGCGAAGGATCAAATGGAAATAATAGATGCTTGCGGAGGCCGTCAGGAAAAGAACCGCGATGACAACATTCTTGTAGGGTGCCACTACGACGTTCGTTTTTTTCATTCTGAAATACCTATTCTCATCTTCACGATCCCAGAACAGCAATGCGCTGATTGTACATCTTTCGACCGGACTAACAAAGAAGAACTGTCGCCGCAATATCGCCGGTGATCCCGAATGGGATATAAATTCATTTCTCAACGAACATAAGAACAAACTTGCTCTACGAGTTCCTTGATTCCGGCTCCGAACGTTCTAACTTCTCCAGATTCGGGTTCGCCGACTGAAAGGCCGGGGCTTGCTCCGTGGAATTTTCGGGGGAAGTCATCGCCTTTTCCGCTCTCCGTGCCGCGATCGCTTTTCGCGCAACCCGGATCCCGAAGATGGCATACGCCGGAGGCGCCTCAAGAAAAAATGTTCCCGCCACAAGTCCGACCATCATCCATTTCAATGTCCTCGGCATCTCTGACCTCCTCGATTCCAGTTTTTATTTTTTATCGTGAACAGTAAGCCAGATCGTTTTTTTCCGGGAAGAGGTCCAGTCGACGCGATGGCAGGTCTTCGCCGGAATGAACACGTGACCTCCCGCCTTCATATCAAGTTTCCCGCGAACTCCCTTAAAAAAGAGTCGTGCCCGGCCACGCAGAACGATCACCCACTCCGCCCTCTTCGAACAAAGCCATTGGCCTCCCGGCGTTACTTGCCCGCAGGAAACGATCCGCTCGACCTTAAAACCCTTCCCCGTGTGCAGACACGTGAACGCTTCCCGCTTTCTTGCGCTCGGAAGCCCTGTGAAAATGTTGCGGTATTTTATTTTTATCTTTGTCATAAAGATTTAAAAATGCGAAGTCTGCACTATCGGAGCTTTTTATAGATAGCCCAAAGGGCCTTGACCCGACGACCTGAACGGCAGTGAAGGATCGCCGGCTTCGCCCCGTCCTGCAACAGAATGACTTTCAGCTCTTTGGCCTGAGAAACAGTAGGTGTCGTCACGGGAATATTGACGTACCGCAGTCCGTATTTTTCGACGAGAAGTTTTTCTCCGGCCGTGCCTTCCTCGGGAGTTCTGAGATCGATCACGGTCCGGTATCCCTTTTTCGCTGCGATCCCGATCCCCTTCTCACTCAGCAACCCGCCCCCGACAACGCCTTCTTCCAATTGTATTGCGCTCACGATCGAGCCCTTAAAATCATCCGCCTGCGACGCGCAAGCCGTCCGCGGCCCCAACCCCAGGATCATCCCGACCGGTAGCAAGATCCACCATAGTTTGGCCCAAAAGCGCCTCATCATCGTCTTCTCCCCTTTTACTTAGAGACCTAACGTCACTCGCGAACGCATCCCGTTACGAAATGAATGCAACAGAGCACGAGCCCTCAGAGATTATTATGCAATAACAGATGATGACGCTCAAGCCAATGCTTGGCCTTCAGATAGTCCGGAGCCAAAGCTTTCACTTGGTGCCAGAACGCTTGGGAGTGGTTCAGGATCTCGAGGTGGACAACTTCATGGACCACGACATAATCCACCACCTCCGGCGGAGCCATCATCAACCGCCAGCTGAAATTCAAAACCCCCTTGGAACTGCAGGATCCCCAACGCCTTTGCGCGTTCGAGATCGCGATCTCGGAATAACGAGCCCCAATCCTGTTGGCGTAATACCGAACCCGCTCGTTCATAAAAACCGCTGCCTGTTCCCGGTACCAGTCCCGGAAAATCCACCGGGCCAGGGACACACACCCCTCACGCAGAAAAAATCCTTTTCCATTGAAGCTGAGAGCGCCGTACGTTCCCGGGACTATTAAAAGTTCGTATTCTTTCCCAAGATAAAGGAATTTTTCGCCCGCGGTGAAGGTTTTTGGCGCTGAGGGAAGATAATGTTCACGTGCAAAGTTTTGCCGCCGGAGGATCCACGGAAGTTTTTGCCGGACCAGTGCGTGAACCGTCTCAACCGGCATCCTGGGAGGCACGCGAACGATCAGACGCGCATCCTGCGTCACCTGCAGACCGACCGTCCTGCGCTTCGAGCGAATGATCTCATGAATAAAAGGCTCTTCCAACGGATCTTACTCCTCTTTAAGCGTAATTTTTACCGAGAGCGACGGTTTTTTCGCGAACACCAAGTTGCTTTCGAATATCGCCTGACTCCCCTGCGTTCGGCACGAGAAGGGACGCGTACGGCATCCCGGAATATTCCGCCGTCAGAACGAACGGCTTTTCCAGCGCCTCCAATCCGACATCTTCGTAGGCGCTCGCCAAGAGAACCAGCGTCTTTCCCTGAAGCACGGTCCGCATCGTCCCCGCGGTGTTGTCCCACTTGTAGAGCGAGAACATGCGATCGATCAGAACCTTAAGCTGGGCGCTCGCGGCAAAGAAATAAAGCGGGGTCGCCATCACGATCACATCCGCGCTCGCCATTTTTGAAAGAACGGGACGCGCTTCATCCTCGATCACGCATCCGTAGGCTTCCTCTTTCTGGCATGCGCGGCAGGATGTGCAACCCGGGAACTTATATTTAAGGAACGCTGTGTGAACGAGTTCGATATGAGCGTTTTGGGAAACCGCGCCTTCGGCGAACCACTCGATGAGAGCGGCTGTGTTCCCGTTCTTCTTCGGGCTTCCCGACAGGATCAGAATATTTTTCGGCATGGGTCTGTTTTATAGCTGATAGCTCATGGCATAGAGATAAAGGCGACTAACCGCCTAGAGTCTCTACTTCCACGGGAAAAGTTTCAAGAAATTTCTCAACGTCCCCGTCGCGGACCCCGGATGCCCCAGAAAACAGGATAAAAAAAACGGGAAAGGGTGCTTTGACTCCTCGGGGTTCTCTGATACAATACGCCCTCTGCTGGAAGAAAATTCCGTTGAAATTATTTTAAGGATCGCCGTCGCGGGGTGGAGCAGCTCGGTAGCTCGTTGGGCTCATAACCCAAAGGTCGCAGGTTCAAATCCTGCCCCCGCTACCATCTTTACTGGAGAAGAAGGCTTTGGGATCGGGTACCACCCGACCAAAGCCTTTTTTTCTTTGGGGAGAATTCGCACGGCTCCGATATAACGCCGGATAAACGCTTTCTTTTCACCTACGGACGCTTCTTCGGTGAAGATCTGATCAAAGTCCCTGACCCCGCTTAAAACCTCGCGCGAAGCCTTTTCCAGGTCGATCCTTGTTTTCGAGTTAGCCTTCAAGCTGACGATCTCTACCTCAAGCCGTTTCTTCTCTTCGCTCAAGACGGTGATCTTCCGGTTCAGGATATCCTTATGCTCTGGGGCCACGGAATCCAACAAGTCGTCGATCTTTTTGTTGATCGCCTTGACCCGTTGCTCCAAGGTGTTTATTTCCAGCGCCGGATTTTTGAACTGCTTGTCCAGTTCCGTCCTGATCTCCCCCAAAAGCTCTTTGTAAGGATTTTCTTCGCCAAGACGATTCTTGATCCCTTGGAGGATATGACCTTCAAGACGATGGCTTGCGAAAGAGAAGTTTTCACAGACAGCGTTGCCCCGGCTCCAGAATCCGCCGCAAGTGTACGAATGAGTTTTGATCTTTTTCGAATTCGTCCGCGTGGTCCCGAAATAGGTATGCCCGCACCTGGCGCAGGTGATCAATCCCGAAAGCAGATAATTCGAAGTGGTCGCCCGTCCGCTGAATTGGCTCGGGAACTTGCTCCGGCCTTTTCGCTTCTCCTGCGCCGCGAGCCATAAGTCTTTCGTGATGATCACAGGATAAACATTCTCTTTCGTGAACCACTCCGATTCGGGATTATGTTCGACCTTTTCCTTCTGAAGCCTTGGCTTTTTCTCGGCCTGACCGTTCCTGACCGAATGAAATTTACTCAGGGTTCTCCGGTTCCAGACAAAGGCGCCGTAATAGATCGGATTCATCAAAAGCGAGCGCAGACAAGAAATCGTCCATGTTCCGCCGCGAGGGGCAGGGATTCTCTCTTGATTCAACGTGTCCGCGATATGTCTGTATCCCATTTCTTTCCGGACATAGCTGTCAAAGATTTTCCGGACTACAGCCTGCTTCTCCGCGCTATCAAGAACAAGCGAGGACTTCCCTTTCTCGTTTACGATCCGTTTGTAGCCGTAAGGAACTGGCCCGCCAAGGAAACGCGCCTCTTTTGCGCAGGTGACTTGTCCGCGAATGGTGTCCCTTGAAAGACTTTTCAGGTAAAGATTCGCATTGAACTGAAACACAGGGCGCAGGATCTCGTCCATGTCGTCGCCCTTGAGATTTTCTTTCACATAAAGGACCTCAACACCGGCATTTCTCAAGATGTGCAGGTAATAACCGACCTCGATATTGTCGCCACGGCTAAAACGGGCGATGTCGTAAGCAATGATCAGATCAAATGGGCGTGGTTTTTCCTGCGCCGCCTGAACCATGGCCTGGAACTGGCTCCGGTTCTCGGAAAAAGCACCGGAGATCGCGTCATCGGCATACCAGTCGGTCATTTCGAATCCTTCCCGTTTCGCGAAGGCAAGGATCTCGCGCTTCTGGTCATCGAGGGATTGTTCTTGTTTGTCCGTGGAACGTCTGAGGTATCCGACCGCTTTCTTCATGATGACGGGCCTCCTTTCAGGCAGGGATCGAAAGCGCCAGCCCGGCGCTTTGATCGAGAAACGAATAATACACCTGCCGTCAAGCGGACGGAAGTCCCGTCATTTTTCTGTTTTGCGATCCAATGCCGGACCAGCCATTGCGCAAGAATAGCCAGTGAACTGCTCCGGGCATATCCCGGAAGCAGTTCGGGCATCTCAAAATCTTCGATGGTCAGATCTCTGGATTTATCAGCTCTATCCCGATCCTTATGAGCCGGATGGATCAGAGACAGCACCTCCCTTTTTCAGACGTTTAAGCTTTGCTTCTTCCACAACCCTAAGGTATTCCGCCTCATTCGCGTAGAAACGTGGGCCGAGTTCTTCAGGGCCGCCCAAGCTGTGATCGCAATACCGGTAAGGAATAATCTTGTCACTGTCCTTGTCTGAAAATTCAGTCTCGATTTTTCGGTCAAACAGATCACTGATCGAAGCGAAATAGAAAAATCTTTCGCAATGTTCGAAATTCTGGAACCACTGGATCATAGTTCTCTTCCCCACAATAAACAGAGTGCCGTTATTGTCCTTGTAATGCATCCAGTTATTGTGAAACATCCGTTCGTAATAGCGCTTGTTCTTCAAAGTCCGTTCGACCTCCACAAGAAACGAGTAACGGTCTCCGGAGAAGATCATACCGTCCGGGACCTTCTGCCGTTTGGCCTCCTTTCGCAAGACCCGTTCCGAAGTCCATTCGAACCAGGCCTCTTCCATGATGATTCGAACTTCCGTGACCCAGACGTCATGTTCATAGGTCTTTAGATCCACGTTTCTGAGAGGCCTGAGCCCGCTCGACAGATTCAGACTTTTCAAATACTTGACTCCCGAAGACGTTGTCAGATAAAGCGTCTCATGAGAAACCCGCGGCTTCACAGCTCTCAGATAGCCATGCTTCATCAGCAGATTCACCCTTCGCGCCGGAACCTTGTAAACGTTGCCGCTTTCAGGAAAGAACCTCTTTGCGATTTGCCGCAGAAGCAGAAACTTCTGCTCGAGGCACATCTTCAGGATCTCCGTATCCCTCTCGGTGATGATCATGTTTGCTCACTTTCATTCGCTTGAATGGTGGAACTCATCCGGTCACTTCGGGATATGGACCACAATCCATGTCCTTCAGTCCCGGATTCTCTCGGTCTCGATACCTCTTGGGCTTCAGCGCCGTGTTAGCAACCAGGTTCTGGACTGGTCTTTGTTTTATTTATAATTCCAAATACTCCTCATGGGACATTGAGTTAAAGAGGGGCCGTTCAATGTTTTCGAACATTCCTAAGCTAGAAATAAATTTTCACGAACATCGATCAGATCCATTTAACCTGTCCGAGAGACCTCGAAATTGCCGAAAACCGTTCGGCAATAAAAACATCCACTTCCCAAACAGGCCTCTCATGGGAGGTCGAGTTACGACATGGGCATTCACACCAAACGAACCTTTTTAAGCTAGAAATAATTTTTTCAGTGGTTTTCTCGTCATTTATGCCTCGTCTGCCCTGCTCGTCCCCTCATGGTAGTGCCGTTTACGACGTGCCTGTTCATCCTTTGGGAAGGTTTTTAAGCTTGAAATAAAATTTATCGCATGGCAGCTGCCGCACGGGTAAGAGCCCCGGAGCAAGTTAAGCTCATGGGAAAGATTCAAAAGATATATCTTCTTGGAAAACAGAAGTCAGGACCATTCAGATCCAGCCCAGACCCACCCCAACAGCTTGCCCGAAGCCCGCCACAGTGCAGCCGACCACTCCCTTTCGATCTCAGGATGAAGAAAGGGAGTGGTCGGGTGCATGCAACAAGGGCGAAGGGCAAGCTCCGATTGAAGTTAAGTGGGGCTGGACTGGTGGAATCGTCTCCCTCACCTCATTCCACCAGATCGAGAGGGCGCGTCGGCCGCGTGTTTTAATCTATTTCCTGTTAATTGCTTCCGGGGCAATTAAGGCGAAATACAATGATCAAATAATGCTTTACAGGCTAGTCGGCTAGCTTTATTCTATTTCACGTAAATTGCCTTTGGCGCAATTAAGGAGAAATAGAATGAAGTTAATCGGAAGCAAGTTGGGGCGGCTGGAAGCCCAATTTTTCGCCTACACCCAGTTTAAACGGAAACAAACGGTCCGTTGCGGGGAGATCGCTATGGCTCTCGGGATCACCCCCAAGCAAGAGTTGGAACTTCTAAGCCGGATGGCCCGAAGCAGGTGGATCACGCGTATCCGCCGTGGGTTTTACGCTGTCCCTGACCGTCTTCCCCCCGGTGGCAAGTGGACGCCGGGAGAATATCGGGCGTTATCTCTGCTGATGGAAGACCGGAAAGCCCGCTATCAGATCAGCGGACCCAGAGCGTTCAATTTTTACGGGTTTGATGATCAAATGCCGAACTGGATCGTTGTTTATAACGACAGAATCTCCGGAGAACGGAAAATGGGAGGCCTTCGTTTTATTTTCATCAAGATCCCGACCTCTCGTCTCGGGGATGTTCATTCGTTCCGGGCCGGTGACGGAGCGCCCGCCATTTACTCTTCCAAGGCGCGAACCCTGATCGACGCGATTTATGACTGGTCCCGCTTTAACGGCATCCCGCGCGCCTTTCTCTGGATTCGTAAAACCGTAGCCGAAGATCCAAAAATGGCCGATAAGCTTGTGCGTTCTGCGCTTAAATACGGCAATCAGGGAACACTACGGCGGCTCGGGTTCGTTTTGTCTTGCTTGAATGTTAAAAAACAGCTTCTGAATCGGCTGTTTCGGGCTATCCGGCCTTCTAAATCCTTGATACCGCTTGTTCCCACCGCGCCGGTCCGGGGCAAAATTGACTCCGTATGGGGGCTTACGATCAATGAATCCTGAAACTTCGAAAATAGATCCCGAAACTCTTTTGCTAATGATCCGAACGACCGCGGAGCGGACGGGATTTGACGCACGGCTTGTTGAAAAAGATTATTATTGTTCCCTTCTTCTACAGGGCTTGAATGTGGAGAAAAACAGCCTGATTTTTAAGGGAGGCACTTGTATCAGCAAGGTTTTCTCTGATTTTTACCGTTTAAGTGAAGATCTGGATTTTTGTATCTCCATAGCGCCCAGTGATACGAGAACCGTTCGCCGAAAGAAAATTGATCCTTTTAAAAGATCCGTGGCCGGCCTTCCGGAGAATGTCTCCGGGGTTCGTATTTTGGAGGCACTCACAGGCCGTAATGTATCAACTCAATATGTCGCGTTGATCGGCTACGCCTCCGTGATTAGTGGCCGCGAGGAAACCGTTAAGCTGGAAATCGGCGTTCGAGAGCCTCTGATGTTGCCTTTTGAAAGTCGGCTGGCGCTGACTCTTCTGAAAGATCCATTCTCTGGCAAGGAAGTGTTGCCGCCGTTCCCGATAACGGTGATCAATGAACAGGAAGCGTGGGCTGAAAAGACCCGCGCGGCACTGGCCCGCTTGGCGCCCGCCATTCGCGATTTTTTTGACCTGGATTATGCAATCCGGAACAAAAAAGCGGCTATAGAAAACGAAGAATTTCTTGCGCTGGTCCAGCGAAAAATAGCGGTTCCGGGAACAGGTCCCGTCAATCTCTCAAAAGAAAGGCGGGAGGAACTTGTCCGTCAGGTCAGCACTGAACTGCGCCCTGTCCTTCGCGGCCGGGATTTTGAGAAATTCAACCTCGACCGGGTCTGGGAAACTTTGACCGCGTTGGCCGAAAAACTTCATGGATAATACTGTTCGCGACAATAGAGGATTGCGATCATGCAAAAGGAAAAAGAGGCGGCCTTAGCCGTCCTTTCGAGACATTGGAAGAAAAGACAGTTTGATGATGGAATGACCGGAGAGGAGATTCTCGGTGTCCTCCAAAAGCTCGGGGTCAATCCCGGTAAGTTTTGGGAGAAGTTGGGAATAAATACCTGCGCTGTGGATAAGAAAACCAAAAAGGTTTTGCATTACCATTGTGACATCGAAACGGCACTGAAATGTTGCATTGAAAATAGAGAAAAATCTCTTGCGGAATGGGACTAAAGTTTAAATTATTGTTCCGTTTGTGGAATCAAAAGATCCAGAAAGAAATCAAGGGGAGGCGATTATGCCGAAAGCCACACTGACTTTTAATCTTCCGGACGAGGACGGTGCTTTTAAGATGGCACAACGCGGCGGCGATTACTATGGCGCCTTGATGGAGATCAGCAGGGTTTTTCGAGAACATCGGAAGTATGACAAACCGATGCAGGAGTGCTGGGACGAGATTGATTCAATCGTGCACGAGGCCAAGCTCGATGATATTGAGTGATGCCGTACTTTTGCGCCTGAATAAGCAGCTTGGAAGTCTGGAATAGCATGAAAAACAGCTGGCAAAAGTTTTGCTCGCATGAACGACGCGAATGGTATCCTAAGTCTCGGAATGGTATATCAAATGGGATGCTCTCAACGCACGCACCCCAAGCGTGCCTACAGCCAATTTTTGTAACGCACCCCATTTAAACGACTTACGACATTAACCCCTACTGCCATATTCAGATGCGTTTAGCATATCTTAGTATCCGTTAGTATCCGGTTGCATCTGGTTGTATCGAAATTAGCTTAATTCTAGCATAGGCGGCGGCTTGATTTTTCTATGGCCGGACATCGAAAGCGATCGGGCCTCGTGAGGAAAAGCCTAATTCAAAGCGCACCATTAGCCCAGGCCTAAGCATCTGCCTATTGTTCTGAGACCGAGGGTCAAAGAAAATTCCTTCAAGCCAACCTGGTATGTTGTGCCCGTGGATATCTCCCTGTTTTTCGGTTAGAACACCAGAAATAGTCCCCCGAAATGTTCTTCGCGCGCCAGCCTCCATCCAGAATAATTGCACTCTCCTCTGGAGATATCGCGGAGCATTTCTATGCGACTGACTAAATAATCTTTTTGCTTCTTTAAAGTTTTCGTTCGAGGCATAGATTACGGCCATTTGGAATGTCGATTTCCATGCGGGGCGAAAATCAGCTCTCTCTGTCAGCAATCTCACTAAATCATGAAGCTTCTTATAATCCGGAGATTTGTTTAAAAGATCGAGTTCTATTTTTAATCTGAGAGCCGAGGTTGGGGCTATTTTTACTCCCAAAGACACATCTAGATATTGATTGGCCTTGACCACATCCGAATTTTTATAATATTCAATTGCTGCAAGGGTATAGTAACCAAGCCCGTTCCCTTGACCTAAAAGCACTCGCGCTTTCTCTTCAGCATCCTCTATTGATATTTCGAGAAGTAATTCGATTTGCAGAGCCTTCAGCCTATCTTCAGTCTCTGGATCATCAATATGATTCTCAAGCCCCTCAATCACAATGTCCAGAGCCTCACTAATCAACGCGATCTTGGAAGTATCATCCGCCGCTTGCTTGGCAAGCTCTTTTAATATCCTCGCGTGCACATCATAGGCATGAGCATTGAAGTAAGGCGTTGCACCTCTTTCTTGCGCTCGCGCGGCATCTAGCATTGAAAAGATTTCTTCCATGGCAGGAGATTTTCGTGTAAGAGCCTGATGATTTTTTTTCTGTTGGCTCCACTTGACGTTTGCGAGCGTCGTAAGAATATTACTCTGTCTCTCCACCAAAGCATAAGACTTCTCCGGCTCCCGAAGAGCCTCTTCCAAAATGGGAACGATCCTGGGATCCTCAGGGTTACCGATGGAGTAAAACCTGGCTAAGTGATGCAGAATAGGACGTGCTGGGTGACATGATTTGAGGGCCAGCAATGCCTTTTCTAAACCAGATTCGGAAAAAGGAAGGCCTTTTTTTCGGAACGCATTCACGCCATTTGCTATCAGAATAGAGCCAGCAAGTTCGGCTTCAATCGTGAGTCTGAGATCAAGACTTTGGGCGATGCATATTAACACCGCATCCATTACATCTTTGCCAAGAATGGTGCAAATTCGTTTTGCGATCAAAGGATGGTAGATCGAAAGTAATATATTAAGCCTACTATCGATGCTGTCCTTTATAAAGACACCCGCCATATCCCTAACTAAGGAATAAATGTCCGAATAGGAAATATCTTTTCCGCTAAGTCTGTTGACGCTATCGCGAAGAACGGAAATTGGCATCTCTAATTCAAGCGAAGATGCTAAGGCGCATATTGCGACCGCATTCTGAGACTCTGAGTCAGCCAGTTGAGCAAATTGTTCCTCGACAATTTTATTGATAGATCTTTTTGTTGGGTCTAGCGTTCTGTAAACAATCGCAAGAAACATTTTTTCATCAGAAATGATGCCCTCTATTTCCGACCGGTCTATTGAGATAAAACCGTGTCGCCTAATAGCATCCATTAAATAATCAGTAATCGCGGTTTTTTGGGTGGAAGGCAAGTCAACATCCGTATTAATTATCACGCGCTTAAAACCTTTGATTAAGCTTAGTTCGATTTGGGAAGGGTCTGTGTCTTCATACACAAATGCGGCCACTAAATGTTTGCTGTTCTTGCAAAGACTCAGAAATTGGTTTATCGCCAACTCACTAGCCTGGGTTTTAGACCAAAAGACAAATAGTTTCGGAGGAGCAATGCCTGCAGAAACTGCCGATTTATTGACCCCTTCAACAAAATGGCTGAATTCCTCAGCCGCAGGTATAGGTCTTACCGCGTAATTAGATACCTGAATAGCAACGGCTCTGTGCTCATAAACCAATCTTTGAATAGCTGCCATAATTGCGAATGTTCTTCCCGAGCCGGGGCTTCCGACCACGGATACCAGCTTTGACTCTGTCGGATCTTTGAGAGAAGAGTTATCAAGCACTGCGTTAACAATGGCGTCAATTTCCCCCCTCTTGAAATGCCAGCCTTGGACAAACGGGTAAAAACTTTCCGTTTGCCCCTTCAGAAATGAATTGGCATTAACACTTTCGCGAAAGTTCTCCGACAATACTGGATTGTACCGAGACAAGAAGTTTGAAATTTCAACCGACTTAATAGGCACCACGTCTGCACCCAACTGAAGACCTTTAAGAGAAAAATCATTTGGATTATGGAGTTTTACCTGCTCGGAAATCTGGCTGGAGAAATCTTTTAAATCTTGTACGATGCACTGAACTTTTAACGACTCAAATAAATAGGCTTTTTCCTCGGAAGGCTTATCTTTGAATAAAGCATAGTGCGTATTTGATGGGTTACCCAAGATCTTATTTAGTTTTTCAAGAATCTTAATAAAAATACCATCATCAAAAGAATATCCGACAAATAAAAACGAGAGATTAGCCGCATGTCTCTCTAATAAGTCAAAAAGTTGCGCTCTGCTTGTTTCCGCCAGCGAAAGATCGCCTTGATCGAGCACCATTGCGCCTAGTTGTCCTGGAAGAGCATCGACACTTCCCATCAGTTTGACGCAAAGCAGTTCCGAATTAATGCCAGTCAGAGCGAATTCATCCCCCTTAAAAACTTTCCTGACTGCTTTCTTCTGGTTTTCAGCAAGTGCGTTCTCGAGACCCGTGTCATAGTTTGTAGTAAAAGCCGTAAACCAAGGGAGAGCAGCTAATTTATTTACAGGCGGAATGACCTTAGCATCTTTCAGTCTTTCCTGAACAGCTCGGTACGTTACGTCATAACCATTTTTCTTGCAGAGATCACCTACGATTTGGAAAGTATCCTTAAGGGGGCTTGTATATTTGAATTTTTTTATTAGATATTCAACCAGCTGACTCCACGTAGCTCCGCCACTATCCACCGTTAAGCCCGCACCAGCAAAAATAACACAACGTTGCTGGGCTATCGCGACGGATAGTCTTTTGATTTCATTCGAAACCGCACCCGCTTCGGGAGAAATCGAACGTTTGCTGTCACTCATAGGTCTACACTAAATTCCTTTAGACAAAGATTTTCCGACATCCCAAGTGCGTACCTTTGTCATATTTTTATAGAAACGGATCACTAACTGGGTAATTATACCCCCGTCGGAATGGACTGGCTAGGCAAGTTTCCATGACCGTCTGATTCGTTCTTTAAGAGTCAAACACACGCACCCTAAGTGGGTGTTCTACTCACGAGAATTTCTGGCTTTGATTGGAATTTTATTTTATTATGATTTTTCATGTGTGGTGTTTATGGTCAGAAGTTTCGAGAAAATTCTAAGGCTTGCCAAACGGGCGGCGGAATTTGCGCTAGATAAAGATGAAGGTTACGATCGGATGCGGTTTCTTGCGCTTGAAGAAGGGATGAGACGCGAAACACTGGAATATTATGCGAATGCTTATCAGGCTGCCGGAGAATCGGGAGTACGCGCGCTTTCTTACAAGAAAAAGATGCCGGAAAGCATCCGAGCCGAAGCCGTTAAGGCCGTGAATGAATTTCTTCTCAACCGTCTTCCCAAAAATCTCCCTGCCGGAACAATCTGGTTCCAGTCCGTTGCCAAGGACAACCATATCACCGCACTTGAGAAGCGGCCTTTGTTCAGTGCCCCTAAACAGTCCTCAGCTATTGAAATTTTTCAGATTCGGTATACCGATTACGATCAGCGGTGGCACCTTTACTGGAAGCGCGCTTCAGGGAAATGGTGGCCCTACATCGGGAAAAAAGAGATGAAATCCGTTAAAGATTGCCTTCGTGAAGTAACGGACGATGATTCAGGATGTTTTCGGGGTTGAGCCCAACATTACCGTTTCAAACTGCAAATTCTCCTCGAGCCAGTATTTCTCTCCGCCACAATGCACTGGACGGATCCGTCCTTCGGCGGAGAAATGTTCCTGTGTTTTATGACCAAAGCGGGGAAATTTGGGGGTCCAAAGCACTGAGAACAGGGCTTGATGCTGACGTATAACAATGTTATATTTTCAATAATTGGAGGTGGATCATGACAGTGCTTAAGGCTTTCCGGTTACCGGTTCCGTTGACCAAACGATTGGCGCGGCTTGCAAAAGCAACGCACCGCAGTGAAAGATTTTATGTCGCTGCGGCCTTGCAATACTATCTTGAAAATTACGTGGATGCGCAGATCGCCAAAGACCGTTTTCAGGATCCGGGCTCCAAGGTGATTTCCGGGACAGAATTGAGAGCGCGGCTTGGCTTATAAGGTTGTTTATCTCGATCAGGTTGAGAAGGACCTGAGAACTCTTGATAAGGCGACTGCCCGTAAGATCCTGAACCGGATCGAGACCTACCTTGTTCAAGATCCCAAAGAACTGGGCAAAGCCCTGACGGGCGAATTTCGCGGGTATTGGCGCTACCGGTGGGGTGATTACCGCGTCATTTACAAGATCGTTGAGCACGAGATCCTGATCTATATTCTCAGGATCGGGCATCGTAAGGACATCTACGAGTGAACGGCTACGAGAACGGCGAAAACGGTACCGGATTCTTAGGAATCATATCGTGAAAAACAAAGATCAGGACTCAAATGACTGATTCCAGCGTGATCCCCATTGTCCATGATTTCAGCAAGTTGCTTCAATATGCCGCTGAAAAGAAACCGGCGCTGACGCCGTCTCAGGGGCTAATTCCGTTGAAACATGTCAGGGCAATGATGGATGGGTTCATGGTCAAAGAGCCTCATGAGCATATTTACGGCGACACGGTTTTTAAAAAGCGGGATGAAATGGAATATGAGAGGTTTTATTTTCTCGATCTCTTAGCGGTAGACGGCGAATTTCTTAAAATCACGGGACGGAATACTCTTGTCAAGGGACCGGGTTGGAATATTTTTTTTGCTGTTCGCCCGGAAGAGCGAGGATTTCTGCTATTTCATTCCTTTCGATACAGCTTTTCCATGGATGGATGGTTATCAAGGGGCCCAGATTTTGGCGAGCAACTGGAGGAAAATTCGGAGAAGATCTGGCAAAAGATGCTGCCATGGGCCAGTCGTGAGACTGTAGAATGGCAACCCTGGGCGGAAGAGCTTCTCCGAAGCTGTGCCCTCCGCTGGAATTCACCCGACCAGAGCTGTGCAAAGGACCTCGCCACTTGGGCGTTAGAGTACTGTCTTATCAAACCTCTCGAATACTTTGGATTGGTTATTGCAGACAGAAATGAGGGAAAGTTCGCCAGATTGAAGTCTTTTCGCTTAAAGCCGGCCGGATGCGAGTATTTCGGAAGAATGGCAACAAAATCCGGCCATTTCGTCGCCACTTTACCGCCCTTCTCTTTGAACTAGTTTTTGCTTGGTTTATTTTCCAAGCTCAACAGTTTCAAACTGTAAATTCTCCTCGAGCCAGTATCGCTCGAAATGTTCCCCCGCTACCAATTTACGAAAAGACCGTCGGAGAAATCCGGCGGTCTTTTTTTATGTAAATTGGTAGCGGGGGCAGCCTGCCTGCCGCGGGCAGGGATTTGGCGCCCTTCGCTTTGCAGGGTAACCTTTTTTGTTCTCACTTCCGGTCCCATAGGTAAAAGAATCCCCAAAGCAATACACAAGAAAGGCGCCATCGTTGATATTCTTTGCCGCTCCTAATTCCTTGTGATAGAAGGAACCCGCGATCCTGAGACCGATCTCGATCATGACAAGGCACAACAGTACAGTGATCAGACTTATCAAAAGGCCGTGAATGAACAGCTCCAGGATCTTTGTAACAAACAATATCCTGGCAAGAACACAAAGATCGTCAACTTTGGGATACCGGGGTCGAATTCCAGGCAAGCCTTCAATTATTTCAAACACGTTCTGACTTCCGGTGACTACGCGAGACCGAACGCCGTTATTTTAATGACGGAAATGAATGACTGGTAGAATATTGTGGATAATAACGAAGCCTTTTTGCGGTATAAGCCGAATCCTTTTTTGGCAAAATGCTACATGATGCTGATCCATTCCAGGGTCTTCAAGTTATTAACGTTGCGCTTCGCTCCGCGCAACACCCTTGCAGGGACTCATTTCAACTCCCGAACTGCTATCGCAAACGCTGATGCCCCCGGGGCGCGAAAGCGGCTGGGGGATAAATACCTGGATACCGTTCGTGTTGTTTTTGAGCGAAATGTGAATGATTTTATTAATTTTGCCCGGAGCGCAGGTGCCGACGTCCTATTTTCTCAATATCCCACGGGATCTTTGTTTGATCTCAGCCTCAAGCGCATTGCTAGAACAAAAAACGTCACAACGATTTATAACCAAAAGAGGTTTAAGGGACTTTTATCGAAGGATCGACGGGACGAATATTTTTCGGCGAGCTGTTCTTACTCTCATCCTAACGATAAGGGATACGCCATGATGGCGGAGGAAACCCTAGCGACTCTTGAAAGAAAATGGAAGTGGACGTGACAATGCTTAAGAGCGACCCTTGCTCCTGGCTCCCTCACAATCCAAAGGCAGCAGATTTCCCATGGGATTTCCTCCGGCCGAAAATCCCTGCGAACCGCAGCCCCTCAAGAACTCGCGAGCGCAGTGAAGACATTTGTTTCAAATTAGCCCCCGCTACCATTTGTAAAATGAAGAGCCGCTATCTATTGCAAGCGAAAATCAGAAGCTTTGTTTTCTGACATTGAACGACCTATCGCCCAATCTTGAGACATGGTCCCTAATAACATTTTCGGGTCAGGATCAATAGAATCACCATTTCATTGAATTTCAGGTTCATTTCAGAAGATTGTGTCTTTCGAGTTCGAAAAGCATTGCCTTTGCGATTAGGCCATGCCCAAATTCATTCGGATGGCACCTGTCTTCAGGATAATCCGCAAGTTGCAAGGAGCCCGCAGAGATGCCTTTTGCTTTGTAATATGAAACCATATAGAAATAATCAAAATCGAACGTTTGAGCGATATCGGCAAATTGATGGTCGTTGGGAGATTCGCTATAAAGCAAAATGGGATGGATGCAAATCAAAAACCCAAAACCGTATCGTTTCTTCAATTGACTGATTTCGCGAAATCCTCGACAAATGTTTTCCATATTTTTATCAACCACTAGAGGGTCGGAAACGCTAGCCATTCTTGACAGGTCGACTCTCGCTTGAAAATATGCGAGCCGGGTTACTATAAAAAGATACAGTTTCGACCGGTAGAGCACATTCCTTTCAAACACGCGGAGGAATGAATGACGCTTGGACACGTACTTCCTGACAAGGGAAATTTGCTGCGCCTCGGTAAGATGGTTATAGTTCCCTTGGAACAAGAGATCGACGCCAGGAATGCGTTCATTATCATTAAAGAACATATTCAATATGACAATATCCGGATCGTAAGGCAGCACTTTTTCTTTTAAGATTTCCACCTCGGCTTCTAAATTATATCCTCCCACGCCGAAGTTCATCACCTCATACCTTTGAGGGGATCCCCGATCCTGTTCTCGTCTATTTAATAAGTCCTCCAGCTTATCAGAGAAGTTTCTTTTCGCCGGAACGTTTTCGCCTTTAGTGATGGAGTCTCCGAGCATTGCAATCCTAATTAAACCTTTCGGTTTTTCTAAGACAAAATCCGCATCATTAAATCCCTGCTGATTGACTTTGACCGTGCCCACAATAAAATTGGGCAAATATTCGTATACTATTTTAGGATTTTCAACAAAGCGAAGAATGCCTGATGGACGAATGACCTCAGGGGCGAGCTCAAACTTCCGGAGGATATACTCTGAAAGGCAAAGGCCAACGGCTAAAGAAATAGCCAAAAGAATCAGATTGAGTCTTATAGACGACTCTTTAGGATTCAAAGAAGCCACAGGTATTTCCTCTTCCAAAGGTCATAAAACTCCCCTCCGTGCGTAACGCGGTAACTTCTTCCACTTCGAAGACAGGAGACGACGGTTGTAAAGGCCGATCCAAGCGGATATTTCCTGGCAGAAATTTTCCGCATAAATTCACATTTGTATTCGATACTATAGGCGTTGTGAACTAGCCGGTCAAGAAACGCATACGAAAGCGTCGGATTCCCGAGGACCTCATGCCCGTCTTTGACCGGATGTGGGCTCACCTTCCATCAACTTTAAAATGTATTCCTACTGGCCTTTTTGGCTTATACGGGTAGAATGTCTCCCTCAAATTCACTCATATCCATCAAAGGAGCTACCATGTACAGGGAACAGATCAAGGTGTTGGATTGCACGATCCGCGACGGCGGACTGATGAACAACCACGATTTCGACGACCGCTTCGTCCGCGCGATCTTCAAGGCAGTCTCGGAGGCCGGGATCGACTATATGGAGATCGGCTACAAGAACTCCAAAAAACTTTTCCCCGGGGACAAGTACGGCGCCTGGAAGTTCTGCTCCGACGAGGACATCCTCAAGGTCACCGACGGGATTCCCTCGAAGACGAAGATCTCGGTCATGGTGGACGTGGACCGCGTGGACCTGAATGACATCAAACCCCGGAAAGAAAGTCCCGTGACCATGATCCGCACGGCGTGCTACGTCAAGGATGTCGACAAAGCGATCGCGCTGGCCAACCATTTCGCGGACAAAGGTTACGAGACCGCTGTCAATCTCATGGCGATCTCGAAGGTGCTTGAGGTGGAGCTGAACGAATGTCTGGCCCAGCTCGAAAAAGAATGCAAGTGCAACGTGGTATACCTGGTCGATTCGAACGGTTCGCTTTATCAGGAAACCGTGGAGTATCTGATCAAGAAAGCCAAGAGCATCATCAAGACCAAAGAAGTCGGAATCCACGCGCATAACAATCAGCAGTTGGCCTTCGGTAACACGATCGAAGCGATCATCCATAACGCCAACTACCTCGACAGTACGATCTTCGGCATGGGCCGCGCGGCCGGCAATTGCCCGACGGAGCTCCTCCTCGGTTTCCTGAAAAACCCGAAGTTCGACATCCGCCCGATCCTGGACGTGATCTCCAAGGAAATGATCCCCCTTAGCAAAAAAGTCGAGTGGGGTTACGTGATCCCCCACGCGATCACCGGGATCCTGGACGAGCACCCCAAGTCCGCGTTGGAACTCCGCGAAAGCGACCAGAAGGACAACTACCGGGAATTCTACGATAGTTTCGCCGGGAGCTCCGAGGTCGAATAAGTGGATCTTGAACGGTTCCGCTCAAAGCCCCTCCTCGGGATCTTGCGCGGGATCACACCTTCGGAATTGGATCCCCTGTTCGAGACGATCGTAGTAAGCGGTCTTGAGACCGTCGAGATCACGATGAATACCGAAGGCGCGACCGGGCTCATCAAGAGCGCGGTCAAACATTTCGGCAGCCAACTCATGATCGGCGCGGGCACCGTCCTGACTCTAAAAGACCTCCAAAGCGCGCTTCGTGCCGGCGCGACCTTCATCGTCAGTCCCGTGGTTGTCCCGCCCGTGATCGAATACTGCGTCAAACGCAAGATCCCCGTTTTCCCGGGAGCACTTACCCCTCAGGAGATCTATCAGGCCTGGCAGGCCGGAGCGACCATGGTCAAGGTGTTCCCTGCCGGTTGTTTCGGCCCGGATTATTTCAAGGAGATCCAAGGCCCGTTCCCCAAGATCAAGCTTCTGGCGTGCGGTGGCGTGACGCCTGAGAATCTTCCGGTCTATTTCAAGAATGGGGCGAGCGCGGCCGCTATCGGAGGAAGTGTTTTCCGGAAAGAGTGGCTCGGCGCAAAGAAGTTCCACCTGATACGCGCCAAGATCCAGACATATTTAAAAGCTCTGGGTCATTAATCCCTAAGGGATTTTCGTGTCAAAGTATCAGGGTATCAGAGTGTCAAATTCCCGCTTTGACACGTTGAAACTTTGACACTCGGACACTTCTCTCAGCATTTCTTGCGGGGCTTGGGGCGGGATCTTTTACTTTACCGCCTTCACGAGGACCATTTTCATGGTGTCCCAAATATCATCCTCTTTCCATTGCACGTCATGCCTGGCTTTAAAAGCTTCTGAGGCGTTTGTATAAACGGCCCTGATCTTCAACCTGGCGTCCTCCCCGATGGCGCCGTGGTCGGTCCACTGATCGATCGATTCCCTTGTAAGATATTCGGAGGATTGAATGGCCTTAAAACCCTGCCCCCTCAGCAGACGTGAAAAGTCGTCGGGCATAAAGAAATTCTTGCGGGAAGGGTTCCGGAGTTTTTGGATCAGGAACGTCTCATCCTTATCCTCCTCGCCATAGGCCGTAAGATGCGCCAGGACCACGCGCCCGCCGGGCTTCAAAACTCTGTGTATTTGCGCAAGGACGGCGCTCAATTCCATGAATTGCAGCCCCTGGCGGCACACGCAGACATCGAACGTATCATTTTCGAAAGGCAACTTTTCGGCAGACGTCAGGACGATCTTGTCCGCGTGGGGCCGGGCCTGCGCCACCATCTCCTGGCAAATATCCACCCCCACCACCTGCTGGACCCGGCCATGAAATGCCTGCGCGATCTTCCCCGTTCCAATCGCAAGATCAAGAACGCAGGCTTCCGGTCCGGCATCCGCCTGTTCCCGGATCTTTTCAATGAGCGCGGTATCCTCGACCCATCGGGAGGACTGATCGTATTTCGCGGCCCTTTTGATAAAATGGTCCCGGGCCGTTTCAGAGGCCGGGACATTTTCAGGACTCATAGCAAGACTCCCGCTCTTTGGTGATGCTCCAGACCTGATGGAAATAATCCCTCAGCGTCTCTTCACTCAGGTCCGTCAGGTTGATGATCTCATCATCGTGATCGCTCACCTTCCTCAGGGAAAGCATCTTCAGGAACGCGAGCGTGTCCGTGATCTTCCCAGTCTTGACCCCGTAGTGATAGAGACTTGTTCCCGGAAAAGGAACGAGATATTTGACCAACGGCAGGAACCGGCTCTTTTTGATGAAGGCGACCATCTCCTTGAGGGATCGTTCCGTCTCGCCGTACAAGCCGACGATAAAAAGCCCGCGTACGGCCAACCCCCGGTCCTGGGCAACTTTGACGGCGTGATCGATCTCCCGGACCTTGATATTCTTCCGGTTCTGGTCCAGGACATGCTGGTCACAGGATTCGATGCCGAACCATATCCCCAGGCATCCCGTCTCTTTCAGGACCGCGACCAACTTCTCCGTGACTTTTTGCACGCGGGCGAAACAATGATACCGGACCCCATGCTTCTTCAGGATCTTGCAGATCCCGATGGCGCGTTCTTCAATGACGTTGAACGTAAGATCGTTCAGCCAGGTGTAGTCAAAACCGGTCTCTTTTTTTAAGTGCGCGACCTCCTCTTCGAACCGTTCAAGGCTTTTGAGCCTGAGACCCGGGATCGTTTTAAAGCAGAACGAGCATTCCTGAGGGCAACCTCTCATCGAAGAGATCAGGATCTGGCCGTTCTTGAGGATCTCGTCGTAATTCGGCCAGACGGTATAATCCAGATGCGGCAGGTTATCGAGGTCCTTGATCTGAGGTCTCGGCGGGTTGATCACGACCTTCCCATTGTCTTTATACGCCATCCCCTTGATCGTTTTGAACGCCACCATGCCGGACCGGAAATATTCCTGAAGAAATTCAATGAGCGTGAGTTCACCCTCTCCGAGGATCGCACAATCGGCCTCGGTATGCTTAAGCAGAACCTCGGGCAGCGACGTCACGAGCGGCCCCCCGAAGAAGATCCCTTTCTCGGGATAGCGTGCCTTGATCGCGCGCGTGATCTCCTGAAGGAAAATGAACGAATCACAATAGGTGGCGATCCCCACAATGTGCGCGTCCTTAACGCCCTCGAGGACCCATCGCTCATGATCGCTTTTCAGGCGGCAATCGATGACCTTTAAGGAATAGCCCATTTTTTTGATCACGGTGGCAATATACGTAAAGCCCTCAAAGGGGCCGGTGACCAAAAATTCCCGGCCGGGGGTCGGGATCTGGGGAGAAGGCGGCACGATTAGAACGACAGTTCCGTGTTTCCGCACAACCGCTGCCGAACGGGAAATGCTCCTTAAGACGTCTTCCTGGGGGTCCGTGTCATGAGACAAGTAATAGTTGGATGGAGGCAAGGACGTCGTCATAAGGCACTTTCCGGAACATGCCCCGCGCAGGGTACGCGCAAGGACAACCTGTCTGTGATCATACACACTCCGAAGTTAGGAATTCGGGACTCCCTGACCGCAAGGGTGCAAAAGCGTTTTGAACTTTTTCGGCTTTAAAAAATAATAGTTAACGGGATTGGAATAATCGTACGGCCGCACTTCGATCTGGCGATTGATCATCCGGTAGGCCCGGCGCAGATCTTTTTCAGGAAGGTCCGTAAAGTTCAGTATCTTATCATCTTCCACGGAACGCTCCCGTGCCAGGAAATACAAGTGCGCGACCTCATCCTTGATAATGCCCCGCTTGAGGGCATCGTAATAAAGCGGTGTTCCCGGAAGCGCGGACATATATTTGACCCGCGTCACTTCTTTGAATTTCCCGCAAAAAGCGACCGTTCTTTTAAGGCTTGCGGCGGTCTCCCCCGGGCCGCCAAGGATAAAGAGCCCGCCAATCTTCAGTCCCGCCTGCCGCGTCAGCGTGATCGCCTTGATGATCTGGCTTTGGGACACCTTCTTCCTGAAATAATCCAGGATCTTATCGGTGATGGATTCAAACCCGTACATAACGATGTCGCAGCCGCATTCCCGCATATGACGCAAGATCTTTAGATCGATGCCGTCGACCCGTGTAAAACAGCTCCAGCGAAAGTCGATCCCCTTGAACGCTTCCTCCATTAATGTGTGAACGCGGGTCCTGGAGTCAATAAAGGTCAGATCGCTCCACCAGACATAACGGTAGCCGTATTGCTTGAGATGTAGCAGCTCCGCCCGGACCCTCCCGGGCGACTTGTGACGAAGAAGAGGCATGGCCCTGAAACAGAACGTGCAACGGCCGGGACACCCGCGGCTGGAGGTCATGTAGATCTCTGGGACGATGCCTGTCTTTTGAACGAGCGGCCAGACTGAAAAGTCCTGGAATGGAACGGCATCGAGATCATGCATTTGGGGCCGCCGGGGATTGATCTGCGTCTTCCCTCCGGCATCCTTCCAGGCGAGGCCGAGGATATCCTTTGAACCCGGAGCGTTCTTTCTTTTCATCAGAAGATCGAACAATTCGATCGTGGTCAATTCCCCTTCGCCGATCACGGAATAATCCGCCAACGTTTGATCCATGATCAGGCGCGGCACGGATGTCACCAGAGGACCTCCCAGGATCACGGGCCTCTTGGGATCCTCTTCCTTGGCGATCTCGATCGCCCGTTTCAAAAAAGGGAAACTGTCTTCATAGGCTGCGGCCATCACGACATCAAAGGGCTTGAACGCCCCTTGCGCCAAAGCCTCTGGATCAGAATCCTCTCTCTGATCCAGAATCGCCACATCACAACCAAGACCTTTCAGTACCGCTGCAATAATGGACGGACCCTCGAAAGGGGCTTCGTGCACGAATTCCCATCCGTGAGGAACCACGAAACACGAAGGAGGGACAAGGATCGCTACCTTGATTCGATGTCGCCGTGCGGGAGCGGTCGCGTGGGCGATCTTCCACAACCGGCCGTAAGTGGGAGAAGCGTCAGGACGATCGTTCATAAGGATGCTCTGAGGACGACCCAGTGCCAATCCTCAAAAACCTCTCCGTGGGTCTCTTCGACATAGTGCCATTTCTTATAAGCCGCCGGCGCGCCCGCCACCGCGGCAATGACCTTCCTCCGGACCTCCAGCGATAATTCCGGCGCATGGTCCATCCACTTCGTGATGGACTCGCGGACCTTCAAGGTCTTCGTCTCCTGGACGCGGAACCCGGCCTCCGTTAATTCCCCGGCAAGCGCCTCGGCCGTATAGAACTTCAAAAGAAGCGCCTGCTTCATCCGGTGGATCTCGGCAAGCCACGCCGCATCCTCATCGGAAAATGGGACCGTGAGGCTTACCACAAAGATCCCTCCGGGGGCCAGGACCCTGGCGATCTCGGCCAGAACTTCTTTCACATTCAAGAATTGGAACGCTTGGCGGCAGACGACCAATCCGAACGCTGCGCTTTCGAACGGCAGTTTTTCAGCCCTGCCTTCCGAGACGGAAAAATAGCCGGACGCAACCCGGACCATGTCGGCACAGATATCAAGTCCCCGGACGTCCCACCCCACCGCCTTCATGGCGCGCCCGATCTGTCCCGTCCCGCAACACAGGTCCAACGCTTTGCCCGACGGTTTTCCGGCCAGGTCCACATGGGCTCGGATCAGCGCTGGATTCGAGATCCAGTTTGCGGAGATATCAAAATCCGAAGAACGGACCGAAAATTGATCTTTTAATTTTTTATCCATATTGAAATGCCTTTTGTGTTTATCCTCTCGCCAGAACGCCCGTCATGCAAGCCAGCCCGCCTCCGGCATTCACGTACTGGGTGGTCGGCACTTCCGCCGCGACCTTGATGCCAAGTCGTTCGTAGGTCTTTTTTGTCCGTTCGCAACCTGCCGTCATCAGAATGACCTCGGGTTTCAGAACGACGAAATTCATGGCATGCTTGTTCCTTATTCCGGCATCGGCCGGAATCAAGGTCGTCTTTATCCCGCGATCCTTCAACAACTTGAGCGTTCCGGAACCCAAGGAACCTTTTTTCACGAAAGCCCTGCCTTTCGCCACGAATTGGAGAGCGCCCAGAAGATGCAGCCCCCTGCACGGCGCCGGAACGGGAACGCATTCGACGTGATCTCGCTTTAACTCCTTCGCGACCTGGCAGAATCCTTCCTCATTCGTCCTTTTCCCAACGCCGACCAGGACGAGCCCCGGATGCACCCATAAAGCATCGGCGCCTTCAAAGGTCGCGGGACTCCGGAGGGTTTTCCGGATACGGATCCCCGCTGCGGCGATAGCTTGCTGGACATAACGGACCTCGCCGCGCCTCACTTGGGAGAACATGCTCGCCATGATGGCTCCACGCGGCGTCATAAAAAAAGCATCCCGGGTGAACATGAGATTGAAAAGATGACGGTTGTCGGAATTTTCCGCTTGAGCCGGATCCATGACGAACACTTTTATTTTCAATTTCTTGTACATGGCAACGATGCTTTCGAATTCCGTTCTCATGACCAAATAACGGATCTTTTTCAAATAAAGGACTTTTCGGGGATCATGGGCATGCTCGATCCAGGGATGCGGCGGGCATAACAATACCGCACGCAACGGCTTCCACTCAGCATCCACGGCGTAGTGCGTCATCACAACCAGTTTTCCATATCCTGGGGATCATACCCAAGTTGGGCGCTCATCTCGTTCATGGGAGGAGTTTTCACAACAGATGTCAAGGCTTTACCCCGTTTTTTCCATCTAAAAAAACTGGGCGCTTCCGTCGCGTGCACCACACGCAGCAGATCCAGCTTCAACCCCTTCAGAAACTCCCGCTCCACACCCAGGAAATCCACGATCTTCTCCATCTCGCCCATACGAGTTCTCAGATCCTCAAGAATGTTCTCGCACTTCACCACGCAATAGGCTTTTTTCTTCGTATTCAAATAGGCTCTGATGGCTGTATGAGCAGAATGCCATTGAAAGGCGCAGACCTCCTCCAGGGGGCGTTGCGAATAGTCCTGCCAGCCAGGAGGCAGTTCGAAATTCCACCACCACTTCCCCCACTCATACTTATCGGAATATCCCTGAATCCCGAGCTTTTCAAAGGCGTGCCCGTTCTTATTTTGGTCCAGGAAGATCTTCAAATTATGGGAAAAGAAACCTCGATGCATCCACCCATCGCACAGACCGTTGACCGAAGCGGCCGGATTTCTCGTGAGATGGATGATCTTGATCGCGGCCTGGGGCATAAGCGACTCGATCAACGGCAGCCGGTAACAATCCAGCGAAGTCTTTAAAAGCAACGTTTTGTCCGACAGATCGGCCCTACATGCCTTCCTCCTCGGCGATAGTAATATGAAAGGAGGCTCTTCAACCGCCAGGCAGGCATCCGGCGGCCCGGACGGGACCGGAAGACCCGGAAACTTCCCTGCGATCCTTTCCGCGGGGATATCGTAATAATATGGATCGATCTCGCTATAGTCGCGCTTGAGGAGCCAAAGAAGTTCAAGATAAAAGGTCTCTTTGCAAAATTCCGGGTGAGACTTTCTCACGGTATCGAAGGCCTGTCGGATCCGATCGCTGAGGATATCCAGAGAAAAACGGATCCCGGGCCATTGCAAAGGAAAACGCAATGTCAGATCATCCCAATACACCTCTGCGATTTTTTGATCCGTAAAGATATCCCCATGTAGCTCCGTGAAAGCAAAATCACTCAAGAGATCGCGGGATAACCCCGGAAGATAGGGGTCCGCCCCCATAAGCCCTTCCGGGACTTCGTCGGAACCGAACGTGTCATCCAACAATCTGTTCAGCTTGTAGAAGGGAACGTTCTCTCCGCTCAAGGAATAAAAAGACGGGATGTCTTTGAGGATCGAAAACAACAGGCTGGAGCCCGACCGGGAGGAGGAAGCAATGATGACAACGTTCTTCACATCCCGGAGCGAAGCGGTGAAACCGATCCTTCCGGGATCCTTGCGCTGGATTCCCTCCAGGACTGTCTCCCGGAAACGGATGATGTCTTGGATGCGCTCCCTGGCTTCGTTGACCCATGTCTTCATTTTAAAGCCCGTAGTTTGAGGGACTTCAGGAATACAAATTTTCTGAACCTTAGAAAATTATTTCTATCGGTAAAAAGATGCCGGACCTGCACGATCAGCATTAAAAACATCTCCTCGATCAAATACACCCCCTTGAACCGCGTCTTCTTCGCACGCGCCTCTTCTGAAGAGCAAGGAGGGGTTGTCAGCGCATAAGAGAAACGGCTCAACTCCAGGCCCGCGATCGCCTCGAACAGTTCTATTTCGTCTTTTCTCAGTTCTTTTTTATATTTTTCGAAGTTATCTTTCAGGATCGGGCTGGACGTATTTTGCCACGCCGCGCTCAGACGGCCGCTTTTCCGGGCTTCTTCGGTATCAAAAAACCGGAGCATCCCTTCCTCAAAGGGCTCGCCCAGGAACGAACATATCGCCGCCACCGTTTCACGGGACTGGCGCAAAAGGTCCTCATACCGGACGAGAAGCATTGCGTCCTTTCGAAGCGTGTTGAGCCACCGAATGCCGAGCTGCTGCTCCTTCGCCCACAGCTGCGCCGTAAAATAAACGCTGTAGTGGCTGAAGATGCTTTTTTTCGCGGACGCTGCGACATCCCGGCCGTCACGCACCATATAAATAAATTTGGCTGAAGGATAATTACGCCGGATCAACTCGATGTGATGGATCATGAAGGTGCTCTTACAGGCCCATCGCTCCTTCCCAGCATGTTCAAGATACTGATCATAGACAGCAAAATAAATGTGGATTAGATCTCTTTCGCGAGCATTAAGGAATATCTTCTCCTCATCAATCTCAAAGCCCCAGGGATAGGGATGAAGCCGGACGCTCGTCGCCACATCCTTGATAAGCCGCTTGAAGTTAACATCCTTGGACAGATCGGAATAAAGCGGTTCCAACCTTGAGAAATTCTTCATGATATGCGGCGGATGAGGGACTGCGATGTGGGGATGTGAATTGAGGATGAGTCTGAGAAGATTCGTACCGGAGCGTTCTGTGCCTACAATGAAGATGGGATCCATTTTTCAAGAACGCCGGTGCGGCAAAACAACCTTCTCCAGTTAATGGTACCTCTGTTCAAGAAAAACGGTCACGTGCCGGAATCACTCCCTTTGAACCTCTTTCTCTCAAACGGCGGATCGTCAGACCTTTAGGAACGTAGTGCAAGTACGGTGTGATTATACCTCTGTCGGCATGAGCAAACCAGCCAAGTTTCTGAATAATCCAGAAATTTCGCACATCCCGTCCGACAAAACACGCCCATCGTCTATCAGCGTTTTTTGCGGGAAGGACGCGATGTTTTCTTGGGAGCTGTTGTGCCCGCTCCTTCGATCCGGCGGATCTCGTCACGGTAGCGGGCGGCCTTGTCGAACTCAAGAGCCCGGGCACAGGCTTCCATCCGGGTCTTGAGAAAAGCGAGGTAGTTCTTGGCCTCATATTCCTTGCCGGATTCGTGGACCACATCGTGGACGAATTCTTCGGCTTTTTTCCATTGTTCGATCCCGTCCTTGATCTCCTTCTTGATCGACACCGGCGTGATCTTGTGCTCCACGTTGTAATCCGCCTGAACCTTGCGACGGCGCGCGGTCTCTTCGATCGCGCGTTTCATGGAATCCGTGACCTTGTCCCCGTACATAATCACCTTGCCGTTGATGTGGCGCGCGGCACGACCCGCGATCTGAATGAGTGAAACGTCACTCCGGAGAAAGCCTTCCTTATCCGCGTCCAGCACGACCACGAGCGACACTTCCGGCAGGTCCAGCCCCTCGCGCAGAAGGTTCACGCCGATCACGCAATCGTATTTCTTGAGACGGAAATCGCGGAGGATCTCGACCCTCTCGAACGCGTCGAACTCGGAGTGGATATAATTCACCTTGATCCCGAGCTCCTTTAAGTACCGGCTCAGGTCCTCCGCCATTTTCTTGGTGAGCGTCGTCACGATCGTCCGCTCCGATTTCGCCGCCCTCGCTCTCACCTCAGCGATCAGGTCGTCGATCTGTCCCTCGGATTTTCGCACCTCGATCTCGGGATCCATGAGTCCCGTCGGACGGATCACTTGCTCCGCGACTTCTTTCACGCGTCCCAGCTCGTAAGGCCCCGGCGTCGCGGAAACGTAAAGACACTTGCTCAATTTGGCCTCAAATTCCGGCCACTTGAGCGGCCGGTTGTCCATCGCCGAGGGCAGGCGAAACCCGTGGTCGACCAGGACTTTCTTGCGCGAGGCGTCCCCGTTGAACATCCCGCGGACCTGCGGCACGCTCTGATGCGATTCGTCGATAATGACGAGAAAATCCTTCGGAAAATAATCCATAAGCGTGTAAGGCGTAGAACCCGCGGTACGGCCGGAAAGATGTCTCGAATAATTTTCGACGCCGGAGCAATAGCCGACTTCCTTGAGCATCTCCAGATCATATTGCGTGCGCGACTCGAGACGTTTGGCCTCCAGGTCCCGGCCTTCGGCGGTGAGTCTCTTGACGTGTTCTTTCATTTCCGCTTCGATCGACACGATCGCAGCCTCGAGTCGTTCCCCCGGCGTCACGAAATGCTTGGCGGGATAGATCGCGAGCTTTTCGATCTCCCGGATCGCCGTCAACTTGATAGGTTCCAGGAGCGCGATCCGTTCGATCACTTCTGTGCCAAAGTCGATCCGGTACGGGTTCTGTCCGTACGACGGAAACAGGTCGATCCTGCCGCCGCGCACGCGGAACGTCCCGCGACGGAGCTCCGTATCCACCCTTTCGTATTGAAGACTGATCAGACTCGACAGGAATTTGTCGCGGTCCGCGGCCTCCCCCTTCACGATCGTGACGAGAAGTCCCTCCCAGTCCTCCGGCGCGCCGAGGCCGTAGATACACGAGACGCTTGAGACGATGATGCAGTCCTTGCGCGAAAGAATGGAACTGGTCGCGGAAAGGCGCAGGCGGTCGAGGTCTTCATTGATCGACGCGTCCTTCTCGATATAGGTGTCCGTGTGCGGGATGTACGCCTCCGGCTGGTAATAATCATAATAGGAAACAAAATACTCAACGGCGTTCCCGGGAAAGAATTCCTTGAGCTCGGAGTAAAGCTGCGCGGCGAGGGTCTTGTTGTGAGAAATGAGGAGCGTGGGAAGTCCGAGCCGGGCGATCACGTGCGCCATGGTGAACGTCTTGCCGGAACCGATGACGCCTTTGAGGACCTGCTCCCGGGCTCCCGCCTCGAAGCCCTGAACAAGTTTTTCGATCGCCTGCGGCTGATCTCCCTTAGGACTCATCGATGAAACCAGCCTAAAATCTGACATGTCGGGACCTTTCCGCCAGCGACGTGCGTGTCCGGAACGCTTAATCGATCAGGAGCGAGAAATCGACGGCCTTCACGGAATGGGTAAGCGAACCCACGGAGATGGTATCGACCCCGGCTGCGGCAAACCTGCGAACGTTCTCGATCGTAATACCGCCGGAGGCTTCCAGAAGAACGCCCGGGGCTTCCTTGCGCACGATCTCGACCGCGCGCTTGGCGGCTTTCGGCGAAAAATTATCAAGGAGAATGACCCTGGGGCGAAGACCGATCGCCTCCCAGAGTTCGCCATGGCTCCGGACCTCGATCTCGAATTTGCCCGGATGCTGACGGAGTTTTTTCAGATCGCCGTGAATGCGGTGGTTCTCTTTGATGAAAATGAATTCGTCGAGACCCTGTCGGTGGTTCCGCCCCCCCCCCACCTGCACCGCCACCTTTTCCAACTCGCGCCAAAGGGGTGTTGTTTTTCGGGTGTCGAGAATAAGCGCGGGATAATTTTTGACGCGCTTCACGAACTGACGCGTCTTGGTCGCGATCCCCGAAAGATGACCAATGAAATTCACGAGCGTTCGCTCGGCCTTGAGGATCGAACGGATGTTCCCGTGCATCTTGAAAACGACCTTGCCGGGACGGAGCTTACCGCCGTTATGCACGCGGAATTCCAGTTTCACCTTCGGGTCCACGAGATTGAAGATCTCCCGAACGAGCCGTTCGCCGCAGAAAATGCCGCGGGCCTTGGCGATCACGCGGGCGTCACCGCGAGCGTGAGACGGGATCAAAAGGTCGGAGGTCACGTCCCCGCGACCGATGTCCTCGTGAAGCGCTTCTTTGAGAAAACCGAGCGTGCGACGAGACACCGGCAACGGGTGTCCGGGCAAACCGCCTTCAGAAACTGGTGAGCTGGGTCCTGTAGGATAGGAGAAGCTTTTTGGCATCGGCGAGTTTTTCTTTCTCTTTTTCAAGGATCTCTTTCGGCGCTTTTTCCGCGAAAGAAGGGTTCTCAACTTTTTTACGGATATTCTCGATCCACTGTTCGGTCTCCTGGATCTTTTTCTGGAGGCGTTTCTTTTCCTCTTCCGGGTCCAGGATCCCCTCGAGCGAGATAAAAACATCGAAGGCCGCGAAGGAATTGGCCGCCATCGCACCTTTCTTGGTGAACTCACGGACACACTGGAGCTCCGCGAGCCGGCCGAGCACTTTCACTTCACGTTCGAACGCGCGAAGCGTCTCGAGCGTCCCCTGTTCCTTGCACACGATCACGGCGTTCAATTTATCAGTGGGCGCGATCTGGAAGCGGACCCGGAGGTCACGGATCCCAGTCACGGCGTCCTGCAAAAATCCGACGGCCTTCTGCGCTTCTTCGTCGTAGAATTTCCTTGTTCCCTCGATCGGCCAACCGGCAAACATAACAGTTTCATGCCAGGTCTTGCCGTCCGAGGCCTTGGACTTGAACGTCTGCCAGATCTCCTCGGTAATGAACGGCATGAAAGGATGCAAAAGCCGCAGGGTCCTCTCCGTCACAAAGAAAAGGACTTGCTGAGTCTGAAGCTTGAGCTGCGCTTGCCCGCCAGAGCTGTGTGGTGGGGCATCCGAAGACTGGATCATGGGTTTCGCAAGCTCGATATACCAATCGCAAAGATCGTCCCATACAAAATGGTAGAGTTCGGTCGCCGCCTGCGCGAGGCCGAACTGGGCAAGATATTTCTCGATCACCGCGGCTTTTTCTTCGAAACGCGAAAGGATCCAGCGGCTTGGAAGCGATAGCGAACTCTTCTCGAACTGCGCGGGATCGGTGGAGGCGCCTTCAAATCCTTCAAGCTGCATCAGCACGAATCGGCAGGCGTTCCAGACCTTGTTCGCGAAGTTCCGGCCCACCTCAAACTTTTCGCGCGAGAGGTACACGTCCTGCGCCGAAAGCATCACGAGACTGTAGCGAAGGGCGTCAGCCCCCATCTCCTCGATCACCTCGAGCGGGTCGATGGAATTCCCAAGCGATTTCGACATCTTGAGGCCGCTCGCCGCGCGGACCGTGCCGTGAATATTGATCTGGGTGAACGGGACCTCCCCCATGAACTCGAGCCCCGCCATGATCATGCGCGCCACCCAGAAGAAAATGATCTCGGGGGCGGTCACAAGATCCGAGGTCGGATAGAATTTCTTCAGATCCTCGGTCTTGGCGGGCCAACCCAGCGTCGAGAACGGCCAGAGCCAGCTCGAGAACCAGGTATCGAGCACATCCTCGTCACGCTTGATGTCCTTAGAACCACAGTGCGGACATTGCGTGATATCTTCTCGAGAAACGATGACTCCGTTAGACTTCAGACTGCAGACTTCAGACTGCAGGCTTTTTTCTGTGGTCTGGGGTCTAGAGTCTGTGGTCTTTCTAGTTTGGAGCTGTTCGCATTTTGAACAGTACCAAACTGGAATTTGATGCCCCCACCAGATCTGGCGGGAGATGCACCAATCGCGGATGCCACCGAGCCAGTTCAGATAGACCTTGGTCCAGCGGTCCGGAAAGAAAACCGTTTTCCCCTCGGCGTGCGCCTTGAGGGCCTTCTCGGCCAGGGGCTGCATCTTCACGAACCATTGCTTCGAAAGATACGGCTCCACCACAGTGTCGCAACGGTAGCAGTGCCCGACCGCGTGAAGGTGTGAATCGCGCCGGACAAAAAGCCCTTGTTCTTCCAGGTCCTGCAAAACTTTCTTGCGGGCCTCGAAACGGTCCATGCCTTTGTAAGGGCCGCCGTGTTCGTTGATCTTGGCGTCCGGCGTCATCACGTTGATCTGCTCGAGTTTGTGACGGTGCCCCATCGCAAAGTCATTGGGATCATGCGCGGGCGTCACTTTCACGATCCCGGTCCCGAACTCGGGATCGACGAATTCATCGGCGATCACCACGATCTCGCGATTCACCAAAGGAAGCAGGACTTTTTTCCCGATCAGATGCTGATAGCGCGGATCCTTCGGATGCACCGCGACCGCCGTATCGCCCAGCATCGTCTCGGGCCGCGTCGTTGCGACCACGATGTGGTCCTCACCCATTTTTTCGTAAGGACCGCTCTTCCCCACAACAGGATATTTGATGTGATAGAGCCCGCCCTGCACGTCCTTGTGAGCGGCTTCCTCATCCGAAAGCGCGGTCTGGCAACGCGGGCACCAGTTGATGATATAATTCCCACGATAAATAAGCCCGCGTTCATAAAGCGTGACGAACGCTTCACGCACGGCCTTGGAAAGTCCTTCGTCCATTGTAAAACGTTCGCGCGTCCAGTCGCAGGAAGCGCCAAGACGGCGGAGCTGACGCGTAATGGTCGAGCCGTGCTCGTGTTTCCATTTCCAAACCTCTTGGAGGAAGGCTTCACGCCCGAGGTCCCAGCGGGTCTTCTTTTCCTTGGCGAGTTTCTTTTCCACCACGTTCTGCGTCGCGATCCCCGCGTGATCGACCCCGGGAATCCAAAGCGCGTCCCGGCCCTTCATGCGGTTCCAGCGAACGAGAATATCCTGAATAGCGTTGTTGAGCGCGTGCCCCATGTGCAGGATCCCCGTCACGTTCGGAGGAGGGATGACGATGACGTAAGGATGGGGAACGGGGAACGAGGAACGGGGAACTCTCTTAGGGTCTGTTGTCTGAGTGACGAAGTCACTCGCGGGACGGAAATACCCCTTGAATTCCCAAAGGGTGTACCACTTCGTCTCTACCTGCTTGGAGTTGTATTGTTTTTCTAATTCCATATTTTTCGGGAAACGGGTAATGGGTAACGGTGAACGACAGACTTTTCGTTCCCCGGTTTTATCCTTTATGCAGTTTATACTCGATGGCTTCAACGAGGGCCTTCCAACTGGCCTCGATGATGTTCTCGTGAACGCCCACCGTCGTCCAGGACTTGTCCTTGTCCTGGAATTCGATGAAGACACGCACCTTGGCCGCCGTTCCGGCCTCGGAATTGACGACGCGCACTTTATAATCCGTCAGATGGATCTCGGCGATCGACGGAAACGAGCGGCCGAGCGCCTTGCGAAGCGCGGAATCGAGCGCGTTCACGGGGCCGTCCCCTTCCGCGGACTCGAAATGTTCCTCGCCCTTGGCCAGGATCTTGACGTCCGCGATGGAACGCGGAACGCCCTTGCCAATATTCTCGGTCCGGACCGAAATGTCTTCGACCTTGAAGAACGGTTTGAATTTTCCGAGCAGTCGCTGCACCAAAAGCTCGAAGCTTGCTTCCGCGGCCTCGAATTGGTAACCTTCGTGCTCAAGTTTCTGGATCTCCGTCAGGATCTTCGCGGCTTCGGGAGAATCCTTCAGGAACTTGAGCTCCAGTTCCTGAGCCTTGATCATGATGTTCGTTTTACCGCCAAGCTCCGAAACAAGATAGCGACGATAATTGCCGAGGGCCTGGGGTTCCACGTGCTCGTAGGTCCTCGCGTTCTTCATCATCGCGTTGATGTGGACGCCACCTTTATGAGCGAACGCGGAGCGACCCGTGAACGGCTGGTGATTCAAGAGCGGCATATTGCAGACCTCTGCCACATAATGCGAAAGAGGGGTCAACTCTTTCATCTTTTTCGCCAGAAAACACGGCACCTTCATCTTGAACTGAAGGTCCGGTATGATGCTCATGAGATTCGCGTTCCCGCAGCGCTCTCCGTAACCGTTGATGGTGCCCTGCACAAGGACGCAACCTTCGCCAACCGCTTGAACGGAATTAGCAACCGCAAGCTCCGAATCGTTGTGACAATGGATCCCAAGCGGAGTCTTCAGGGTACGTTTCACCTTCAGGATGGCATGACGGATCTCATGCGGTAAACTTCCGCCGTTCGTATCGCAAAGCGTAAGGTTGTCGGCTCCGGCCTTGGCGGCCTGCCGAAGCGCTTGCAGGGCATATTCCGGGTTCGCCTTGAAACCATCGAAGAAATGCTCCGCGTCAAAGATCACCTCGATCTTCCGGTCCTTGAGATAGGCAACCGTCTCGTAGATCATCAGAAGGTTCTCTTTGAGCGTTGTCTTGAAAACCTCCGTCACGTGCATGTCCCAGGATTTCCCGAACACCGTCACAACTTTTGTGCCAGCCTCGAGCAGCGCCTTGATCTGCGGATCCTCTTTGACCTTCACGTGGGCCCGGCGCGTGGAACCGAACGCCGCGATCTTCGCCTTCCGGATCCCGGCCTTCTTCACCATCGTGAAAAATTCCATATCCTTGGGATTCGAGCCCGGCCATCCACCTTCGATGTAGTGGATCCCGAATTGGTCGAGCCGCTTCGCGATCAGGACCTTGTCGTGCGAAGACAGACTGATGCCCTCAGCTTGGGAGCCGTCACGGAGTGTCGTGTCGTAAAAGAATATCTTTTTTTGTTTTGCAGTCATAAAAAGTTCCCTGAACAACAACGTATCAGGGTATCAAAGTGTCCGAGTGTCATATTTTTAACGCTTTGACACGTTGATACTTTGACACATTGACACTTATTTCTTGCCAAGCCCAAACGCCTTGTGGATCACTTTCGCGGCGAGCTTGCCCTTATCGCCGGCGACGACGACTGAGATCTTGATCTCCGAAGTCGAGATCATATCGATATTGATCTTGTTCTTGGCCAGGGTCGAGAACATCTTGGACGCGATACCGGAATGAGAACGCATCCCGATCCCGACCACGCTGACCTTCGCGACGTTCTCGTCGCAGGTGACGTTCGTGGCGCCAACCTTCTTCATGGCCGCCTTGACGACCTTCATGGCCTTCACGAGCTCGTTCTTGAAGACGGTAAAAGAGATGTCGGTGGAATTCGTCTGCGTTTTGTTCTGAATGATCATATCCACGTTCACGTTCGCGTCCGCCAGGGTCTGGAAGACCTTGGCCGCCACGCCCGGGCGGTCCGAAACGCGGAACAGAGTGATCTTCGCCTCATCTTCAGCTAACGCGACACCGCTTACAACGACTTCTTCCATGGCCTTATTCTCCTTCGTGATAAGAGTTCCTTTGTGGTCGTTCTGGGAATTGCAGACCCAAATCGGCATGTTGAATTTTTTTCCGACTTCGATCGAACGCGAGTGCATGACTTTCGCCCCGAGCGACGCGAGCTCGAGGATCTCGTCATAGGTGACCTGATTCATTTTTTGCGCGTCCGGGATCACGCGCGGATCCGCGGTGTAGATCCCGTCCACGTCCGTGTAGATCTCGCAATGTTTTGCCTTGAGGGCCACCGCCAACGCCACAGCGGTCAGGTCCGAACCGCCGCGCCCGAGCGTCGTGATCTCGCCCGAGGGCGTCTGCCCCTGGAACCCGGCCACGATCACGATCTTTCCTGCGGACAACGCTTTCTTAATACGGTCCGCGCTAATGTTCTGGATCCGGGCCTTGCTGTGGAATTCGTCCGTGATGGTCCCCACTTGCGAACCCGTGAACGAGACCGCCTCGTGTCCCAATTTCTGGACCGCCATCGCCAAAAGCGCGATCGAGACCTGTTCCCCCGTCGAGAGAAGCATGTCCATTTCCCGGTCCTGAGGATCCTTGTTGATCTGATCGGCGAGCGTGATCAGGTCATCGGTCATGTCGCCCATGGCAGAAACCACCACCACGACCTTGTTCCCGGCTTTCTTGGTCTTGATCACACGTTGAGCGACCCTCAGGATCTTTTCCGCATTGGCGACCGAAGAGCCGCCGTACTTCTGAACAATAAGTGACATCTGAATAGTCCTCCTCAAATAATTTATACGCTGATCACCTGATGGAGGAAGGAGGATGGCGGAGGGCGTCAAAGTCTTTACTCCAACCGCCATCCACCATCCGTCATCCTTGGGCGTTACCCCGCCTTCGCCATAAAAAAAGGCATCAGCTCCGTGGTTTTAATGAATTTCAGCTCGGAGGTCTTGGCCGCGATCTCCGAGAAGCGCTCGATCTCGTCGGGCATGACGTTCTTGCCCGTAACGGCGAACGGCACGCTATCGCGGACGATCTCTCTCATCTTCCAAAGCGTCGCGTGCCCCGGCGTGACCAGAAGACGGGATTCCTTGGAACGTTCGAGGTATTTCTTGATCTTGGAGAGCACGAAGAAATCGATCCCCTCGATCGCCGCGACCTTGTTCTTCACATCCCCGGTCCGGGACGCGACCTCGGGCGTGTGGAGGTGGAGACACACAAAATCTTTTTCTTCCAGCGCGTCAATCGCCACTTTGGAGATCTTGTCGTAGAAAGCCGACGGTTCCTCGCCCTCTTCCTTGACGTCCATCACCGTGAACCCGGTGAGCCGGCCCAGTCCCCGGGCATATTCGCGCGCGGAGACCATCGCGCCGCCGGCGACATCGAAACATTCGCGGAAAGGCTTGAGGGACGGTTTTTTTCCCTGTCCCCAGAGCCAGATCATGTTCGCGGGATTCTCACCGAGATCCACGCGCACCTGGTTGATCTCGTGGTCCTGCAGAAGCAGCCTTGCATCGTACATCAATTTCCGCATCAATTCGTCACCCGGTCCGCGCGGCAGAACGTCTTCGATCTTCTCGCCAACCACACTTTCCGGCGCCTGGGTCTTCGCGGACAGCGCTTCGTACCCGTTCGCGTCCTTGATCACCGCAAGATGCCGGTACCCGGAGCTCGAAAAGAACCGCACAAAATCGCTCGCAACCTTTTTATTCATGAAATTGATGAGCGCCTTGGCCTCTTTCGTGCTCAGATCGCCAGCGGTCGGATCGGCGAGCGTCCCCGCGGCCTCCGTGATAAAATTCATGCAGAACGCGACTTCCTTGTCGTCGAGCGTCAGCTCTTTGTCAGCAGCCTCGAGCGGTCCCCGGCCCGTGTAGAGTTTCGACGCGTCGTAACCCAAAAGATTGAACAGGCTCACGTCCGCGGAAGCAGGCAAACGGTCGGACACGAGCTTCGCCGTCCCCACTTTACCGTTCTTCGCAAAGAAATTGAGATTCGGGACTTTTGCCACTTCGAGAGGTGTCTTGCCTCCGAGTTCCTCGGTCGGATGATCCGCAGCACCGGCGAGAACTATAACGATCGATTTCATCGGATCACCTCCTTGACAGCATCAAGCGTGGACGGGACCTTGAAAACCGGGTCCTCGAAACTGAGCGCGAAATCAGGGTCCTTCAAACCCGCTCCCGTGAGGGTGATCACGATGCGGGATCCTTCCTTGAAAAATCCTTTGCGGGCGAGGTTGATCACACCCGCGACCGGCGCGACACTAGCCGGCTCCGCGAAAACGCCTTCGCGCTCCGCGATAAAGCGATACGCCTTCGTGATCTCTTCGTCCGTCACACTATCGATCAACCCGCCCGATTCATCGCGCGCGGCAACCGCGCCCTGCCAGCTCGCGGGATTTCCGATACGGATCGCGGTCGCGAGCGTTTCCGGCTTTTCCACCGGATGCCCGAGCACGATCGGCGCCGAGCCCGCGGCCTGAAAACCGAGCATCTTCGGCAACGTCTCCGACTTCCCCACTTTTTTATATTCCTTGTAACCCTTCCAGTAGGCGGTGATGTTCCCCGCATTCCCGACCGGGATCGCGTGATATTCCGGCGCGTCCCCGAGATCGTCCACGATCTCAAAGGCCCCCGTCTTCTGTCCTTCGATCCGGTACGGATTGATGGAATTCACCAGAGTGATCTTACCTTCCGCCGTGATTTCCTTCACAAGCTCGAGGGCTTTGTCAAAATTCCCCTCGATCATGATCACTTTCGCGCCGTAGCGGTACGCCTGAAGGAGTTTTCCTTTGGCGATCTTACCTTCAGGGATCAACACATAACATTTCAACCCGCACCGGGCCGCGTAGGCCGCAGCGGAGGCGGAGGTATTTCCGGTCGAGGCGCACATCACAGCCTTCGATCCCGCTTCAACCGCCTTCGAGATCGCCATCGTCATTCCGCGATCCTTGAAAGAACCGGTCGGGTTCAGACCTTCGAACTTGTAATAGATCCGGACATTCTTCAGCCCGAGCTCCCGGGGCAAAGCCTCCGCGAGAATAAGCGGCGTGTTGCCTTCATTGAGCGAAACGATGGGAGTCTTGTCCGTGACCGGAAGATACTCCTGGTAACGTTCGATGATCCCGATCTTCTTAACCGCGTATTTTCCCATAAAATTTGATTCCGTTATTTCCAGATTCGCTTTTTTTTTCTTCCACCAACTCCGAAACTGAATCCTTCCGTATCAAAGTATCACAGTGTCACAGTATCAGGGTTTGAGCACCTTGACACTTTGAGACTCTGACACCCCGACACTTATTTCCCTACGCCTCTTCGATACGGATGACCTGAGTACGTCCCTTGATGCAGGACATGCCGTCGATCTCGCGGATCGCGGCTCTCAGATCTTTTTCGTGCGTGTCATGGGTCAAGAGGATGAGCGGCACCACGCGCCCGGCGCTGCGTTCGCGCTGCATCACGTCCGAGATGCTAATCTTGTATTTACCGAGGATCTTCGAGATATTCGCGAGCACGCTGGGTTTGTCGATCACGTAAAACCGCAGGTAATAACGCGACAGGATCGAAAAAATACTTCTCACCGGCAAGGTCTTCCCGAGCGCCCGGACCATGAAAGAGTCCTCGATCGGCCCGACAGCCCCGGCCTTGGCGATATCCACCAGGTCCGCGATCACGGCGCTTGCCGTAGGATGCGGTCCGGCCCCGCGGCCGTAAAAAAGAACGTCGCCCACTTCATCGCCGCGCATCAGGATCGCGTTGAACGACCCGTTCACGTTCGCGAGGATGTGCGAATTCGGGAGAAGCGTCGGTTGAACACGCGCCTCCATCCCCTCGCCCGAACGTTTGGCGATCGCGAGCAGTTTGATCGTGTATCCGAATTCCTTAGCGAAGGCGATGTCATCGCTTGAGATCTCGGTGATCCCTTCGCAGTAAATGTCCTTGAATTTCACTTTCCCGCCGAACGCGAAACGCGCGAGGATCGCAAGCTTGTGCGCGGCATCGTGCCCGCTCACGTCGAGAAAAGGATTCGCCTCGGCAAAACCCAGCTTCTGGGCGCCGGCCAGGGCTTCCGCGAAGCTCACACCCTTGGCGGTCATCTGGGTCAGAATATAGTTCGTGGTCCCGTTGATAATGGCATGCATCGAATCGATGCGGTTCGCCACAAGGCCTTCGCGAAGCGCCTTGATACACGGGATGCCACCGCCCACGCTTGCCTCGAAACACAACCAGCGTTTCATCCGGTGCGCGAGCTCAAAGATCTCATCGCCATACTCGGCCAGAAGGGCCTTGTTCGCCGTCACCACATGCTTGCCGTTCTTCAGGGCTTCCTTGATCAATTGACGGGCGATCGTCGTACCCCCGATCAGCTCGACCACCACGTCGATGGACGGGTCCCGCACGACCTCAAAAGCGTCCTTGGTCAGAATGTTTTTCGGAGGACGGACTTTTTTGTTCCGCTCGGGATATTTCTCCGCGATCAGCGCAAGCTCGAAGGACACGCCGAGCTGGCGCGCGAACGAAGCCTTCTTCGCCGTAAGGATCTCATAGAGTCCGGTCCCGATCTGTCCTAGCCCGAGAAGTCCGATCCTGATCTTTTTCATGGTGTCCCTCGTTCAAACATCCTAAGTTCAATAGTAGTAAAACCTTAACAAGGCAGGGAGTATAACTTACATCAGATGAAAAATCAAACAGGCCTTCCTCATAAAATCCGGGAAACGTTCCTCGGGGAACGCAGGCATTTTTTCCGTCCGCTTCCCGTTCCCCGCTCCCCGGGATCGTGTATTTTCCACTTACTTTACTTTAGAACCTGTTGATGTATACTAGCCTTGTCTTACATTCTTTTCTTGAATGGCGACAAGGCTTGCCCCAATTTCAACTTCGTTAAAATTGATAAGAATTGGGACTAGCGTTGCTTTTTCGGGAAAATCTCAACGGAGAGGTCCAAAATGAATAAGAAATTGATTCCCGCCCTTGTCCTTATCTCAGCGATCACCGGCTTCGGCATGGCGCGATCCGGTCAATACGACGAAGACGCGCGCGCGCAGGAAAAGATCCAGAAACAAATGGATGTAGAAACAGCGACGCCGGAGGAACGTCACCCCATGAAGAATTTCGCGACGGGCGTCAAAGAAGTCACCTATGACAACGTCCGGGACACCTTAAGTGATACCGCCAAGGGAACCGCCCATGAGAAGCCGATCGTCGGAACTCTCGACGGAACCCAGCAGGCCGGCGAAAAAGTGGTCGATAACACCATCAAAGGCGTCAAGAAGGTTGCGTCCCTCGGTTACGCGAAAGACGACAGCTATGAGATCGCCCAACCTGAAAAAGGTTCCGGCGAAGCCGCCAAGATCAAGCTCTTCAAGTTCTGATCAGACTACAGTCGTTAGACTGCAGCATTTAAAAAATAGGGGTCGTCACCGTTTTTCTAAAAAGGTGACGACCCCTTCTTTATTATTAAGTCTGTAGTCTCTGGTCTGAAGTCTGAGGCCTATTAAAGATTGAATTGCAGATCGTAAAGCTTCTTGTACATCCCGCCCAAGCGCAAAAGGAACTCGTTCGTCCCCTGCTGGACGATCTGTCCTTTGTCCATGACAAGAATGCGGTCGGCCTTTTGGATGGTGGAAAGACGGTGCGCGATCACGAACACCGTGCGATCCTTCATGAGATTCTCCAAAGCGCTCTGAACTTCTTTCTCGCTTTGCGTATCAAGATGCGAGGTCGCCTCGTCGAGGATCAGGATCGGCGGATCCTTGAGGAGCGCCCGTGCGATCGCGATGCGCTGACGCTCGCCGCCGGATAGTTTGAGCCCCCTGTCCCCTAGCGGCGTGTCGTAGCCTAGTGGAAGCGCTTCGATAAAATGATCGGCGTAGGCGATCTCGGCCGCCCGCTTCACATCTTCGATGCTCGCGTCCGGACGCCCGTAAGCGATATTCTCGCGGATCGTGCAATTAAAAAGCACCGTTTCCTGCGACACGATTCCGATCATGCCACGCAAAGAATGAAGCGTCAGGTCCCGGACATCCCTGCCGTTGATCTTGATCACACCCTGGACAGGATCATAGAAGCGAAGGAGCAGGTTCACGAGTGTGGTCTTGCCGGAACCGCTCGCTCCCACGAACGCGACCACTTCATTGTGCTTGGCTTTAAGCTCGATGTCCTTGAGCACCCACTTCTCCGGCTCATAGCAGAAACTCACATGCTCGTAACTGACCTCGCGGACCGGCTCTGAAAAAACAAGGGCTCCGGGCTTGTTGTGTATCGTGGGCTTCGCGTCCAGTACCTCAAAAATGCGCTGTCCCGAAGCGATCGATTGCTGGATCGTACTGTTCACCTTGCTGATCTTTTTGAGAGGCTCGTAACAAACATAGAGCGAAATAAAAAAAGCCGCGAACCGTTCCGGCGACAGGTATTGCATCCCGTACCACACCGCGAACGCGGCCCCGATCGATCCGATCACTTCGATCAACGGACGCTGGATGATCGTGACCTTGATGGTCTTTCTGAAAAATTTAAAAACGCTGTCATTGATCTCCTCGAAACGACGGATCTCCCGCTCCTCGCTCGTAAAGGCCTTCACAATGTGAGCCCCGGCGAGGGTTTCGCCGATAAAAGACGTAATGTCCCCCGTGCGCTCCTGCATTTTTTTCGTCAGTTTGCGAAGCTGCTTGCCCAAAAGCACGATGGGGATCGCCACGAGCGGAAAGATCAGGATCGCGATGAGCGCGTATTTCCCGCCCCACATAAAGATGAAGGGAATGTTGAAGAGAATGACGAGCGGTTGCTTGACGAGGTCCGTGATCACGTCCGTGATCGCGCCCTGGATCTGGCCGACATCGTTCGTAATACGGGAGAGGAAATCCCCGGTGCGGCCTTTGGCATAAAAATCATGCGAGAGATAGACGAGGTGGCGGTAGAGGTCGTCCCGGACTTTGCGAACGGCCAGGATCCCCACATTGGCCATGTGATAGTTCGACACGTAATCAAAAAAACCGCGCAAAAGGAACACGCTCACCAGGATCACCGGGATCCAGATCATGGGGACAGCCACAGAGGTCAACTGGGGGAAATATTTTGAAAGGTAAGGGATATTGTCGACGACGACCTGGCTCTTCTGAAAGAACCCTTTCGTGATCACATAGAGCGCCACCGAGACCAGCGCGTTCGCCATCGAAAAGGCCAGCATGCACGCGAAGGCAATGGCCAGACGCCAGCGGTACGGCTTCACATAAGTCAGCAGTCTTTTATAAATGTCCATAATCCTCCCGGATCGGGGAATGGGAAACGGGTCACGGGGAACGATGACGTTCAACGTTGGCCGCTGCACGGCTCCCTGTGAAACAAGGGAGCACACTGTAACATATTCGTTGACACTCCTCAAGGTTATGATTTAAGCTTCCCGATCGCTATTTTTTCCTGATAACTCATGAAATACAAAGGAGTTAGGATGCCAACACCTCTAAAGGTCGGCGTGGTCGGCGTAGGACATCTCGGTAAGGAGCACGCCCGGATCTATCGCGATCTCCCCGAGGCCGAACTCGTCGGGATCTCGGACATGGACCCCGCCAAAGAGGACAAGGCCAAGGAACTCGGGACCGTCTATTACAAAGACTTCCGGGACCTTCTGGGCAAAGTCGAGGCCGTGAGCATCGCGACCCCGACCTCCACCCATTACGCGGTCGCCAAGGAATTTCTCAAAGCTGGCATTCACACCTTGATCGAAAAACCCATTACGCTCAAACTCGACGAGGCCGATGAACTTTTGGAGCTCTCGCGCAAAAATAATTGCGCCCTGCAAGTCGGACATATCGAACGTCATAATCCCGGATTCAGACGCATCGAGGAGATCGCGAAGAACATCCGCTTCTTCGAGATCCACCGCCTCGGCCCCTTCACCGGCCGCATCAATGACTGCGGCGTGGTGCTTGATCTCATGATCCACGACCTCGACATCGTGCTCGGGCTCATGAAATCCGAAGTTGTGAGTTTCGACGCCGTCGGCGTGAACGTGCTCACCCCGTTCGAGGACATCGCGAACGTCCGTATGAAATTCAAGAACGGCGCCGTGGCCGACATCACGGCTTCGCGTCTCACCTTCGAAAAACAGCGCAAGATCCGCATCTTCCAGGAAGACGCTTATATCTCGCTCGATTACGGCGCGCAAAGCTGCAAGATCTTCCGCAAGAACGGCACGGAGATCGCCCAGGAGATCGTGGACATCGAAAAAGCGGAACCCCTGAAAGAAGAGCTGAAATTCTTTATCTCGAATATCCAGACCGGAAAAAGTCCGGGGCATCCCGACACCGCGGCCCGTGACGCGCTGAAGCTCGCGCTCGAGATCGCGCACAGGGTCCAGACAGAACACCCCAAGCCGAGTGTGCCCCTCCAGGATCCTGTCGCCAAGAAACAATGACCTCACAAAAAGCCACACACCACGGTAAGTGTCATGGTATCAAGGTGTCAAAGTATCAAATCTTTGACACGTTGACACTTTTGACACTATTGACACGATAAAAATTATGTCTAAAAAAATCTTCCTTGTTGCTTGCGAAGCCTCGGGCGACCTCCACGGCGCTCATCTGATCGACGAGATCCGGGAACTTTCCCCCGACACGGTTTTTTGCGGCGTGGGTGGCGCCAAGATGCAGGCCACCGGCATGCAGATCTTCAACGACATGACGAAGATCTTGGCCCTGGGTTTGGGCGATGTCCTCCGGAATTACTTCAAGTACCTCAAGATCTTTAATGAGACGATCGAGAACATCCGCCGCGAGAAACCTGACGCTGTGGTCGTGATCGATTCCCCGGCCTTCAATCTCCGGCTCGCGAAAAAGATCTCGGCTCTCGCGCCCGTCCTCTATTACATCTCCCCGCAGCTCTGGGCCTGGGGCAAGCGCCGGATCCACATCGTGAAAAAACACATCCGCGAAATGCTCGTGATCCTGCCGTTCGAGAAGGATTTCTATGAGAAGGAAGGGGTCGCCGTCAAGTTCGTGGGACATCCCCTGCTCGATGCGATCCCGGAACTTCCGGCCGCTGCAACCCTTCGCGCCGGGATCGGGATCACTCCGAACCAGAAAGCCATCGGACTTTTCTCGGGCTCGCGGGAAAAAGAAGTGAAACGCATCCTGCCGATCATGCTCCGGGCGGCTGTTCATCTTCAGAAAGAATTCCCCGAAGCCGTCTTTTTCATTTCAAAATCCTCGAACGTGCGCCCTGAAGTTTATGACGCGCTCCTTCAAGGTCAGTCCCTTGTGACGCAATGTCCGGCTGTTCCTTTTTATGAACTGGTCAAAGCGATGGATTTCGCTTACGTGGCCTCCGGGACCGCGACGCTTGAGACCGCGCTTATCGGGACCCCGTTCTTTCTTCTCTATAAGGCTAGCTGGTCGACCTATTTCCTCGGCAAGCGCCTCATCAAAGTCCCCTACCTCGGACTCGTGAACCTTCTCGCGGACACCCGCGTGATTCCCGAGTTCATCCAGCAGGACGCCCACCCCGAAACACTCGCCCATGAAGCCAGGGTTTTTCTCCGAAGCCCGGAACTCCAGCAGAAGATGAAAGAGGAGTTCCGTCAGGTGAGGGAAAAACTCGGAGAAAAAGGCGCGAGCGCGCGAGCCGCCCGGGAAGTGACGGATTTTCTGGAGAATCCAGAAAAAAATCGTCATCCCCGAACGCTCTAATCGGGGATCCATCGCTCTGGATTCCGGCTCGCGCTTCGCTTGGCCGGAATGACAAATTCTCCAATCTACAGCCTAAGGTCTGTTGTCTATTCCTTAGTTTCCCCTCAAAAACTAGAAAAGCGAAAATCCGTAAAGCTTCATATCGAGAGAGGACGAACCGGTCCCTTCCGTAACGAAAACGATCTCATCCACCAGCGGATATCCCGAAAGAATGAGGTCCGTATTGACCGTCTTGACAGCTCCTCCGGTATTTTGCAGGTTCAGATATTGCGTTTTTACAATGATCAAATTACCAAAACTATCTCTCGCTTTATATTCGATCCTCGCATTGGGCACCGGCGTCAAAGAAGAATAACTGATCTGGAGCTGGCGAACATTGATGGAAAGATCATTAGTGATCGCCGCGACGCCCATGCCTTGAAAATTGCTGCTCGTAAGATGAAGGGCCCCTGAATCCCAACTCGCAGCGGCATTGCCTCCGTTCAGGGCAAACGTGGCGATCGGCCCTTTCAAGAGATCCGTCCCAAGGACATGATTGACGGAGAAATTCACGACCGTTCGATTTCCCGCCAGATCAGATTCTTCGATCGTAAGCGTATTCGCGCCTGTCACGAGATCCGTAAAAGTTTTCTGTTTTAGCGAACCGTCTAGAGTGTAATTCACCGTAATAGAAGACGAGGCGATCATCGCCGGAGTCCCGGGATCCAGTACCACGACGGGAGCAACGGTATCCACCGTCACCTGATGGGTCACCGTGGTTGAATTCCCGGCCAGATCCTTCTCCGTAATGGATAACGTATTCGATCCTTCCGGAAGATCTGTAAAAAGTTTCGTCTTCGAAACTCCATCCACCGTGTAACTCACTGTCAGCGTCTTCGCCTTGATCAGGCCCGGGATCCCAGCATCCAGCACCACCACGGGGGGCGTGAAATCATTCTTGGGGATCTGTCTCATTTCACCCCCAGTACTGATCACCCCCATCATATCGCCGTAGGCGTACCACAGTTCGACCTCATCCGATCCATTGAGACTCATCCCGCTCAGGATGTTCCCTTCATAAAGACGAACCACTTCCCTTCCCGGGCGGAGATAATTCATTTCCGTGAACCATTCATTGATTGGACCGCTACCCGTCATTTTATAATACGCGTGAAACCCAATAGCGAGATTTCCGCCACGCGTGTAAATGAGATGGTATACGGGGGCTACCGGCATGGAAAGCAACTGCAGATCCGCCACATTCACCTGCGGCGCGTACTGCAGCAATAATGCCTCCAGATCCCCTCCCGTGTACTCCACGCCCACTTCCACTCCCGCAGGCGGCACAAAGCGGGCGGCGGGCACGAGCGTCATGCTGGTGATCTTGTCGTTCGGATATCCCTGCGCGTCCGGGAACAGAACCACGGCATCGGTAATGTACCAGTAAAGATAGCTTTCGGGGATCGTGATCACGTACTCGCCGGGACCGGACTCCGTCGCCGGAAGGTCAAATTGAACACTGTAGGCCGGATCATTGCTCCCCGCGTGCTTCAGCTCAAGCTTCACGCCCGTGACCGGCGTTGAAGACTGATAGGTGATACGCAATTCGCGGTCGGAGGCCCGGACAGCTTCAGGAAGGTGCCAGGCGGTCCCTTTGAACCCGTTCCATTCGAAATTACCGCTCGTCCCGCTCGTGAGCGAGACCGGTGTCTGCGGATCCCAGATCGACTCGAGTTTCGATGTCAGCCCTTTATTTTCGAGATACCGGGTCATGGAAGCTCCTCCGGTCCCGGCCATCCCGAGCGTAAACGAAACCACGTTGTTGAATACCTGCTCTTTGACCACTTTGCCCGAACTCATGTTGATACCTTCCCAGAGACCGTGGCTTGTAATGAGCTCCGGATGCTCATTGATCAATCGCTGCAATAAGGCTTCGACCCCCTCAGGACGGAACATGTACGCCGCCCCCAGGTTGTATGTCGAAGGCGTGGTCTCCGAGACCCCGTTCATGGCGATCTCGTTAATGCCAAGCGAAAAGTTATATTGAATGCGGTCCGTATCGATGCTGTAGAACGTGAGGTCAAGCGGCCCGCTACCTTCGGAAGTCACGAAAACCACTTCGCTCAGATCGCCCAATACGCCGCTCTCGGGCAACTGAAGCGAAAGCGTGCGCACTTCCCCTCCTGTATTTTCCAGCGTCAGGTCCTGCACATACACGGTCGTCAGCACACCATCGATCTTCTGTTTGAATTCCAGCCTCGCGTTCGGCACCGCCGTCTGAGAAGAATACCGGATCTGCAACGCCGACCCTTCGAGCACGTACTTGCTGTTGTCGGTAAAAGCAACGCCGATTCCATTCGTGCTTCCGGCCGTCAGGTGAAAACTGCCGTCAGCCCCATAGCTCGGATTCACTACGTCCCCCTGCCAGCTGAATGCACTGACAGAGCCGCTCAAAAGATCATAAGAACCCACGTCATAGCTCGCCGACAAAAGCCCCGGCTGGTTGTTACGCTGAGCGTAATCGAGTTGCACGTCCGTGTAGGTCTCGAGCATCGCACGCAGATCCGGATCATCCGCTTCCGGCAACAAGAGCGCCGGCCAGTACATCTGGAAAGCACCGCTGAAAGGCTCAACAACGGTTCGGGTACTGCCGTCCTGCATCGCGTAGTCGCTGACCGAGAAATAAAGCTTATTGTAAACACTCGCCGGAAACGCGTCGCCGTACTGCAAGATGAGGAAGAGGAGCGGACCCATACTTTCCGCTCCAAAAAGATCGACCGTCCCTTCCAGGTGACCATCCGAGATCACCATCGTCCGGGCGAACGTCTGGTTCGCGGCGTTATACATGGCCACGTAGCCTGGCCGCTGGTTCTCAATGAAAGCGTCGATCTTGTCCAGAATGCCGCCGGAAGCGTGGACCGTCGCGTTGCCCGAAAGCGACGCGTCCAGGAGCGCGCCGTAAGCGACCGCAAGTCCCGCCGTCATGTTCGTGTTGTCCTCGAAACTGACCTGGCGGCCGTAAAGATCGTCCATCCTTTCCCAGTCACCGTTGTAATAGCCGAGCCAGGGCAATAATCCCTGGTAGCCCAGCCTCTGTTGATCTTCGAGCAGATGGGTCATCATCACATCAAGCCGGCGGATCGCTTCCGCTTTTGAGATGGTAGAGGTCACAAGATCTCCCGCGGCGATCGTGGCGAGCAGATTCGCGTAAAACCCGAAGTTGGAGGGCTGAGTGATGCGGCGCTGGAGCCACCCCTCGAGCGGATATTCATGAGTCGATTCGACAAGGCCAAAATCGGTCTCTAAATAAAGCATGTTGATCTGCGTCAAAAGGTCGGCAGCGGTCGTGATCTCCCTGGGAATGGCCCGGTAAACAACAGCCCCGCGATCCTGCGCCGGATCTTGCCAAGCAACCTCCCCGTAATGAGCGGCCACAAAAGTTCCCGCGGTCTGCCAAACGCCTGAGCCATCGTCAAACTGAACCTCGTAACGGACTCCGCGCATCGCCTGATCGATCTTAAGCGACCACTGGTTCGCGGCGCTCGGGACCTGCGTGATCACGGGTTCGACGAACCGGATCGCGGGCAGTTCCGGCAGGATCTCAAGCGTATTAAGATCAAAGCGAACGGTACGGATCGAACCGTCATCTTCACGGACTGTGTAAGTCGCGATATTGTTCTGATACGTAACCGAAGTGGCAGCTCCATCGAACGTGATGTTCTGGTTTACGAGGAATGTTTTATTGAACGTTAGCGAATCAAGACCGAGCGCGAGGACTGTCTGGCCTCCCGGCGCAACAACCGCATCGACCAGTGTAAAAGTCCCGCCCGCCGCACCCGGCGTTTCATTCCCGAGACTTACGGTCCGAACGGCAGACGAATAATCGTTCCCTCCATACAAGCTATAGATATGGGCGTAGTACTGGCCCGAGGTCTGGTCATATTCCGGCTGAACCGCGAGGGACAGCACGTCGTTGCGATAAAACCCGGTTCCGGGAGTCACGAGCGTTAAATAGAAACTCGAAATAAATTCCGGGTTGAACGTGCTGATGCGGATCCCTGTGGAGGTGCGGATCACCGTGCCGCTGGGATAGGTCCAGTCCGTTTTGAGCATGACGTAATTGCTGTAATAGAGGATCTGCGTCAGATCGCCTGCGACAGTCTGGGCCGTCCAGGGCTCACCGATCCGTTCCACGCGCGCCGTCCCTCCGCCTTCGTAGATCACTTTGCTACCATCCGGCGTCACGTCAAAGGTATCGGGAACGTCTCCGGCGCCGGAATAAAGAAGCGTGATCCCGCCGCTCGGAATATATTTCAGTTCGAGCCGGGAAATATCGCCGTCCTGTATCACGCGGAAAGCGAAATTCGCGTTAGAGGTCGCCGGGACCCAAGGCGCCGCGGGAGGAATATCCACGAGGATCGAATCGGTAAAAACCTCTGAGATCAGCCCCGCCTTGTCCATGAGCTGGCAATGCACTTGCCGCGCACCGTTCCCCTCAGGAAGCGTGAACGACTGCGTTTCGCTGAACGCCGTCCACTCCGACCAGATTGTTCCTTGATCGGTGGAAAAACGGACCTGATCGACGCCTGAACCGGCATCGGAACCAGTCAAACTGAAGGTCACTTCCGAAGACGTTGATGTCGAAGCGCCGTCATTGATCGAAAGCGTACCGACGGGCTTCACCGTATCCAAAAGCACGGTCACAGACGCGGACTCCGACCATTTTCCGGACCTATCCTGGAATTTCACATACATTTTTTTGAGACCATCGCTTGCCGAAAAGATGACCGGCATGGAAGTGGCGTATGCCTGAGCCGCAGACCAATTGAGCCCATCCCCAGAAAAACTCATCTGGCTCACCCCGGAACCGGCATCCGTTGCTGACAAATCCATCGTGGCAGCACTTTGCGTAATATACTGGGCACCCCCGTTGATCTTGATCGTTCCGGTGGGCGGCAGCGTGTCCAGAATGATGGACTTCGAATAAACCGCACTGGCGTTCCCGGCCTTGTCGTAATACTTCACAAAAACTTGCTTAGCCCCGTCCCCGTCCGTCAGAGTGAACGTCTTGGATGTTGCGTAAGCAACGGGCGTTGCCCAGTTCGTTCCATCTATCGAAAAACTCATCTTGCTTATGCCGCTCCGGCTGTCCGTCCCGGAGAGATTGAGCGTCACCGTCTGCGAAGAGGCATACACGGCACCCGAATTGATATTGAGCGAACCCGTCGGCGCTACCGTGTCCAAAGTCACGGTCACGGATGTCACCGCGGACCACCTGCCGACCTTGTCCTGGAATTTCACATACACTTTCTTCGCTCCATCGCCGGTCGCAAACGTCCACGCTTTTTGCGCCGCATAACTCTCCGCCGTAGTCCACGTCGTTCCGTTCGACGAAAAACTCATTTTACTTAGCCCCGAACCCGCGTCGGTTGCGGCAAGGTCCAGCGTCACGGCGGTCTGATTGATGTAGGTAGTCCCGCCGTTCACCTTGACCGTCCCCGCAGGAGGAAGCGTGTCCAGAATGATGGACTTCGAATAAACGGCGCTCACGTTCCCGGCTTTGTCGTAGTACTTCACATAAACGGTCTTGTTGCCATCGCCGGAAGGAAGCGTGAATGTTTTTGAAGTCGCGTAGGCCACGGCCGAACTCCAGGTCGTGCCATTCGTCGAAAAACTCATCTTAGAGATCCCGCTTCCGGAATCCGCGCCGGAGAGGTTCAAGGTCACGGCCGTGGAAGTGGCGTAAAGAGCCCCTGAGTTAATATTGACCGCGCCTGTCGGAGGCGTTGTATCCAGAAGGATCGACCTGGAATACACAGCGCTGGCATTTCCGGCCTTGTCGTAATACTTCACATAAACTTTTTTAGTCCCATCCCCGTCCGCCAGAGTGAACGACTTGGAAGTCGCGTAAGCGACGGGTGTGGTCCAGTTCGTCCCATCCGTCGAAAAACTCATCGTGTTTATGCCACTCCGGCTGTCCGTCCCGGTAAGATTCAACGTCACCGTCTGCACCGCGGTATAAAGCGCTCCCGAATTGATATTGATCGTTCCGGTCGGCTTGACCGTATCCAAAGTGACGGTGACCGATGCGGCAGAAGACCACCTGCCGACCTTATCCTGGAATTTCACATACACTTTCTTCGCTCCGTCGCCGATCGCGAACGTCCACGCTTTTGTTGCGGCGTAGTTCTCCGCCGTGGTCCATGTCGTTCCGTTCGTCGAAAAGCTCATTTGGCTGAGTCCCGAGCCCGCATCGGTAGCCGAGAGAGTCAGTGTCGTGGCAGTCTGATTAATGTAGGAGGCCCCACCATTCACCTTGACCGTCCCCACAGGCGGAAGCGTGTCCAGCATGATCGAACTCGAGAACGGTTCGCTCTCATTCCCGGCTTTATCGTAATACTTTACGTAAACGGTCTTGCTGCCATCGCCGGAAGGAAGCGAGTAAGTTTTTGAGGTCGCGTAGGCCACGGGCGCACTCCAGGTCGTACCGTTCGTCGAAAAACTCATGCTGCCGATCTCACTCCCGCTGGCTGTTGCCGAAAGATTCAAGAGAACGATTTGTGACGTCGTGTAAACAGCGCCCGAGTTGATAGTGATCGTTCCGGTCACAGGAGGGATCAGTTCGTCGTAGGTGATCTTCAGTCTTGCGTTGGCGAGTTGGATCTTGGGTATCGCGCCGTCCGGCGCGGCAGAAAAACCCGTCCAGGTTTTTCCGGAACGAAGATCACTAAGAACGGCTTGTGTGACGTCCGCAGAGATCGTCTGTGAAACGTTCCTTGCGAATGACTTTTGAGTCATGCTTGCCGCTAGGGTGGAGACCCCGGTGTAATGCTTCGCGGCTCCGCCGGACAAGGTGGGATAAAGCCCGTCTTCGTTCGCTTGCATATCATAGATCGAAAAGTTATAAGCCCCTGTCGTAGTCGAAACAGCGTCAAAAACGAGCTCGACCTTCCGGATCTTCTCGATATCGGCCCCCGCCGCGGACCATTCAACAAGGCTGACTTCCATGAATGCCCGGTAGTTGGACAGATCATAGACGGGTCCGGTTCTCTGAATGAATGCCCCATCCCGGTAATAATAACTGGTGTAATAGACCGGATTCCCGTAGGAATCAGGGTAATAATGCCCACTCAGAGCCTGAACCGTTTTCGAACTCACCGCTCGGAGCTCCAGGGATACCTCCCGGAAAAGTGGCGCTAGCTCACTCATCGTAGCTGCGGGAGCCTGGATGCTGGGGGGTACGGCACTATCTTTCGAAAGACCACTGGCCGCTGATAAGGGGAAACTTGACTGAACCGCTACTCCCGAAGGAATATCATTCTCTAAAACTGGAGGAACCTGCGCATTCGCCTGCTCCAGCGTCATGGCCGGCACGAATTGCTGCGTTTCGTTCAGGACCCATTCACTGCCGGCCGCGAAGGAAACAGGCACAGAGATCCCGCTGAAAATAAAGCAAAGGGTTGTCGAAAGCGCGACAAGCTTGAAAGAGGATCGCTTCACTGGGAAGGAATGCTTCACGGGGAACCTCCACTCTGTTTTCTATTCGAATCAGCTTTTTTAGCCTATTTTTTGCAGCAGGAGAAGCAGAAGCTAGCTCTCCAAGTCTCGATTAAATTTTTAACTGGGAACTTGGACTGCTCACACCAAGCTTTTATTTTTTTAAAGGAGTAGAGGGTGCGAGCTGCCACGGGAATTCTGGCTCGAGGATGGGCTTATAAGAACACGGCCAAGGGAACGGGAAAGTCACCATTTCATAAATTCCCACGCTAGCGCGACCTACGGCATAAAGAGAACCGCGACATAATCCTGCGACCCAACTCGGAGGAAATGTGTCCGTGCGGACTTCCTTGGAGAGTTCATTCGAGATCTCGAACGGGCAGAGGGCCACGTTCAGAAATCCGCGCTGGAGCTTCCGGAGAGACGTTCCCTCCCCCTGGATCTGGGCTTCAGGGGCGACTTCCCCCGCCGCCATCACGGGAAGCGAGAACGCCAGAAGCACGAACAACGCGATCAGGACCGTATAGAGTCTCTTCATAACGCGGTTAATCTAACATTGAAGGCAAAACAACGCCAGCTAGAAATTACATTAACGGCCACGCGCCACGATACACGCTTTCCCCTCGCCCTTGGCCCGCTCCTGCCCGCCGAAGCAGTGAGGCGGGAACGGGCAATCTTTTGATGCCTGTCCCCTTTTGGGTGACTGTCTCCTGTCTTACCTGTCTTTGCAGTTCTCTGGACAACCTAACTCCGAAGGAATATGCTCAGACGAACGCAAACCAACCCTCCGAAACACTAACTTAGCATTGGCACAATGAACGGGGGGAGGTCAGCGGATCCCTATGATTCAAAGGTCGATTCATAATTTGCCTCTATAAACGATGGAGATCATATGAAGCAACGCAGGATCTTTAGGCTCGTACTTTCAACATTGCTTTTGATAGGTGGGCTTGGGCTTTCGCTTGTCCTTGCGCAGGCGGGTCCTGATCAGAGCATTGAGAGGGTCAAAACAGCGACTTCTGCTGACGGCACAGCGATCCATTATTACGAGCATGGGCAAGAGGGGCCGACACTTGTGTTTGTTCACGGATGGATTTGTGACGCAAGCTACTGGAGAGAGCAAGTCGAGTATTTCAAGAAGAAGTATCACATGGTTCTGATCGATCTGGCTGGGCATGGTCGTTCCGGGAGTGAGCGTGAGAATTACACCATGGAAACCTTTGGCCAGGATGTGAAAGCTGTTGTCGAAAGTGTCGGGGCAAAGAAGGTAGTCTTGATCGGTCATTCCATGGGTGCCCTTGTGATCGCACAGGCGGCTCTCTTGATGCCAGAGAAGGCGATGGGATTGGTCGCGGTGGATGACCTTCAGAACGTAGAGTATCCCCTGGGAGAAACACAGTTCAAGGAGATGACCACGCCCTTCAAAAAAGATTTCAAACAGGGCGTCAGAGATTTCGTCACAGATATGCTGCGTTCTGACAACTCGCCTGTCAATGAATGGGTGATCTCGGATATGTCTTTGGCTGATCCCAAGGTTGCGCTCAACGCAATGAACGGATCTTTAGGCGGGTATCTGACAGGTGATGTAGCCAAGTTGTTTGATGGATTGGATGTTCCGGTGGTGGCTGTGAATAGCGACCTTTGGCCAACCGATGTCGAAGCGAACAGACGGCATATAAAAGATTTTGAGCTGATCGAGTTGGACGGACTGGATCATTTTCTGATGCTTAAAGCGCCTGAGCGTTTTAACCCTGCGCTTGAACAAGCTGTTAAAATGATACTTAAGAAATAAACAAAACGGGACGTCCGGCGGGAGACGTTAGGGTTTAGCTCCTCCCCGCAAGCTGCAGCCAGCTTACAAATGGAATTGGCTTTTTTTGCGCTCGAGGGTACGCTGGAATTTGTCTTCGACGTCCTGGATCGAATCCTTCAACGCTGCGAAGATCTTCGCCACCTGGTCGCCATTATAAGAATACTGGGAGGTCGCCAGATTCCCGATCAGGCGGATCTTATCGAGCGTCGCCGCGACTCTCTGCTCCGCCAACCGCTTGAACCGCGCTTCCTTGGATTCATTAGGTACGTTGCTTGCGTCTTCATTTTCTTCCACGTGAGTCTCCTTTATGGATCCGCTTCTTAGCCGGGACCGCTGTAAAATATCACACCCGATCGTGCCCTGAAAACAGAAAAGGCTTAGCGATGGGGTCAGGAAGCTTGGGCCTCACTACTTGCCAAGCGCATCAACCCAAAGCTAAGCCTACCGCTGAGACCGCTGGAAGGGCGCTCGCTTCCTCACCCCCGGCCCTGAGGACCGTGGCCAGTCGCGCGTACTTTCTGGCGTCAGCGATCTCAAAAAACGTAAGCCCAAGATCGGCGCCCCGCTTTGATCGCGGTCAAGCCAGCCGTAACTCAGGCTCCGTACGACGCCAAGAGGGTCCCGGTTCCGTCGGGGGTTCATCGCCCCCAAGCCAGATCCACCATCTCTTGGCCTGATCTGACTGTAGCCGACGAGTGTTCAAAAAGCAAGACCCCCGCGAAAAATAGGTGAAATATTTTCAGCAACAACAGGTGTTTGGTGGACGATCGACAAAGGAGATCCCGGCAAAACGCCGGCGAATGCCGCGCTCAAAAGTCCCGGCCGCGTGTCCGAAAATAATCGCCAAACCATGCCGCATGCCCGGCGCGATCTTGTATCTTTCCCTGAACTCCCGACTCGTATGAGCCAGCATGGGAACCACCGTTCCGATCATACACGAACCAAGACCCAGGCTTTCCGCAGCGATCATGGCATAAGTACACGCGATCCCGGCGTCGGCCGGATCTTCGGAACACGCAAAGATCATCGCGAGCGGCGCATCGTAAAACATGAGGTCCTTCCCCTGTGCTCGACCGTGGGTGAGTTCCTTATAGATCGGCACGACCAACTCACGCATACTGCGGTGCTCTTCTTTCGACATAAAAGGACGCAGCAGCCAGACACCGGCTTTCGAGAATAACCATGACATTTTCCTCACAGCGTCCAGGAAATCGAAAGCAAAGGAACGGACCGCTTCCTTGCCGTCGAGAACAACGACCTTCACAGTCGAGGGCGGAAGACCCGCAGGGGCCTGCTGTGCGGCTTCAAGGATCTTTTCCGTGATGTCACGCGAAACCGGTTGATCCGAAAACTTACGAACGCTCCGCCGTGATACCAAAAGGCGGAACAAGGCGTCATAGGTCGGGGGTTTCTCCTTGGAAAAGCGGAGTACATCCTGCCGTCCGATCCCCTCCGCTTCCACATGAATGGCTTCCACAGGACAAATGGCCGCGCAATGACCACACGTGAGACATCCCCAGGAATCTTTCTTCCCGCCCCTCACCTTAACCGATTCCAATTCAAGATAGGCGGTGGGACAGCCTTCCACACACAACCCGCAAAGATTACATTGATCATTGACGATGATCTCTACTTTTTTTCCGTAAATCGTCGGCATGCGATCCCCCCTTCGTTCCCCAAAGATCCTGAAAAAGAATTCCGTCCGCTGTGCATTTTAAAATATCCCCTGTTCCATAGCTACCATTTGTTCTTTCGCCTCCCGTTCCGTTCATGTATACGGGACGGCGTCTGATTTACTGCTAAGAGGCAACGCAAAAAAGGGGACAGGCTACTTTTTGAAAAAAAGTAGCCTGTCCCCTTTTGGGTGACTGTCACCTGTCTTAACCGGCGTCTTTAACGTCTGAGATACGTCACTGTGACGGTGGGAGCGTCGGACGAAAGCGATGCCGCAAAAGCATCCGCGACCCACACGCTACAAGCCGCCAAAACGAGTAAAAACACGACTATCTTCTTCATGGATTCCTTTGATTCAGACTTAATGGGATTTCCCTAAAAAACAAGGAGGGAGTTAAGCCGTCGGAAAGATGCCCTACGAAGTTCCTTCTGTCAAGGGTACCAAGACAAGACGCCTGTCCCGTGTGAAGACGAGACCTTCAAGGTCTCGCGAGCCTGCCAGAAACATGGGGTTCAGGCCTTTCGGCGCCTGCCCGCCAGCGCTGTGTGGCGGGACTGTCACCTGTCTTTATTCGATTTTAAGCCGACTTTGGCCGCGCGGCCAAAGTTGTCCCACCCCATCACTCCATTGGATCTAACGCCTCCCTGCGGACGGCGGCCGGTTTATTCACTTTCTCAGCGTATAAAGTTTGTGAAGATACGTTCTTCTCTCTCCGGGAAAGGGATCCCGGCCTTGGTTCCCGCCTCTTTACATTTCAAGAACCACGCCATATTTCTCCCCAAGGTGCGCATCGTCTGCAAACCCTCCAGATCTTTTCGGACATCGTCGGGAGTGTGCCCGTGGACCATGTTCCAATATTGAGATGAGATGACCGGCATCTGTGAGATGGTGAAATATTTGTTGAGTTGGTCGAATGTCGCCGTCGTCCCGGCTCTTCGGGCAGAGACAACGGCAGCGGCTGGTTTTAAATAAAAGGACTGCCTTCCGGAGAGGAGGTCTGCAAAGAACACGCGATCCATAAAGGAGGTGATGGCGCCGCCCGCAGACGCATAATGCACGGGAGAACCGAACACAAACCCATCCGCGTTTTTAGCGATATCCAGAAAATCATTCACCCGGTCGGAAAAAACACAACGCTTCAGCTCCGCGCATTTCCGGCAAGCGATGCATCCGGACAAAGGCGTTCTGCCGATTTGAAATATTTCCGTTTCAACCCCGCCGGCATTCAATGTTTTCGCCACTTCCTCCAATGCCGTATAAGTACATCCCTTTTCATTCGGACTTCCATTCACTAACAATACTTTCATGTAGGCTCCTTTGCGCGCGCTTGCCGGTGTTGCCTATGAAGTGGATACCTTATTTCACCATCTTTATTTCACGCAACCATTCAGACACTTTGGACTGAGCAGATCTTACAGTTCTTCCACGGACCGCAAGACCGTCGAGAAGAGTCGATCTGGGGCAAAGCTGCGACAGATCAAAGACACTTTGTCCCAATCCGCTCCCTTCGTGCGTACAAAAAGGCACGAGGGTTTTTCCCGAAAGGTCATGTTTTGACAAAAAAGCTTTCACGGCCATCGGATAAGTTTCCCACCAACTCGGGTAGCCGATAAAGATCACATCATAGGCATTGACGTCTTGAACGTCGGATCGAAGTTCCGGCCGAAAGTCGGAATGGAGTTCTTTTTTTGCTTGTTCAACGAGATCATCATAATTCTCCGTGTAAGGAGCCACCGTCTGGATCTCGAAAATATCCCCGCCAACCCTCTCGTGGATCTGACTCGCGATCTCGCGGGTATTCCCCGTATGCGAAAAATAAGCGATCAACACCTTTCTCGTATTCCCGGTCCCATGATCGAATTTTTCTTCCTTGGCGGCGAAGCTTACTGGGCTCGCCGCGGCTATCAGCATCAAGAACGTCATGATCATCGGACATGCTAGCTTCAATCTCTTCATAGTTCTCCCGTGCGAAGACGAGACCTCAAAGTCTCGCGAGCCTGCCAGAAACATCGGTTTCAGGCCTTTTCGGTGCCTGCCCGCCAGCGCTGTGTGGCGGGACTGTCACCTGTCTCTGTATTGTCACCTGCCTTGGCAGAATTAAATATCCCTAAATGTAAAAAACGGCAATCTCACCTTACTCATACCGGGCACAACCAATGTCGTTTTTTCCATGTCTTTTAAGCTTTTTACTCCTAAATAATTCCTATGGAATAGAGCTAAATAATGACCAAAAAATCGCTGCATGCATTTTGTAATCCTTAGTATTTCTTCGAAGATTTGGTTGGAAGCTTGTTGTAAATTTTTGTTATGAAATTTTTTCATCATTGCCATTAACAGCATATGCTCACCTAGCTGATAAAAACAGTTGCCCTGGGCCTCATTCAAGTAGATTTCAAATTCGCCATACTCCTTCAGAGAAGCTAGCTCTTCTTCAACAACGTTTGGGTCCAAGTGATAAGCGAATTCATTTCGAATCGTTTCGATTATGTTAGAGCCCTTAAAATAAGCCTTAATTTCTTTTTCTTCTTTTATTTGGTATTTAATACCCATTTTCCTTGAATAAAACCCCGATCGGATTAACTGCCAACCCTCATACAGCAACCCCGCCAGATTGCGCATTATGAAAGTCGTCTGGATATGCCCTGCGCTCAATTTCAGCTTGCCTCTTCTAGGGCTGCGAAAAGAATACAAAAGAAGTTTTTGACTAATTCCTACATCTGTCAAAAAATTCATCGCTCTTATATAGAAAATACGTTCATCTTTCGGGCATTTGGAAAAACGCTTTTTTGAAATTTTGATTTTATATATATCAATTTTATTAGAAGCCATTCAAAGAATTACCCCAATGTATTTTCAAATAAGAAGGAATTTCTTCTCAAAAAAAGGGCCCTATTTCAAACAGCAACCAGGACGCCATCCCGAGGAAGAGGTTAACTTACCCCCGTACAAACAACATCAAGCCCAAAATAGAAATAGCATCTAGGGATAGTGTTGGGCAAAGTATACGCCTCTTGTTAATTTCCGACTATATTTCTTCGTGGAGGCGAAAAGCGGGGTGAGACACGCTAAGGAGGCCGAGAGCCAGGGTTTTTCATCGAGGCCGACGCTCGCGAGTGCGGTCATGCCTCGGTGGGGCATGACAAACGTTGGCGAGACACACTTTTCGCCGAAGCGTTTTGCTTTGGGAAAACGTCTGGATCAGACTTTTAGCGAAGCGTTGATGGCTTGAGCGGCTTGGCGGCCCTGGTTGATGGCCCATACGACAAGCGAGGCGCCGCGCACCGAGTCCCCTGCCGCGAAAACGCCGGGCACCGGGGTCGCGTAGTTGCCGTTCGTCTGGATGTTGCCGCGGTTGTCGAACGGAACGCCGAGTTCTGCGAGGAACTTCGCGTGCTCGACGTGCACAAAACCCATCGCGAGAAGCACCAGATCCGCCTGCAAAACGAACGCGGAGCCGGGAACTTCCTTCATCGCGTATTGTCCCGTCGCCTTATCCATCGTCCACTCAACGCGCATGCAATGGACTTCGTGGACCTTGCCGTCTTTCCCCTTGATCTCCTTGGTCGTGATCGACCAGTCCCGCTCGCAGCCCTCTTCATGCGAGGTCGACGTGCGGAGGATCGTGGGCCAGTTCGGCCAAACAGGATTCGACGATTCTTTCCATTCCCGGGGTTTCGGAAGGATCTCGAATTGATAAACTTTCTTGGCGCCCTGACGGTTGGACGTGCCCACGCAGTCAGAACCCGTGTCACCGCCGCCGATCACAAGCACGGTTTTCCCTTTAGCGGAAATAACCTCGGAGGGCTTCACTTCGCCCGAGACAGCCTTGTTCGAGAGCGTCAGGAAATCCATCGCGTAGTGCACGCCCGAAAGTTCGCGGCCCGGAACCTTGAGGTCACGCGGCGCACCGGCGCCCATCGTAAGAAGGACAACGTCGAAATTCTTCTTCAGGTCCTTCGCGGAGATCTTCACGCCTACTTCTGTATTCACTTCAAAGCGGACGCCCTCGGCCTTCATCTGTTCGATGCGGCGGTCGAGGACCCATTTCTCAAGCTTGAAATCCGGGATCCCGAAACGCAGGAGCCCGCCGATCTTCGAGGACTTCTCAAAAAGCGTGACCGTATGCCCGGCGCGACGGAGCTGCTGGGCCGCGGCAAGTCCGGCAGGTCCAGAACCGACGACGGCAATTTTCTTCCCCGTTTCCTTCGCGGGCGGCTGGGGCTTCACCCAACCTTCGGCGAACGCCTTTTCGATAATGGAGCATTCGAGCTGTTCGATCGTGACCGGCGCGACATTGATCGCGAGCGTGCAAGCGGCTTCGCAAGGGGCCGGGCAGATCCGTCCCGTCACTTCCGGAAGATTGTTCGTGAGCGACAAACGCTCGTAGGCGTCGTGCCACTGACCGCGGAACACGGCGTCGTTCCACTCGGGAATCAGGTTCGAAATGGGACAGCCGACCGCGTGGCAAAAAGGAATACCGCAATCCATGCAGCGGGCACCCTGTTTCTGGAGATCCTCGGCGGGAAGCGGCTGAGGGATCTCTTTATAGTCTTTCAGGCGCTCGGCGACGGGCCGCTTCGTTGAAAGGGTGCGATTGAACTCTAAAAAGCCGTCTGGTTTTCCCATATCAGTGCCGTTCTCCATCTGATTTTAGGGGTCAACGGTACAAGACCGCAACCCTTTCAAATCAATAAAATGCGGTATTAGTTAAAGACCTCTTCTGTCATTTCTACGGATTCTGAATTTTTCATCTGGCGTTCTTTCATCTTGGCCAAGGCCTTCTTGTAGTCCATCGGCATGACCTTCACGAAACGCGGGAGCATCTCTTCCCAACTCGCGAGGATCGTCTTGGCCTGCTGACTGCCCGTGAACTTCACGTGGCGCTCGATCGCGGTCTTGAGGAATTCCCGGTCGGACTTCTCCGTCACGGGCTCGAGGTCCACCATCTCGAGGTTACAACGCGTATCAAAAAGTTCATTCTCGTCAAGCACATAGGCGATCCAGCCGCTCATGCCCGCTGCAAAATTCACGCCGGTCTGGCCCAGGATCACCACGCGGCCTCCGGTCATGTATTCGCAGCCGTGGTCCCCCACGCCTTCGACCACCGCGATCGCGCCACTGTTACGGACGCAGAACCTCACGCCCGCGCGGCCGTGGATGTAAGCCTCGCCACTTGTGGCGCCAAACAGGTTCACGTTCCCGGTGATGATGTTGTCCTGCGGACGGAATGTTGCGGCCTTGGGCGGATACACGATCAACCGTCCTCCCGAAAGCCCCTTCCCGAAATAGTCGTTCGCATCGCCTTCGAGTTCGAAGGTCACGCCACGTGCGAGAAATGCGCCGAAACTCTGACCGGCCGATCCCTCGAACTTGATCTTGATCGTGTCTTCCGCAAGACCTTTCTGGCCGTAGCGTCTCGAGATCTCGTAGCTTAAGGTCGTCCCGACCGTGCGGTTGCAGTTCTTGATCTTCTGCGTGATCACCACAGGTTTCTGGGATTCGAGCGCGGGCTGGGCCTTCTTGATGAGCTCCTCATCGAGCGAAAGTGAAAAATCGTGGACCTGCTTCGTCACGCAACGGATCGATCCGCCGCGAGGCGCTTCGATCACGGCGAGGACTTTCGAGAAATCGAGGCCCTGCGCCTTGTAATGGTCGACCGCTTCGAGAACCTCGAGCTTGTCCACACGCCCGACCATCTCCTCGAACTTTTTGAAACCGAGCTCCGCCATGAGTTCGCGCACTTCCTGCGCGATGAACTTCATGAAATTCATGATGTGTTCCGGTTTCCCTGTAAAACGTTTGCGGAGTTCCGGGTTCTGCGTCGCGATGCCCACGGGACAGGTGTTCAGATGGCACTTGCGCATGATAATGCAGCCCATCGTCACGAGACTCGTCGTCCCGAAACCGAATTCCTCGGCGCCGAGCAGCGCGCCGATCACCACGTCGCGGCCGGTCTTGATCTGGCCGTCCACCTGGACGCGGATCCGGTCGCGGAGCTTGTTCATGACGAGCACCTGCTGGGTCTCGGCGAGGCCGATCTCCCACGGGGACCCCGCATACTTGATCGAAGAAAGAGGTGACGCGCCCGTGCCGCCATCGTGGCCGCTGATCAGGACCATATCGGCCTTCCCTTTGGCAACACCTGCGGCGACCGTGCCGACGCCCACTTCCGAGACAAGTTTCACGGAAATGCGCGCTTCGGGGTTCGAGTTCTTGAGATCGAAGATGAGCTGAGCCAAGTCTTCGATCGAATAAATGTCGTGGTGCGGCGGCGGCGAAATAAGCATGACACCCGCCGTGGAGTGACGCACGCGCGCGATCTGCTCGTCCACTTTATGACCGGGAAGCTGTCCGCCTTCGCCCGGTTTTGCGCCCTGCGCCATCTTGATCTGAAGTTCGGAGGAATTGGCGAGGTAATGACTCGTCACACCGAAACGCCCTGAAGCGACCTGCTTCACGGAACTCTTGCTGGAATCTCCGTTCGGAAGCGGTTGGTAACGGGCCGCATCCTCGCCGCCTTCGCCAGAGTTACTGCCGGCACCGAGACGGTTCATGGCAATCGCCATCGTCTCGTGGGCTTCCTTACTGATCGAACCGAAGGACATGGCGGAAGTGACGAACCGCTTGACGATGCTGTCCACCGATTCTACTTCTTCAATGGGAATGGACGGCCCTTTCTTCATCTTGAAAAGGCCACGGAGCGTGCACAGGTTCTTGCTGATGTCGTTCACTTCGGAGGAATACTTCTTGAAAACGCTGTAATCCCCTTCCCGGACCGACTTCTGGAGATTGATGACAGCTTGGGGCGAGAAAAGGTGCTTCTCGGAATTCACGCGGTAGTAATAATTGCCGCCAGAATCCAGATCCTCAACACTCGCCTGAGATTCCTGAAAGGCCGCCTTGAAGCGTTCGAGCGTTTCCCGCTCAACCACTTCGATCCCGATGCCGCGAATGCGCGAGGACGTTCCCGTAAAATAGGCTTCGAGGAACTCGTCGTTCAATCCCACGGCCTCGAAAATTTGAGCGCCGCGGTAACTGCGGATCGTGGAAATGCCCATCTTGGACATGACCTTGAGAAGTCCTTTTTTGATCGCGGCGATGTAATTCTCGACCGCGGCTTCGAGCGTCATCGAGGCGGGTAAATGCCCGCGACGCTTGAGGTCGGTCAGGCTTTCGAAAACAAGATACGGATTGATGGCGTCCACGCCGTAACCCACGAGACACGCGAAATGCTGCACTTCACGCGCTTCGCCGGTCTCGAGAACAATGCCTCCCAAGTGGCGTTTCCCTTTCCGGATCAGATATTGATGGACCGCGGAACCGGCCAAGAGCGCCGGGATCGGGGCTTTTCCCGGACCGGCATCCCGGTCACTCAGGATCACGAGCGAATTGCCTTCATCGAGTTTCTGTTCCACAAGCGAGCAGAGCGCATCCACCGCTTTGGCGAGACTGCCCGCGGCGCCCGTAGCGTCAAAAAGCATCGGGACGGTGCAGACACGGAAGGTGGCCAAGGTTGAGGTTTTCAAACGATCAATGTCATCGTTCGTGAGGACCGGGTGCGAGAGCTTGAGCTGATGGCAATGTTTCGGCGTCTCGTCCAGGAGATTCCCCTGGCGGCCCACGAAACTCATGAGCGACATCACAAGGTTCTCGCGATACGGATCGATCGGAGGGTTCGTGACCTGCGCGAAAAGTTGTCTAAAATAATTGTAAAGAAGCTGGGAGCGCTTTGAAAGGATCGCGAGCGCGGCGTCGTTCCCCATCGACCCGATCGGTTCCTGGGCGTTCTCGGCCATCGGAAGCAGGATCAGTTTCTCATCCTCGAGCGTGTAGCCGAACATGCGCTGACGGAGCGCGAGCGTTTTCTCGTCCACTTCCACCGGCCCCGGCACCTGTAACAATCCTTTAAGTTCGATGCGGTTCTCTTCAAGCCATCGGCGGTACGGCTTGCTCCGGGCGATCCCGGACTTGATCTCGTGATCTTTCATCACGCGCTTCGTCGCCGTGTCCACCAAAAGAATTTTACCAGGCGTGAGCATCCCTTTTTCCTGGACGTCCGAAGGATCGATCTCAACCACACCGGCTTCCGAGGCCAATACCAGGATCCCGCTTTTCGTGATGGTGTATCGCGCGGGACGAAGACCGTTCCGGTCGAGGATCGCGCCGACCTTCGTTCCGTCCGTGAACGCGACAGCGGCAGGACCGTCCCACGGTTCCATGATCGCGGAATGATATTCAAAGAAAGCGCGCTTGGCTTCGCTGATATGGTATTTCACGCCGAACGCTTCGGGGACCATCATCATGATCGCGTGTTCCATTGAGCGACCGCCCAACGTCAGAAGCTCAAAGGCATTATCAAAGATGCCGGAGTCGCTCAAATCAGGATTGATGACTGGCAGAAGTTTCTTGATCTCGGGACCGAAGAGGTCGGTGGAAAGTCTTCCTTCGCGGGCGGCCATCTTGTTGATGTTGCCGCGCAGAGTATTGATCTCGCCGTTGTGCGCCACAAAATGGAACGGATGCGCCAGGGCCCAGGATGGGAACGTGTTCGTCGAGTAGCGCTGGTGCACGACGGCGATGGCGCTGACGAGGTCTTCGTCCATCAGGTCGGTGAAGAAATGATCGAACTGGGGCGCCGCGAACATGCCTTTATAGACCATCGTACGCGTGGAAAGGGACGGAATATAGAAATCCTCGATCGCCCATCCGAGTTTCGCGGCTTCGTTCTCAAGGACTTTCCGGAGGATATAAAGACGGCGTTCCAGGGCCAACCCTTCGAGTCCGTCATAAGAAACAAAGACCTGCCAGATGGACGGCATCACGTCCCGCGCCATTTCACCGAGACAATCGGGCGCGATCGGCACTTCACGCCATCCAAGGATCTTGCCGCCTTCCTTGGCGGTCTGTTCGGCGATCATCTTCCGGGCACGTTCGGCATCCTTCGCCACTTTCGGGAGAAAGAGCATCCCCGCGCCATACTTTCCTTCCGCCGGCAGCTGGAATTTCAGGACCTTCGCAAAGAACTTGTGCGGTAGTTGAAGCAGCATCCCGGCGCCGTCACCCGTCTTCAGGTCGCCCCCCACCGCGCCGCGATGAACAAGGTTCTTCAGGATCTGGACGCCATCACGGACGATCTGGTGGGTCCGGGTTCCGTCGATCTTGACAATAAAGCCGACGCCGCACGCGTCATGTTCCATGCTAGGGTGATAGAGGCCTTGGGCTTTCATGATGATTCCTTTTTAGGCTTTGGCGTTATGATAACTTTGGATCGACCGGACGTCGAGCTCGTCGTCACGAACGGCTTGAAGACCGCGGACCGCCGCGCGCGCGGCGCTCAAGGTCGTAATGCAGGGAATATTGAAGGACACCGCGAGCGACCGGATCTTGCCTTCGTCCAGCATCGGCCCTTTGCCGACCGGCGTGTTGATAATAAGGTCCATTTTCTTTTCCTTGATCCAGTGCGAAAGGTTCGGGCTCCCCTCGGCCATTTTGAGGACTTCCTCCGCGGGCACGCCCGCTTCCTTGAGGACCTTCGCCGTTCCCTTGGTCGAAACGATCTTGAGGCCCAGCTTGTGGAACTCCCGGGCGATCTCGGCGATCTTGGGTTTGTCCGTGTCCTTCACGCTGATAAAGACCGTTCCCTTGCGCGGGATATGCGACATCGCCGCGTCCTGGGATTTATAGAAGGCTTTCCCGAAATCCTTGTCGATCCCCATGACCTCTCCGGTCGATTTCATTTCCGGGGAAAGGATGATATCCACCCCCGGGAACTTCACGAACGGGAACACGGATTCCTTCACGGCCACGTGCTTGGGGATGATCTCTTCGGTGAATTTCAATTCCTTGAGCGTTTTCCCGAGCATCAGCTGCGCGGCAAGTTTCGCGAGCGGCACACCGATCGTCTTGCTTACGAAGGGCACTGTCCGGGAAGCGCGCGGATTCACTTCAAGGCAATAGACCTGGTCTTTCTGGATCGCGTACTGCACGTTCATGAGCCCGACCACGCCGAGCTCCTTGGCGATCTGTTTCGTCTTGTGGACAATTTCTTCCACGATCTCACGCGAGATCGAGAACGGCGGAATGACGGACGCGCTGTCCCCCGAATGGATACCAGCTTCTTCAATGTGCTCCATCACGGAGCCCACGACCGCGATCTTGCCGTCCGAAATGAGGTCGACGTCCACTTCCGTCGCGTCCTCCAGAAACTTATCGATCAGGATCGCCTGGTCATCGCTCGCCTCGACCGCCTGCTTCATATATTTCTTGAGCGAGGTCTGGTCGTACACGATCTCCATCGCGCGGCCACCCAAGACATACGACGGGCGGATCACGACGGGATAGCCGATCTCTTTGGCGATCTGATGGGCTTCTTCAAGGCTTTTCGCGATCCCGTTGGCGGGTTGGCGCAGGCCGATCTTCTTCAACAGTTTCTTGAACCGGTCGCGGTCTTCGGCGCGATCGATCGCGTCGACCGAGGTCCCGAGGATCTTCACGCCATTGGCGAGAAGCGACTTCGCGAGATTGAGCGGCGTCTGTCCGCCGAGCTGAAGGATCACGCCGACCGGTTTCTCGTTCTCATAGATATTGAGAACGTCTTCGAGCGTCAAAGGCTCAAAGAAAAGTTTGTCAGAGGTGTCGTAGTCCGTGCTCACGGTCTCGGGATTGGAATTGACCATGATCGTTTCATAGCCCATTTTCTTGAGGGCCATGACGGCGTGCACGCAGCAATAATCGAATTCGATCCCCTGCCCGATGCGGTTCGGCCCGCCGCCCAGGATCATGACCTTCTTCTTGCGGCTGGGGTTCGCTTCATCCTCATCTTCATAAGTCGAATAAAAGTAAGGCGTGTAGGCCTTGAATTCCGCGGCGCAGGTGTCCACCAACTTATAGACCGGCTTGATCCCGAGATTCTTGCGTTTCTTGCGAACGTCTTTTTCCTGAAGCCCCCAGTAGAACGCAAGCTGGCGATCGGAGAACCCGTACTGCTTGGCTTGACGCATCAGCGCGTCCTGCTGTTTCGATCTCCCCTGCGCGGCCAGGAGTTCCTTTTCGAGGTCAATGATCTGCTTGAGCTGTTCCAGGAACCACGGATCGACCCCTGTCTTTTTATAGATCTCCTCGGTGGTGTAGCCGGCGAGGTACGCGTATTTCAAATAGAAGATCCGGTCCTCGCGCGGAACCTTGGCATAAGCGAAGATCTTTTCGCGGAGTTCCTTATCGTTTGGAACGGTCTTGATGAAGTTCACGTAAGCGTCGCGGGTCTTGAGCACGAGGTCAAAGATCTTGTCCTTGCCGTCGCCGCCGAACCCAAAGCGTTTTGTCTCAAGCGAGCGCAGGCCTTTCTGGAACGATTCCTTGAACGTGCGGCCGATGGACATCACTTCGCCCACGGATTTCATTTGGGTCGTCAGACGATCATCCACGCCCTCGAATTTTTCGAAGGCAAAGCGCGGGATCTTCACAACGCAATAGTCGATCGAAGGTTCGAACGAGGCCGGTGTGTACTTCGTAATGTCATTGGGGATCTCATCGAGCGTCAGCCCGACGGCGAGCTTGGCCGCGAACTTGGCGATCGGAAATCCCGTGGCTTTGGAAGCGAGTGCTGACGAACGGGACACGCGAGGGTTCATTTCGATAATGACCATACGGCCCGTCTTGGGGTCGACCGCGAACTGAACGTTGGAACCTCCGGTCTCGATCCCGATCTCGGACATGACTTTGCGGGCGGCATCGCGCATGCGCTGATACTCCCGGTCCGTCAGGGTCTGCGCCGGCGCCACCGTGATGGAGTCGCCCGTGTGGACGCCCATCGGATCAAGATTCTCGATCGAGCAGATGACCACGAAATTGTCGTTCTTGTCGCGCATCACCTCGAGCTCGTATTCTTTCCAGCCCACGATCGATTCCTCGATCAGGATCTCGTGCACGCGGCTGTAATCAAGTCCGGTGCGCGCGGTGGCGCGGAGTTCTTCAAGATTATGGCAAACGCCGCTTCCGGAACCCCCGAGCGTGAAACTCGCGCGGACGATCACCGGATAACCGATCTTTTCAGCGACCTTTTCGGCTTCTTCCAGGGAATACGCGAAATCGCTTTTCGGAAGATCCAGACCGATCTTCTGCATCGCGCGCTTGAACTCCTCGCGGTTCTCGGCCTTCTTGATCGCCTCATACTTCGCGCCGATCATCTCGACATTGTGGCGCTGGAAAACGCCCGCTTCATAAGCCTCGACCGCGAGGTTCAGCCCCGTCTGGCCGCCCATGGTCGGCAGGACCGCGTCGGGTTTCTCTTTGATGATGACCTTCTCAAGAAATTCCACCGTGAGCGGTTCAATGTAGGTCGCATCCGCGAGATCGGGATCGGTCATGATGGTCGCGGGATTTGAATTGATGAGCGCGACCTTGTAGCCTTCTTCCTTCAGGGCCTTCACCGCTTGCGCGCCCGAATAATCGAATTCACAGGCCTGGCCGATGATGATAGGCCCCGAGCCGATGATCAGGATCTTTTTGATGTCAGTTCGTTTAGGCATCTTTTTGGTTCTTTTCTATGAGATCGTAGAATCGAGTGAAGAGATAATCGCTATCGTGCGGCCCGGGAGCGTTCTCGGGATGGTACTGGACGCTGAAGAGCGGGTATTTCTTGTGCTGCAACCCTTCCATCGTCTTGTCGTTCAAATTGATATGGGTGACCTCGACCTCCCCTTTCGGAAGCGTGTCGATATTCACCACGAAGTTATGGTTCTGGGAAGTGATCTCGATCTTCCGCGTTTTGAGGTCCATGACCGGCTGGTTGTTGCCGTGGTGCCCGAACTTGAGTTTCGAGGTCTTGCCCCCAAGCGCCTGCCCGATCATCTGATGCCCGAGGCAGATCCCGAACATCGGCTTTTTCCCGATGAGTTTTCGAACCGTCTCGACCAGATACTTCACCGCGGAAGGATCTCCGGGACCATTCGCGAGAAAGACTCCGTCCGGCTGGTACGCCAGGATCTCTTCAGCGGTCGCGGTCGCGGGAACGACCTGGACATGAAAACCATGCTGATTGAGCTTCCGGAGGATGTTCCATTTCGTGCCGCTATCCACAGCCACGACCTTGAACTTTTTCTTCTTCGAGTCCCCCCAGGCGAACTCCGCGGGCATGACCTCTTCAAACACATAAGGTTTCTGGCACGTCACTTCCTTCACCAGATCCACGCCTTCGATGCCCGGGGACTTTTTGGCCTTCTGAACCAGTTTTTTAGGATCAAGTTCGATGGTGGAAATGACCGCCTTCTTCGCGCCGACGGTCCGGAGGTGCTTCACGAGCTTGCGGGTGTCGATCCCCTGGATGCCGAGGATATTGTATTGCTTGAGGTATTGATCGAGCGTCATCTCGGAGCGGTAATTGCTCACCACCGGACTGAGTTCTTTAATGATAAAACCTTCGACCCAGGGCCGGGAAGATTCCACGTCGGCGGTGTTGATGCCGTAGTTGCCGATCAGAGGATAGGTCATGCAGACCATCTGTCCTTTATAGGAAGGATCGGTCAGGATCTCTTGATAGCCCGAGAGGCCGGTATTAAAAACGACTTCCCCAAAGGTCTCGCCATCGGCGCCAAAACCTTCGCCTTCAAACCACACACCATCCTCGAGCGCTAGTATCGCTTTCTTCATGGTTTTACCTGGGGGTAAGTGAATCCGTGGGCTTCCGAACCTGTCAGAACGCCTTCAAATTGGCGCATAGAATACTTCAGGTTGGCCTAACTGTCCAGAGGTGGATGAACGAAAAATCTGACATGAAAACAGGCGACTTCTTCATTCCAGACCCGGTCTGGAATGAGGTGGGGTCCTTTCCCCGCCTCTTCAGCGGATCTTTCGCCCGAACCGGAATCCCACCAATAGGACGGAAGTCCAGATCGCGGAAATAAGCAGACGATCTTTGACCGGCTCCCGGACAACGACGAACGATAGAACGCCCGCGATAACTATGAAAATGAAGATCCATTTCGAGAAATTCAGATCGATCGCCCGGAACCATGCCAGCCTCAGCCCCACTACGAAGAAAAATATCGAGGCATAAGAGGCGAGAGCGAATTCGGCCATGTTATAGCTTTTCGATCAGTTCCTTGCCGTCCCAAATGATCCTGATCTTCAAGGGCCGGACCTCATCCGCGGGGGTGACAGAACCCCAGGCGACAGCGATCTCTTCCATTTGCACTTCGGGAGAGAATCTCTGCGATCTTCCAAGTACGAGTTGTTGGGCTTTCAAGTCGAATGCCACGCGCGCCATGACGTAATAGGCGTCGTTCGTAGGAACTGAAAGTAAAATGACCGGGCGGCCGACCTTCTCCGCGATAGAAATAACCCGGGTAAAAACTTCCTCTTCCTGCGGATAAGGTTTTTCGAGATCTCCCTCCAATTGAAATCCCTTAGCGACTTTTGAAGTCAGGGCGATCACATCGGTCGTGTCAGGATCGACCTCGGCCAGAACGCGCTCCAGATGGATCAGATTGCGCGGCGATCTTACGGCCACGACGATCCGGTCCGCCTTCGTACAATGGCACGCCTCGGGAGTGAGAAATTCCATTTCGTTCAGATTCACATGATCGATATGCTGGTGCGAACCGTCGGCATTTTTTTTATCATGAAGCTCGGGGTGAGCGCGCTGATTGATCTTTTCAGAGACCAGAAAGATGATGAAGAACGCCAATGTGAAAAGGGACCCTGAAATAGTGGCCACTCTTTTGGTGAGGAGGTTAAGGCAGGCCGTCGCGAAAAGAACGAGGAAGATCGCCACGAGCCCCATAGGGACCTCAAACCCGAAAAGCCGGATATTCCCGGGGACTCTCCATTCACGAGGAGTTTTATCTTTATATCGCAGCATCAGAACCGCCAGGGATTTAAAAACAAAACTCCAGATGACGCCGAAGGCGTAAGCTTCGCCCAGCACATAGACATTGCCGCGACAAATCAATATTGTAAAGATCTGCAGCGCGACGATCAGGTTGATCATCCGGTGGGAGGTACCGAAACGCGGATGCGGGCGGCGGAGCATTTCAGGAAGGATGCCATCCTCCCCCAACCGGTTCAAAACACCGTTGGAGCCGACAATCGCGGTGTTCACGGCGCCTGAAAGGATCAAAGCGCCGACAAATACTACAAAGGCCTGGAACAATATCTTCACAGGCGCCGGGCCGACAAGGAACATCGTCAGACCTCCGATCAAATTATCCGAATACTGCGAAGTCCTGACAGCGTCCGGAATGATCATGACCGCAAAGAAGCTGACCAACGAAGTAAGCAGCATGCTGTAGAGAAAGATGATGAATCCGGCTTTTTCAAGGTTTTTGAGCTTAGGCGCCTCCATCTCACGGTAGACCTGCGCGAGCGATTCCTCTCCACTCATCGCGAGAAGCGAATGGCCGAACGCGATCGTGATACCGATCATGCCCAGAGGAGCGATCTTTCCACTGAACCCATGAAGCCACCCCAGGGACTCCTGACTAAAAACAGGCGCGAAAGGCGGAAGATGAAAACCTCTGATCGCCAGGGTCAGGATACTCCAGGCGATCATGATCACCGCCATGACGGTCGTAACCGCCATGATCTTCAAAGCTTTTCCGCTGGATTCCGGAACCCCTTTAATGTTCTGCCACCAGAAATAAAGAGTGACGGCGATCGCGAAACAGATCGAAAAGATCCCTGGAGGGATATGAAGCGGGATCTCGAAATGCGGCATGAGCGTGTTCAAAAGCCCTGCCAGATATTGGCCGGCGCAAACAGCGCTGATCGGTCCGGTGAGCACATAGTCAAAGATCAAAGCGGAAACCGAAAGCTTGGCGAGGGTGCCGCCCATCGCTTCTTTGACGACCCGGTAAACGCCGCCGCGGACGAACATGCTGCACGACTCGATATATACGGCACGTACCGTATAGGAAAAAAGCATCACCCCCAGAACGAACCAGGGCGCGGCTTTCCCGATAGCCTGTTCCGCGATCCCACCGATGTAATAGGCTGTGGAAGCCAGATCGCAGAGCACGATCGCTGAAGCACGCCAAAAACTGATGAAGCTGAGCATGGCGGTCGTGACAAGGATGACGTTCCGGGCCGTTTTCTTCTGTTCGGGGATATTAGGCATGAACAGAAATTTACCACGCAAGAGGGACCCAGGAGAGTCAAAAAGGCGTCAAAAATCGACACCTCGGGGTACGGGGAACAGTACTAGTCTTCGGAGTACAAACGATATCCAACGCCAGGCTCTGTAAGGACATAAGTGGGCTGGTCGGGATCGGGTTCGATCTTGTTGCGCAGATTGCTGATCGTGACACGGAGAAGATGAGAAGCGCCTTCCAGCTCTTCCGTTTTATTCCAGACCTCCGCGAGAAGTTGCTTCTGGGTCACCACTTTTCCGGAGTTCATGATAAGAACTTTCAAAACTTCGTATTCGGTCGGTGAAAGCTGCAGGGACTTCCCTTTCGACTCGATCTGATGTTGGGCGATATCCACCGAAAGATCACCAGCTTTAAAAACGGTCGCTCCCGTCTGCGGCACAAGCCTTCGCATGACGGCCCGCAAGCGGGCCAGGAGTTCCCCCGCGCTAAAGGGCTTGGTAAGATAATCATCCGCGCCCGCATCGAGCGCCTGGATCTTGTCGGTCTCCTGATCCTTGACGGATAAAATAATGATCGGGGTTTTAGCCCTTTTCCGGATCTCGCGCGTCACTTCAAGCCCGTCCATATCGGGTAATCCCAGATCGAGAATGATCACATCCGGATGAAAAGAAACGGCCTCTTCCAGGGCCTCTGAACCATGAGAGGCTTCCTGGACACTATACCCCTGAGAAACGAGGGCTACTTTAACAAAACGCCTGATCGTTCTTTCGTCGTCGACAATGAGAGCGCGGAGATGATCGTTTTTGCTCATGGTGATCCTAAGGCTAACGGCAAAAGGACCGTGAATACCGCCCCTTTTTTTCCCGGACGGTTTTCAGCCCCTATCTGGCCATGGTGCGCCTCCACGATCCCCCTGCAAATGGAAAGGCCCAGCCCTAATCCGCTCACCTGTTTAGGTTTTGAGACCCGGTAAAACTTGTCGAAAATACGTTTGACGTCTTCGGCCAGGATCCCGGAGCCTTCATCCTCGATCTCGATCTTGACTTGCCAGCCATTCATTTTCGCACGAATACGAACCGGAGCGCCGTCGTCGGAATACTTGAGAGCGTTGTCGATCAAATTGACGAGCACCTTGACGATCCATGGGAAATCTACCGCTATTTCCGGAAGATCTCGAGGGATCTGGATATCGAGCTTCCGGTTGCCGAGTTTGGGCTTCAGTTCCTGCAGAGAGACCCCCAGGATATCCCGAAGCTCGCAGGGTTTGGGCGAGATCTTTAACGCTCCCGCTTCCATTCGAGCCATATCGAGAAGATTCCCGACGATCCTGTTAAGCCGGTTCGATTCTCCGTAAGCGTCCTGAAGAAGTTCCCTCACGGTCTCTTCCCCCAGAGAAGGAGCGTCCTGAAGAAGCATGCTCACGGAACCTATGATGGAAGAAAGCGGTGTGCGAAGATCGTGCGAGATCGAGTTCAAAAGAGCCGTCTGGAGTTTCTCGGTCGCGCGCAGAAGCTCAAGCTGCCTTGTTTTCTCAGACTGTTCACGCGACCGGGACATCAACTCGCTCACCACTACACCCACGGTAAGAAGCCCTACGAATGTAAAAAGATATTGGATCTGGGAAACGGCGAAGGTCAGATAAGGCGGCACCAGAAAAAAGTCAAAGGCAAGAACCCCCAGCACGGAGGTCGCGATAGCCGGTCCGCGGCCCCATCGCATGGCAACCACCATCACGATCAGTAAATACAGCATGACAAGGTTCGTCGGCTCAAGATATCTTTTGATGATCTCGCCGAGCATTGTCACAGCCGCAACCAGGACAAGGCTAAAAAAATAGGGGCGGAGTTTGGGACGTTCCATGACAGGCATCATAGCAAAAAACGAGGCCCCTTTTAACGGGATTTTCATTTTATTAAATACGGGACGGTGGCCAGTCAATGAAGTTGTTAGCTATCGGTTATTAGCTATTGTCTATAGTCCAGGGTCTTCAGGCTGTCGCTGCAGTCTGTCAGATGTTCTTCAAGAACCGCTTGACGTCGTCATGATTGCCGGCAAGGACGAATTCGACGAGGTCCCCTTGCCAGCGGAAAAGTATCCGGGCCTTGATCCCCTTCCTCACTTCCCAGAAATCGGATCTCAGTCGCTTGAGCCCAAGGCCTTGATAAAGTTGCCGGTCCTGCGAAAGCACGTCGATCAGTTTCGCGGCCGCGTCCTTAACATCCTCTTTTTCCTGCGAAGAGAAGCTCTCCAAGAGCTGCCGAGCGTGCTGAAATCACATACTTTCAGCGGAGAGAGGAAGGGCTTTCAGGGAACGTTCGAAAGACGGTTTGAACTCGAACCTCATAGAGAGGCTAGGCGTTTTTTTGCAGCTTCTCCGGTCGCGTAGACCGCTCCCTTTTCGCACACCATCTTTTCAATCTTTTCCCATTCTTTGGAAGTGTAGGGCGACTGCGCGGTCACCTCACAGGGCAGGAGCATGATCCCGTTCTTCGTCACGCTGAAGGCCACAGAGGTCCCCTGCTGCAAACCGAGGATCTTGCGGACACTGAGCGGGATCGTCACTTGTCCTTTGGAGGTCATTTTCGTCGTTTCAATGATCGTCATCGTGATCAGTTCCTTATCTTAGCGCGTTAGCACTCTTTTAAAATTGAATTCAGAGGTAAAACAGTACTGCGCCTAAAACAGATCGAAATTGCGGGCACAACAATTTCGATCCTGAAGCGGCGCTAGGTATTACTTCCTTACTTCCTGATAATAGGATAACGTCAGGAAGCGCCGAAGTCAAGCCGCTCTCCCTGCTGTCGGTCGTCGATGCAGGACACGGCTATCTTTGGAGAGTGCCTGCATCGTACTTGCGCGCTGGCGCAAGTGCTGCAGTCTATTTCGTGGAACGGCGGGAAGATCTTTTGACTTTGCGATCCTGCGTTCCAGGATCAGCGATCGCAAGCCCTTTCCCCTCAAGCACACAACCTTTGGCCAGCGGCTTGCATGGCTTATGGCGCTTCCCGCAAAACCCCTGCTCTTCATGAGGACATACCCAACCGGTCATTTGTCTTTTACCTTTTGAGATACCGTTGGCGTTTCGGCTCGGGGAACCGTTCGATCGCGTAACGCAACATGGTGCGCGGCATTTTTTGATGATGTTTTTTGAGAAAAGACTCCAGGAGCGGCTCATCCCGCTTCCCGACCTCCCGAAGCGCCCACCCCACCGCCTTATGAATGAGATCCTCTTTGTCCTTCAAAAGCATGCGGGCGATCTTGAGAGTCTCCTTGAGATCACGGTCACGGATGTAGCGAAACGTCGCGAGGACCGCCATCCGTCTCTTCCAAAGACTGCCTGAGCGGGCGAGCGAATACAACGGGGTTTGCTCCTTGCCTCTCAGGAAACCTCCGAGAATGTGGTGCGCGGATAGATCGATCAGGTCCCAGTTATTAATAAAGGAATGATTTTTCAGATAGATCCGGTAGATCTGGCCCCGGCCCTTTTCATCCGCTGACTGGAATTGGGAAACAAGGATCAGGAGAGCGACCAGTCTTTCCTCGTGAACGCGCGATCGCAGAAGCTTGACCACTTCCCCCAGAGCCAGATCCCCGAACTCTTTTGCGACTATGCGGGAGCAAGGGACCCTGACGCCGATAAAGACATCTCCCTCGCCGTATTCCCCCGGTCCCGTTTTGAAGAACCGCCGCAGCAGCGCAGCCTGTTCTCGGTCCGCGTACTGCCGCAACCTTTTCCTGATGGCCATCACAGTCATCGGATCACTTGCCCTTCGTTCCTTGTTCATTCATTATCCATAAAGTGACGGGACGGCGTCCCATTGGCGCGGAATTCCCGTGGAGATAAGTGATGTGCCTGCTCGGCCGCATCCCAGGCGGTGGCCTGCCCTGCGCAGAGGAGGGGCCCCGAAATTACGAGAAATTATATTTGCGAGCCACGTGCCACGATCCACGTCTTGTCCCAGCCCCTGGCTCGCGGACGGCGTCCGCGTTACGCGAAGGCGGTTTTGAGCCAAACGTGCGTCGCGGCCGCTTTTTCTTCCCGGCGTCTCGGGTGGATCACGATCTCCACATCCTTATCAAGCGCGTTCAGGATCTCGAACAAATAGTCCAAAGAGAATGCGCTGAGTTTTCCGTTCACAAGACAGGAAACCTTGGATTGGGGGATCCCAAGAAGTTTGGCCGCCTGTTTTTGCGTCAGGCCACGCTCCCGGAGGATCTCCGCGATACGGGACATCACCTGCGCGCGGATCTGGACACGCTCCGGATACTCCGCTCCGATATCCGCGAAAACATTCCCGCCCCCTCGCTGAATTTTTTCTTTTCCGCTCATCCCCCGCCGCCTTCCCCGTAATAGATCCTGTAGTCCTCTTCCGCCGCTTGGAGCCTTCTAGTAATATACCATATTTGGTATATCTGCATACGCTTTAAAAGAAATTGCGGAACGGAAAGAACCTGTACGCTTGAAGCGTAGCGGCAAGGAGAAGGACGGCGTCTCATGGAGCGACGACAGAAACATTACGATGGCGTCCGGTTTACTGGTGCTGTTCTACTGATATCTTGCGACGTAACGGTCGAGGACTTCGCGGATCATCCGCTGATATTTGGTGTGAAACTCCTTAGCCTTCCCCCTGAAAAAGTCCACGCTCGCTTTCCTAAGAACGATCGTCACTTTTTCCGTCTCTTCTCCGGAAAATACCAGCTCTTCCGGCGGAGGCAGAAAATCGGCGATCCGGGTCAGTTTGCCGGAAGGAAAATCCGGGTCCGACGGATCGTCGTCTTTATAAATATCCGCGTTCAATTTATTTTTTTTCTTCTTCATAGCGCTCCCTGCCTTTCCTCCAGAAACCAGCCCCGATGATCCTTATCTTTCCGTCCCGGTAAGTGAACCGTACCGTCAGGATCCCCCGGCCGACACGCCCGTAACAAAAGAACCTCGGCTCTCCGCGGCTGTGTCCGGAGTCAACGTTGATCTTTCTTTGAGGATCCTCGAATGCCCGTTCAGCCTCCCGGAAATTGACGCCGTGCTTTAGGATATTGAGCCGTTCTTTTTCAGGATCCCAAACAAAATCACTTTCACGCTCTCCCATCAGAAGAATACCTCATAGCCTTATTTTTGTCCATACTATAGTATGGCTTTTTATACATACGATTTGGAAAAGGGCGGGCGTTTTTACGGCTGGAACCCAATGGGACCTTTCGGCTTACCGGGTTCAGATTCGGATCCAGTTTGCGCCATCATCTTGCGGATCGTTGCAATAATATTCTGGATCACCTCATCATGATCCCCCACCCGGCGCTCCAATTCTGAGAATTTCCGCGCAAGCGCCTTATGCGTTAAGAGAACCTCACGCAGTTTCACGAACGCCCGCATGATCGCAATGTTGACCTGAACCGCTCTCGAACTGTTAAGGACACTCGAAAGCATCAAGATGCCGTGTTCCGTGAACGCATAGGGAAGGTAACGGGCCCCTCCGTGCGAAAAACTTGAGGTGCCAATTTGGCACCTCAAACCCGCCATTTCCTTCTTGTCGAGCCGGAACATAAAATCAGGAGGAAACCGATCGATATTTCTGTCCACCTGCCGCTTCAGATATTTTGTTTCGACGCCATAGAGACACGCCAAGTCGGAATCCAGCATTACTTTGTGACCACGGACCAGGTGGATCGCGGAAGATATTTTTTGGATACCATGTTTTTCTATATTCATGCGGAAAGATTATCACGACATTGTCTATTAATCAATATTGAATTGATTTTAATGCATTCATCGATTCGCTACGCTCTGAGCGTAGCGGCAGAGAGGGACTGCGATCGAAGTGAGTCTTGGGATGGGACGGCGCGCTGACTCGCCGTCTTTGCTGTGAGAGACCTGAAGCTTTCAGCTATGCGCTATAGTCTGTGGTCTTCAGTCTGGAGCTTCAAAGGAGAATCCCCGGAATTCCGGAAGCTGTTGGGTGGAGTGGCATCTTGTCGACAGTCAACGCGCATCCGGTTTATTCGGAGCGGCCGCCCGCCGTATTGATCAGTTCGCGGGCCTTCGCGTTATCGGCCGTGTCGAAGATCCCGACGATCTTGAAACCGTCCGAGCTCGTGCCGTAGACGGAACGGACGCTGATGCCGTTCTGCCCGAGGATCTTCGCGACCTCAGCCAGTGTGCCGACCCTGTTCTCGAACTCGACGATCAGGACCTCCCGGGCCTCGATCTTGGGAACGAAATAAGCAATGCTTTCCCGGGTTTTTTCGAAGTCCCCGCTTGAGGTGATCAGCCGGAGATGCCCTTCACCGCCTTCCGTGTCCGCGGTCAGGTGCTGGATAAAAATGTTCTTCTGGGCCAGGGCCAGCACGATCCGGCCCAACAGCCCGGTCTCGTCCTTGGCCACGCAATGGATCTCTTTTCCGATCGTCGCTCTCGCCATCATGTTCTCCTTAAGGATCGTTCGTGGATCTATTTAAATTATTTTCGTTCTGCCGACATTGATGGAACGTCACAGGCTCCTCTAAACGATCGAAAAGATCAGGATGCCGAAAGAGGCGGCTATTTCTACCTCTCCCTGCGAAGACGAGACTTTCAATGTCTCGCGAGCCTGCCAGAAACATCTGGTTTCAGGCCTTTTGGGTGACTGTCACCTGTCTTACCAGCACCTTTTTACTGGCTTCTTGTTCGCATACCAGGTTCTAACGGATGCCATATCGCGTCCGTCTCTGAAACCGGACGGTCTGAAACCTCACGAGCCTCGGGTGCCGTTCCAAACAAAGAAAACCCCACGATCTTTTTTATCTTTTCAAGGGTCCGCGTTGACAGATTCTGGGTTCCGCTTTCGATCCTGGAAATGAATTGCTGTTTCACTCCCATTCTTTGGGCAAACTCCGCCTGGGTCATTTTTTGAGCGCGCCGCCATGTCCGGAGGTCGTTGGCGATCCTTTCCCAAGCCGCTTTTTTGGAAAGCTTCTTTCCTTGTCTTGGAAAAACCACGCCCTTCTTCTTGAATTCCCGTACAAGGTGCTTATAAACTTCATCCCAGAACGGAATGCGTTCATTGTTCCATTGGTCTTTACGCATCCTTCGCTTGATCTCAAACCAGTGCCGGCAAAAATTTTCCTTACTCAGGAAGTCCTGGAACATCTCCTTGGGGAGACCGGAATGCCTCGAAAGCAACAGCGCCGCGTAATGAATAAAGCTTTCCTCCTTCGGATCTTTAAGGATCCGCTTTATTTCATCCTCGGTCTTGTTGATATTCCAAAGCCAGGATCTTTTCATAACTCGCCCACGGCCTCGCTCATAAGAGCATCGATCTCTTTTTTGAAATACCTGCTGATCTCGACAAATTCGACCGGGTTCGCTGTCACGATATCGCTGAGCCCCAAGCTCATCTCGATCTTATTAAGAGAGTGGTACCACTGGATCAGCGCCGGGATCTGGATCTCCAATTTTCCATGGAATTCCTTAACAAAAAGGGTGAGCCCCTTGTAGGTTTTCGAAAGATGGTAGAGGTCGAACAGATCTCGAGCCTCCTGTCGTTTCCCTTTCGTCTTGATCCTGCCTAAAGCATCTTGACCGGCGATGATCCCCGTGGCCGCATAGATCTTACGCAAATAGATATCATCGAGGGAGGCATAATCAATGCCTTCCATTCGCTTGTGCGGCTTCAGAATTTCCACAAAATCTTCCACAAAATCAAGCTTGAGGGGTTCGCCCTTGCTCAATGGAATTTCGTAACGACGCATTCTGGCAAACCCCTTTTTCCCGCTGGAATCGACCGTTTTTCTTGCTTTTTTGCGCATCTTCGTTTCAAGTAGCTCAACAGCTTTGGCGATCTCTTTTAAAGAGTAGCGCTGCGTAAAAAAATCGAGATCGTAGGATTCGCGGTGATGAAAATACTGGCGGGACAAAGCAGTTCCGCCGGCAAGGTAAAAGCTACCCATACCGCCTGCCAGCGCTTTCAAAGCAGCCTCCTGTCCTTCCAGGACTTCTTTCATTTTGCTTTCCATGTCTAGAATATACACCAAAAAAGTTGTATTTTCAATACTTATACATCTTTTAAGTTGTATTTTTGATGCAACTTATTTAAGTTAAACGAGTTGAAGCATTAATTATAACGGAAGATTCAACCACACAACACCGATCGAAAACATAGCGCCCTGCGTAGCATGCGCGGTGGAGGGTCCCCCGACCATGCCCTTCAACCTGCCCCCCCGCGTACCCGGTACCGCTCTCTCTTCCCTATGTTTTCCATCGGGGGCTAGCATTTTCAACTGTACGATTTTCTCGTACACTTCGATTCCTTACCATTTTCAAACGATCGAAAAGATCAGGATCCCGAAAGAGGCGGCGACCAGCCCGAGAAGCCGGATCACCAGGACCGGCAGTTCGCTGTAGTGAACGAGAAAAGCCTTGAGCTTCTCCAGATCACTGGCGAACACGATGATGCCGCTTAAAAGGAAAAGCACCCCCACCGCCACCGTCGCCACCGGCACCAGGCTCCCCGGCGCGCAGAGAAGAAGCGCCAGCCCGAGCAAGGACCGGACCACCCCCGCCCAGTAAATGCGCTTCCCCTCTTTCACGAAAGCGAAGATCTTTTGCGTGAACTTCGGCGAAGCAAAGATCGTGATCCCCAAACCCACAATGACCAGCCCGACCAATTTCACCAGCACGATCAACATGAAAGACCTCCTTAGGTTCTATTCCGGAACGAAACACCGTTCGGTTTTTGCTGTCCTACTTTATCTCTCTATCTTTTTCCCGGAAGCTATCACTTTCACCACGGGAGATTCTGTAATAGTTAAAGACTTCAAGGAGTTTAGCAATTCATCATAGGCAGGTGAAAAAGCGTAAATAACATCATCGATTGCCATCATGTCGGCAAGTTTTTGTTTTCGCAAAATACATTCTCTTTCATCTAGTGATATCAAGAACGATTTAGATTTCCTGTGAATATTTTTCAAAGCCAGAGCTTCCAAGTCTGCTTGTTTATAACGCTCACGTAAACTCGTCTTTAAACTTAGCGAAACAGGGCCATACTCAACAGTGTAAAGCATATAGTCATAATTAACGTTCGGAACAAATGACAGGCTTGCCTGCTTATAAAAAGGGGTAATTCCTTTGCGTTTCAAAGTCATCTCAACTAAAGCTTCAAACACATTACCATTCAAAGACTGCTCACCTTTTGGATGTTTTTCCTTATACTGGAGCCAGTGTTTCAAAATAAAAACAGACTCTGTTGCCGATGGATCCGCAAAAGGGTCGGCAACAATTTCCCGGATAACTTTTTGAGTAATAGTTGTCATTGATGCCCCCCTGGCTTAAATTTCCTGCCATAAATAACTTTCGTCAATTTTCCAACGATAGCTTCTGGCTTTTTTTCGATTTGACATTCCCATACAGTCAGAATTTTCCATCCTAACTTTTTAAGTTCGCTCCGTTTTTTAGCATCCCGATCGCGATTGGCCAAAAGCTTAGGCTTCCAATAGCTGCGACGAGTTGAAGGAATTCTCCCCTCCCTGCAGCGTCCATGATAGTGCCAAAAACATCCATGAACAAAAATGGCTAATTTCCTCCGGGGAAGGATAATGTCGGGCTTGCCGGGCAAGTGTTTTGAGCGAAGATGGTATCGGTATCCAAGCCTCCGGAGAATTTGGCGCATCAATATTTCAGGCTTGGTGTTCTTTCCCTTGATCCGCGACATCACCTGGCTTCGTTTTTCAGGGGACCAGATATCCACCATAAGGTTTCAGGCTTTGGCTGTTTTCAACTTTTGAACAATTTTTTTTGCAATAGCCTTCACAGCAGGGATAGCCACAGAGTTACCCATTTGCCTGTACATTTGCGTCCGGGAGACCGGAATAATAAAGTTTTTGTCAAACCCCATGATGGCCTTACACTCATTCTCTGTTAACAATCTGATTCCAGTTTCACCATCTTTAACAAATGTACCAGTCAGCCTTTGAATCTTATGGTAGGAAGCCACCAATGTCTTAATCGGGCCCTTTGTCTTGAAATCTACAATTATTGGGCGCCCATCATTTTTTTTGAAAAGGTAGCTCTTCTGAAGATGCTTCGAAATTGAGTACCCTTTCTTTCCCTTTTCCAGAAAATTACAAATGTCTACTAATTCACCACTCTCTTCAGGAAACTCAAACTTAACATGATCACCAAACAAATCTTTCCTGAACCCAACGATATAAATTCGCTTGCGTTGTTGCGGAACACCAAAATACTTTGAATCCAGGATATCCCAAGAAACCTTGTAGCCGATCTCATCTAAAGCAGCAATTATGACATCCAGTGTATTACCGTTGTTGTGAGTAACAAGTCCCTGGACATTCTCCAGTAAAAACGCCTTCGGCTTGGCACCCTTTCTCTTATCCTTGAGAATCCTCAAAACATCGTAAAAAAGTGTCCCTTGGGTTGCATGCATAAACCCCTGCCGCTGTCCAATGGAGCTGAATGGCTGGCAAGGAAAACCAGCGACCAAGAAATCGAAATCATCTATTTGATCGGCCTTTATTTTTGTAATATCGCCATGCGGAATTTCGCCAAAGTTGGCCTCATAGGTTTTTTGGGACGACGGATCCCACTCAGAAGAAAAAATACATTTTCCTCCAACCGACTCGAAAGCTATTCTCATCCCACCAACGCCCGCAAAGAGATCTATGAATGTGAACGTTGGTTTCCTTTTTTTTGATGGGAACTCAGAAAACATTTCTTTTTGCCTTTCATCGTTTCTTTTCATGGCAGCTGTATTCATAAACGCAGGTCATAGCGCAGCTCTTTAAAACCGTCATCCGAAGAGCCAATGCTTAAGGTCTTTCTCAATGTCATGAAACGGCCTCACGATATCGCAATATTCCATGTCGCCATTTACAATATAAAGGCGATCATAGATTGCCTCAGCAAGCTTTCGTGGCTTCTTTGGTTTTTTGCAACTGCCTATAGCATGCGAGGTTTCTGCGCATACCAAAGTGTATTTATAGTTCCTCCTCGAATACTCAAGGGCCCAAAAAAGATCCATGCTCACTCTGTCACGAAGGGAGCTCTTGCAGCTCACTAAAACACGCGGCCGGTCATTCTTAAAAATGATGATATCAGGTTCATTTGATATTTCGATGCGATCATCGGTGCACTTTCTCACCAGCTCATACGATAGCCGCTTCTTCTCTTTCGCATCCAGATCGTAATATGAGCTAGCAGAGATGCCCTGGTCACGGAACTCTTTCCTGGTAACAATTTCTAGAATGAATTCTATCGTGATTTTTTCGAAAGCCTTACCGCTTGTCGTTTTCCAACACTGCCCAGGATCAGACACTTTTTCCTTCTGGGCAAGCTCAAGGAATTCCTTTTTTACTTCCCGCCATATGTCCGGAAAACGTTGTCCTTCCGTCTTGTTCTTTCGAGCAACTTCATAAATCTCAATAATGTCTGAGACTTTCAATTTTGACATGGCAATCCTTTCATGATCTAAACTTGGAAATTATAACAGAGCTTTCGAGCTTCCTGAAGAAATAGCCTTCGCCCGGAAAACAGCCATAGCACAATTTCGAGAAATTCATATTTCTGTGTATTTTTTAGACGAGCCCTTGGCTTTTTCGACGGGGTATTTCTGGGCGTTTTTGGCGAGTTTAATATCAATAGCTTTGGGGAGATCGATGCCGAGGTTATCGGCCAATTCAAACAGGTACATCGCCACATCAGCCAATTCGTCTGCGATCTCGTCTTTGCAGGCTTTGCCATGAGCTTCGACTTCCCCGGGCTTCTTCCACTGGAAATGCTCGAGAACCTCCGCGGCTTCCAGCACCAGGGACAAAGCCACATCCTTGTGATTGTGGAACTGCATCCAGTCCCGCTCATCTCTGAATTTCTTGATCTTCTCAGTTAGCGCTTTGATCTCGCTCATATCCCTGCCCCGCTTTCGCTTTGATCCCCCCCCCATCAGTCCGCCCCCCGCTCCAACCCCGAGGGTTGGAACTACCGGCCCAAATGGCTCGACCCAACTGTGCCTTATAGCTTTTAAGCTATAAGGCCTATCCCTCTCTCAGCAACGCCACCGCTCAACCGATCTTGATCCGGATCTTCCGGCCAAGGGACTTGGCCACCCGCTCGAGGAACTCCACGGAAGGGTTCTGGATCCCCCGCTCAAGCCTTGAGATATTGGCCTGCCGGGTTTTGGCATGACGAGCCAGCTCCTGCTGGGTCATCCCCGCCGCAAGCCTTGCCTTCGCCAACTCTTCCCCGATCTTTCGCTGTAGGCTCATCTCCATCCTTATAGCTTATAAGATATAAAGCCGCTTCTCAACCATCATCTTTCTCGAGGTTATATTTTAAAGCTTTACCTATACGGAATCGCCAACTAATCGCCAACCTTTCGCCAACTAATCGCCTGTCGTTCTTGGCGATTTGTTCATCTGTTCTTTGTCAGGTTAGTTGTAAGGTTTTTCTATTTTCAATAGTAAGGTTTTCAATGGCACTCATCCCCGCGGATCAGTACGCCAAGGCACTTCTAAGGAGGCCGTGGCCTTGGCAGTACTCATCCCTGCGGGTGGCCCTGACGGCCCCCTTCTGCTCGACCTCGACGATCCTCTGGCCGATCTTCCAATACGCTTCCACCAGAGCCTTGCGCGCGCCTTCATAGAACACGGCAATGTCCGTGACAAGTTTCCGGTAAGCGCTCGCTTCCAGTTTACGGTCCGGCATCGGTCACCGTAGGTTGGCACCAAACCTCAGTGGTTGGGTGCGGCTTCGGCGGGAATCCGACATTCCCGCCCGATCCGGATTATACCCAAAGCCCCCTACCCGGACGAAGGAGAAAAAACTTTCGTCCCCCCGCCCCAACCTTTCACAGCGATCCATTAGGCTTCACGATTATCGCTTTATTGCATATTTATATTGCTTTTAATAAACTTTTATATTAGTATCTTCCTATGAAGAAGACAACCGCTCTGGTTAAGCCCGAACAAATAGTCGACGCCCTAGGCTTCATCCGCGGGCAACGCGTGATCCTAGACGCGGATCTGGCGAGGATCTACGGGGTTCCGTCCAAACGCTTGAATGAACAGGTCAAAAGGAATCAGGAGCGTTTCCCGGCTGATTTTGCGTTTCAGCTTTCCTCGCAGGAGCTGGAAGTTCTAAGATTACAGCGGCCGGCCGCAGAGAGCACAAAAAACTTGAAGTCGCAATTTGCGACCTCAAGCTGGGGTGGACGACGCTACCTCCCCTACGCCTTTACGGAACACGGCGCCATTATGGCCGCGAACGTTCTTCATAGTAGCCGAGCTGTTGAAATGAGCGTGTTCGTTGTTCGCGCTTTTGTGAAGATGCGGTCGGTGTTATCGGGTAATAAGAAGCTCGCTGAAGAATTAAAAAGGCTGGAAAAGAAGCTGACCGACCGGCTCGACGCCCACGAGCTCGCGATCATTGACGTCCTGCGCCGACTCATAAAATTATTTGAGCCCGTACCGGACGGGCCCGAGCCAAAACCCAAAGGCCCGATCGGGTTCCAGCCGTGAATCGGACACGGCCTACGCATTTATTTACACACCCTCTAGTCATGGTCATTGTGAGCAACCGAAGAGCGCGAAGTGCGCCACAAAACGTTGGACGGATCCTAGCCTTCTATGTGCAGAGTCTATCTTCCCACCCATCGACCCCTTTCACACCCCGGATGTTTGGGACCGGTTTCACACACCCGGGGTGTGATCCTTCGCTAATGTCTTGGACTTCGCGGGGCCTCAAGAAGCGCTGTCTGCCGCAGGGGCTTGGCCTCCGGAACTGATCTCCTTCATCCCCTGGCGAAGCAGTTCGCCGAACAATCCTCCTCCTTCTGCTTGAGTCTCTCTTCTAACCGGTTGAGACTCAGCCGGTGTTGAAGTTGAAGATGTGGAAGGCGTTGAAGCCGTATTACCCGGAGTCTCTTTTTCTCCGAATGCTTTTTTCAGAAGCCCGCCGATCGCTTCTGTCGCTTTCTGGGCCGCGATCTTGGAAGCCACCGACTGAAGGTCCGGCATGACCGTGACTTTCGGTACTTTGCCTTGTATCGCCAGAGGGATCTGGATCTCTTTCCTTTGATCCGTCAGATACTGAAGCTCTGCCACGCTTCGGATCATCGCCGCGGAAAGGTCCGGCTCGATCGAAAGAAGAGCGGCTCCCGCCACGGCGCCCTGATCCAAACCGTAGGTGCCTGAACCCGCGATCTGAAAGGAATCTGTCGCCGCGTTAAGTCGCGGCAATTGCACCACGCGCTGCCGCGCGGAAAACGGGATCTGGATCGTTTCCAGTTTTGTATCCTTCTCTTTTAATTTATCCTGGTAATTCGCGGGTAAGCGGGAGAGAAGTTTTTCCACTAACCCGGGGATCACGGAAAGCTTTTGAAATACTTCCCGAAGGACATTCATGTTGGTGATCACAGCCTGCTCCACGGTCACAGTCCCGTCCGCCGTGATCGTCCGCTTGATCTCGTCCGGGGTCTGGCCTACCAAGTTCCCTTGAGTCACCACCGAGAGCAGTCCTTTGGCTTGAGGACCGGCTTGCGAAGGTGCCGGAACCAGGTCTTCGATCTTGAGTTTTTCCGCTTTCACATTAAAAGCAGTCGCCGGCCTCAAGGGATCCGACATATTCACGGCTCCCTGCCCTTCCACCTTTCCTTCCGCGAGGTTGGCCGTGAATTTCTGGATCTTTATCATCGAAGCCGTCGCAAGCACCTCCGTGGAAATATTTTCGATGGGGCCTTTAAGCGACTCGAGCCTGACTTTCCCGCGGTCAAAACGGATCTGGGCGGCAGCTTCCTTCAGGCCCTTATCATCCAATTTCAGCGCATCCGCTTCAACCGTCAGCGTTCCCTCGACCGGAAAGATAATGCCCGAGGTCGCGATCGACGGGTTCATCTTGGCGAGTTCCTGAAGCTCCAGGGACATCAATCGCAGTTCCGCGCGGAATCCGTTTAGCAGAACGGTAAAATCCCTGGAGGCAACGGTCACTTTTCCTTTGAGATCCAGGTTTTGGACGGTACTAAAGACCGCCGCTTGCGCGGAAAAACCGATCGGCTCGTCTAAAGCAACGTTATCGACTGTCACGTTGATCTTGCGAAGATGGATCTCCAGGGGCTCTTTCCCGGTTGCATCCTTATAAAACAATTCTCCGTTCTGGATGCTGATCTCGTTAACGAGGAACGAAAGGGCTGCTTCGGCCCTGGGCGCGGAGACCGCTTGATCTTGTGCCGGGCCCGGTTGCTGCGTCCCGGGTTCCAGACCTTCAAACGTCCCGTCCGGCTTTTTGATAAGGCGGATGACGGGATGGTTCAAATAAACGGTAGCGACCTGGATCTGACGCGCCAACAACGGACCCAACTTCAAAAGCGCTTTCGCGGACTCGGCTTCAACAAGCTTTTCGGAACTTTGCTTGTTCTTCAGAATGGCAAACCCCTGAAGTTCAAGAGCGACCCCCGACTGCCACCCGAGTTTGATCTTGTCGAGCCGCACAGGCTTGTTGAGGGCATTCTCGATCTGGCTCACGATCTGCGGTCTGAACTTATCCACGTCGAGCGTCATGAGAAAAACACCCGCGCCGATGAGCGCAATCAACAGCAATGCAAAAAGAATCATAAGAAACTTTTTCATTTCAGGCTCCTTTAGCACATGCGCTTTAAGATGGGCCATCGCTTTGAAGACGGGAGAAATCCAGCCTGAAAGGTTTAAGATCAGGGGATCCCCCTCCGCTAAAACTACGCGGGTTGGAACTACCGGCCAAAATCGCTGGGCCACGCTGTTGTAAGTTAGTTGTAAGGTTTTTCTATTTTTGATTGTAAGGTTTTTTTCAATGCCCGTTTAGGCATTCCCATCCGCTTGGGCCCTTTTCACCATAAAAGCCACGGGCGGGATCATATGGACTGGCTCGATCAGGACCCCGGGGTGGCCGTTCCGGAAAACACGGAAGACCTCGTCCGCGAAACCCTGCCCGAGACCTTTGACCCTGTGAAAATCCAGGACAATATGTTTGAATTTTTCAAGCCCGAAAAGGATCCTTTTGGCTTCCGAACGCGAGACCAGGCCCCCGCCTTTCACGCTCAAATGGACCACGACCCGTGTCTTATGGAATTCGTAATCCTCATCGGAGTATTTTTCAAAAAGCCGGCGAAGCTCCTTGCGGGAGCGCTGTTTGAGAGAAAACTCCACCCATGTCCCCCGGAACGGCTTACGAAGCTCTTCAAGGAACGTATCCTGCTTCCCCTCATCCATGGTTAAACTTAATTTTTGGCTCGAGAGAACGAACTTGTCGGCGATCTTAGAGGTGAAAAAGATCCCTTGCCCGGAGTGATGCTCAGGATCGGTCGTCTGTTTTCCCTTGAGCAGGTGTTCCGCCGCTTCGAAAGGGTCTTTCAGCTTGAACTTTTTCCGGACGCTTTCGAAGACCCCGACTCCCGCGTCCAGGATCTCAAAACGGATCTCTCCCGCCTCAAGCGCGATCCGGAATTCAACCTGCGGCGCTTTCGAGTGGGAGATCACGTTGTTCATCATTTCCGTAAAAGCGTAGCGGACGATCTTGAGCGCTTCCGGGGAAAGCCTCTGCTTAAGCTTCAGCCGCAGCTCCGCCTCATCGTAAACACGGTCCTCTTCGAGCCCCCGGATCTTCCGTACTCCTGAAAATGAGGATACCTTCTCTTTTTGCCCCTTGGAAAAAAGCTTGTACCGAGAGCTCAGAGTGGAGCCTTCTTTGACAAGCTTTCCCGCCCGGATCAATTCCTGAAGATGCTGATGAGCCGTCTGGCGGCTGATGGAGATCGCCCGGACAATATCACGGGTACGGATCACCCTGAACTTACGAAGATGGGCGAGAATGAATTGTTTTGCCTTCATGGGAGAAGTCTAACACATTGTAAGGTCAGTTGTAAGGTTTTTTTATATTTAATTGTAAGGTTTTCAATGGCACTCATCTCCGCGGATCAGTACGCCAAGGCACTTCGAAGGAGGCCGTGTCCTTGGCAGTACTCATTCCTTTGAATCAGTACGCCAAGGCACTTCTAAGGAGGCCGGGTATTGTGAAACGGGGTGCCTTGCCGCTACAGTATTTTGCCTACCCCTTTTTCGTCTTTGACCTGATTCCTGGAAAACCCTATCTGCGGTCTAATAGTGACGTTCGAGAAGGAGGAGGCGTATGAGGCAGCTTTCATGGTTGTTGGGTATGTTTTTTCTTGGAGCCGGCATGTTCTTCACGGAAAACACCGCGAGGGCATTCTCGGAACAAGCGCCATTTATAGCTCCGGATATCGCGATAACAGCCACGGTGTTGACGAGCGAGGGTTCGCTCCCCGGTGGTGTTACGCTAGAGGCGAAGACTGACGGTCTTCTCCGCGTCCGGAGCACTCTTTCAGAGATCACGCGGAAGCAGACGGTTTACGCCCGGCAGGTTCGAGAACTCATCGATAACTCCGGTGAGATCCTCGACTGTGAAACAGTCGATAGAACGTTCTGGTACGACGAGCCAGCGGCACTCCCGCGCTCTCCCAGATCACAAAGATCGAACCTGGACGGGCGGCTTCGCGACATCGGACTCGAGCTCCATTTCTCCCGCGCTTTCGCGACCTCGGCCTAAGTTCCCGAGACCTCTTTTCTGATCCTCAGCTTCGATCGAATAGTACCGGATACCTTTCTGCACACCCCGGGTGTGGAAATGGGGCGGCCCTCGTCACCTTGGGAGGAAAATCAAGGGACGAGGGCCGGAAAACCAGCCCTGGAGGAACGGGCGCTCGTGTAGCCCGTCCCTCCGTAAGGCCGGGGAGGAACTTTTACTTATCACTGTTTCTGATTCGATTTTAGGGGTTAACAGTACTGTACCGCATACCCCTGATTTTCAATGTGATTCGGTACTAGCCAAACAGATAGATCAGCTGACCGCCAAGCGTGTTCTGACTGTGGCGACCGGTGTTGAACACACCCGAGTTCGCGCTATCGATACGGTACTCCCCGCGCGCGATCACATTCTCGTACGGCTTATATTCGAGCGTGAGCGTATTGCCGAAATCATTCTTCGTGGCGCTCAGGCCCGTCGCGCTATTGGTCCAGTTGCGATACCGCTGGGCATCATCGAACCATTCCATGCGATAAGCCGCGGCCCACTTGTCCGTGAACTTGTATTTGACGTAACCCGCCAGGTCATACCAAGTAGCACGGTGATCCAGAAAACCGTCCGAATTGAGCTGGAACCGGTTCTGGTTGCCGTAGTCGAATTCTCCGGTGAACGACAATTTGTCCGTCGCGTCCCAGCTGGCCACGTTCGTGATGAGGAAACGTTTGCGGCCGTTGGGGCCATCGACCTGCGCCGCGTTCGTGAGCTCGGGCCCGAAATAGGTGGCCGTGGTCCACTTGGTGTTCTTGATCGGGCTGAAGCTGAACGCGTTCTCGAGCGTCTTGTAGGTGTTGCCGTCGATATCGTTGTCCCAACCGTTATTGACGCCGTTATAGACGGTCAGAAAACCGTCGAACAGGCTGTACTGCGCCCGGAGTCCGGTGTGGGTGAACGGGATCGCGTAGCCGAAACTCACCGAGCGTGAGATGTTCCAGTTGTTGTAGCCCTCGATGACTTCGTTGCCCGCGAGCGTGACCATACGACCGGCCTTCACATCGACTGATTTCGGAAGGATCTTACTGCATCCCCAGAACGTCAAAGGCATGACGAGCTGGACATAAGCCTGCTCGAAAGCGAAGGACGTTGAGCCACTGCTCCCGCCGTTGGCGGTGCCGAGGTTGTTCGTTTGAAAGTTGTTGAAAAAATAACGCGTATCGCTTCCCATCATCATATCGATCCGGAAACCCGCCCCGCCTTCGGGATTGGCCAATTTCTCAAACCAGAGCTTAGCGCCCGGGACAGAAAAAGTGTCCTTGGATTTGTCCGAGAGAGAACGGCCGATGTTCGTGCCCTTTCCCGCGTCCAGATTGCCGGTGTACTGCGTTTCCACATAACCGCCCATATGAATATCCTTCATCGCGGTCTGGAGTACGCCTCCGGTCCCCGCATCAGGCGTAGGCGGAATATAGGTGGTCTGAGCACCCGGAGCCGGTTTCTCCATGGTCATCATCTTGCTGTCCATCGCTTCGAGCTTGCGGCTCAACGCGTCGATCTGGGCCTTGAGCGCCGCGACCTCACCCTCTTCCGCGAAACCCACGCCCGGGACAAGGAACATCCCGATCAAACAAAAACTTAACAATCCCCTCAGTAGTTTCTTCATTGTTTTTTCCTCCTCCTTGGTTTTTAAAACTGCCCCTTTTTAAAAAGATCTTAAACTGTAATGCTTCAGGCGATACCCCAGCATCCGCTCCGTGATGCCGAGGATCTCAGAGGCCAGACGCTGATTCCCCCCGGAACGCACCATGGCCTCCTCGATCATCTGCTTCTCCAGATCGTGGATCGCGTCCGGTAGCTTCCCCTTCCGGGAAAGTCCCGCGTGATCCACTTTCAAACCATCCGTTTCACCTGAACCTTCGATTTCCATAACACACCCTTGCCCTGAGATCATTATCCGATCGCGGCGATCCCTGTCTCGCCGGTCCTGATCCGGATGCATTGAGCCAGTTCGGTCACGAAGATCTTTCCGTCGCCGATCTTGCCGCTCTTGGCCCCCTTAACGATCGCCTTGATAGTCGTGTCGACAAAATTATCGTTCACGGCGATATCCAGGCGAACCTTTTTCAAGAGGTTGATCTTGTGTTTCACACCACGATAAGTCTCCTCGTAGCCGGCCTGCTGTCCGCAGCCCAGCGCGTTGGAGACGCTCATCCTGTAGATCTCGGCCTTTTGAAGCGCTTCTTTGACCGCCGGTAACCGGTACGGCTGTATGAACGCTGTAACAAGTTTCATGGTCTTACCCTCCTTTCAAAGGTTGATCACTCCGTTGTGAAAATTTGGAAACCAGCATAGCCTTCCATGCCGTGTTCATCAATATCAAGCCCCTTGAGCTGTTCTTCATCGCTCACGCGGAGCCCGGTGGTCACCTTGCAGATCGAAAAACAGATGGTCGCACCGACCGCGGTCCAAAGGGCCACTGCGGCAACGCCGGTCAGCTGGGTGATAAACAGTTGCCATCCCCCGCCGAAGAAAAGACCATCGCCATGCGAAAGGCCTGCCGCGCCGCCAAACGCTTTTTCGGCAAAGAGACCGACCGCAAGCGTGCCGAACATCCCGTTGACGAGGTGAACCGAAACAGCGCCCACAGGATCATCGATCTTAAGGACCCGCTCGATAAAAATGACTGAGTACACGACCAGAACACCCGCGATCAAACCGATGATGATCGCGCTCAATGGTGACACAGAAGCGCAAGGCGCCGTGATCGCCACAAGACCCGCGAGCGCGCCGTTCAAGGTCATGGAAGTATCCGGCTTCCCAGCGACAATCCAGATCGTGAACATCGCCGCCACCGCACCTGCAGCCGCCGCGAGATTCGTTGTAACAGCGATCGTGGCAATGCTCAGATTCACACCCGAAGTGGTACTCCCGGGGTTAAATCCGAACCAGCCAAACCAGAGAATGAATACGCCGAGGGCCGCGAGCGGCATATTGTGCCCGGCAATGACATTAGAACTGCCATCCGGGTTATATTTCCCAAGCCGGGGCCCGACCATGATCGCGCCCACCAAACCCGCCATTCCGCCGATGCTATGCACCACAGTTGAACCGGCAAAATCGACCATGCCCATTTTGGAGAGCCAGCCGCCGCCCCAGATCCAGTGACCCGCGACGGGGTAAATGATCGCGCTGATAAAAACCGTGTAGATAAGATAAGCGCTGAATTTTGTACGTTCCGCCATGGCTCCTGAAACGATCGTCGCCGCCGTCGCTGCGAACACGACCTGGAAGAGCCAGTAAGCGTATTGCCAAAGCCCATCCCCAGTTCCGGGATTCGCTGCGGAGAGAAAAAATCCGGTGGTCCCAAAGAGGCCCATTTTGTCGGCCCCGAACATAACGCCGTATCCGACCGCCCAAAAAGCAAGCGAACCGAGACAAAAATCCATCATGTTCTTCATAAGAATGTTGCAGGTGTTCTTCGCTCGCGTCAGGCCTGTCTCGACCAGCGCGAACCCCGCTTGCATGAAGAACACCAGAAAGGCCGCGACCAGCGTCCAGATCGTGTTGATGGCCGTCACATTGGACGCCACCGTCGGATCCGCGGCGAACGCCGCCTTTTGCCAAAAATACCCCAGGGTCAATAAAGCCCCCAATATGACAAAGGATCTTTTGAACAACTTTTTTGCGAACATAAATGTCCTCCTTTTGATAGTTTTATAGTTCCACTAGAGGACAATGCATATACCGTGCCAAAGTTCATCCTCCAGCCATATTCAGCAGTCCTAGGGCAGATCCCGAGCGATCCGTCTGGAACCCTACATTTTTGTCATATGCCGCACATTTTTGTTCCGGTGAAAGTGAACGGGGGTGAAGTTCAGAACTAGACCTTGAAAGAGGTTAAGGAGGTTGCGGAGGCTTCAGCTGTTTCATAAGGACCTCGAAGCGTTTTAGCTATCAACTCATGGCGAGTGTCATTAGCGCCTGCCAGACCGCAGACAGGAAGCAGGCTTTATTCCAAAGTAGACTGGCACAATCGTCCACCTAAATCCACAGCGAACTTCTTCGCAAGAATGACCCTGGGATCGGGTGTCAGGATAGGTTCTTGAAGGAAACAGGCTGACCGCTGGATTCAAGGACAGAGGACCAAAGGCTTCCGTCCGGGTCCACATGCTTGCGGCCGCGTGTGATCAATTTCATCGGGATGTGGACGTCGATGTTATGCACCAGCCCCACCACGACCTGCGTGCGGCCCGACATGGCGGCATGCACCGCATTTTTCCCGAGCATAAAACAGTAGGCGCTGTCCGCCGCCGTCGCTCCAATCGCCCGGACGATGTAACTGGGGTCGATGTATTTCAAATTCACTTCGATCTTTCTGGATTGGAAATAGCTGAAGATCTTGTCTCTCAGAAGAAGGCCGATATCCTGAAATTTCACGTTCCCGGAAGCATCCCGCTCCTCTTTTTTAGAAGGCATATGTTCCTGCCCCGCGCCCTCGGCGACCAGGATCACCGCGTGCCCGCGGCGCTTGAGCCGGTCCTCGAGAGCCTTCAACAATCCTTTTTCGCCCTCAAAATCAAAAGGGACCTCCGGGATCAGCACAAAGTTGGCGTTACCTGACGCAAGTCCCGCGAAACACGTGATGAATCCGGAATGACGTCCCATGAGTTTCACGAGACCGATCCCGTTGGGCTGCGATTTCGCCTCGTTATGCGCTATTTCCACAACGGAGCCCGCGGCAGACATGGCGCTGACAAACCCGAAACTCCGGTCAACATAAAGAATATCGTTATCCACCGTCTTCGGAATACCGACGACGCTCAAGCAGTAATTCTGCTTCTCCGCCTCTTCCGCCAATTCCATGGCCCCTCGCAGAGTGCCATCCCCTCCGATCACAAAAAGCTGGTTGATCCTTCGCGCTTTGAGATAATCCAACATTTCCTTGAAATCTTGCTGGCCGCGCGTCGTGCCGAGGATGGTTCCGCCGGTATGGTTGATGTGATCCACATCCGCGGGACAAAGTCGCACGGGCTCCAAGCCCGTTTTCTTCACCATGCCCTGATAACCATTCTGAATTCCTAAGATCACTCGGACACCGTAGCGATAATAAAGCGTCATCACCACAGAACGGATCACATCATTGATCCCCGGGCAAATACCACCGCACGTCACAATGGCCGCCCGGGTCTTGGCGGGATCGAAAAAGATCTTTTTCCGGGGACCGGCTTTTTCAAAACAAACGGCCTTGCGACCGGCGTGGACCTTCCCCTCCGCCGAGCCCCTGACGATATCCACAGGGACTTTTTCGGAATCATTCACAAAAATTTTCCAGCGCCGCCCGGACTCATGCGACTCCAACGGCGAGATCAGCTCACACTCGCCCAATCGCCGGACTTCGAATTCTGAAGACACGTCCACCATTCACCTCTTTCACTCGCTAATTACAAAGCATCTCTTCAAGATGGATGACCGGCTCACAGATGATCCGGTCGATCTCGCGGCGTGTGACCCCTCTTTTGAGCGCCAGGTTCCGCCAATAGGCGCACTTTTCATAGGCCTCCTCGCGCAAGGCCTTCCTGAAATAAAGAAGGGAATAGATCTTCCCGTCTTTCTCCTCCCGTTCATTCCCCCGGATCTTTTCCATCACCATCGTTTTGATCTTCATTGCGCCCTCCCCTTTGAGATGGCCCCTTTCTCATCTCATCTATCACAAGCACATCAATATCCGTGCCAAGAGACGTTCTTTGAAAGTGTTTGTCACCATGAAGCAGGTTAAGTTTCCCCCTTTGCAAAGATAGTTATGGATGACCGCCTCCCTTAACCGAGGGCTTTACCTCATAGTGTTCTGATGTAAAATCAGAAACACTAAAACATCAGGGAGGGGTCACCCATGGAGAAGATACAATATCTGGCTCTTGATGTCGATGGT